>CAXBJV010000021.1:0-65720 GCA_963976215.1 uncultured Woeseiaceae bacterium | reverse complement strand
AGACAGGGTCCCATGTATGTCGCTAAAGCTTGCGCTCAACCTCATCGCTATCGAGTACATCAGCACCTTGAAAAAAGATGCTCACTACGATACTGGTGGTCACGCATGCCAATGTACCGATCAAATGGATCCTCATACGCGGCGATAGCCGCGTACCGGCGTGGTCTGATCAATGTGTAACTGGTAGTCGCCCTGATCGTCGCCGTTCAGCAAGCAATTGCGAATATGCCGACTCGAAACTCGGAGTGTCGCGCGATCTTCCATCAAGCCAACATCGTTTAGGTTGCGTCGCGGCGACACTACGCGACGATTATGGTGCACCATTGGCGACCATCACGATATCCGGTCCAACAATTCGTGTCACGGACGAGCACTTGCCTGAACTTGCCGCACAGGTCTTCCGCGCAGCAGACGAAATAACGGTTGCTCTTGGCGGAAAACCGAACTCAGACAGTGCGTACCTTTCGGGATATACCGACGAGAATTGAGACAAACGGAGCTAGTAAAGCCCATCAATATCCTGACGCTTGCGATGTTACTGGTTATGGCACCCGCGTTCCTGCACCTCACCGAGCTATAGCTTGTCTGGTCACAACGAAACTTTGTGAAAACCGCACAACTCTGTCATGACTTTTCATCTCGTATTCTGCGCAGATCTTGCTTCACTGCGACTTGCTGCCGATCATATAATACAGACATCAAAATCGACCGATTGGGCGCGGCTACGTTAGCCCGGTTCCAACCTGACGAACGAAAGACGATCTTCTCAATGCCAATCGACACACACCAGTTTAAGAGAGACGGGTTTCTCGTACTTCCGCGCGTAGTACCACGCTGGGAATTCACCTCGATCAGAAGACGTATTGAAAAAAGCCTGGACCCACTCGCTGGACCTGTCGAGTACGAGGCCGACGTCGCATACCGCGGCGCACCGAAGAATAAACAATCACCCGGTGGATCGACACCGCGACGATTACTGCAGGCGCTTGACCGAAACCTCGGTCTTCATTCACTGGTATTCAATCCAGCAATCGTCACCGCCATGCGCAAACTTTTGCAGGACGATCGCATTGCCGTTTCGCAGGCGCACCATAACTGCGTAATGACGAAATTTCCCGGTTTCAGTAGTGACACAGACTGGCATCGTGACTACCGGTATTGGGCATTCGAGAAACCAAGATTAATTTCCGCGTGGTTCGCGCTGCAAGACGAAAGCTACGAAAACGGATCCCTCGAATTGATACCCGGTAGCCACAACCTTCGCATTAACGAGAATCGATTTGATGAGTACCAGTTTTTACGAGATCAAGAACAGCAAAATCGGCAACTGATCGGAGGTTCGCTACGCACACACTTACGGGCCGGCGACGTCTTACTGTTTGATTGCCAGTTACTGCATTCAGCACAACGCAATCGAACGGAGCAAGTCAAAATAAGCCCGGTTTTTACATTTCACCCGGCCGATAATCACCCCATTCCCGGTACGCGATCCGCAGCGTTACCGAGCATCCCCTGCAAAGACCTGTTCTAGCAGCCTGTCGAAACGGCAGAACGCAGATCTTAATTCGGCTTTACCGCAACTCATTGTACGTATACAAACTTCCCATTCACCATTGTCATGAGCGGTTGAATCGACCGAATTTGTTCTGCCGGAACTTCGAAAATGTCATCTGATAAAACCAGAAGATCGGCAAATTGGCCCGCTTCAATTTTACCCCAGTCATTTTCAGCGAAAATTCCGTACGTGCCATTTGCGGTATACATGCGTAGCACATCCTCTCGCGCCAGAACCTGATCGGGACGTCCAACACGGCCGTCCACATCCTCTCTGACGATAAACGACCAAAACCCGATGAACGGATTAATCGGCCGATTGTCCGAACCTGCTTTTACGTACGGATGGCCCAACGCATCAAGCCAGCTGCGGTTTGGCGCAAATGTCGCGCCTCTTTCTTCACCCCAGGTTTCCTTGAATGTCTTGCCGATACTCCATCCCATCGCCTGTTGCGTGGACACGAACAATTCAAACTCCTTAACTTGCTGCAGATTTTCTGCAGTCGGTTCGGTACTTGCATGCTCAAGCGTCCAACGCCGCCCCGCCAGCGGGTACTGCTCATTGACCGCGTCCATCGTGTCCAGCACGTCATCAAGAGCCTGGTCACCTGCCACGTGCACAAACACCTGAATATCGTTAGCCGCGCAAACTTCCATTACAGCCTGCATGCTGTCCTTATTCCAAAAGGCGACGCCCTTAAAACCCTCACCGAAACGATCCTCAAGGTACTCGTCATGCATATAGGCCGCTTCTGCAAAACCGTCGTAAATGATCTTCACACCATTGACTTTCACCCAGTCAGAGCTTGACTCGTCGGGCAAGCCAAAATCTTGCAAAATGCCTTCGATATCGGCATGTGACTTGTCCTTAAAAACTTCCGGCGCCAGGCGGTAAACCATCGACCAACGCACTGTGAGTTCATCCAGGCTCTCGAGATGCTGCAGTACCTTCAGATTTTCCGGTTCTGCCCACAGGTTTACAACGGTTGTGATTCCAAGGCGCGTGAATACTTCATTGGCGGCCCGGGCCGCATTCACGCGAACATCAAAGCCGTACGGCGGCAGATGGCGCAGGAAAGGTGTGAAAGCCGGAAACTCGTACATTGTGCCATTGAGTTCACCCGTATTGGGGTCGTGCATATAGAATCCGTTCTTTGGATTCGGTGTGTCTTTCGTTACGCCACTGAGCGCTATCGCCGCGCTGTTCACAACGCCGACATGGCCCTGCATATTAATAAACACCGGGTTGTTGGGTGCGACAAGGTCGAGTTCTGTCCGGTTTGGCAGTCGTCCCTCATCGACGAAATCAAGGCTGTAAGGACCACGCACATAAATCCATTGGCCGTCTGCGACCTGCTGCGCGCGATCTTCGATACCGTCCAGCATATCCTGAACGGTCAGCGGCTCACCGGTTGAAAACATGACATGCTGCGAGATGTGCAGACCGTACCCCAGCGCGTGAATGTGGGAGTCCACCATGCCGGGCGTAACGACCTTGCCGTCGAGGTCAATGACCTGTGTTTCACTGCCCGCGAAGCCATCGATCTGCTCGTTTTCACCCACCGCCAGAATCTTGCCGTCTGCAATAGCGACCGCAGCGACGATATCCGATGCACCGTTCATAGTCACAATGCGCCCGCTGCGAAGAATATGATCGGCGACAGGAACATCATCAGCCCCTACGGGTTCGGGTTCGTCGCCACACGCAATTATCGACAGAGTAACTACAACAACCAGAATTGCCCGGATTCGCTCAAGCATTCGTTTTTCCTCTTCCGTGAATAAAGAATCAGGCAAAAGGCGTTTTACCGCCTTTTGCCCGTCCTGTTGCTAACTATTGGTAGCCGATCAATCGAATCGATATCGGCCTCTCACATACCACAAACCATTGTCGAGACCGTTCGGCTGAGTCGTTGGGTATTTGGAACCGACGATGAAGTCCCATGGGTTCCGGATCGGCTCTTCACCGAGCAGATTGTCCGCTCCTACGGCTACTTCAAATGCATCAGTAACATTGAGTGCGAATTCTGCATCGACGGTCAGCGTTGAAGGTGCATTAATCGGCAGGTTGCCGTTTACGTGCATTTCGGTGAAGCTGCCATAGTGATTCACACGCACATGCGAACGCCAGCGGTCGCGCGTATGACGAAGCGTCACGTTGCCGCGGGTGCTCGGGTAGTTCTCTTCAATTTGCGTAACCCTGACCGTATCGAGCAACTCGTTGGGGTCGGACGGATCGAATGACGTTACTTCTGTCTTGGTATAGTTGAATGCAAGAGCCAGCTCAGTATCACCGCCGTCAATAATATCCAGTGGCATACTGGCGATCACATCGACGCCCTTTGTTTCGGTCGCAAAATCATTGGTGAAGAAGCGGAACGATCCAATTCCGGACGCTGCCTGGAAACCCTGGTCAATCAGTTCCTGCCGCTGTTGGTCGGTTAGCGACTGGCTGGCTGATAAGGTTACACGATCGTCAACATCAATGAAGTAGGTGTCGACCGTCAACGTCAAGTGATCGTTTTCGTAAACGAGGCCAGCCGTGATGCTATCGGATGTTTCCGGTCGTAGCGCTTGCGCACCAACCGCCAATGCTGTCGGGCTGGTTGGCGGAATCTGTCCCGATTCCAGCAAGTTGCCGTTGTCGTCAAACTCTGTGGTCGTCGTGGAGAACCGAGTTTGACCAATTGTCGGCGCATGGAATCCGGTCGAGACGGTCGCACGCAACGCAAGATCGTCAGTAAATTTGAACATGCCGGAAATCTTGTAGGTTGTCTCACTACCGATATCGTCAGAGAAATTCTCGGAGCGAACTGCTGCACCAAGAATCAGGGAGTCCGTCACGTCTGCCTCCAGATCGACGTACGCCGCAACATTATGGCGACCAAAGTCTCCGGAAATAAGCGGTGAAAACCCGGGAATGGCTTCCTCACCAATCAGGAAGCCCTGATTTGCGAGAATACCTGCCTGGTACGACGCCGGCTCGCCCGTCAGGATTTCAAAGTTCTCATCCTGCCAGGCAAGTCCGAATGCGACATTGAGCGGTGAGGCAAAACTCGCAATATCGACAGGATATGCAAAATCCGCATTGACAAATGTCTCAGCGTTTATACGGTCGCCAACACGCGGGAATACCGTCGGGGACAGAGAACCCATGCTCGGATTCGGCACGTTACTGGCGAAAAAGCCAATACGGCTGCTACCCGACGAGACGCTGAGATCGTAGGTCAAACCGGAGTCGAATTCACCGCGGAGCCCGGCTGCACCATACATGTCTTCAACGTCAGCGCCAAATCGCGGAGTGTAACCGCCGGGAAAGACCTCAAGAAACGAGAAACAGTCGGGGTCATCGAAAACCAGTTGCATACGTGCCGGAGCGTCTGGCGCATCGACGGCAATGGGATTATTGACTACGCCAGTGCCACCGAAATCAATGCCACCTTCACACGTTAAGCCGTCATTTGGTGCCATATCACCGATCAGATAGTTACCGCCATCGTCATCGTCTGTGAAGACGCCGAATCGGCCTGTCGGATTTCGGTAGAAAAAGTCTCCTGAAACTTGCCGCTTCGCGAACGTTCCGAATGCATAGAATTCCGCATTGCTACCGACCTCTGCACCGGCATTGATCGCCAGCTTTAACTCATCGTCAATCTTTGGGATTCCATAATTGGTCGCCGGGTCCTTAATCGCACTACCGGGAATCAACGGGTTTGAACCGCTTTGCAACGCCGCAGCATCGGGGCGTTGAATCGAGCGCACAGATTCATCCTGTTCGCTGTATTCGGCGCTGACACGCAAGAATCCCGAATCGCCGAGCGGAAGTCCGGCAGTACCGCTGACCATATAACGCGTACCGTCCCCGTCGTAGGTATCAGCATATTTTGCCTCAATTCGTGCGCCTTCCGATGCATCGTCGAGTATGAAGTTGATCACACCTGCAATGGCGTCAGAACCGTACTGTGCCGCCGCGCCATCGCGCAGCACCTGGACCTGTTTCAGCGCAATTCCCGGGATTGCAGAAATATCAGGACCCTGAGCTCCGTCAGTATTACCGCCGGAAAAACTGGCAATGTTCGAGCCACGGTGACGCCGCTTGGCATTCATTAATACCAGGACGTGGTCCGGTGAAAGCCCACGTAACGACACCGGGCGCATGTAAGTTGGTGTTCCGCTTAAGGGGTTCGCATCCGAATTGAACGACGGGACTGCCGCCCTCAAAATATTGATTGTATCGATATCGCCCTGGTTCTGGAGTTGGTCCGCGTCGATTATGTCCACAGGTGATGACACATCTGTCGGTGACCGTCCAGGTCGCCGTGAGCCGGTGACAATCACTTCCTCAAGTGTCTCATCGGCGCCATCCTGTGCCTGAGCATCACTTACTGGCGCCACCGAAACAAAAAACGTGGCGGACAACGCCAACAAGAAACCGACAACAAGTGGCTGGCGAGTCGATACCGAACCTGTCGAGCAAACTTCATTCTCTTCGTCTAACACTTTTTTCTCTCCTTTTTGAACGGCGCGCAAAAGGTCTCCCCCTACCCCAGAGAATTCTCATGAGTTAGCACACGTCTTGAACCGGGCCAGCGTGTAGGTAATTGACCCGGCTGGTTTGAATGGATTTGATAAAAAGACCGTTGCCATCGCCCTGTCGCGCGCACCGGTCGCGGGCATGACCCGTTAGTGCAGACTGGCGGGAACCATCTGAGAGAAGGGGGTTTACTGCAGACGCCAGAGAGCGCGCCGGCATTGCAGACTCATCAATCGGTCTTTCTACGTCGCAATTATTTGCCGGTATTCCGACAATCAACGGCTTTTTCACTGCATTTCCCCCCGGAATTCAAGACCAGCTCTCCGACTGGTAATGTTCACTGTCTACGATCTACACTTTTTGTCAAGTGTCGATTTTCAACGCGATGTAGATTGTTTGGCCGAATTACTATAACTTATTGTTTTAACAAAATAATGCTTACTATTCATCACGACTTTGTGAGGTAAGGTAATCATTCTTTTTTCGTATACAGTGTGCAATACCGGGTGTGGCGCACTTTTTTCGGTCGCTAGCCGCAAGGACCACGTCGTGATGGATGAATTTCAGTTCCTGGCTGCCGCGCCACTGGCACTCGCATTGCTTACCGTGCTGGTCGCGTCGGTGGTGCAAACGAGCAGCGGAATCGGGTTTGGCATGGTTGCGGCGCCGATTCTTATCCTGATCGACACTCGGCTGGTGCCCGGTCCCATTCTGTTGTTGTCGCTGATCGTTTCTGCAATGGCCGCTTTCCGCGAACGCCACGACATCGACTACCGGGGATTAACGGTGGCACTTGGCGGTCGCATTCCAGGGACAATACTCGCCGGACTGACTATTACATTGATCCCTGCGACTACGTTTGGCCTGGTATTCGGAACCCTGGTTCTCCTGGCTGTTATTTTGAGCGTATTGGCAAGATCCATTCCCCCGACGCCAAAGGTTTTGCTGCCAGCAGGCTTCGTTTCCGGATACATGGGAACGTTGACCTCGATCGGTGCGCCGCCTATGGCGCTCGCGTATCAACATGGCACGCCGGCGACGATCCGTTCCACGATGGCAATCTATTTCGTGATCGGGGCGGGAATATCGATTGCAACGCTGGCCTGGTACGAGCGCTTTGGGCGCGACGAAGTCGTCGCCA
This sequence comes from uncultured Woeseiaceae bacterium, assembly GCA_963976215.1. GTDB lineage: Bacteria > Pseudomonadota > Gammaproteobacteria > Steroidobacterales > Woeseiaceae > UBA1847. The sequence continues at coordinate 58,491 of CAXBJV010000021.1, read as the reverse complement.
GCGTGATTTTTCTGCCACCGCTGTTCCTCGGCTTCTGGCTGTCAAACTTTGTTGTCCGTCGCCTGCAACGAGAGCGCGTCCGGCAGATTATTCTTGCACTCTGTGCCGCCGCATCGATGATTCTGATTATCAAATCCTGGCTGGCGCTTAATACGGCAGACAACGTGGCTGCTATTGCACTGCAGTAGACAACCACGTCGCGATTTCCGGAAACGACACTAACAGTATGATCATCAGTACCATGATCATGAACATTGGAAACGCAGCGCGAGAAATGTAATTAATCTGGTGCCCGGTCATTCCCTGCATCACGAACAGGTTAAACCCGACCGGTGGCGTAATCTGTGCCATTTCTACGACCACGACAATGAATATACCGAACCAGATAATATCGATGCCGGCTGTCCTCACAAGCGGCTCAACCACCGCCATGGTCAGAACAATTGAAGAAATTCCGTCCAGAAACATTCCAATCACAATATACAACAGCGCCAGTGCACCCAGAAGCATAATGGGAGACAAGCCCAACGTACCAATGTACTCTGCAAGCGCGCGGGGTAAGCCGGTGAATCCCATAACAACAGACAGGTAAGACGCGCCCATCAGGATCAACGCAATAAGGGCTGAAGTGCGTACAGCGCCCAGCAGGCTCTCGCGGAATGCAGAAAAGCTCAATTCATCTTGAAATGCAGACAGGGCAAGCGCGCCAAGAACACCGATTGCCGCCGCCTCCGTCGCGGTCGCAAGGCCGCTGTACATCGAGCCGATAACGATACTAATCAAAACGAGCAATGGCAGAAGTAATCGGAGGTGCAGTAATTTTGCAGCAGACTCCGAATCTGGCCCGTCGGATTCCGCGGCGATCAAATCGGGTGCTTTAACTGAGAAAGCAACATACATCATGAACATGCACGCAAGTACCAGTCCCGGAATGATGCCAGCCATGAATAGCTTCGTGATCGACTCATTAACGGTAACGCCGTAGACGATAAGTGTCAGCGACGGAGGAATCATCAGGCCCAATGTCGATGCTCCGGCGAGCGTACCGATAATTTTTTTCTCAGGATAGTTTCGACGCCTGAGCTCCGGGATCGACATCTTGCCAACCGTCGTAAGCGTCGCTGCCGAAGAACCGGACACCGCCGCAAACAGTGTGCTACCAACAATATTGGTATGTAAGAGGCCGCCGGGAAGTTTTTTCATTAGCGGCGCAAGCGCTCTGAACAGATCCTCAGACAACTTTGTTCGATAGAGCACCTCGCCCATCAATATGAATAAAGGCAATGCCGTCAATGTCCAGCTGGTCGAACTCGACCACACGGCAGTAATCATGATATCGCCAGCAGGCCTGTCGGAGAACAGCGTAAGAATTACACCTCCGACCCCCATCAACGCCAAACCGACCCAGACGCCGGAACCAAGTAGTAATACAAGGATGAACAGGAATACTGCCAACAGGTAGGCCAGGTCCACAGCTACGCCCTCATCTCATCATCGGACAAATCATGCCCGCCGAACTGGGGCGATTTAAGGCTGTCATGCAGTCTGTCCAATAGCGCAATTAATAAGACAATAGTCCCTATACTCATCGCAAGCTGCGGAATCCAGATGAAAATTTCGTCCTGGCCCTGACTTTTCTCGGCGAGCTCGAATGACACGTAATTGGCTTTGATCGCGTACCACGCGAACGCAGCAGCAAGCAACGACGACACTGCGGTACAGATGATTTCCGCTGCTCGACGGTCCGTTGTCATACCGGACAAGACCAGTTCAACCCTGATGTGAGAGTTCTTGTGCATTGCGTAGCCGAGGCCGAAGAACGAAGTCGCCGCCATGCAATAACCGGCAATGTCTGTCAGGCCCGCCACTACGACACCGGACCAGCGAGCCACCATTTGAATAACAATCATCAGCAAAATACAAAACAGAAAAAACGCCGCAATGCCGCCCGAAACAATATACAGACGGTCCAGTAATTTCCTCATTATTGCTCGCCCCCTTGCATTCGCTCATTAAACTTTTCAAGTATTTGTTTGCCTTCTCTGCCCGTCTGGTTCGCCCATTCGTCAGCCAGGGTCGCGCCGATCTCAGAAAGCTGTTGTGCGAATTTTTTTCCTGGCTGAATGACATTCATGCCGTTTCCACGCAGTTGCTCGATGTACCAGTCGGTCATGAACATGGCTCTCTTCGCGCCACTTGCCGCGGCAAGCGATGCGGAATCTCGAATACACTGCTGCGCCGCGCCTGATAACTGGGACAACTCCCTGCTATTCGCGATCACGGAATTTCTCGGTAACCATGCTTTCACGTCATAGTAATAGTTGACGTGCTCCCAGACCTTCGCGTCATAGCCGGATGAGCCCGACGCCATAAATGAGCGAACTACGCCGGTTGCCAGTGCCTGATTCATTTCTGCCGCTTCGATCTGTACCGGAATCATACCTGCGAGCTCCGCTATTCTCGCCGTCGTCGCATTGTAGGATCGAAACTTCATGCCACGAATTTCTGACGTGTCTTCAACCGCATCCACAAAATAGATTCCTTGCGGGGGCCATATAACACTGTAAAGCAGCGTAAGGCCTTGCTCGTTAAGCACACGCTCCAGTGCAGGACCGGATATATCCCAGAGCGCTTCCGCAGACTCGAAGCTGCTCGCCACAAACGGTACCGAGTCGACAGCAAACATCTGGTTGTCATTTGAATGCACCGAAAGCAGTCGCTCGCCAATGGGAACCTGCCCGGTTTCCACCGCGCGCTTGATCTCATCGCCCTTGAACAGTGAGCCTCCCGCGTGAATCACTATCCTGATTTCACCGTCGACACAATCGTTAACGCTGTCTGCAAACAGCTGTGCAGTTTCCGTCTGGTAGTTGTCCGCGGGATAGGCAGTTGGCATGTCCCAAACCCGGGTCGGCAATTTTTCCGCGGAAAACAGCCCCATCGCGATGACGCCAAGGCCGAGTATGGTCATGATCGTTAACCAGGTTATGAGTCTCAAAGTCTTTGTTCCTTACTTCACATTCTAAATCGTTGCGGCGCAAGCGCTGGTGATATCGCGTGCCGGGGTAGCCCCGATATTGCGTCTGCCAAAATTTCGGCCGAGCCAGTCGAGACACTCATGCCTATATGCTGGTGACCAAAATTAAACCATATGCCGCGGTGCCGCGGCGCGGCCCCTATCGCGGGCAGACCGTCCGGCAATGTCGGCCTGGATCCATGCCAGGGGACACGGCCCACCATACTGCCAACCGGGGCAGCCAATTTTGCGTCACGGTAAGCCTGATACACCTGTGAGTAATTTGCAGGTGCATCCCGATGCACGAATTCTACACCCGATGTAATTCGCGTCGTCTTGCCTTGCGGCGCCATAACAAAGCCTCGCTGCACGTCACACACCGGTCGACTCAGCCTCGTTGACGGTGACGCGACGTTAACGTGATAACCTCTTTCCCAGGCCATTGGTACTTTATAACCTAGCATTGCACATACTTCTGTCGACCAGGGACCGCACGCCACGACAATATTTGTTGCACTGATATCGGTGCCTTTGTCGTTCATTTCGAGCGTGTATTTGCCCTCCGCCGCCGCGATAGATGCCACATCGAATGACTCGAATCTTCCACCTCGCTGACAATAGAGGTCAAAATAACATTTACTTAGCAGGTACGGGTCCAGCACGGACCGCGTGCTACTCAACAGAATACCCGAGTGATAAACCGGGTTTAATGCCGGCTCGGTATGCATCAATTCATCCTTCGTAAGATTCTGAAACGGAATATTGAGCTCCTCGAGCAGGCGCCGCTCCAGCGCGCTGGCTGAAAACCCTCGCTCATCTTGGAATACCTTGAGCCAGCCTCGTGACTGGTACAGAGAATCGGCCCCGGCCTCTGCGATCAAACGATCGTGATGTAGTATCGACAGGTATTGCAAATCATGCAAAATTCTGGCGGTTGCCAATGTGTGTCGTTTCCGTGCATGGCCAAAAAATGGCAGCAACCACGGTAACTTCGAAATCGAGTATCGCAGGTCATATCGGAAATACGGCAATGCGCCCATCAGGAGTTTTGGTAGAGTGCGCCATAAGCCCGGATTGTTAACGTTCAGTACCGTTGATGCAGAAAGCACGCCCGCATTGCCGAACGAGGTTTTGAGACCCGGGTCATAGCTGTCAATTAGCAAAACATCGGCGCCGCGTGCCTGTAACTCGAGTGCTGAAGTGATGCCGACAATACCGGCACCGATCACACAAACATCAGCATTCATACGAAATACTCCTGCACTGTTGCACACACACCATTACTTTTACTGTTTGGCAGCCACCGAGCAAGTCGTATAACCTCACGGTACTTTCGAATCGAATTGCGGAGACGTCTTTCATGAGTGAACGGGTGATATTGGTAACAGGCGCGTCAAGTGGCATCGGCGCAGCAATTTGTCGTCGTCTGGCGAAACCAGGACATCGACTACTAATCCATGCTCGAGGCGGCGCCGATGGCACCGATACGGCTGCACTCGAATCCGTCGCGTCCGAAATTCGCGACCGCAACACGGTGGTAAAAACGATGTTTGCGGACCTCGCGATTGCCGGGAGTGGTGAGGCATTGATCGCAAAGGCAATGCAAGAATTCGGTGCACTTGATCAGGTTGTAAGCAATGCTGGATTTGCGGACAAGCGTTTGCTTGGCGATGTCGATCGCGCGACACTGGACAGGTCATTGAATGCAATGACCGGAACCTTTTTTGAAATCGCATCATCGGCGCAAGATGCACTCAAAGCATCGTCTTGCGGCCGGGTTGTTGCAATTAGTTCGTTTGTTACCCATCACTATACGTCTGAAACTCTTTTTCCCGTTACCGCTGCGGCAAAAGCTGCGGTTGAAGCGTTAGCAAAAACTCTCGCCGTTCAACTGGGACCTCACGGCGTGACGGTAAACTGTGTCGCGCCTGGTTATACGCAAAAAGACCAAGGAACGCATCGCGCCATATCCCGCGATGCGCTAAAGGCTGCCGCCAATCGAGCATTGACCGGCCGAATTGCAGAAACTGATGACATAGCCGCTGCGGTTGAATTCCTGTTGTCCGATGATGCAAAGCAAATTACCGGACAGGTTCTGCGTGTCGACGGCGGGCTAGGTGTCACTTGACTACCGCGTGAAGCCGCACTCCTTGCTACATCAGGTAGATGGCAAGAAAGGTAATCAATGTCAGCCCGGTCATGACCGGTATGAAGTTCCGCCTTACGAGATCCGACGGATTTATTCCTGAAACACCCGCATCTGCGCAGGCACCAAAGGCCCATGCAACCAGCGTACCGCCACCGGTGAAAATTGCTGCGACCTGGCCGAGCGCTGCCAGGACCGCAACGTTAACGCCCGTTCCGGTCCCCAGCGCACCGGCTAACGCGCCGGCGAGTGGCAAACCAGAAAATCCGGAACCATCCATACCTGTGAGCATGCCGATAATGGTCATACCAAAACCGATCGCAAAATTATTGCCCGCAAGATGCTTGCCAATGTAATTGCCAACATCGAACAGGTAGCCTGGCGTACCGTCACCAATTACGGCTGCCGCATGGTCCGGGTTGCCCAGAAAAAAGAATCCAGCGATCGGGATAATCGGCGCAAAAATCTTGATGGAAAAGAAGAAGCCACTGCGCAGATAGTCGGTAATACCCTCGAGAGCTTTGCCGCCATGCTTCGCAAATGTCGCAAGCACCAGCAAGACCGTCGCCGCTCCGCCAAGTAAAGCCGTTGCATCACCGCCACGTATTGCCATGTCGGGATTGAAAATACCGCGATAAATCATCAAGCCGGCGATACAACCCAGCGTAATCGGCACACCAATGGCCAGTGCCCTGGCGTACTTTCCTGGTGTAACTTCACCCCGCGAAGCATCGTCCCTGTCGTGATGACCTTCAACCTCCGACATCGCTTCTATCTCCTCGGCAGTAGCCGCCTTGAGCACGCCGGACTTCATATCACGCCTGATCGTGTACACCGAAATACTGATTGCTGTAATACCGGTCACAAGCGAAAACAACACTGTGTACGGGAGCAGTTCCTGTGAATCGATCCCGGCAGCACCAGCCGTAAGACGGGTTGCGCCCTGGATAATCGGGTCTGCTGACAGTGCCATGCCATGGCCTGCAAGGTTAATTGCGACTGCAGCCGCGAGCGCTGGCAACCCCACTCGCATAGCTACCGGCACCAGAACTGTCCCGACCAGAGCGACCGCTGGCGTTGGCCAGAAGAATGCAGCGGCCGTATACATCGTTGCCGCCAAAACGAAAAAAGCAGCCATTGGGCTACCCATTAGTTTTTTCATCGGCGCAACCATAATCTGGTCCGCACCCTGCGCGCGCAGTGCGTGCAACATTGAAACCATCAATGCGATGACCGCCATAATGCCGAAAAGCTCCGCCCCGGCATTGAGCAACGCATTAAATAAGACCTGAACACCAAATACGACCTGGTCAAGTAATGCGACTTCGGCATCAGCAGACAACATGCCAATCAGGAACGTGCCGACAAGTGCCGGAATAATAACGCCGCGACGGAAACCAATCGCGATAAAGATCGAGAGGACAGTCAGAAGAAAAACGTAATGCGGGATCGTTAGCTGAATCGTAGCCATGCGTATTCTTACCTCTTTTTATTGGACGCCATTGCATTAACGGCAAGATAATACGTCAGTGGACAGGTTGCACGTTCTTCGTGCCTCCGCAGTGGCATGTTGTCATATTCAGCCAAGCTCGAACGACACTCCTTGGGCCAATGGCAGCTCTGTTGAGTAGTTAATCGTATTCGTCGCACGCCGCATATATGCTTTCCAGGAGTCGGACCCCGATTCACGCCCACCGCCGGTTTCTTTTTCACCACCGAATGCGCCACCGATTTCCGCACCGGAAGTACCGATATTGACGTTCGCAATACCGCAGTCCGAGCCCGCTGCGCCAAGGAACATTTCTGTTTCTCGCATATTCAGCGTAAAAATAGACGACGAAAGGCCTGCACCGACCGCGTTGTGTGTCAGCAATGCATCATCAAGGTTTTCATAGCGCACCGTATACAGTATTGGCGCAAACGTCTCTTCCAGCATGGGTCCGGACTGCTCCGGCATTTCGACCAGTGCCGGCCGAACATAGTAGGCATTAGGGTATTTGTCTTCCAGCACCCGCTCTCCGCCGGTGATCGTTGCTCCCAGGTCGCCTGCACTCTGCAAGGCTTTCTGCATGTATTCATAAGCCGATTCGTCAATCAACGGGCCGACGAGAGAATTATCGACCAGCGGATTTCCGACCGAGACTGACTCGTAGGCGCTTTTCACTTTCGAAACGAATTCATCGTAAATCGCATCGTGCACTAAGAGTCGGCGCATCGATGTACAGCGCTGCCCTGTCGTTCCCACAGCACTGAAAACAATGGCCCGCAATGCGAGATTGAGATCGGCCTGGTCGCTGACAATGCCTGCATTATTGCCGCCGAGCTCGAGGATAGTCCGACCGAAACGTTCGGCAACTTTTGGGCCAACCTGGCGGCCCATAGCTGTAGACCCGGTCGCCGAAATTAACGGTACTTTCGGACTTTCAACCAGTGCCACACCGGCATGTCGATCAACCAGTGCGAGTTCGTGCAGTCCTTCCGGCGCATCGCCGAAGCGCTCCAGTGCGCGATCCAATACCGCCGCGCAGGCCAGTGCACTCAGGGGCGTCTTGTCCGACGGTTTCCAGATAACGCTATTACCACAGACAAAAGCCAGCGCCGTATTCCAGGACCACACAGCGACCGGAAAATTGAACGCACTAATAACGCCTGTTACGCCGAGTGGGTGCCAGACCTCGGTCATCTTGTGGCCAGGTCGTTCACTCGCAATAGTCAGGCCATAGAGCTGGCGCGACAAGCCGACCGCAAAATCGCAGATATCGATCATCTCCTGTACTTCGCCCAGCCCCTCAGAAGCGACCTTGCCGACTTCAATGCTGACCAGTCGACCCAGGTCTTCTTTCGACTTGCGTAGCTCGTCACCCAAGAGCCGTACCAATTCGCCACGTCGTGGCGCGGGCACGACTCGCCACTTGAGAAACGCGTCGTGGGCCCTGTCTATCTGTGCGTTAACACTTTCAAGCGTTCCCTTTTCGACCGAACCAATCTCGTCGCCGGTCAACGGGGTGAACACTTTCAATGAGCCAGTCTCACGCACGGAGCGCGGGACACCGAGCCTGTCAAGCAATTCTTGCACTTCGCTTTTCATCGTCATTTATTTATCCGCCATTCATTTTTATGTGCCTGAAGCCTGCAAGGGCGACCTCGCATAGCCGGTCTATTTCCGCCTGTCGCATTGCTGTCGACAACATGCCCGTACCGGTTCCGATCAGGAGTACGCCGTTGTCAGTTACGAAGTCCAGGAATCCCTGCAGGAGCGCCAACTCCTGTTCGCTCGGATATGCAGCTCGATAGTTTTCTGGCATTTCCGGCTTCATCAGGATTCGGAACATTGAGCCGCTGCCAGCAACGCACGCGGCAATGTCCGCGACCGAAATTACTTCCGTCAACTGCGTCCGCACGGTATTACCGAGCTGATTCAGTGCCAACACCGCGTCGCTGTCGAAGAGCTCCATTGCGATTCGCCCGGCTGTCATCGTGACAGGGTTTGCTGAGAATGTGCCAGAGTGCGGGAACAGTACCGGCTTTTTTAACGGATCCAGCACACTCATCACATCGCGCGAGCCCGCGATCGCACCAACCGGGAAACCGCCACCAATCATTTTTCCCATGGCAGTCAAATCTGCATTTATGCCAATTTCGTGCTGGGCGCCCTGGTAACCGCAGCGGAACGTTATTACTTCATCACATGCCAGCAAGACCCCATTTCGTTGAGTCCAGTCTCGCACCGCATTTACGTATTCTCGTTGTGCGGGGATCAGGCCAATACGATGTGGAACCAGGTCCAGCAATACACACGCGAGGCTATCAACATGTTGCTCAAGAAGTTCGATTGTCCGTGCCGCATCATTGAACGGTATAACCACTACGTCGTTCAACGCAGACTCCGGCGTTCCATATGAAACAGGAACACTGGCCGGTTGTTCCGCGCTTCCCCAGTTATCGGGATTGGACGTCTGGCTAACCTCTGCATAGTCATACAAACCGTGATAGGCACCTTCGGCCTTCGCAATTTTCGGCCGCCCGGTGTATGCACGTGCTGCTTTCAAGCAACTCATCACTGCTTCCGTACCCGAGTTAACGAAACGGATATTTTCGAAGCCGTCGACGCGACTAATAAACATTTCCGCATACAAGACTTCTTGCTCAGTCGCCAGGTTGAAAGCAGTGCCACGTCGTAGCTGGTCATTTACTGCTGCTACAATTTCGGGTCGTGCATGCCCATGAATCAGCGATGCCATATTGTTCGCAAAATCAATGCGCTCGTTGCCTTCAACATCAGTCACATAACATCCGCTGCCGTGATCGACGTAGTGCGGGTGCGGTTTCCTGAGAACAGCGTTGCGGCTGCACCCACCAGGCATGACGCGCAATGCTCGCTCGTAAATTTCAGCGCTGCGCGATACGGCAGCCGCACTGTCAGCAGCAGTTTGAGAAGTTGAGGTATTCATAGGGTCGCGGCCTCACCCAGCCTGACACATTCGGGAATCACAATCGTCGCATCCGTCTTCTCCTGTACGTAATGCAGGTTTGTTCCAGGTGCGAGTTCGACCAGCTCAAACCCGCCATTGCGAATATCCAGGATTGCCATATTCGTATAAACGCGCGACACAACAGCAAGGCCCGTGGCCGGTAGTGTGAGGGACTCAACCAGCTTGGGTCTTCCGGATTTGGTGCAGTGTTGCGTCGCAACAAAAATTTGCTTCGCACCCGCCACCAGGTCCATTGCACCACCAACCGCCGGGGCCGCATCCGCGTCACCCATCGACCAGTTGGCCAGGTCGCCGGCTTGCGAAACCTGCATTGCACCGAGCACGCAGACGTCAATATGTCCACCCCTGATCATCGCGAAACTGTCTGCATGATGAAAAAATGACGCGCCGGTAATTGCCGTCACATGTCTTTTTCCTGCATTAATCAGTTCAGGGTCTTCTTCGCCCGGCGGTGGAGCCGGCCCCATTCCCAACAGCCCGTTCTCCGTGTGAAAAATCACTTCCCTGCCGTTCGGGATGTGATTTACCACGCTCTCTGGCATACCGATACCAAGATTGACAAACGAACCGTCGGGTATGTCTGCAGCGATCTTCCGGGCAATATCCTGTCGATCCCAGCCGTTTGCCGTATTCGCAACACCCGTCATGGGTATATTGCTCCACTCGCAACGAGCTCAGATTCCTGAAGCGGAGTGGCGACCGCCACTATTCTGTCAACATAAACCGCCGGAGTGACCACCGACTCAGGCTCTAACTCGCCTTCTGCAACGTATTTGTCAGCCTGCACGACGGTGACCTGCGCTGCTGTTGCCATTACCGGTGAAAAGTTTCTCGCTGTCTTGTTGTAGACCAGATTACCCAGGCGATCGGCCTGTCGGCATTTTATCAACGCGAAGTCGGCCGTTAGTGCATGCTCAAGAACATAGTCGCGGCCGCTAAACTTTCGCAGTTCTTTTCCTTCCGCAAGCTCTGTACCGACTGACGTTGCGGTATAGAATGCAGGAATTCCGGCGCCACCTGCACGGATTCGTTCAGCAAGCGTTCCCTGCGGAACAAGTTCCAGTTCAATTTTATTTCGCGAATACAAATCCGGAAAAACCGTTGAATTTGCCGTTCTCGGAAACGAGCAGATCATTTTTGCAACCCGACCGTTTTCAATTAGCGCGGCGAGCCCGACATGCCCACTTCCGGTGTTATTGTTCACCACGGTCAGTCCACGTGCGCCCTGGTCAATCAGTGCATGAATCAGTTCGATCGGACTGCCGGCCTCGCCGAACCCACCAATCAGGACGGTTGCTCCGTCGAATATATCGGTCACCGCTGATGCTGCAGAATCGAGGAGTTTATGAATCATAGGGGTGTTTCACTACCAAGATGAACTAGCGCTGCAAATGCTTTAGCTTTCCGTCGACGCCGCTCCATTTTTTAGCGTCAGGCAATGGGTCCTTTTTCTCGGTGATGTTCGGCCACATATCAGCAAGTTCCGCATTAAGATCCAGAAAAATTGCTTGCTCCGCCGGAAGATCATCTTCCGAGTAAATGGCCTCCTCAGGGCATACCGGAACACAGTCTTCGCAATCGATACACTCATCCGGATTGATGACCAGGAAGTTTGGCCCTTCGTAAAAACAATCAACCGGGCATACCTCAACGCAGGCAGTGTCCTTACATTGTATGCAGTTTTCACCAACAACAAATGTCATTTCTTAATACCTTAAAATTGGTCAGGCTTGTTGCAGCATCGGTTTTTCTTCCTGCTGCTCGTTAAGGTGGCTGAATAACCCTGCTTCGTCATAGATAACACGGTCGTCGTAACCACTGAACCAGATCGCATCAGGGTTTCGACCCACAATCGCTACCTTGCCACGATCAGGCGCGTCGGCGGCACCGCGCAGCAGCTTAAGAACGACAAACCCATTTTCAGTGCCCGGAATACCCGCCAACGGTTCGTTGGTCACCGCCGCAACTTCTGTCTTGCCGAGGTAGTGTGTAATTGAAAGGCGCGCATGGCTTTCAACGCCGGACAATCCTTTTTGCGACTCGTTCAAGATGTTCCAGACCTCCTCAATCGGAAGATTGAAGGCCCTGTGTCCGATGATGTCGCGACCACAGAAAAAATAGTGGTTCTCCACCCGGTTGCGGCGAAGCTCGCGCTGCATGATTCGCAGCGCATCCGGATCGCCGTTAATCCCCTTGATGATTGGTGCCTGGTTGTCGATGCTAATCCACTCTCGTTTGCCGAGTTCCCTGATGCTTCGTTTGGTTGCGGGCACCCATTCGAGACCACCGTCCGGATCGTCGATGTAATTGCCGTCAGCATCTTTGGCCAGAAATTCGTCAGGGTGATTGAAATGAACCATCAAGCGAATTTGTGTCGACGGATACGCTTCGTGGAACTTGTCAACCATGTCAAAAAATGTTTCATCAAAACGGTCTGGATAAAAGGCAAGCTCCTTGGTACCAAGCCGGATTGACTCGATCCCTGCGTCAGCGAGTGCAGACCACCACTCCGCGATATTGTTGTTGCCCAGTACCATCGGGTCACCGCCTGACATCAGAATCTCGCGCAGCTTCTCGCGTCCGGTGTCCGGGTGCCACCCCCCGTTTGCGGCAACCGCCTTGTTGTGTCGGACAATGTAATCGACGATATCCGGAATCTGCGCCAGGCCTTTCGGCGCAATGGTACCGTCCGGGCGCGCAACATCTTTCTTGGCAATCAGCTCTTCTCGATAACAAAATCTGCAGTGCGCCGAGCACGTCGAGGCAACATAAATCAATCCAAGCTCGTACTTGTGGATCAGCCCTTCAACCGGGCTGTAATCCATTTGCTTGCCGGGATCCGGCGCACCTTCCAGATCATAGGTCTCTTTGGGACTGGCCTTGACCAGGGTTTGAATCGCGGCGCTGGTTTTCGCTAAGTCGAAATAGTGGCGCGTTATCTTGACGGGCATGCGCGCCTCAACGTCCTGATTCGTACCGCGCAAGTCTACAAGCATTTGCAATTCTGATTGTGAATAGAAACCTTGCATTTCTTGCGGGACTTTCTTGTCAAGGAACTTGCCCAGACCGGTAATTATCTCTCGCTTGTACTTACCTTTTTGCACCGATGCCAGGAAGGCTTGCGCTTTCTCACTGGGTTGAAACTTCTCTTGTTTTGCCATGACAGCCGCCAATTTGGATTCCGAGTTTAGACGGTTCCATACTGCGACGAATATACCGCGCCGACAATCGAGAATAGGTCACTTCTTCATGAGTTCTTGTAATGTCAAATCCGGAAATGCTTACACGTCCGCTAGATTAGTCCGAACGCTGACGTTTTCACGAATACCAAAGACATTACCGTCCGGATCACGCAAGAATGCCAGCTTGACCCAATCACCCAGCTTGACCACCTCGTCCACCTCAACGCCCTTTTGTATCAGGCCATCGCGGACGGCCTCGATATCCGTTACGACAAACGTAGCCTTCTTGCCGCCAAGGCCTGCGCCGTCAGGATTCAGATACAGTCCGAGCGCAGTGTGCGGCAGAGCATCGAGGGTTAGCTGTCGCCACGACCCTGCACTGTGCTTGTCATCCAGCTTAAAACCCAGATTATCCTGATACCATGTCAACGCACGGTCCAGGTCAGCGACATCGACCTTGACGACAAAGCCGTAGTCGCTCAGTAATCCCGCCAGACTCATATCTCTCTCCTCGTGTCGCAGGATCTTACGATCCGGAACGTGAATCGTCTGCATTTTTTCGCTGGACTCGACCAGCGGCTCGAGTGGCCGCAAACGGTATTTGCGCTTCGGCAAACGCTCCGGGTCTATAGTAATGGGCCGGTAAATCTCGACACGATCTCCGTCGCTAAGGACAGTGCTGGTACTCGCGATTTTACCGAAGATACCGATCTTGTTGACATTCAGGTCAATCAACGGAAACTCTGCCAGTACACCCGACTCATTGATCGCATCTATCGCTGTCGTTCCATCCTCACAATCAAGATAACGCCAGAAATGCTTGGTCGCAGTGGCATACGCAACACTGACCCGCAACATCGCCTTATCATTACCTGCAGTCATGGCGACTCGGTCACTGTACTGACGTAGCCGAAGTCTGGTTACCGGCATGGCTCTTTGACGTTGATCGCGTCTGCAGCCACTTGTCCAGCATCCGTTTCCCCGCCAAAATGAAGCCCAGCGCAATAAAACCACCGGACGGCAACGCGAACAACAAGAATCCCCGATAGTCTTTTATCAAGGTCGTCTCGAGAAACGCAAAACCAGTGCCGAGCAGCAGGGACGCGTTTGCAAACAAGGTTCCACTGCTCAATACCTCCCGACTGCCCCCCAGAACGACGAGTACCAGCGTGAAGCCCAACCCCATCATAAGACCATCATACATGGACGGTACGACAGCATTTTTTGACGCGAAGGCTTCTGCTCTGCCGAGAATCGCACAGTTGGTCACGATCAAGGGAATGAACAAACCAAGTACCTTGTACAGCTCATGCATCCACGCGTTCATTACCATGTCAACGAGGGTAACAACAGACGCGATAATCAGTACGAAATCGGGAATTCTGACTTCCGGAGTAATGATATTCCTTAAAAGCGAAACCGTTGCGCCCGACAAAACGAGAACCACGATCGTTGCGATCCCCATGCCCAGACCATTGGTTGCGGTACCCGTCACTGCAAGCAAGGGACAAAGTGCGAGCATTTGTGCGAATACCATATTGTTGGTCCAGAGTCCCTCTCGAGCATTTTCTTTGTAATTCATACTCATTTTTCGGCCCCCGTATCAGCCTGCAACAGTACTTGCTTTTTGTTCTCAAAGAACTCCAGGCCGGAACGAATTGATTTAACCACTGCGCGTGGCGTTATTGTCGCACCGGTAAACTGGTCAAACTGACCGCCGTCCTTCTGCACCGCCCAGCCGGACTTACCTGGATTATCTATCGACAATCCGGTAAAGCCTAGTATCCAGTCATCTTTTTCGACTTCTATTTTGTCGCCCAGTCCAGGTGTCTCGCTGTGCGAGATTATTCGTACGCCAAGCAGCTTGCCATCCGGTGCGATCGCTAGAATTGAACGAATTTCACCGCTATAACCATTTTCGGCAACTTCAAAAATCACAGCGGTCACTGCGTCGTCAAGAATTGCCCGGTAGACCAGCACCGGCTCACCCGCAATACTTGTTTCGCTGACGGTGCTCGCCAGTAAATCGTTGTCATAAAGGTTCGCGGGAACGACCTGTGAAATAGAGGCCTTCAGATCCTCTTCTATGCGCAGCGCTATTTCGTCTTTCGTTAAAATATTCCCGAAACTTAACAGCGTCGTCGCTATGAGCGTGCTGCCGCCCAACAATATCGCCTGATACGCGACCGTTTCGCGAAATCGACTCTTCTTTTCCGTGTGCCTCGGCATTGCTTAGCGCGACAGACCCAGAGGGTCACCCTTGTTGGTACGACCGAAAATTCTCGGTCGCATATAGCGGTTGATCAGCGGTGTTATCGCATTCATCAAAAGGATCGCAAATGACAAACCTTCAGGGTATTGCGCCCAGGTACGAATGATATAGATCAGTACACCAAGCATTGCACCGAAAAACAGCTGCCCCTTCGGGGACGTTGGGGAGGTGACCGGATCCGTTGCTATATAGAATGCGCCGAACACAGCTGAGCCGGTAAATAAGTGCACCGTTGCATCCGGATATGTTGCTGGATCAATCCAGTTGAAAAGCGCAGAAATGATTGCGAGGGCTAACAGCGTACTGACCGGTATAAACCAGCGGATAACACGCATGAAGATAAGCATAATTCCGCCTAGAAGCAGCAGAATATCGGCCCCTTCGGCCATGCTGGCAGCATTGTTTCCAGCCAGCCAGCTGCCAATATCCCGCTGCCCGGCAAGCGCGTCCTGTACGACTCCGCCCTGGCCGACGGCGGTCTTTACGGAGTCGAGAACGGTCGCACCGGTATAGGCATCAATTGATGTGTTGCCAAAGACAAATTCGATGCCCTGCATGAATGTTACAGCGTCAGCACTAAACAATGGTGCTGGATCGACAAAAGCAGTCATCTCAAGCGGAAAAGACAGCAGCAGGACAACCCGACCAACCATAGCCGGGTTGAATACATTCTGCCCGATGCCGCCAAACACGTGCTTGCCGATGACGATTGCGACAGCCGAGCCAACCACGGCGATCCACCAAGGCGCCCACGGTGGCAAACTGATCGCCAGCAACCAGGCAGTCAGCATTGCAGAGCCGTCAGTGGCAAATCTGGCCACAGGTTTCCTGGCAATCAACAGCGACAGGATTTCGAATACCAACGCAGAAATAATAGCGGTGGTAAACAGGATGATTGCCGGCCAACCGTAGAGGTACAGCCCGTAAGCGGTTGCCGGAACCAACGCAAGCATGACAAGCGTCATTGTACGTGTAACGCTTTTTTCCTTACGAACGTAAGGCCCACTCATCTCCGGAATGCTGCTCATTACGACCCCTGGTCTTCGAGCCGCCTGTCTCGAGCTTCTGTAAGCACCTTGATCTTGTCGTGGCGGGCTTTGTCAATATCCTGTTCTTTCAGGCGCCCTTTCCCATAGTTAAAAAACTGAACCAGCGGAATATGTGACGGGCAAACATAGTTGCACGATCCACAGCTGATGCAGTCACGCAGTCCAATGGCATCCGCACCATCCACATCCTCATGATCCAGCCGATTCATCATCTCCATCGGCAGCAAACCAGCCGGGCAAACAGTGACGCAACTTCCGCAGCCAATGCAGGGCATGATATTTTGTTCGGGAATTTCGGTACCGCGTAAAGCCAATATCCCTGACGTGCCTTTCACAATTGGCACATCAAGATTGGGCAGTGGCTGGCCCATCATCGGACCGCCCATGAGCAATTGTTTCGGCTCTTCAGTTAGTCCGCCACTTTGCTTCATCAGCTCGGCAACCGGTGTGCCAACCAAAACCTCGTAGTTGGCGGGGCGTTTCACTGCCTCACCGCTCAACGTCACTATGCGCGAAATCAGCGGGCGCCCCAATACGCAAGCCTCGTATACTGCAAAAGCCGTCGCGACATTATTGACGATGACGCCTAGGTCGGCAGTTCGGCCACTGGCGGGTGTTTCGCGACCGGTAATTGCCTGCACCAGGTGTGCCGACGAACCCATCGGGTAGCGCGCCGGCACATACACGACTTCAATACCTTTCGTCTTAGCCGCTGCCGCACACATCGAATCGAAAGAAGCAGGCTTGTTGTCTTCAATCGCTATATAGGCCTTTAAAACGCCAAGTGCCTTCATCATGAAGCGAGTCCCGACTATCGTCTCGTCGGCACGTTCCCGCATAAGCCGGTCGTCGCAGGTCAGATAGGGCTCGCACTCCGCTCCATTCAGGATAAGGCTGTCAAGTTCGTATTTTTCGCCCATCGACAATTTTACCGCAGACGGAAATGCTGCTCCCCCCATACCGACGACGCCCGCATCGGAGACGCGTCTAGCTATTCTTGCTGGGCTCACTGTCTCGAGCTCAAGCGGTTCTTCAGGCGCACACCACTCGTCGCGGCCATCCGGTTCCATCGACAAGGTCAGGACGGGAAGTCCTGATGGGTGCGGAGCAAGATAGTCACCGATCCGCGTAACGAAACCCGATGTTGGTGCATGAACCGGTGCCGACACGGGACCTTTGCTTTCTGCTATCAGCTGCCCTTTCTTGACGAGGCTACCAACCGCCACTATTGGCGCCGCTGGCTTGCCAACATGCTGCTGCAATGGTACGTGCAACAGCCGCGGCATCGGCAGCTTCTCTACCGGCATCTCAGCCGTAAGCTCTTTTCTACCGCTTACCTTTGCCCCACCTCGGATACCGAATATATTCATCGTGTCTTGGCCTGGTAACCGGGTGATGCTGGCTTGTGCCAGTGCCAGGTTTGAACAGTTTTCTGGATCGGTACCATGCTGAGAGCACCCGTTGGGCACATGGGAATACACTCTTCGCATGAGGTACAAACTTCCGGAATAACAGTATGAACCTGCTGTGGCCCGCCCAGCAAAGAGTCCGTCGGGCAGACCTGGAAACACCGGGTGCAACCAATACAAATCGATTCATCAACAAACGCTATCGTCTTTTCCTTTTCTTCCATCGACGACAGATCCAGTTCCACACCCATTTTTTCCGCCAACAATGCAGCCGTAGACATCCCGCCCGGCGGGCAGTTCGTCACTACCTCATTATCGTTCACGATGGCTTCGGCATAAGGCCTGCAGCCCGGATACCCACATTGAGCACATTGAATGCCCGGCAGAATCGCTTCTACTTCGTCAATCAACGGATTCCCTTCGACCTTGAAAAAGCGCGCGGCCAAACCGAGCACAAGACCGAGGGCAACACCGAGTGCGGTCAATGTGAGTACTGCCTCAATCATTGTAGTGCCTTCTCAACTTGCAAGCCCGGCAAAACCGAGGAACGCCAGCGCTAACAGGCCCGCCGTCACGAATCCAATCGGCGCGCCTTCAAAACTCTCCGGAACATCCGCTGATGCCAGGCGTTCCCGCAAGCCTGCGAAGACGACCATCACCAATGTGAACCCCAGCGCCGAAGCTAGTCCATACACCAAACTTTGCATGAACGTGTGCGATTCCTGTGTGTTCAATAAGGCTACGCCGAGCACTGCGCAATTTGTTGTAATCAGCGGCAAGAAAATGCCAAGCACCTGGTACAGCATTGGCGAAACCTTCTTGATGAAGACTTCTGTGAACTGCACGACTGCCGCGATTACCAGAATAAAGGTCAGGATCCGCAGGAATTCGACGTTCAGTGGCTCCAAAACAAAGGTATTTAGCGCCCAACTTGCAACTGCGGACAATGTAAGGACGAAGGTTGTCGCAAAGCCCATGCCAATTGCGGTATCGATCTTGTTCGAAACACCCATGAACGGGCACAGGCCGAGAAACTTCACCAATACGACATTGTTAACCAGGGCAGTGGCAATAATAAGCAATAAGTATTCTTTCATTGGCGTCTCCGCTTATCCCCGACTGAGCGTTTGCAAGTCGACATACTGCTCGTCACCGGAAGCAACCAGCCGCATGCATACGGGCAGGATTTCGCGCTCCCACCGCTCCGATTTATACAGATGACGACTGTAAGCGAAACCAACTCCGAGGCCCGCTAGTCCCAGCGCCAGTGCCAGTGCGTCGCTGGTCTCCGCGACAGCACTCAATGCTCCGCCGCCCAGGAGGCCGATGAGCGGAAGCAAGTACGACAACGCCGAGAGTTTCAGTATCTTGCTTTGCTCAATGCCAATTTCAATCTGATCGCCGACCTTGGCACCGAGGTTGTTGTCTAATAGCAATGGGATCGATTTGTTGCCGAAAATCGCCAGCAGTGATTTCGTGCCACATCCACCGGAGCCTGCGCATTTCCCACACGCAGCGGTACCGGTTGATTCAACGCGAACGCTTGCGCCTTCAATCGACGTCACTGTCACGACCGCACGCGCTATGCTTTCGCCACAAGAGCCCTCTCGTTCGATGTCGTCAGATTCATCTGTTTTCATCTGCTCGCAATTACCCTTAAGCCTGGCTGTATAGAACAACCTCGGCTTCGTTTGACAACGGGTCTTCCCCACGTTTCCTCAACCACGAATAAACTGGCGGTACCCGTTCCGCCAATGATTCGACAACAATATCAATCAGACAGGGACCATCAAATGCGAAAGCCTCATCCATGGCTGTCTCCAATTCATCCATATTTGTAACATGCCAGGCCTTCATACCGAATGCTTCGGCCACCGCGCTTGCTTTCGTTGCGTCGAAATCAACTGAGTAACAGTTGTCATTGGCGTATCCGTCGAGTCTTTGCAGACCTTTTATCCAACCAAAGCACGCATTGTTGAAATGTATGAGTAACGCGGGACACTTTAGGCGCACCAGCGTCTCCAATTCACCTGCCGTCATGCCTAGCGAGCCATCGCCGAACAGACCGATAGGTCGTTTGTCCGGTTCTGCTGCCCATGCACCGACAACAGCCGGTATCGCATAACCCAGCCCACCGAATGCACGCGGAATTATGAAACGAGAACCCGGATCAGCCAGCCGAAGAAACCGAGTCATATAGGGCGTCGGCGTACCGGCGTCTGACAAGATATTGACGGCACCCTTAATGCGGTCATTGAATGCCTTGACGACGGGTTCAGGTCGCACTGGTATCGTCCTTTCCTCGAACATCGGTTCTGCGTTAATCCAGAAATTGCGCCTCCATCCATTCACCTCAGCTACCCAGTCCGCATAGTCGCCGTGCTTGATGTCGTCCAACTTTAGAAGTTCTGCCAGGACTGCCTTGACATCGCCGTGTACCGAGAGCGTGTTGCGTGTGTTATTCGACAGTACGTCAGCGTCAATGTCGACTTGAATAATTTTTCTATCCGCACGCTCGCTCGGGAATGTCCAGCCGATCGTGACCACCGAGCCAACTTTTGAGCCGAGGTAGATGGTCAAGTCAGACTCGTCAAGCGCCTTGTTCGCGTGCGGATGAAATCCATTGTCGCCGATCACGCCAATCTCAAGGGGATGATTCGGCTCGATCGCACCCTGGCCGGTGATCGTACTGACGACAGGAACCTGGAATCGGTCGATGAATTCCAGGAGTTCGGGCTGCGCCAATGAACGATTGACACCGCCGCCCGCGACGAGCAACGGTCGCTCTGCCTGCGACAGCAATGTCATTATTTCCCGCAGTGTGTCAGATGGCGCAACCGAGCGAATAGCCGGAAAAGTCTTGCACTCTTCTTCAACATGCAAGGAGATTTGAGTTGGATCAACATGCGCTTTCAGCATGTCTTCCGGAACAACGACGTGCACAGCGCCAGGCTTTCCTGTAGTTGCGGTACGAAATGCTCGCCGCACGATTTCCGGAATTTTCTCTGCAGACTTAACCTGGATAGATGCCTTGGAGACAGGATCAAACAAAGTCTTGCAATCCAGTTCTGTGATGACACCTCTGCCTTCACAAATCAGGGGAACATCGATGGTAAAGAGAATGACCGCAACCGAGGATGCATTCGATTCCGCTAGAGGTGGCAATGAATACATTGCCCCTGCACCAGAGGGTGCTTCAAAAACGCCGACCTTGTTCGATACTCGAGCATACGCATCTGCCATGAACCCGGCGCCGCGCTCGTCACGTGCCATAACATGACGGATCTCGTCCCCCGCGGCATCCAATGCCGTGTAAAGCGGTACATTGGTGTCGCCGGGTACGCCAAACAGAGTATCTACGCCGTAGCCCGTCAACATCTTTACCAGTACTTCAGAACCTAACATTCTTTTTCTTCCCCATATTCATCTGGATTTTGCTCGCGCAGCAAGCGCCGAGCAGACTCGTTCCTAGTCCTGCAGAACTTTGCCACCGACAGCATCGCCGTTTTTAAACACCACTGGCCGCACACCTTTGACAATCATCGTCGCAGCTCGCGCGAGGTAAGTATCTCTTTCCGGAATACACGCATTAACCGGGCAAGCCCATTTGCATCTCGCTTCTTCAAAGTAACCTTCACAATCGACGCAAACGTTTGGATCAATAACGTACTGGTCGGCTGCAGCAGAAATTGCTTGTACAGGACACTCTTGTTCACAGGCGCTACAATTAACGCACTCGGCAGTGATCATGTAAGCCACAGCTAAGCGACCTTTTGCTCTAGGACCCCGGTTAATCCGGCCTTTGAGACTCGCTTTTTGATGGCGTTTATGTCTGTGGTATAGAGATTCTTATCTTTCATCCGATTGAAGTAGACTGAACCGGAAAATGTGTATTTCTTGCCCATTCCGCCCTCGGCATCCATTTCTTCACGCACATTCTTGATTGCATCGCCAACTGCCAATTTCGTTGAGATCTGTAACAGCTCCTTACCGGCCATGGCACGTACAGCGTTATGGGCTCCGATCGCACCGGTCACCATCGCCTCCGTGTGACCGACGAGCAGCCCGGCTTTTTCACCACCGCAGAACAAGTTATCAACATCCCCGATCACCTGTAGTGCATCGTCGCGGGGTGAAATATTGGCAAACCGCATTGAATTGCCCACGGTACCGGCGTATGGGTCGACGTACTTGACCTCTTCCATGCCGGGCAATTGTCGCAATTCGTGCAGCGGCGTGAACGGTGTCATTAGCTTGACGTGACCGGTATCGAGAAGGATGATGTTTTCGGCATATTCTTTCAGTGCGTATTGGGCACAGGCTTTTGACCCGAGCTTGCTTTCATTGATCATTTCCTTGGGCAGCGGAATCATTGCCAGACCGGTGCGTTCGAGTTCTTCAATGATTTTCGGATCGATTGTTTCCTTGCTCAGTTTGCAGGAACCACTCATTGCGCCGTGTGATCCGTCCGGTTTTCTGCCATCACGTTCTTCAATTCCACACAGCCCGGCAATGCTGACGCGCGGCCCATACGTCGGGCAGCGAATAACACACATTACACAGCCGTTACCATTGTCAGTACACAACGTCTGCGCACCACAGGTACCCGTGGTGTCCATGAAAACATCACCCTCAACCCGTGTTCCACCCTCGAGAAATACTGCGGCAATTGAGCCGTTGTTAATTTCAACATCGGTAATGCGGCTGAAGGTCCAGACTTCCACGCCATTTTCAACCAGGCATTGCTTGACGGCCGCTTCAATCTTGTTGACGTCGTAAATCGATGCATGTTTATGCCCGGGAAACGCCATATTGACGTGACGTGAGTTGTCGTCACAAACTTTGAAGAGGTCGCCTCCGCCGAGTTGAAACATCTCCTCAGTTGCTGTGAATCGGCCGTTATTTCTCATGATTCCACCGACCAGGCCGGTACCCAACAAGCTATCCGTCCGCTCCAGCAGTATGACTTCGTCGGCACCGGCCTTTCGAGCGCTTACAGCGGCTGCCGACCCAGCCCATCCCCCACCTACGATTACGACACGATTGCCCATTTTACGGGTGCTCCCAAGGTTACTGCCCCGCGATATTGAGGCTATAAATCACATTGACCATTGTATACATTATTGCGGCAGAAGATCGGTATTTGCAACCCGGAAGCAGGACTTACCGCGTGATAATCGTATACAATGTTCACTATAATCACGTTAGGGCCTGTTTTTCGGGCTAAGCCACTGAATATTGTCGGGAACTGGCAGGCATTTCATTACTAATCGTCACGAAATCCCTCCGCTTGGAATCCCGAACCGGCACTCACTGGATCATCGAGCAAGCTTTATGACTGAAAAATCGCCAGTACACGATCACGAAAAACCCAGCTTTGATTCTGCCTGGGCCGATATCGGTAGTTCGTACAAGTCAATCAACATGGCAATCACCGAGACTCTGCGTACCGCCATTCTAAGCGGCCAGTTCAAGACCGGTGAGCGGTTAACCGAGGTCGGGCTCGCCAAGGCCTTCGATGTATCACGGAATCCGGTCCGCGAAGCGTTGCGAGTACTTGAAGTCGAGGGGCTGGTCGAAATTAACCCCAGGAAGGGCGCACGAGTCGCATTGCTCACCGTAGAGGAGGTTCAGGAGATTATTGAGTTGCGCGCTGAACTTGAGGGAATGAGCGCCAAATATGCAGCACGACGTTGCAGTGACGAAGTGCGAGCAAATCTTCAACAGTTGCTGGACGAAGGCAACCGAGCCGATGCGACAAAAGATGTTGACGTGCTGACCGAGCTTAACAATACATTTCACAATCAAATTGCAATAGCAGGCAAGAATCGATTTCTTGTGGGATTTATGAAGGCGCTGAACGAAAAAACGCAATGGATATTTGCGAATCGGCCAGAACCGAATATTGCCGGTAACTGGAAGGAACATGCCGCCATTCTGGAAGCCGTCATTGCAGCCGATGCCGAGCTGGCGTCAGTCCTCGCAAAACGGCACGTAGAGGATATTGGCAAGGAAATTGCGAAAGCCACAGAGAAACAAGAACAACAGCCCATCTGATCGACGTCCGGAATAAAAAATGTCCTATCAACGACGACTACTCCCGAGCATTAGCATGCTCATGTCATACGACGCGGCGGCGAGAGCGGGAAGCTTTACTGCTGCAGCACATGAACTTAACGTAACTCAGGGCGCTGTTAGCCGGCAGATAGGCGCGCTGGAAAATCAACTTGGCATCGAATTATTCAAACGCGATCACAAGCCATTGCAGCTGACCAGTGTCGGCAAGACGTATGCGCAGGAAGTAAATTCCGCGTTGCAGCTGCTCCGCAACGCATCATTGACCGCCATTACCAAACCACAAACCGGTGAATTAAATCTCGCCATATTGCCGACATTCGGTACCCGCTGGTTGATGCCCAAGTTTCCATCCTTTCTCGAGCAAAACCCGGATATAACTGTAAATTTCGTGACGAAATTATCGCCATTCGATTTCGCAAACGAGAATATTCATGTTGCCATACATTACGGACTGCCGGACTGGCCTGGCACACGCAGCACATTCCTGATGCGCGAAATGTCTGTCCCGGTTTGTTCGCCGAAACTCCTGGAAAACTACTCGATCGATTCAGTTGGCGATATCGCACAGCTCCCCCTGCTGCATCTAGCGAGCCGGCCGGACGCATGGGAAGCCTGGTTTCGCGCAATCGATTCAACAGTAGCTGTCGAACATGGCCTCATCTTTGAACAGTTCTCGACAATTTCGCAGGCCGCGGTTGCAGGACTCGGTGCCGGACTACTGCCCAAGTTTCTGATTGGAAGAGAGCTCTCGAACAATGAACTGGAAATAATTGTCGATGAACCGTCGCAGAGCGATTATGGCTATTATCTAATATCGCCGAAAAATCAGTTCGATCATGAGCCGGTTGTTGCGTTTCGTAACTGGCTTCTGTCGCTGACCGAGCCGCTGAGTGCCGAGAACACGACCTGACACGTGCACCGCAGTGTCGCGCGGAAGCATGGCCGTAACAAGATGCTTAGTGCAGCACCGGGCTAGACCTGGGAGTCGATAAGCATCGCAATGCCCTGTCCTACCCCGATACACATTGCACACAGCGCATATCGTCCGCCCGTTCGACGCAGCTGATATGCCGCGGTAGTAACGAGCCTCGCACCACTCATTCCCAATGGGTGTCCCAGCGAAATCGCGCCACCGTTCGGGTTAACAAATGGCGCATCGTCCGCAAACCCGAGCGCCCGCGTGCAAGCCAGTGCCTGTGCCGCAAATGCTTCGTTCAGTTCGATAACCTCAATGTCTTGCAAGCTCACGCCGGTTTGCTCAAGCAACCGCTGTATCGCGGGAACCGGGCCATAGCCCATGATCGAGGGATCAACGCCGGCGACTGCAGTCCCGACAACGCGTGCCAACGGTGTAAGGCAGTACTCACTTACTGCGTGATCCGACGCGATCAGGAGCGCACAGGCACCGTCATTCACTCCGGATGCATTTCCCGCGGCAACGGTTCCGTCTTCGCGAAAAGGCGTATTGAGTTTGCGCAGTGCTTCCAGGGTAGTGTTGGCGCGCGGGTGCTCATCTGCGGCGACGATAGCGTCATCGCCTTTGCGTTGCTTGATTGTTACCGCCACTATCTCGTCACTGAAGAGCTGGCTGCGTTGTGCGTTTGCGACCCGTTGCTGGCTGCGCAGCGCAAATTGGTCCTGAGCGTCGCGCGAGATGGCGAATCGTTCAGCAACATTTTCCGCGGTCTCCGGCATGCTGTCCACCCCGTACTTGAGCTCCATTTCCGCATTGACAAACCTCCAACCAATTGTGGTGTCGTAAATCTCGGCTATACGTGAAAATGCAGCAACGGACTTTGGGACTACAAACGGCGCGCGCGACATCGACTCGACGCCGCCAGCAATGCCAACATGAATCTCACCACATCTTATGGCGCGTGAAATTATGCTCACGGCATCCAACCCGGAGCCACAAAGCCGATTCACGGTATTTCCGGGAACCGCTTCCGGTAACCCGGCAAGCAACGCGCTCATGCGGGCGACGTTACGATTGTCCTCTCCCGCCTGGTTTGCACATCCGAGTGTCACGTCATCAATACAGTGCCCGCCAAGTTCCGGATTTCGCGCTAGCAGTGCACGGATCGGTATCGCTGCGAGGTCATCAGGCCGCACGCTGCTGAGTCCACCGGCGTAGCGCCCGATCGGGGTTCTGACAGCATCACAAATATAGGCAGACATGGTGTTCCCGTTGACAAGTCGTAAAGTGGCAAGGCTAAAGCAAGCTTGCTCCATGCGCATACAGATGATTGGTAACAACTTTGTGTGTTTTAGGAATTGGCGGTGCGGTACTTGCTATGCCAAATTATTCGTCCCGTAAGTCGCAGATGATTTCTCATGCCTGACAATTCACCGGGTAAGTTCGACTGGGCTGACCCTTTTCGACTGGATGCACAGCTAGACGACACTGAGCTGCTCATCCGGGATTCCGCAAATGCTTACGCTCAGGGCAGCTTATTGCCGCGCGTTATCGATGCGTACGCCGATGAAGCTATAGACCGCAAGCTGTTTCATGAAATGGGTGAACTGGGGTTGCTTGCTCCGACACTACCCGAACAATACGGCGGCTCCGGTGTAAGTCATGTTGCATACGGACTGATCGCACGCGAAATCGAAAGAGTCGACTCTGGATACCGGTCCATGATGTCGGTTCAATCATCGCTCGTCATACACCCCATTTACGCATTCGGGTCCGAGACGCAACGAGCACAGTTCCTGCCAAAGCTGGCAACGGGTGAGTGGGTCGGCTGTTTTGGACTGACAGAACCGGATGCCGGTTCGGATCCCGCGGGAATGCGTACCGTAGCAAAAAAGACCGAAGACGGTTATCGCCTATCGGGTTCGAAAACATGGATTTCGAATGCACCGATCGCTGACGTTTTCATTGTTTGGGCAAAATCGGATCACCATGACGGGGCAGTTCGTGGCTTCATCCTGGAAAAGGGAATGCCTGGTCTTGAGGCACCCAAAATTGGTGGAAAACTGTCATTGCGAACGTCAGTTACCGGCATGATCATGATGGACGGCGTTGACGTACCGGACGCCGCATTGTTACCAAACGTTGAAGGCCTGCGCGGCCCGTTCACTTGCCTCAACAAAGCCCGCTACGGAATCAGTTGGGGCGCACTCGGCGCCGCAGAGTTTTGTTTCAGCGCTGCGCGCTCTTATGGTCTGGAGCGTCAGCAATTCAATCGACCGCTCGCAGCAACCCAGCTATATCAGAAGAAACTGGCCGATATGGAGACTGAAATTGCACTCGGGTTGCAAGCAAGCTTGCGTGTCGGGCGATTACTGGACGACGGTCTCGCTGCCCCGGAAATGATCTCACTCGTGAAAAGAAACAATGTTGGTAAAGCACTGGATATAGCCCGGATGGCGCGCGATATGCATGGCGGTAATGGTATTGCTGACGAATATCACGTCATGCGGCACATGATTAATCTCGAAACAGTCAACACCTATGAAGGCACGCACGATGTGCACGCATTAATTCTCGGCCGTGCAATTACAGGCCACGCCAGTTATTAATCACGTCGCTATTGGCGCGACGAACTATTCCGGCTACAGTGGAAACACAGTCCGGGAAGGCCCAAGAAATGACGATAAAGAAAGTGGAAGGATCTTTTGTTGCGATGATCACGCCGATGAATTCGGACGGTTCTATCGATTTCGATGGCTTCAAAACCCTGCTTGAATTTCAGGCAAGCAACGGCTCGTCCGCGGTCTTGATTATGGGCTCAACCGGCGAGGTATCTATGCTCACGCCCGCGGAGCGAACAGAGATTATTGAACGAACGATGCCGATGAAGCAGCCCGGTCTTGCCATGTGGTACGGGTGCACGGGACCCGATACCGCTCGAACCATCGAATACTGCGGTACTGCTGCCGCGAACGGTGCAGACGGTGCGATTATTGCTGCGCCACCGTATATCTCCGCATCTGAAGCTGACATTACCGACTATTTCATCGAGGTTGCCGATGCCAGCGAAATTCCAATTGGCATCTACAATAACCCACCGCGTGTCAGCACCGACCTGACACACACCTCCATTCTTCGCCTTGCAGAACATGAGAATATCGTCGTCAACAAAGAGTCAACATCACGTGTCGGGCAAATCGCACAAACAGCAGCTGGCAACCCGAATATCTCTTTAATGTGCTGCGACAGCCCGAATCTTGGATTGGTGATTCCATTGATGGCGCTCGGCGGCCACGGCACAGCGAATATGTCCGCCAACATCATCCCGCAAGAAATGGCAGTTATTTCGACACCGTGGACTTCGTGGCAAGATGCAACAGCCTGCAAGACCGCATGGCTGAGAAACTTGCCCCTGTTGCATTTCGTCTATTCAGCTATCAACCCGGTTGCACTCAAGACCTTGATGGGTGAAGTCGGTCTGCCGGCTGGGCCATTGCGCAAGCCGCTGACTGCCTTAAAAGGAAATCGCGTTGCGGCCGGTATCGAAATATGCAGGCAACTGCAACTCGATAAGAAATACGGATACTCCACTAGTGTCTGAAAAATACATTGTTTACTGCCTCGACCAGCCCGACTCTGAAAACTTGCGAGCCGCCGCGTTTAACGATCATATGCAACACCTCGAATCAGTGGCGGACCAAATCTATTTCGCCGCCGCACTCAAGGACCAGGCGGGAAACCCAACAGGCTCGCTAATGATTGTCGATGCGAAGAGTTGTGCGGATGCAAAACAGTTCGTGCAAGACGACCCATTCTATTTGGCTGGCGTATGGAAGGAACTGCATGCCCACCACCTCGGCAATGCAGTGGGGAGCTGGCTCCAGCCAGCGACACATTGACGTCGTCAGCAAAAACGTATCGCGCCCAGCCTTTCGAACACCCTGACCTGGCTATTTTCGTTTAAATTGTCGTAGCAAGACAACCGGTCCCAGCAAACCGGGCTCGACCAAGGGGTCATCTTCCTTCCACTGGCGCTGTGTACTAAATGTCACTCTTCCCGTTGGACTGGGTTTTCCTTCGGACAGCCAGCGCGGCCATTCACCGAGTGTTCCGTCCGGATTCCGTACGCTGTCTTCCGCTAGCGACTCGTCGCCAATGACCGTGCTCCAAGCTTGCACTTCTCGTATTTCCGACCGAACAATTACTTCAACGCACGGGCGGTTTGGCCACTCGCGATTGATTAGTCAAAAACCTTGTCCAGCGATTCCTTAATTCCGTCATTCACGATA
The DNA here is from genome assembly GCA_963976215.1 of uncultured Woeseiaceae bacterium. Taxonomy (GTDB): domain Bacteria; phylum Pseudomonadota; class Gammaproteobacteria; order Steroidobacterales; family Woeseiaceae; genus UBA1847. The sequence goes on along the minus strand of CAXBJV010000021.1, from coordinate 29,641 downwards.
CTCAATGCGCCGAAGCAGTGACAATGAGACTGCTCGCGACAAAATCTATACCGCAACCGTGGCTTTGATGTGTGGGTGTGATTCATAGTTTAGAATTTCGAAATCATCAAACTGATAATCGAAAATGCTGTCGGGCCGGCGTTTGATCGCAAGACGTGGCAATGGCAGCGGTTCACGAGTCAGTTGCTGGTCCGCCTGTTCGAGGTGGTTCGAATACAAGTGGCAGTCGCCACCTGTCCAGACGAAATCGCCAACGGCAAGATCCGCCTGTTGCGCGAGCATGTGCGTCAATAATGCGTACGACGCAATGTTGAACGGCACACCGAGGAAAATGTCACAACTGCGCTGGTACAACTGACAGGAGAGCTTGCCGTCGGCAACGTAAAACTGGAACAGGCAGTGACATGGCGGCAGTGCCATATTATCGATCTCGGCAACGTTCCAGGCGCTTAACAGAATACGACGCGAATCCGGTGTGTCCTTCAATTGCTGCATGATCTGGGAAATCTGGTCGACAGTGCGGCCGTCCGGTGTCGGCCAGCGACGCCATTGCACGCCGTAGACCGGCCCAAGCTCGCCGTTCTCATCGGCCCAGTCATTCCAGATCGAAACCCCGTTCTCTTTCAGGTAAGCGATATTGCTATCACCGCTTAAAAACCACAGCAATTCGTGAATGATCGAACGCAAGTGCAGTTTCTTGGTGGTCACCAGCGGGAAACCTTCGCTGAGATCAAAGCGCATCTGGTGACCAAATACGCTCAGCGTGCCGGTGCCAGTACGGTCTGTTTTGACGCTACCGTTGTCGCGCACGTGGCGCATGAGCTCCAGGTACTGTTGCACGTCAGGCGCCCGCCGCTGCCTTGCTGTCCCGCCGGTAAGCCATGACCACCAGCGCAGCACCGGCAAGAATCATTGGAGCGCTGAGAATCTGCCCCATCGTTACCCAGCCGAGCGCAAGATAGTCGAGGTGCGCGTCGGGAACGCGATAAAACTCGACGTAGAAACGAAACAAGCCGTAGAACAGCAGGAACATGCCGGACACGGCAAGGTACGGCCGCGGTCTGGCTGAATACCACCAGAGAATGACAAACAGCACGAGGCCCTCCAGCAGCGCTTCGTAGAGCTGTGATGCGTGCAGGCCCACGCCGTTGACGACGAACCCCCAGGGCACATCCGTCGGCTTGCCCCACAGCTCGCCATTAATGAAATTACCGATGCGGCCGAAACCGAGGCCGAGCGGCACAATCGGTGCGACGAAATCCGTCATGCGCCAGATCGAATGGCCCAGTTTGCGCCCGTACAGCCACATCGCGATCATTACGCCGGCAAGACCACCGTGAAACGACATGCCACCCTGGGTGATCTTGAACAGATACAGCGGATCGCTGCTCAGCTGGTCCCAGCCGTAAACCAGTGCATACCCAATGCGGCCGCCGAGGATAACGCCGAGCATGCCGTAGAACATCAGGTCGTCGACCTGCACTGACGTGACGGGTGAGTCGGGACGGTCGCAACGTCGCTTGGCCAGCCACCAGGCCAACAGAAACGCAACGACGTACATCAGGCCGTACCAGCGTATTTTGATTATCCAGATCGAAAAAATGACCGGGTCGATCTCAGGGTAAGTCAGCATGAATTCCCGCCAGCAGGCTCAACAAGATGCGTATCATAGTCAGTTTCACCAGTGCGTCATAGTGGCGCGACAGGATGCCTTCGAATGCCGAACCGCCTCGCCGCCGAGTCCAGCCCCTACCTGCAGCAGCATAGCGACAACCCGGTGGACTGGTACCCCTGGGGGCCGGAAGCCTTCGCAGAGGCGAGCAGCACCGGCAAGCCGATATTGTTGTCGATCGGCTACTCGGCATGCCACTGGTGCCACGTCATGGCGCACGAATCATTCGAGGACGACGCGATTGCTGAGGTGATGAATCGGCTGTTCGTCAATATCAAGGTGGACCGCGAAGAACGGCCGGATGTCGACAAGATATATCAGACGGCACACCAGTTGCTGACACAGCGTGGCGGCGGCTGGCCGCTGACCATGTTTCTCGATGGCAAGACGCAAAGGCCTTTTTTCGGCGGCACGTATTTCCCCAACACTCCGCGGCACGGGATGCCGGCGTTTGGCGATCTGCTGGAGAAGGTGGCTGCCTACTACCACGAACAGCCTGACGACATTCGTGAGCAAAGCGAACAACTGGTCAATGTTTTCAAACAACTCGAACCGGCCGCGCGGGACGCCACGGCAGACCTTGATGCCACGCCGCTACAAGAGGCTCGCGCGACTTTTGAGCGTACCTTCGACCCGCAATACGGCGGCTTCGGCTCGGCGCCGAAGTTTCCTCATGCGACGACCATTGACCGACTACTGCGCCACTGGCGCGCCAGTGCAAGCGGCGATGAGCCCGATATACACGCACTGTTCATGGCAACTCTGACGCTGAAGCGAATGGCCGAAGGTGGCCTGTTCGATCATGTCGGTGGAGGCTTTTGCCGCTACAGCGTCGACCGCTACTGGCAGATCCCGCATTTCGAAAAAATGCTGTACGACAATGGCCCGCTGCTCGCGATTTACGCTCAGGCGGCCCTGGCGACGGGAGAGAACCTGTTTGCCGCGACCGCCAATGCGACCGCGGACTGGCTGCTCGCCGACATGCTTGCGCCCAATGGCGGATTCTATTCCACACGCGACGCCGACTCCGAAGGCGAAGAAGGCCTTTATTACCTGTGGACGCCGGACCAGGTCGCCGAATTACTCGGTGACGACTACGCAGTGTTTGCGCAGCATTTCGGCCTTGACCAGGACGCCAATTTCGAAGGCCAATGGCACCTGACCGTGCGCGGCGAACTGGCCGACGACGATATCGAGCGCATTGAACAGGCAAAAAAGACGCTGCTCGCCGAACGCGACAAACGGATTGCGCCGGGCCGCGACGAGAAGCAGCTGACCGCATGGAATGCGCTTGCGATACGGGGGCTGGCAATTGCGGGCCACTCGCTTGAGCGCCCCGAGCTGATCGACGCCGCCGCAAACGCGACGGATTTCATCCAGGCAAATCTTCTTGCAGACGGACGCTTGCTGGCCAGCTACAAGGACGGCCAGGCACGCTTCCCCGCGTATCTGGACGATCATGCATTTTTACTGGACGCGATCCTCGAACTGTTGCAGTCGCGCTGGCACACGGAGCATCTTATGTTCGCGATTCAAATCGCCGAGTTGATGCTGGAGTTTTTCGAAGACCGCCAGCGCGGGGGATTCTATTTCACTGCGCATGACCATGAAACGCTGATTCACCGGCCCAAATCACTGGCGGATGAAGCCCTGCCATCGGGTAACGGCGTCGCCGCGTTCGCGTTGCAACGGCTCGGATTCCTGCTCGGTGAAACCCGTTACCTCGATGCCGCCGAACGTAGCTTGCGCGGCGCGTGGCAGGCTATGACCGAGTATCCGCATGGGCATGTGAGCCTGATCACTGCGCTGGAAGAGTATCTCAAGCACCCGGAAATCATCGTGATTCGTGGTGATGCCGACGAAATTCAGCGCTGGCAGGACTCGGCCGCAAAACTGTATGCACCACATCGGCTGGTCTTTGCGATTGATGCAAGCGAGAGCCAGTTGCCAGGCGTGCTGGCCGAGCGCAAAGCCAGCGACGACAGTACCGTCGCCTATCGTTGCATCGGGACGCATTGCGACCTGCCGGTGTCAAGCTGGGAAGCGCTGGCCGCCGGCCTGAGCGAAGTCTCAGCCTGACGAACTACTTTCGCGTTGTTGCGCGGCTTCGTGAATGCGTTGCAACGCATCTTTCCAGTGGCGTCGATCCATGCTTTCCAGCGGCACGTCAAGCAACAGTTCAATACGGTTGCGCAATTGCCGGTACGCTAAATCGAACGCCGGTCCCGCGGCATCGCCGACGGCGTGCGCCGGATCCGGGATGCCCCAGTGCACTTTGACCGGCGCACCCGGCCACAATGGACAGGACTCACCGGCAGCGCTGTCGCAAACGGTGATGACAATGTCAATCTGCGGCGCATCCGGGCCACTGAATTCATCCCAGGACTTTGACGACAAACCGGCCGTTGTGTGTCCTTCCTGTTGCAGCTTTTGCAATGCGCCCGGGTTCACGTCGCCAGCCGGCTGACTGCCAGCGCTGTAGGCGACGATCCGTCCAGCACCGAGGTCGTTGAGCAAAACTTCGGCCAGAATGCTGCGACAGGAGTTGCCGGTGCACAGCACCAGGATTGAAATGCGTTTTTCTTTTGCGTTCACTTTGCGTCGCTCTCCTTATGCAAGCGGGTCTTCAACTTCATAGCGTTGGCTGCGGCGTTGCAGGGCATTGCCCAGTTCGTGCGATACCAGCAGATCGATCGGGTCCTTGCCACGCAGCTGAAAATGCTGGCGGTCCTGTTTGTCGCGCCGGTAGCGCACACAATCCCATGGCACCAACAGGCAATCCGGCACGTTCCGTGATTCGGGACCGGTGGCCAACAACCAAAAGCCGTTATCGTCGATCGCCGCGTCGACCACCGCGAGTTTCGCGACCCCGAGTTCGATGTGTTCAGCTTTGAAATTTATGTTGGCAGGCCGCTGCGCAGTCTGGTACAGGGCGGCCAGCTCTCGCCAGGGACCACTGTAGCGTGCTGGCTCAAACATGACTGCAGCCGTCGCCACCGCGCCGAGCAACAGGAAAACGAACAAGGGTGAGGTAATGAAATCCATATAGACGATTTTCGGGTCTCAGCGATACCCGGTCAACACCGCACCTGATACAGGCGCCAGCAGCCTGCCATCCGCGGTACGGAAATCTATTGGCAATGACTCGATCCGAAGACCGCTGTTTCGCTGTACAGCGAAGTGCAAATGCGGTCCGCTGGAGAAACCGGTATTGCCGGAATCGGCAATGTACTGACCGGCTTCAACATGATCGCCGGGCTTGACACGAATGCTGTTCCAGTTCAGGTGCGCGTAAAGACCGAAAGTCCCGTCGTCGTGCAGGATGCGAACGATATTCGCCGCCGGACCGTCGCGCGCCGCATCAAGGCCACTGCGAAAATTCTGTGAAGCCACATCAAATACCACACCGCCGCGGGCTGCAAAAACATCTGTGCCGATCGGCATGGCGATATCGACCGCCCGCACGCTATCCAGAGACTGATGCGTCATGGTATCGGGAAAGGCTTGTGTCACCGGAAAACTCTGCGCCGCCGAGAATGGTACCTGGTAGCCATTTTGCGCCTGGTGCTGTGCCGCAGGGTCGCCGGGCAGGTAGTGGTAGCGATAGCGAACGTGCGGTGCAGTGGCCTGCTGCAGGAACTCAAGGTGCAGCAGCAATTGCTCACTTCTCGGTGCGATCACCCAGCGCAATTCGTCATCCGGGTGCGGGAACTCGACGCCGACGATTTCCAGAATCTCCAAACGCACTTCAATCGGCGCAAAAAAATCGTTGTGCGCGGTAAATTCGATATTGGCCCCGACCGTTTCGCTGCTGACGGTAAACGTCGGCCGGTTAAACGACAGTTCCAGTTCGCGAACTTCCGCGTCGTACTCCTCGCCAGGCTTGCGGTCGGTAAATATCCATTCGCCGTTAGCGCCGCGGTACTTGTACATCGTCCCTGCGCTGCTGCCCCCGGCGAGCAGCAATAACGTGCTACAGGCGAGCAGGCGTCGCAGCGAATTACGACCCAAGATCGACGCGCCTCCAACCCGTTTCGTCGCGACGAATCTCGTATGCCGGCCAGTAATGATTATCAAGCTTCAGCGTAATGACCTCCTCCGTACCATTCCAGGTAACGGTTTTCAGTCGCACCGACTCCCGATGCCGAATGTCTTTCACCGCGTCAATAAACGCCTGTAAATCAGGAATATGCGTCTCGTTGACTTCGGTTATGCGGCGGCCCGCCCAGAGGCCGTAGCGCGTAGACGGCGAGCCGTAACTGAAAGATGCAATGTAAACACCGCTGGTATCGATGCCGCGCTGTGCAGCCATCGCTCGATGCGGGTTCTGCAACAGCGCACCCGCCCAGGATACCGCCCGGTCAATACCGCGCCCGGATAATGCTGCTGTCTTGATGGTCAGTTCGAGTGCCGCATCGTTGCGCCACACCGTGACCGCGACCGCCGGCTTCTGCACCGCATTCTCGAGCTCCCGATACGACGTCACGACCTTGCCGTCGACAGCGAGGATGATATCGCCGTTTTCCAGCAACTCGTCTGCAGCTGTGCCAGCCACAACGCGTGTCACGCTCAGGGCACGGCGGCGTGACGGGTTATTTTTTTCCAGCCGCGCCAGCCACTCCTCGTCGACACCGAGTTTCCGCGCAGCAAACAATGGCGCATAGACCAGTTCTGCTTCCAGCGAATAGAACGGCCTGCCGTCACGCACTGTCTCAAGAAACTGCTGCATAACTTCACTGCTGACGCCGCGATTGACCTGCGACCCGTCACCACCCGCCTGCACCGCAAAACTGGACCAGCTGGCAGCAACGCGCCCTTTGTCGTCGACCAGCACGCCATCGAAATCGCTTGGCGCCGTAACGAGGTCAATACCTTCGATATTGGAATCGCGAAAACGCAAAGTACGCGACAACGGCAGCAACAGCGGATCAACAGACGAAACCGTGCTGGCCTGGTGGACGAGCTGATGATCGCCTTTGATGCCGACGACCCAGACGTCGTCGCCAGGCTGCAGCGGTGTGGTATTGAACCGGGCGGCCTTGACCGGCGTGTTGCCTATTGCTTTTGGATCGTAGGACACAATCGCAAAGTTATGCAGTGGATGCAGTTGTTCGATCTTGCCTGTAACTTCCAGCGAACCCGCGAAGGTTATGCGGACATCGCCAATAGCGATCGGCACGGTATTACGATCGACGACAACATAGCCACGCTCTTTGTCAACGATCAGTCCCGTGCCGTAGTAGTGGCGATCGGCAACACCGGACAGGATGTAGGGTAAATCAAAGGTCGCCACGACCAGTGACGGGGCGATCGCCTTGAGACGCGCATCCTTGTATTGACTGAAGCGCGTCTCACCGATGGCAGCCGGCTCCGGTTCGGGTCCATCCGCAAGCTCCCTGCACAACCAGCCTTCCGGACCGTCATTGCGTTCGCATCGCTGCGCCGGAAACCAGACACGATCCATTTCCAGCACACGCACGGTGGAGTTCGTCGAGTTCTCCATGTTGATGTAGCGCACTGTTGCGCGTTCGCCATCCGCAAGCGCGTTCAGCGCGGCTTCAAAATCGTCCAGATCGGCGATTGGTACGCCGTTCATTTCGTAAATAACCGCGCCGCGTGGAATCGCTGCTCGCGACAGAACGTATCCTGCATTCGCAACGTAGACGCCTTCAACCTTGCGATTGTAGTGACGTGCCTGCTGGTAAGAGAGGCGGTTCACAATCGCATCGCCGAACTCGATGTATTCGTCCGGCGTGATGGCGTGCAGGTCATCGACCAGAATGGAATGCTCGATGGAGCGGCCTCCACGTTCGATAGTCAATTCAATCTGCTTGCCGACATGGGTATCGAGAACCGACTCCAGTGGCACGAACTCGGTAACGAGTTCGCCATTCACGCGGATGAGAATATCGCCCGACTTGAGCTTGCCGTACGCCGGCGATTCCGGAATCACGTGGCCAACTGTGAGCATGCTGGTCTGCTGCGGATTCCTGGCACGTGCCAGGCGTTCAGACTCGGCCGTCAGACCCAGGCGACTGAGTTCGTCATAGGTCTTGCTCTGGAAAGTCGTCTGCAGTGTGCCGCGCGTGACGGGGTTGCCCGCCTGAATTTCACGCAACGCCCGATCGACCCGATCAAGCGGCAGAAAGAAGCTGCTGGCAGCCGAATTGTTCGCACCGGCATTCAATGCAACCACCTGGCCATCAATGTCGACAACCGGCGAGCCCGATGAGCCACCCGACGTACCCGACGCCGCCTGGTAGTAGAAGGTGTTGAAGTCATTGTACTTGCCGCGGCCATAAACGGGCGCGCGCCGATCGAGCCTTGCGATCGTGCCGGCCAGGATAGAAAGCTGTTCGCCGGCGTCGTTGCCGATCACCCGGATTTCCTTGCCAACGCCGGCACCATCGGGTACCAGAGGCAGTTCGACCGGATCGATGTAGCGCAATTCAGCCGGGTCGAAGCGATAGAAGCCAAAGTCGTGCACCGGGTCCCGGTAAATCGGCGTCAGTGTGACTTCTTCGTTGTTTCGAAAAATCGCCTCAGCGATGACCGGTCCCGGGGTGACTACATGACGGTTGGTCAGAATAATGCCGCGTTTTGCATCGACGACAAAACCGGTTGCCTGTGACGATGTGTTCCACTCGGTATCGAACGCGCGGGTGGCGTCGACCCTTATCGAGACGACAGCAGAGGAAATCCTTTCCAGCGTTGCATTCCATGCCGATTCCTCGGCTGCAATGGCGACCGTACCTGTCAGCAGCAAAACCGCTGCCAGTTGAATTCTGACCTTTGTCATAGCCTTCCTGATCGTTTGCCGGGCGAATGCCCGGCACTACTGTTCTCGACTGCCAGTATGGGCAGCGGTTCACTTTTTTGCCGAATTCAGGATTTCATCAGAATCGGGCCGTGCGCGCGAGCATGGATGTCACGTTTCGTCCGGGCGATACACGAGATCCAGCTGCCGAGCCGCCTTGACATCGTCGAGCCGGCGTACCGGCATGGTGTAGGGTGCGTCCTTGAACTGCGTACCCTCGCCCGCGGCCGTCGCAATCTCGATCATGGCTGTCACGAAGTTATCCAGCGTTTCCTTGCTTTCCGTTTCCGTCGGTTCAATCAGCAGGCACTCGGGCACCAGCAGCGGGAAGTACGTCGTTGGTGCATGATAATTCTTGTCGAGCAGCGCCTTGGCAATATCCATGGCGGTCAGATTCAAAGTCTTTGCTTCGCGCTTCAGCGTGATAATAAATTCGTGGCTGGCCCGGCGCGTTGGAAACGCCAGCTCGAATCCGGCATCGCGCAGACGTGCTGCAAGGTAGTTCGCGTTCAAGGTCGCATACTCGGCAACGCGTTGCATGCCGTCGCGACCCAGCATGCGCATGTAGACATAGGCGCGTAGCAACACGCCCGAGTTGCCCATAAAGCCGGACAGGCGACCGATGCTATCGGGCATCTCGTCTTCGGCCATCCAGTAGTAGCTGTCCCGACCCCCGTCACTGCGCTTGCCAACCACGGGAATCGGCATGAATGGCAGCAGTCGCTTGTTCACACCGACGGCTCCCGAGCCCGGCCCGCCACCGCCGTGCGGGGTCGAAAACGTCTTGTGCAGGTTCATGTGAATGACGTCGAAATCCATATCACCAGGCCGCACCTTGCCGAGGATCGCATTCAGGTTCGCGCCATCGTAGTACAGCAAGCCACCGGCATCGTGGACCAGGTCAGCCACTTCCTTGATGCGGCGCTCGAATACGCCCAGCGTCGACGGGTTGGTCAACATGATGCCCGCTGTTTTCGGCCCGACGGCGTTCTTCAATGCATCGAAATCAATGTCGCCCTCCGGGCCTGTCGGCACCTCGACAACGGTGCAGCCGCACATGGTCGCCGTTGCCGGATTGGTGCCATGCGCTGCGTCCGGACAAATGATTTCGGTACGCTCAAAATCTTTGCGCGAATCATGATATGCCTTGATCATTGCAACACCGGCCAACTCGCCCTGTGCACCTGCCATCGGTGTCAACGAAACGCCTTGCATGCCCGTGACGTCCTTGAGCATCTCCTGCAGCTCGTACATGCAAGACAGAAATCCCTGGCCGTGGCTTACCGGCCCCAGCGGGTGCCGGCCGGCAAATTCGGGCAGCAGTGCCAGCGCATTACATGCCCGCGGGTTGTATTTCATCGTGCAGGAGCCGAGCGGGTAGAACTGCGTGTCGATCGAAAAGTTCATTTGCGACAGGCGCGTAAAGTGACGCACCGTCTGCAATTCCGACGCTTCCGGTAAACGCGGTTCGTCCTTTCTAAGCAACGCCGCCGGGATCGTGTTATCCGCATCGCCCGTCGGCGCCTGCGCAAACGCCCGGCGACCGGAGCGGGATTTATCGAAGATCAGGTTGCTATCCATCGACTTACTCATCTAATTCTATTCCTAGTGCGCGAAACGCCGCTTTGTAGTCGGGCTCGCGTGTAATATCTTCGATCTGTTCCTGGTGCACGACGGTATTGTTTTCATCGAGGACGACAACGGCGCGCGAAAACATGCCGGCCAGCGGCCCTTCGAGGATCAGTACGCCGTAATTCTCACCGAACCCGGCGTGCCGAATCGCCGACAAACTGACAACGTTCTGCAGATCGTTGTTCGCCAGGAATCGTTTGTGTGCGAATGGCAGATCGTAGGACACCATCAACATGACGATATCTTCCGCCGCACCCGCCAGCCGATCGAATTCGACCACCGACTTTGCGCAGACATCGGTGTCGACACTGACGAAAATATTCAGAATCTTGCGTTTGCCCATCCAGTTTGCGAACGAGACGTTCTGCAATTGGGTATTGACGAGTGAAACGTCGGGCGCGCGACTGCCGGTAGCGGGCAATTCGCCGTGCGTGCGATAACTGGTGTTATTGAACAGAATTTTTGGCAATGGTCTTCCCGTCAGGCGCTTTTCAGCGCGTCGCTGGTCATGAGGTTACGAAATGCGGCAATGCAGGCTTCAATATCCGCTGCGGTTTTGGTCTCCGTCGCGCAAACAAGAATTGCTGGCTTGCCCGCAAACCCGCTGAGGTCGTAACCACCCAAAATATCACGCTCGGCCAGCGCATCGAGCAGCGGCGCGACCGGTCGGTCGAATTGCAACGCAACTTCGTGGAAATAGGGCCCGCCGAACAATCGCTCAACACCGTCGATATCGCACAGCCCATCGACCAGCGCCGTGGTGTTTGCGTGCGCCGCCAGCGCGACCTGCCGAAGGCCGTAGTAACCGAGCAATGACATGTAGATTGTCGCCGCCGTTACCATCAATCCCTGGTTGGTGCAGATGTTCGACGTCGCCTTTGAGCGTCGTATGTGCTGCTCGCGTGCCTGCAGGGTCAGAGCGAAGCCGGGATTGCCGTCCAGGTCGGTTGTACGGCCGACAATGCGCCCGGGCATCTGCCGGACATGGTTTTGCTTGCAGGTCATGAAGCCGAAGTACGGGCCGCCCGACGACATCGGTACGCCCAGCGGCTGGCCTTCGCCGCAGGCAATATCGGCGCCGTTTTCGCCCCATTGACCGGGCGGCCGGAGCAGCGCCAGCGAGGTCGGGTTGACGACACCAATCAGCAGCGCGCCCTGTGCGTGGGCCCAGTCTGTCAAGCGATCCACATCATCCAGCGTGCCGGCAAATGACGGCTGCTGCAGCACCACGGCCACCGGTTCGCGGCCGTCGGGCAACGCATCGAAATCGACGTTGCCTGTCGCTGCGTCCATCGGCAAGCGCTCGAAACTTAATCCTTGCGCGCCGGCAATCGCGGATGCGACCTGTTCATAGACCGGGTTCACGCCCGGCGCCAGCAGGATGCGTCCTGTCTTGACACGCCGGTTGCTGCGTACGGCCATCAGCGAGGCTTCCGCCAGCGCAGACGCACCGTCGTACAGTGACGCATTACTCACGTCGAGTCCCGTCAGTTCGGTGATCATCGTCTGGTATTCGTATATCGTTTGCAGCGTGCCCTGGCTTGCCTCGGCCTGGTACGGCGTGTACGCACTATAAAACTCGCCGCGTGTCGCGATATCCCAGACGGCGGTCGGAATGTGATGTTCGTAGGCTCCCGCGCCAATGAAACACAACGGCGAGCCATCCATTTTCGCGCGCTGCCGCATCAACCGGGAAATCTCCATTTCAGTCACGGCCTCGGGAACGGCTTTTAGCGAGTCGATCTTGAGTTCGTCCGGAATTTCATCGAACAAGGCCTCAATGGACTCTGCACCAATCGCATCAAGCATTTCGCGAGTATCTTTCTCAGTATGCGGAATAAATGGCATCTTGATTCTCTAGTCGTCCAGACCGTCAATGAATTCCTGGTAGTCGTCAGGTGCCAGCAGCGCACCCTCATCTACTCCGTCGCTCGGCTGCATTCTGACTATCCAGCCGTCATCGTAAGGTGCCGTGTTTATTTTCTCCGGGTCGTCGGCGAGGTCTTCATTGACCTGCAATATCTCGCCGCTGATTGGCGCATACACGTCCGAAGCCGCCTTGACCGACTCAACAACGGCCATCTCGCCAGCCTCGTCGACCTGTTGCCCGACTTCCGGCAATTCGACGTACACGAGATCGCCTAATGCACCCTGCGCATGATCCGTTATGCCGATCGTGACCGAACCGTCGTCTTCTCGTCGCAACCACTCGTGATCACGGGTATACAAAAGATCCCCGGGTAATTCACTCATTGTTTTTCTCCCACTGTGTCAATTCTGATTTCACCATTGCGAACGAACGGCGTCTTCACTATGCGTACATCCAATAACTTGCCTCGCACCTCAACTTGTGCCCGGTCGTAGTCACCTGCCGGCACGCGCGCCAACGCGATTGACCGACCGATCGTCGGTGAAAAGCCGCCGCTGGTAATTTCCCCGTCGCCAATGCCTTCGACAACGACTTTCTGATGATTTCGCAGCACGCCGCGATCTTCCAGTAGCAATCCTACGAAGCGCTGCCTGTCCGCGGCTGCTCTTACCGCCTCCAGCGGCTCGCGGCCAATGAAATCGCGATCAGCGGGCTCCCAGGCGACAGTCCAGCCGAGACCCGCTTCCAGTGGCGAAACCGAGTCATCCATATCCGTGCCGTACAGGTTCATCGCCGCTTCCAGGCGCAGCGTATCGCGCGCACCGAGTCCACACGGCGCAACACCCGCCTCAAGCAGGCAGTCCCAGACGCCAGCCGCGTCTGCGGCCGGCATGCAGATTTCCCAGCCATCCTCACCGGTATAGCCGGTGCGGGCGACAAAATACTCGCCCGCGTGCATTCCATTGAACGGCTTCAGCGCCAGTGCCGCATCGCGGAATGCCGCATCGATGCAGGGGGCCGCGAGTTCACGCGCCTGTGGGCCCTGTACCGCCAACATGCCGAGTTCGGCGCGTTCAGAAACTTCAACCGCGAAACCGGCCGCCTGTTCGCGGATCCACTGCAGGTCTTTCTCGCGTGTCGCAGCGTTGACAATGAGGCGATACTCGGTGTCCGACAGGTAGTAGATTATCAGGTCGTCAATGACACCACCCTGCGGATTCAGCATGCAGGTGTATAGCGCCTTGCCCGGCACTTTCAGCCTCGCAACGTCATTGGCAACCAGGTAACGCAGGAATTCGCGGCAGCGCGCGCCGCTCAGATCGACGATTGTCATGTGCGACACGTCGAAGACGCCGGCGTGCTTGCGTACGGCGTGATGTTCCTCTTTTTGCGAACCGTAATGGAGTGGCATGTCCCAGCCACCAAAATCGACGATGCGAGCACCGGCCTCGTTGTGCTTTTCGAACAGTGGTGTCCTGGATCCCATGCGCTCTCTACTCTCGTCAACAAACAAAAAAAGGGCGGCAGACAAAATTTGTCTGCCGCCCCTCTGTCCTTTGCTACCTGAGAGATCAATGGCCGTGCTGGCCACGTTCCCCTTCGGTGGGCCGTCACGACCTCTCTCCAGAGCCAATCAGCGTACTCAGTCCTTCTGCCTGAGCGTTTCCGGGCGTGTTGCGCCTTCGGCGCCTCGATCGAACGAGGTCTCTTCTGGGCACGCTATCGATTGGTGCGCGCAATCATAGCCAAGAGTGCACACAGTTGCCAGCGGCCGCGCGGAGCGTAACAATGCGGGCCAGTTGAATCAGGGACTTCGGGTATGAAACTGAATATACGGGCACTCCTCGCACTCCTCATTTTCGCCGCTGGCGCCGCACACGCCGATGCTGAATCCGACTTTGCCGGGCTGCTTGCTGACCACTGGGAATGGCGTATGGCCACAGCACCCGTCTGGTCCTCGATGCTTGGCGACCGTCGCTACAATGATCAATGGTCCGACAACAGCCTCGCCGGCATCGAACGGCAGCACCGCGAAACCCGCGAATTCCTGCGCCGAACTTATGCGATCGACCGCAGCGCACTGACTGCGGAAAACCAGCTCAATTACGAACTGTTTCGCCGCCAGCTGCAGGACGACGTTGACAGCTACCCGTTCAATGGTCACCTGATGCCATTTTCATCGCGTGGCGGCGTGCAGAATATCGAGAGCCTTACCGACCGAATTCGACTCGCAACGGTCGCTGACTTTGAGGACTGGTTGAGCCGCATTGAAAAACTGGACGTGCTCATCGAGCGCGAGATCGATCTCGCTGAAGCCGGGCGCAAGCGCGGCATTATGCCGCCGCGCGTACTCATGCAGCGCGTACCGGATCAACTTAAGCTGCAGCTGGTCGAGCAGCCACAGGACAGCCCGTTGTTCGCTGTCTTCAAGAATATGCCGGAGGAATTCAGTGCTGCCGATCGCGAACGACTGCGCGCGCGTGCCGCGGACGCGATCGAAGACAAGGCCCTGCCCGCATTCCGCAAGCTCGATCGATATTTTAATGGCACCTATTTACCGGCGACGCGCGACAGTGTCGGGCTGTCCGAGCTGCCCAACGGCAACGCCTGGTACGAGCACCTGACGCAATCATTTACAACGACTCGTATGACACCGGACGAGGTGCACCGCCTCGGATTGCAGGAGGTGCAGCGCATTCGCGACGCGATGCAGCAGATCATCGACGAAGTGGGGTTTGAAGGTGACTTTCAGGCATTCCTGACATTTCTGCGCACCGACCCGCAGTTCTATTACGAGACCCCCGAGGAGTTGCATGAAGCCTATCTTGCGACCTGCAAACGTATTGACCCGGAACTCGTCAAGCTGTTCGGCAAGCTGCCGCGAATGCCCTATGGCGTCAAACCCATCCCCGACTCGATAGCACCCGACACGACGACGGCGTATTACACGCGCCCCGCGGCCGACGGCAGCCGCGCGGGCATCTACTGGGTCAACCTGTACCGGCCCGAGGTGCGACCCAAGTACGAAATCGAAGTGCTGAGCGTGCATGAGGCGATGCCGGGCCACCATTTGCAGCTTGCCCTGCAACAGGAACTCGATGGCATGCCGGACTTCCGGCGTTTTATTGGCTTTACGGCATTCGTCGAAGGCTGGGGACTGTACAGCGAACGACTAGGCTACGATCTCGGACTGTACCAGGACCCCTATTCGAGATTTGGCCAGCTGACCTACGACATGTGGCGTGCCGTGCGGCTCGTCGTCGATACCGGGATGCACTACAAGGGCTGGTCGCGACAACAGGCCATCGACTTTTTCAAAGAAAACGCGGCCAAGGCCGAGCACGACATCGTCAATGAAATTGACCGCTACATCGGTAATCCCGGCCAGGCACTCGCCTACAAAGTCGGTCAGCTGAAAATCATCGCTTTACGTGAGCGAGCGCAACGCGAACTGGGCGACAGATTCGACATTCGTGCCTTTCACGATGAATTGCTCGGTGCAGGGGCATTGCCACTCGACCTGCTGGAACAACGAATGGATGCCTGGCTTACGGCGCAGTTTGCAGCTGCAGCACCATGAAACGACTGAATGGGTCTTCCCTGTAGTTTGCGAACGGGCCGCAATAGGTAAAACCTGCTTTGCGGTACAAGGCGTGTGCCGGCTTGAATTCAGGCGATGATCCGGTTTCCAGGTACAGCTTGCAGTAATGCCGTTCGCGAGCAACGGCAATGATGTGTTGCAGAATGGCACTGCCGTAGCCGTGACCCCGATGTGCGCTTGCCGTGCACATGGATTTAATCTCGCCGCTCAGCTCGTCGAGTTCCTGCAACGCGCCACAGGCCAGCAACTCGGCTCCCTGCCAGGCACTCCACATCGTAATTTGCGGCGAACGCAGCGCATCCAGGCTGAGTGTGTGCGCACTGTCGACAGGCGAGATAGCGAACATCGACCGCACGTGTTCACTGAGCAACGCGGCGATTTCGGGTCCACTGAGGTCGTCCTGGACAATGCGTAACACGCGGAACGACCTCAGGCGCTCAGGATTGAAACTCGCGCCTTGAAGCCGCTGCGCGTTCAGCCGGTGCGGCACCTGCTGCATAGATTTGCTCAATACGCGAAATACGACTGGACAGACCTGTGGCATTCGCGATTTGTATGTTCAGGCCGGGACGCGCGTTCATTTCGAGGATGAGTGGACCGAGGTGATTGTCGATGACCATGTCGACGCCCAGGTAGCCAAGCCCGGTAACTTCGTAACCCCGCGCCGAAGACTCAAGAATAAAATCCCACTCGGGGATCTCTATTCCGGAGACCAGTGCGCCGGTGTCCGGGTGATCGTCCACGATCTCATTATGGTGTACACCCGTCAGTGTCTTGCCCGTCGCGAGGCAGACACCCGCGCCCACCGCGCCCTGGTGCAGATTCGCCTTGCCATCCGACTCCCGTGTCGGCAACCGCACCATTGCCATCGCGGGATAGCCGCGATAGACCACAACACGAATGTCGGGTACGCCCTGGTAACTGACCGCGGCGAACGTAGGATCGAAGCGTACACAATACTCGATCAAGGCCGCATCTCTTGCGCCACTCAGGCTGTACTGCCCGCCAACGATATTCGAAATGTGGTGCTGTATTTCATCTTCAGAAATCAGCAATCCGCTACTGAGCCGAAAAGCGTCGCGTTTTCGCTCGCTGCGACCGGTGATAACCAGAATGCCGTCACCACCACTGCCTTGCGCTGGCTTAACAACGAAACTGGTCTGATCGGCGACCATTGACGCAAATTTCTTGACGTCTGCCTGGTGCGAAATTATGCCGTACAGGTCGGGAACAGCCATCCCGGCCGCCAGTGCCAGTTGCTTGGTCAGCGCCTTGTCATCCACTCGCGGATAAAAGTGCCGGGGATTGAGACGCATGATGAACTCGGCGTTGCGCTCATTCAGTCCCAGCACGCCGAGATCGCGCAGCTTTCTCACATTCGCGAACATCAGCTTTTAATGAGCTCTTTGAAGCGGCGCAACTCAGTCAGGCGATATCCGGTATAGCGTCCCGCCAGAAGCACAACAGCCAGAATGATCAGCAACAATTCCGGAAACGTGAATACGAGATGTTCCAGCCATTTGAGCCCCATGAAAATATACGCAGCGACAGCGACAACGAGGCTGCCGAGCCCTGCACGTATGGCATCGGCCGGACCGCGCTCTTCCCAGACCACAGACATGCGTTCGATGGTCATCGCGATAATGACCATTGGAAACAGTGCAACCGACAGACCTGAATCCAGTCCAAGACGATGCGACGTCAAACTGATAAACAGCATTAGTACGACGACGACAATCAAGACGGCACTGAGGCGAGGTACCAGCAGCAGGCGCAATCGATCCAGCAGAAAGCGAATTGTCAGCCCGAGCGTCACCAACAAGGTGAATAATATGACGCCCCACAATAGTTTGGTTTCGCGAAACGCGAGCGCAATCAGTACCGGCATGAACGTACCAAATGCGTCGATGCCGACCATGTTGCGCATAATCACCATAACCAGCGCACCGATCGGTATCATTAACAGCACGCTGTAAACCGCCTGCGTACGAATCGGCAGACTGTACAGAGAGAAATCAAACGCGCTGGCACCCTGCGCGGCTGCCTGCGTTTCAGCGATATCGATTGCGTCCAGGAAGTTCTGCTGGATTGAGAAATCCACCTGTACCTTGCTGCCACCTTCAACATTGACCAGCGGCTCGTTGCCGCGCCACCAGACGAAAAAACGATCGGGCAGGTTTTCCTCGCCGGTGGCCGGGTTGAAATACAGCCAGCGATCGCCGTCATGCACTTCTAGCCAGGTCACCAGTTCCGCGTTGCGCTGCCTGCCCGACAATGGAAAACCGTGCACGCTGCGCGCCGGAATACGCGCGGCTGCCAACAGCATGGTCGCGCGCTCAACGAATTCGGATTGACTGGACACGCCAGCCAGCAATAGCTCGACGTTGGGATCCGGCGACGAATCGTTCATGCGTCGCAACAGTTCTGTAGTAAACGATGCGGTGTCTGCCGAATGCTCACGCACATCGTCGACCAGCACTTCGACCGCCGTATTCATCGGCTCGTTGATAACCGGCCGTGGCGGGAACGGCGGTGTTGTATCCGACTCGTCAACGTTGGCGTCTTCGTAGACAGACAGGCGGTAGTAGATTTTCTGGTCACCATCCGCACGACGAATGGCCCACTGAGCTTCACGGCCGCCACTGCCGTAGTTCAAACTGAAACCATAGCCTCGCGATACCGAGTTTTCATTCAACATCCGGAATCCGGGCGTTAGCGTCGGCACATGCAGCTGCACCTTGATCGAACCGGGACCACTTTCGAAACTGACCGCGGACTCAATCGTCCACACCGGCGATTCCTGGTCTTCCTTTACAGGGAATCCCAGGACCTGCCATTTGTAGAAGAAGACAGACAACCCGACCATCGTCAGCAATGCCGCCAACACATACACGTAACGCTGCTTCATGTTCCCCTCGCGAACGTCAGTTCACGCCCAGCGCGACCTTTACGGCGCGTTCTTTTAACGGCCCACTGCGGTTGAAAAGGCGCATGCCGACCGATCGTATTTCTCCAACGAGAGCCGAGTCTGTCGCAAACAGGCGATTGAGGCCAGTCAGAAAATGCAACATGGTCAGATTTACCCCTTTGCGTGCGCGTTCGTAACGCCGCAGGACCGGCCGGTCGGCCGGGTGCAGACCCTCGTCAAGCGCAACTTCAATGACGCGCGACAACTCGGCCGCATCCTGCAGTCCGAGGTTGGCTCCCTGGCCTGCCAGCGGGTGAATGGCGTGCGCTGCGTCGCCAATAAGCGCCACGCCGGGGCGGATGTATTCCTCTGCATGCTGCGCGCAAAGCGGAAACGCGCCCTTCGGACCGGCAACCTCAAGCTTGCCCAGGACACCATCTGATGCCTCGGTCAGCATCTGTCCCAGTTCGATGTCAGACGCTTGCATCGCCTGCGTCGCCAATTCGGGTTGCGTCGACCAAACGACCGAAATCCGGCCATCGGATAACGGCAGCATGCCCAATGGCCCGTTGCGCAGAAAGCGCTGCAGCGCGCGACGCTCATGGGCGAATTCCGTGGCAAGATGGGTCACCACGGCGGTCTGCTCGTAGGACCACTGGTTGGTCTTGATGCCACTTTGCTGGCGTACGAATGATCGTGCACCGTCGGCACCTATCAGCAAATCCGCCGCCGGCAATTCCTCGAGTGCGGTATCGAATTTCAGCGCAACATTGCTGTCATCGAGCACCCGAAGCAACGCGTCCTGCAACAGCACATTTTCAACAATAAACCCGAGTTGCGGTACGGCGAACTCGGCCGCATCAAAGTGCAAAGCCGTGGCGCTGTCCGGCGCATCGGATTCATCCCATACACACATCTGCTCATAGGGCGACACGCGCGCCTCGGCAACCGCATGCCACGCACCGAGCGACTGCAGGAATTCCACCGAGCCATTGGCGATCGCTGATACCCGCAGTGCGATATCGTCGCTGCAACGAAATTCTGCGCGGCTGGCAGCATCAACCAGGTGAATGTCCAGCGCCGCGGCGTGTCGCCCCTGTGCAAGCCTCGCCGCAACCGCGAGGCCGGTTATTCCGCCACCAACGACGACTATTCTGAATCGCGACGTCAACGTATGGGTACTCCCCGAGACAACCTTGGCAATTCGCCGGCGAGGCCCATCGTGTGTTTGGCGAACAGTGAACGAACACCGGGAATCAGGTCGAAACCGATCATGCCTATATCTCGCAGCATGCGAACGCCCGCTCGATTACTGGCGAAAATCCGCACCAGGCTGTCGGTAAAGTGCACCAGTTTCTTCTGGTCTGCCTGCCGCCATTGTGCGTAGCGTTCCAGTACCGCCACGCAACCGGGATCAGAATCTTTATTGCAATGGTCCGCAATGCAATCGCATAGCGCTGCAACGTCACGCATACCGAGATTGAATCCCTGTGCCGAAACCGGATGCAAGCCGTGCGCTGCGTTGCCGATCAGGACACTGCGAGTGGCGGTAAGGCGCAGTGCCTTGCTCAAGACCAGCGGGTAGGCGCTGCGCGCGCCGACTCGCGAGAATTTACCGAGGCGAAATCCAAATTCGGCCTGCAGTTCCGCGAGGAAGTCCGCGTCATCCAGCGCTAAAACACGCTCAGCGTCATCGGCAGACACAGTCCATACGAATCCGGCACGTTCATCGGCGAGTGGCAATACAGCGAGTGGCCCCGCAGGCGTAAAGCGTTCAAACGCGCGTCCATTCAATGCCTTTTCGCTGCGCAGGTTGCCGATGATCGCTCGTTGTCTATAGTCCGAGGCCGTGGCGGTAATACCCAGCAAGTCGCGTACAGTCGATCTTGCGCCATCAGCGGCTACCAGCAGCTTGCAACGCAATCGACTGGTCTCGCCGTCCTCTGCAACGGTAACGACCGCATCTTCGGCGGTTGCGGCGACGGCTTCGACACGAGCAGGACACCGCACCGTGACACCCTTTGCGGAATTAAGATGCGACTGCAAGACATTGCCGAGCACCCGGTTGATCACCACATAGCCGAGCGCCTCCACTCCCTGCTCATCGGCATCGATGTGCGAAAACCCAAAACGACCCTTGTCAGATACATGAATGTGGCGAATCGGAGTCGCGGCGGCCACTACCTCGTCCCAGATGCCAATGGCCTCGAACATGCGCTGCGTGCTGCGTGACAACGCGGTTGTCCGGTCATCGAAACTCGGTTGTTGCACTGCTTTTCGCGCCACCGCCTCCACGACAACCACACGCAGTCCCAGCGGAGCCAGGGCCAGTGCAAGACTGGTCCCGATCATGCCGCCGCCGGCAACGACGATATCCGCCGTCTCGTCACCCGTCGTCATTTCACCTCGCCGCTGCTCATCAGGGCTTCGATATCATCCGGCTCCGACACCAGGCCCTTGCTGAGTACGTCGGGGCCGCGTGTGGTTACCGCAACGTCGTCCTCAATGCGAATGCCGATATTGCGAAACGC
The DNA here is from genome assembly GCA_963976215.1 of uncultured Woeseiaceae bacterium. GTDB lineage: Bacteria > Pseudomonadota > Gammaproteobacteria > Steroidobacterales > Woeseiaceae > UBA1847. The sequence continues at coordinate 8,610 of CAXBJV010000021.1, read as the reverse complement.
TTTCGGGATTTTACGGCTATTCCCCGAATAGATGCCGGGCTCAACTGTCGTCACCATGCCGGGTTCGAGCATGCGCCATTCATCGCCGACCTTGTAATCACCGACGTCATGAACATCCATACCAATCCAGTGCCCGGTACGATGCATGTAAAACTGCGTGTACGCCTCGCTCTTAATGAGCTGTGACAAGGTACCGTCCAGCAGCCCGAGTTTTTTCAGACCCTTTGTAATGACCCTGACCGCTGCATCGTGTGGGTCATTCCAGTGATTACCAACAACAGTTTTCTCAATTGCAGCACGTTGTGCCTCCAGAACGACCTCGTAGAGCGCGCGCTGTTCCGGCGTAAAGCGCCCGTTGACAGGGAACGTACGCGTAATATCGGAAGCATAGTAGTCGAGTTCGCAACCTGCATCGATGAGCAGCAAGTCGCCGTCTTCGAGTACCGCGTCATTTTCGACGTAATGCAGGATACAGGCATTGCGGCCGCCGCCAACGATTGGGCTGTAGGACGCCCATGCCGCATTGCGACGAAACTCGTGGCGAAATTCCGCCTCAATTTCGTATTCGTACATACCGGGCTGCGCCACACGCATCGCGCGCTTGTGCGCAGCGACAGCAACTTTGGCGGATTTCCGCATGGCCGAAATTTCGCCGCGCGACTTGAAAAGACGCATGTCGTGTAGCAGGTGATCGAGGGCGACGAACTCGTGCGGCGACTGCACGCCGCGCGACAGTTTCGAGCGCAGCATGTTGACCCACTCCGCCATGCGCGCATCGAATTCAGCATACATACCCATGGTATAAAAAACGCGGTCACAGGATTCCATGATGCCAGGCAGGATGTCGTCGAGATCATCGATTGGAAAAGCATCATCAGCGCCGTAGTCCTTGACTGCACCGGCCTGTCCTGCACGAAAACCGTCCCACTTTTCTCGGGCGGCATCGCGTTCACGGCAGAACAGCAGGTATTCGCCGCTGTCTCTCCCAGGCACAAGAACAGCAACCGCCTGCGGTTCGGCAAAACCGGTGAGGTAGTAGAAGTCGCTGTCCTGCCGATAGCGATACTCGACGTCGCGGCTGCGCGTGCGCACCGGTGCGGACGGCAGGATTACGATGCCACCCTCGCCGACCATGCTCATCAGCTGTCTGCGGCGCTTCTCGAATTCCTTGTTATTCATTGCGGTGCTTCGCTCCCGTGTCGAATATCCGCGAGCTCTTCATAGCTAAGCTGCGCCGCAACTCGCAGATACTCGACCAGCTCGGTGTAGGCCGATTCGTTTTCCTCAAGATCCGACTCTTCGTCAAGACCAGCGCGCGTGATCTGCAACATGTCCTTGATAATGTCAGCCAGCGGTTCAGCAGCGAGCCGCTTTTTCAAGGTGTCGGCATGTTTCGACGACACCAGTCCGTGCAGGAAGCCTTCACACCAGTGGCCGAGCGCTGCAGCCCGTCGTTGCACATCATCACCATCGTCGGGCAGTAATGGCTCGAACTCGGACAAGCGCTCATTGAGTTGCCAGTAGGTCGACTGATACAGGCTGTCCAGCAGTTTGCGGCACTCCGCCTGCGTCGCATTGTTTTCGTCAGTTTCCTCCAGCACCTGCAACAACCAGTCCGGGCCCGCGGCCACGCCTGCAATCGCCAGCCGCCCCGTCAGCAGGCCATGAGTTTGCGCAGCGTCCCAGTTCGAACCGCACCGCCGCAGCGCTTCTTCCAGCGTATCGAATTCGACTTTTTCATCCATCTGGATGGCAACCTTGTCAATTCCAACAATCTCTTATGATCCCACGGACTGCCGCCTCAGACCACGCCCGTCTGTAATCTTGTCATGCGGTGATTGCTTCTCAACTGTGGCCTGACTATATTCTCCCTATGGCCGACAACATCAATTCAACATTCGAACACGAGCTGAAACGCTTGGAGAAACGCGTCGATGCGCTGGTCCGGGTTTGTGATCAGCTACAGGACGAAAACAAGTCATTGAAACAGCGTCAGGATGTGCTGACATCCGAGCGCGCCAATCTGCTGCAAAAAAACGAGCAGGTCAGAGCGCGAGTTGAAGCGATGATTGGTCGACTGAAGGCGATGGAACAAGGCTCTTGAAATTACAGTACGGAGTACGCACAGAATGACCGAACAAAATGCCCAGGTAAGTGTCAGAATTCTGGACAAGGAATACCAGGTCGCATGTCCCGCCAGTGAGCGGACCAACTTGCTCGACTCGGCAGAAATACTAAATGCGAAGATGCGAGAGATCCGCGATACCGGCAGGATTGTCGGCCTGGATCGCATCGCCGTGATGGCCGCGTTAAACATGGCAAACGATTTGATTCACGCCAATGCGCGCGACCAGGAACTCGAAGGCGGCATTAGCAATCGCCTGAAGATTATTTCGGATCGCGTTGACCATGTACTCAGTGGCACGCAGCAGCTCGACCTCTGAGCCATACGCGATTGCACTACGCTTGGAAAACAAAATTGGCGTCTCCTGCGGTGTTCGATACCGACCTGGATACCTCCCGACCCTAAATTTCCACCTCGGGGTCGCTGCCTGTCGGTTGCATGTGTGCAAAGCCGTTTCGACGGTAAGCCTGTTGCAATCACGGTTGACCCCACCTTTAGCTCCGGTTCGAGAGCGAAGGTCTGTGACGGCACAGGCGGGAGGCGCCTCCTTTTTTCTTGCGTACATGATTGTTGCTAATATCCGGCAGAGTATTCCCTGTAAAAAATCACCGCCTGTTGCCGCGCGTCGAATAACGTTCAGCACGAGTCGAAGCAAACGCTGAATGCAGCGTTACAGGCAGCAGATGCGCAAATGCGCGCATTTTTGTCTCAATTGCGCGCATCCGAAGAAAAATGTTTGATCGTGAATTTCGTCCTGATGTGAGCCGGAAACGAATCGTGAAGTCGAATCCAACACCGGTTTCGACAGAATTTTTTTCACCATGCGCACCACTGAGAGCCGAAACACCACGGATCGTTTTCGAGCACTTTGGTCATTGCCTGGACACGAATTCAGACACTTGCAATCGCTGCTTACACTGACCATTACGCTCTCGGCAACATTTGCGAACGATACTTTCTGGTGTTGCGCTGGAATGCCGGAATGTCGAGGAAATAACGCCAAATCCTTGTGGTATACGGCTTTACAGCACTTTTCGTGAAGTTGCCTGATGCTCGAAAAGCACGCGTCAAAGTACCTGTTAGCGGCGACTGCCTCGCGTCGCTGATTTGCGACTCATACCTGGTCGATCGAAGCCACAGCTTGTCGAAAAAACATTTAAATTCCGTTGTCGCGAAGCGTGCTTACCTCCACGCATCAATTAGCAACAACCAGCCGCAGTGCCACAACCCGCAAATTGTGTTTCTTGCCAAGGGTTTAAACGCACTGCAGTTGCTGGATTTTTTAGACTTGTTGTATATACTCAGCTCCGGGTACCCGACACGGAGATAAGCATGGCTACCAAGAAGAAGTCTCGTAAAAAAGCTTCGAAGCGAAAGGTCGCGAAGAAGCGCAAAGTTACACGCAAAAAAGCAGCGCCTAAAAAACGCCGCGTAGCGAAGAAGAAAGCTACAAAGAAAAAGGCCAAGAAGAAGGCCGCAAAACGCAAGACCAAGAAAAAGGCCACTAAGCGCAAAGCGAAGAAAAAAGTAGCGAAGCGCAAGACCAAGAAAAAAGCCAAGAAGAAGGCTAAACGAAAGGTCAAGAAAAAGGCCAAAAAGAAGGCTAAGAAAAAAGTAGCCAAGCGCAAGACCAAGAAGAAAGCCAAGAAAAAAGCTAAAAAGAAGGTCGCGAAACGTAAGACTAAGAAGAAGGCTAAACGCAAAGCCAAGAAGAAGACGGCTAAGCGTAAGACCAAGAAAAAGGCGAAGCGCAAAGCTAAAAAGAAAGTAGCTAAGCGTAAAACCAAGAAAAAGGCGAAACGCAAAGCCAAAAAGAAAACGGCCAAGCGTAAAACCAAGAAAAAGGCGAAACGCAAAGCCAAGAAGAAAACGGCCAAGCGTAAAACCAAGAGAAAGTCGAAGCGGAAAACCAAAAGATAGCGGTTGACCGCTGCTTGGAAGAGCCTTCTTCCCAGCAAAGTAAAAGAGCCCGCATTTGCGGGCTCTTTTCATTTGTACCGAAATCTCTATAGTACGCAGATATGGACTCATCCAATAAGAAACGCATCGCTGCGAAGGCGGCCCTGGAATTTATTCAACCAGGAACGATTCTCGGCGTCGGTACCGGCTCCACGGTCAATTTCCTGATCGACTTGTTACCCCAGGTTCGCGACAATATCGATCAAGTGGTATCGAGCTCGCAGGCTTCGAGCGAGCTTCTCAAAGAACATGGATTCACAGTTTCAACACTGAACGAGGTCGGTGAAATCGATCTTTATATTGACGGCGCCGACGAAAGTAACAAGCGTCTGCAACTCATCAAGGGTGGTGGTGGAGCGTTGACGCGCGAGAAAGTACTCGCCGCCGCTGCACGCCGCTTTATTTGTATCGTCGATGACTCGAAGCTGGTCGGTATGCTCGGTAGTTTTCCGCTACCGATCGAAGTGCTGCCGATGGCCCAGGAACTGGTGTCGCGGCGTATGTTGAAAATGCGCGGCCACCCGATATGGCGCGAAGGCTTTGTTACGGACAATGGCAACCATATTCTTGACGTTCACGATCTGAAAATATCAAATCCGATCGAGATGGAAGACCGGATCAATCGTATTCCGGGCATCGTCGCGGTCGGTCTCTTTGCTGATCGCCCGGCCGACATTCTGTTGATCGGCAGCGATGACGGCGTGCGGGAAATGCGCGTTTAGTCGGAGCAAAAGCAACGCCGAATAATTCTGCCCTGCTGCTGTGGTGAGAGGGCCTGCTCCTGTGTCGAGAGGGATTGTCGCTTCGCGACCAGGCATGCGGCTCTGCCGCTGCGCCTGTCGACCAGGGGTTCTCATCCACATCTCCCCGAGCAAAAAAAAGGGGCCCCGTCTGGGGCCCCTGATTTTTTTGGCTGGGGGAGAGGGATTGTCGCTTCGCGACCAGGCATGCGGCTCTGCCGCTGCGCCTGTCGACCAGGGGTTCTCATCCACATCTCCCCGAGCAAAAAAAAGGGGCCCCGTCTGGGGCCCCTGATTTTTTTGGCTGGGGGAGAGGGATTCGAACCCCCGTTGGCGGAGTCAGAGTCCGCAGTCCTACCACTAGACGATCCCCCAAAAAGGATCGTGCTGTCGCGTTTAGCGTTTCGAGAACTGCGTTGCGCGACGAGCTTTGCGCAGACCGACTTTCTTTCGCTCGACCTCGCGCGCGTCGCGGGTCACAAATCCGGCTTTGCGCAATGGTGGGCGCAGCGATTCGTCGTACTGCATGAGCGCGCGTGTCAGGCCGTGGCGAATTGCGCCAGCCTGGCCGGTCGTGCCTCCGCCCTTCACCGTTACATTGACGCTGAACTTGTCACCAAGCTGAGTCAGTTCCAGCGGCTGGCGAACAATCATCTGCGCCGTCTTGCGGCCGAAGAATACGTCCAACGGACGGTTGTTCACGGTAATGTCGCCTGCACCACCCGGTGTCAGAAAAACTCGGGCAGTTGATGTCTTGCGACGTCCGGTTCCATAGAAAAAGTCTTGGCTCATAATTTAGTCTCTAGCGATACGCCTCAGGCGTTTACATCCAGTGGGATTGGCTGTTGTGCAGAATGATTGTGTTCCGGACCCGCGTAAACCTTGAGTTTGCTGAACATCTGGCGCCCCAGCGGTCCGCGCGGCAGCATGCCTTTCACTGATTTCTCGATGACACGCTCAGGTGCCTTGTCGAGCAACTTCTCCAGCGAAATAGACTTCAGGTTGCCGATAAAGCCGGTGTGATGATGATAGATCTTGTCTTTCTTCTTGTTACCCGTGACGCGCACTTTCTCGGCATTGACCACGACGATGTAGTCGCCCGTATCAACGTGCGGGGTGTATTCCGGCTTGTGCTTACCGCGCAGTCGTCGCGCGATTTCAGTCGACAGGCGACCGAGAGTCTTGCCTGTTGCATCCACCACGTACCAATCGCGGCGTACCTCTGCTGGCTTTGCAGAAAAAGTGTTCATAATTCTGGTTTCCGTTGGGAAAAATCTTGTTGTCCGGAGCTGATCCGCCTGAACCGTTGCTCCGCTTACCATCCGGGCGCACAAATACGTCGCTGGATTGGCGAAAGGCGCGAAATTCTACTTGACGCCCCGCCCCATTGCAAACAATCGAGCCCCTATTTTTTCTGTAGCTTTTTCAGCCAGTTACGCGCGCAAAATTGCACGCTGCCCGGTCAGAACGAATACTCCAGGGACAAAGCGGTGTAGCGGTCGGTCTTTTCAGTCAATGCCGGCACCTCAGAGTTGTGCTTGATCGTGTACGAGGCCACCAGTGCAAGATCGCCCAGCAGCTTCGCCGACAGCGCCGTTACCGACTCTGTGTAGCGGTTTTCATCGCCCGATTCGATCGACAGGTCTTGTCGAAACTGCGCCGTTTCACTGAGCTGCCAGGTGTAGTACAGACCGCCAGTAAAGACCGTTTCATTTTCCTCGGTCGTATCCTGCAATTCCGATTGTCGCGCACCGACACCGACTTCAGCGTTGAGCTTGTGAGCATCGTTGTCAATCAGGCGGCGACCATAACCCAGCGTCTGTGAAAACTGGGTCGCATAGGCACCAAAAAGGTCCTTGCGCCATTTTGCACGTGCATACAGGAAATCGTGTTCGGTGATTTTTCGCTCACTCTTCCAGCCCAGCTCATAGGCCTCCGCTGTCGTCAGTTCGTCCTCGGACGCGTTCAGCGCGAACGCTTTGCCCGTATGCACCCAAAGACCTTTCGAATAGCTGACTTCCACGGCAGTATTCAGCGTGGAGTTCTCGGTATTGCCGGACGTTGCCAGATAGCCCAGCGACGCCTTGCCGGCCCACGGACCGGATTCCTCGGCTTCCTGAGCGAACAAAGCCAGCGGCGCCAGCAGCAACAACGTCAAGAGGGTAAAACCAGTTTTCATTGACAAATCTCCTAATTTGGACCCGATTTCGCGCGGCCGCGAGGCCCATCCAGACTGACGCCCGGGAAAAACGGCCGCGGAGTATACCGTCACTACGCGGCTGAGCGCTATACTTCGGGCATGCAAAACAGAACGCTTAGTCCAATCGATAAAATACTGGCCAGCGCCAACAATGCACTGCGCACGCTGGCGGCTCCGGCCGGCGCGGGTACGCGCCCGAATCCGTCCGCCAATATCGAAGAAGGTGAGCTCGATGACCGGCAACGGGCACATGCGGCCGGCCTGATGCGGGTCAATCACGCGGGCGAAATCGCTGCGCAGGCGCTGTACCAGGGACATGCCGCTGTCGCGCGTGACGAAACGGTCGAAGCGCAAATGAAGCACGCCGCTAACGAGGAGTTTGATCATCTTGCCTGGTGTGAACAACGTATTACGGAACTGGGCTCCCGCCCAAGCCGGCTTAGCCCTGTCTGGTACACGGGCGCCTACGCGATCGGTGCGGCAAGTGGCGTTATCGGCGACAAATGGAGCCTTGGATTTATCGCTGAAACGGAAAATCAGGTGTGTGCACACCTCGAAAGTCACCTCGCCGGCCTGCCGGAAGACGATGCCAAGAGCCGGGCGATTGTGCGCCAAATGCACGCTGAAGAGGCCGAGCACGGCAAGAATGCCGTCGATGCCGGTGCGGCAGTCCTGCCCGGCGCGGTGAAGCGCCTGATGCGAACAACAGCCAAAGTTATGACGAAAACGGCGTATTGGTTTTAGAAACACGCACTTAGCTTGCCCTCGCGGGCGATCTGTATTAAAAGTGGTCCGCACACGGGCGAGGATTAAGTAATGCAGACAACAGCGAAAAACCTGAGCGATGTACCGGCGATAAATCGATTCCTGAGTTACTGCCGGGTACGGACTGTTCCTTCAAAAACCGTCATGATTCATGCAGGCGATTTGCCGGATGTGTTGTATTACATCGTCGACGGATCGGTCGAAGTCATGATCGAAGACGAAGACGGCAATGAAATGGTTCTTGCCTACCTCAACAAAGGGCAATTCTTCGGCGAAATGGGGCTTTTTTACGAGCAACCCACTCGCAGCGCATGGGTCCGAACACGCACCGAGTGCGAAATTGCCGAAATGACCTACCCCCGATTCCGGCAGATTGCCAGCGAAAGCCCCGGCCTGGTTTTTGAACTCGCCACACAGCTTGCAACGCGCCTCGACCGCACCAATCGCAAACTGGGCGATCTCGCGTTTGTCGATGTCACCGGGCGCGTCGCGCACGCCATCATGGATCTTTGCAACGAGCCCGATGCGATGACGCATCCGGACGGCATGCAGATTAAAGTCAGCCGGCAGGAACTCAGTCGCCTGGTTGGTTGCTCACGCGAGATGGCCGGGCGTGTGCTGAAAGTCCTCGAAGAACAGGGACTGGTGTCTGCCTCAGGTAAAACCATCGTCGTCTACGGCGCGCGACCCAACCGCAACCTGTAAAAATATGAAAATATGGTGCCAGTGACCCTAGAAAATATGGTGCCAGTGACCCTATTTCCCAAAATAGGGTCACTGGCACCATATTTTTTCGCTTCGCGGCCTAAGGGCCGCTCCTA
>CAXBJV010000020.1:0-66839 GCA_963976215.1 uncultured Woeseiaceae bacterium | reverse complement strand
CTGGCACCTGTGACAAGCGCTACACTCATGTTCTTCCCCATGGACACGGATCGTGCTATCCAGTGTATCCCATGAACGACAACGAATCGTTAGCAAGCTTGGGATGGCGCGTGCAATAGGACTCGCGGCAACGCAAGGAAGGCAAGTGAAAGAATGAAATCGATCGATCTTAATGCAGACCTGGGCGAGGGCGAAGCGACGGATATCGCGCTGCTCGACATCGTATCGAGTTGCAATATTGCCTGCGGCGGACACACCGGCGACGCAGATAGCATGCAAACGACAATTGCAGCGGCGAATGCCAGGCATGTAGCGGTGGGAGCGCATCCTTCGTATCCGGATAGAGAAGGGTTCGGGCGTCGTAGTGGATACCTGGATGGCGATGCGTTGCGGGATTCATTGCTTGAGCAGATCGGGTCGCTGCTTGCGATCGCGTCGGCAAACGATGTGACTGTCCGGCACGTTAAACCGCATGGCGCGTTGTATAACGATGCCGCAGCGGATCGCGATCTTGCGGCGATTGTTGTTGCCGCCATTGCGAAGGCTGTGCCGGGCGCGGCTATTGTCAGTTTGCCCGACAGTGAAATGCAGGCGGCGGCCGAACGAGCGGGCATGGAATTTCTCGCAGAGGGATTCATCGATCGTGCTTACCAGGACAATGGTCAGCTGGTGCCGAGGACCGAGCCCGGCGCAGTGCATGAGAGCCTCGACCGGATTACCGCGCAGGCAATTGCTCTCGCCGGTGCAGTCGATACGCTGTGTATTCATGGCGACACACCGGGGGCAGTGCAGGCAGCGAGTGCCACCCGCGCGGCGCTTGAGGCAGCGGGAGTAGAGATTCGTGCTATTGGCCGGTGACGATCATATCAGTATTACGGTCGATGGGCCACGCGAGGCACAAGCTGTTGCCCGACACCTGCGTGCCGATGGCGCATGGCTGGAAGTCGTGGCGGGTATCAATTCTGTTGTCGTCCAGTTCGATCTTGCGAGAATGGCGCCGCAGGATGCTATCGAGCAGATTCAAAAGGCGAGTGCAGAAGCGTTTGTTGACGATACGCCAATTGAGATATTTGAGATCCCGGTCGAATACGGTGGTGATTGCGGGCCGGAACTCGAAGCGATTTGCGAACTCCTGAAAATGAGCGCCGCTGAATTCATCGAGATTCATACCGCGGGCGAATACGAAGTGGATATGATCGGATTTACGCCGGGTTTCGCCTACGTCGGTGGTCTCGATGCGCGGCTCGACATACCGCGTCTCGATGAGCCACGCGTGAGTGTGGCGGCAGGTTCGATCGGTATCGCGGGTGGCAGAACCGGTCTGTATGCATTGCCGGGGCCAGGGGGCTGGCCGCTGATTGGCCGGACCTCATTTCAATTGTTCGATGCTGCAGCGGATGAGCCTTTCATACTGCAGCCCGGGTCGCTCATTCGCTTCGTTGATGCCGGCAGACAATGAGTATTCGCATACTCAAGCCCGGTGTACAGACGACGATCCAGGCCGCGCGTCGTACGGGGTTGCGGCACATGGGTGTGCCGTCGAGCGGCGCGGCCGACCCGTTGTCGATGGCATTGGCCAATCGACTCGTCGGAAATGCACCCGGGACACCCGCGCTGGAAGTGACGTTGAGCGGTATGACGATCAAGTTTCTTGAAGACGTATCGGTTGCGGTGACGGGTGCAGTGGCGCTCTGCAGCCTGGACGGCACAGCGATGGAACCGCACGCAACACTGCAGGCCCGACGCGGTGACATTCTTGCTGTGGGCGCGGCAACACGCGGCGTGCGATCCTATATTGCATTCGCCGGCGGTCTGCAGGCGGATGATTTCCTCGGCTCATCGTCCACTTACCTGCCCGCTGGACTGGGCGGACATGCGGGCAAGTGCCTTGCCGCCGGTGACGAAATCCACTTACGCGATGCGGCGACGATCAATCCCTTCCAGACGCCGGAGGAATTTCAACTGCCGATGCTGTCGTCATGGATGTTGCGCGTCAGTCGTTCCGCCGAGACAGATCGCCTGCAAGACTCGCATGCGTTGTTCGCACCCAAGTTTACGGTCGCCAATCGCAGCGATCGAATGGGGGTTGCGCTGCAGGGAGCCAAGGTAAGCACCGATATCGAGGGCGACATGCCCAGTGGACCGGTTTTCCCCGGGACGGTGCAATGCCCGGGGGACGGAAGCCTGTTCATCCTGTCTGCCGACGCGCAAACTACTGGCGGCTACCCGCGGGTCGCCAAAGTGTTGCGCGAAGACCTGCACATCCTGGGACAATTGCGACCGGGCGACGCGTTGAGTTTTGTAGAGCGCAGTGCTGAGGAAGCCGCCACGGAGCTGCGTGCCAAGCATGACTACTGGCGGCGGTGGCTCGCCGATATTGAAAGTATCATTTGATGCGATCGCGCACAGCGATGAGCAGGCTGACGATAAATGCCAGCACGATCATGTTGATCAGAGCCCCGCTGTAGAACTGGTAGGCTATACAAAGTGCCGTATCGAGTGGTGCCCAGAGCAGCAGCGACAGTAGCATCCCGCGCCAGATTCGGTGGTTCGGTGTTACGAAAAACTGCTCTGCAAGTACGCTGAATAAAAGTCCCCAGCTTGCAATCGTCGGCCCAAGTACAGCGACGAAGTAGGGCGACCATGGGATATGTTCGGCGGCGGGAAATACTGATTCAAGAAACGCAGAGGCAGCGGGCAGGAAGCCGGTGAGCGCGAGCAGCAACCCGCCAATCACATGAATCGGCCCGACCAGTTTTAGCAAACGTTCCGTCATTGCCGGGATCATACCGTAATGGTCTGCGCGACCTTCCGACGAGTCTATGCGTCGGGCAATTCGACAAGTTTGAATGTTGACCCGGTCTCGCCAAACACAACGACTGAACAGTCTCCCCAGCTCTCGGGAATACTCCACGCCACGTTTTCCCTGGCTTTGTCTACGAATCGCTGCCATTCACAGCGCAATTCAAGGTTTCCCAGTGTGCCCTCGACATCGGCGATTTCAATTGCGCGCCGCATTGGCTGGTATCGCCATTGTGAACTACAGGACTCGCAACTGCCGTCACCGCCGATCACCGCTGTACTGACAAGAAGCTCGTTGCCATTAATATGCCCGCGGATATTCTGAATGATTGGATCGAGATTAGCAGTGTTCGCGCTGTCAATGGCTTGCAGGTCGGCGTAAGCATCCAGAGCCGCGGCGAAATTATTCTGTTGCAGTTCGAGAACAACTCTGGTGGTCAACAGCCCACTTCTCAGCTTGTCCGGGATCCAGTCTTTTGAAACCGCCAATGCTCGGCGTACAGCAACGAGTTGTTGTTCCCGGTCTTCCTGCAGGCCCGCTAAACGTGCCTGAAGCGCCCAAAGCCAGGATAATTCGCCCAACGTCAAGCCTTTCAATTCAAACGCTTTCTCCAATTCGGCGCTTGCCGAATCGATTTCGCCTTTTGCCAGGATCTTGTCAATTTTTCGATACTTGCGATAGAAGTTCCTGGACACTTCCGACTGCGCACCGTCCAGGGCGAATGAAATTCTTACCGCCGTTTTGCATTGCTGAATCGGCTCGCCATTCAGCATGGCCGGCTCATATCGCCAATTTTTTACGGTGTTTAGCGCGGCACGTTCAAATGCACGGGAGCCACTGGAGGCCTCGACGACCGGCTCGACGACTTCACCCTCTTTGGTGACAACGTAGTTCAGCTCAACCCATCCCTGTTGCCGTCTGCGTAACTCACTCGAAGGGTATCTCGGCGCGGAGCGGTCTACAGGTTTGGCGTAAACCTGCTTCGATGAGGAGTCATCAGCTGCCGCATTTGCTGCGACCAATACGAGTACTGGAAACCAAAAGCCTGTGTTCATTGCTGGAATTCCTCAGGCGCGGGAGTATTGCCATGATGGGGAATACGGGAGTGATTCGCAACTGATGAGGGCTCGAAATTGGCGGAAATCAGCCAGCAGGCTGGATCGATGTACAATGATGGTCCGAGGTTTCAGTCTGGCCAGGGCCAAACTATGGAGATGTTTGTGAGTCCAACATTGCCGGCCAGAGTCAATTGTCTCCGGATACGAGCATGCTTTGCATAAGAAACCTGATTCTTGTGAGCCTTTGCGTGTGCCTTGCTGGCTGCCCGGCACAACGTCGAATCTATGTCCACAACGAATCGGCTTTCAGCTTATCGAGCGCGTATCAGAACCCCAAATTGGACGTTGTCGAAATTCGACCTGGCAGGACCCGATACATCGTCGCACCATTTTCGGAGGAAGCCTGCTTTGGAATTGCTGTCGGAGAGTTGACCAGGGCATTCGAAATACCAATGGATATCATGGCAAAAAGCACCGGGTACGGTGCGAGGCTCGATGTCTATTTTGAGTATGGACAGTTTCACTTCCAGCGCAGTGATGGTCGTTGGGCGCAACTTGACGAGATTGCACGCTGTGACAGGCCCTAGCAACTACCCGTGTGCTACAAGCTCGGAAAACGATTTATGAATAACGTAAACATACGACCGTGAAATACTCCGGATCCTGCCTGTGCGGCCAAGTAAGTTTCGAAGTAAATGGCAGCTTCGATAATTTTTACCTGTGTCATTGCGGACACTGCCGTAAAGGATCAGGTTCTGCGCATGCGGCCAACCTGTTTTCGTCCCGTGCCAAATTGAAGTGGTTGTCGGGCGAAGAGCAAGTACAGAATTTTGTTCTTCCGGAGACGCGCCACGCACGAAGCTTTTGTTCGCGCTGCGGGTCGCCGATGCCGAGCGTCCAAATGGAGGGCGCGCTGTTGGTCGTGCCGGCCGGTTGCCTTGATGGTGACGTTCCGATCGTTCCCGACGGTCATATTTTCATGGCCAGCAAGGCGAACTGGGACGATCACCTGGAGGAGCTCCCAAAATTTGACGCAAGCCCTGACACCCGGGATTAGATTGGTGATCTGCCGCTGTCGGGTAAATGTCGGGCCTGAATGTTCGGACTATCCAGCGGATCGAGAGTGGCCACAACGCCAGTTTGGAATCATTGAAATGCCTCGCGGCAGTGCTCGAAGTTGATGTCGACACCTTCGGACGGCTTGATTCTGCTTCTGAATGCCTACCTGTTTGCGCTGTTGATCTGGCAGGGAGACAGGTACGGTATTTGGTATGACTCGCAACCTGCTTCGTCTGCGTAGCCGCACTAAATCGACCCACCAGGACTCTCAAATCGAGCGAACAGTCCGTGATTAAGGGCTACTATCTCGGTTTACCCTATAAAGAAGCTGCGCATATATTGCTATGGCAATGGAGCCATGTTGACCCATCGTACAACGGTGGCGCTGCGATACGAAAGAAAATGACTTGAATTAGAATCCGACAACATACGAGGACGCCCGTCCAAAAGCCAAATGTCTGGCGCCACATCATACAGCCCAAGTCCCGTACTTACCGCTCACGTATGCTTGCTCTTGGCCGGCGGCCTCAGACCGTTATGCACTCGGTGCCGACGCTCCTGGATGTCTTCAAACAGAGACTATCGCTCCCATTCTAACAACTTATGCTTCATTGGGTTGTATTGACCAACTGCCGCAACGTTATCAAATGAGGTTGACCGACTTGGTTTCCTTCTCTAATCGATACGAGCGGCAAGATCGATGTGGGTTCGGACAACGTTGAGATACTCGGTGTAGGTTGCGATGCCTAATGCAGTGCGAATAAATATGCTCTCAAGAACAACAAACAATCGCTGTGACAAACTCGATGCCTTGCCAGAATTAACAGTAAATCTAGCCGCCGTAGTGGACAATTGGCTGCACCTGAAGAATCAAGCAAGGGGGACCGTACTCTGTGGGGCGGTGCTTAAGGCCGATGCATATGGACTTGGGGCCGTACCAATCGCGAAGGTGCTATTTGACGCTGGATGTAGGAACTTTTTCGTCGCATATCCTGAAGAAGCGCTGGAGCTTGCTGACCAGGACTTTCCAGAGACCCAAATTTTCATTCTAATGGGACCTGACGGCCGTTACCTGCAGAAGATCCGCGAAAAAGGGTTGATCCCTGTCTTGTCGACAATAGAACATGTTGAGCTGTGGGCTAAGGCGAACGCCAGTTCATCCCTAACTCGAGCGTGTGCTCTGCAAGTCGAAACTGGCATGCATCGCCTCGGATTGTCGGTACAATCATGGGAACAAATACTGAACGACCACGTTTTATGGAGCCACCTTAATCCTGCCGTGGTGCTGAGCCATCTGGCGAGTGCTGACGATGCTAATTCGCCACAAAATAGAAGACAGAAAAAAGTCTTCATAGGCATTGTTAGGAAAGCACAAGCCCTAAAGAAGAATCTCATGTTTAGCCTGGCTAATTCCGCGGGTGTATTCTTGGGAGATAGTTTCCACTTTGACTTGCTGCGACCGGGAATTGCGTTATTTGGCGTCGACCCGACGCAGGGGGGGACTCATAGCCTTCGACAAGTCGTAACGCTAAAAGCCCGAATTTTGCAGATAGAAACCGTTCAGAAAGGTGAGTCAATTGGCTACGGCGCCTCTTTCTGCGCGCGCGAAGACTGCCGAATCGCAACGGTGGCGATCGGATATGCAGACGGGTTGCCGCGCAGTCTCGAGGGAAGCGCGTACAGCATAATGCTCGGGCGGGCGGCACGAATTGTTGGAAGGATATCGATGGACATGACTACATTTGACGTAAGCAAAGTTCCGGCACGGACTCTGGCGACGATGTCCCACGTCGAAATCCTTGGTTCGATCAATACTGTTGATAAACTCGCGAGAAATTCGGGCATCACCGGATATGAGGTCCTAACCAGAATTGGACAGCGGGTGAGGCGAAACTATAAGCGGGATATAGTTTAGAATCTTACAACTCGATCGTTTCAAGTTTGGATCAGGTGCCGTATGTATAATGATTTGGCGTTCTGTAAGGTGAGAGTGAGGCCCTTAATTTTTAAGTCTAGGTGCCGATATCTGTTGTTGTCCCTTTCACGGGTTTTTGCGTAGTGGCCCCAATAGTTAATCGCAAGTCACTTGCAACGGTGGATGCGCTTATCACCATGCTTTATCAAAGCTCTCTTGATATAAGCTCAAAACCCATCCTGACAACCTATCCTGTCTATCCCCTGACAGTCTTCATGAAAGCGCTTTGCGAGCGCCTCGGTTGTGTCTACGTCAATGTTCTGACCGGCACAGATGCACCAAACTTTCCGATCTGTGAGAGTCGGACTGGCATGTCTGACGACAAAAGAGACTGGTTTGCAAACGCATTTATTGACGAATGGGACGCGTATCCTTTCGTAGCGCACCTAAAGAAGCCTGGTGAGTGCGCTACGTTGCGAGAGGCCTGTTCAATCGACAGCTATTCGACAAACCAATACTACAAAAACTTTCTTCAGCGTCTGGGAGTTGAACATGAGGTCGCACTGCGTTTTCAGGGCCCGTTCGGCGAACCCGCGATCCTGAGCGTATTGTATAAGACCGGCGATCCGAAAACGGACCAATTTTGCAAGACCTTTTTGCAGCAATTGGCGCCGCATCTGGAAATCAGTTTGGCTATATCGATGAAAGTACGCCGTAGCGAGCTTGTCTACGATGCCCTTCGGCATACCATCGACAGTATGGCTATCACGTCATTCGTCCTGGACGGGAAGAAGCGCGTGATTGATATGAGCAATGCCAGTGACGGCATCTTGGATAAGAAAGATGCCCTTCGCCTAAGCGGCCAGCGCCTGCATTTGCCGCACAGGAGCCAGAACAAATTATTCCAGAAGGCGATCGAAAAGTGTATCGCCTGGCGCCGCAACCCGCTCGGAAGCCGTCCCGCGGAGGTATTTCGGGTCGACAGCCAAACAAGCATGAATTTAGGGTTGCTGGTTCAACCAACTCCGTATTTTCCGTATCGCAGCGCCTTGAATCCGCATGCCGTTGTGTATCTGAGCGACGCAGAGCGAAAGCGGCCGGCACCGGAAAGATTGATTTCTCAGCTTCTTGGTGTGGGACCACGTGAGGCGCATTTGTCGATCTTACTCGCCAACGGGCATGACCTGAAAAAAGCGGCCGAACTGATGGGTGTTACCGAGACAACAGCACGGACCTACCTGCAAAGAATCTATAGCAAGACGTCGTTGCACTCGCAGATAGAATTGGTCGAATTGGTGTTAAAAAGTGTCGCTATCCTCGCATAATATGCAAAGCTGAAACGACTCGCAGTCTCTATATGAAGACTAAGAAAAGTCGGTTTCTGTTGTATGGTGCGCCTGCTCCATTCGAGAAACGAGGCAACACAGATGAGAATGAAACGGATATGTGTGATGTGCTTGCTTACTGTCACATTACTGGTAGCACTTCCACAAACGGGCGCGGCCCAGGCGCCCGATGCTGGTAGCTACTCGCCGTCGCGATATGGGGTGGAGGTTTTCCGTGGTGTGATGGCACCAATGCGAGACGGTGTCTCACTGTCTGTCGATATCTACCGGCCAAAGACCCCTGGTAAATTTCCTGCGATCCTGGTTTCAACTCCCTATGACAATAACAGTATCGGATCTATAAGCTACCTGGCTCCTCGCTGGTGGGCCGAGCGCGGCTACGTTGTGGTTTTGGCGGATGTTCGCGGTCGGTTTGATTCTGACGGGGAGTGGGATGTGTTTGGAGCGAAGCACAAAACCGACGGCTACGATCTGGTGGAATGGATTGCCGAGCAGTCCTGGTGCACCGGTAAGGTAGGGATGATGGGCCCTTCTTATTTGGGGTGGACGCAATGGTGGACCGCGAGTACTGCACCGCCACATCTGGCCGCGATCGCACCGAAAGTGGCGCCGCCGGATCATTTCGAAAATGTCCCCTATCAGAATGGTGTCCTCGCCGGGGGCTGGATATTGGATTGGGCTGCCTTTCTCTCCGGAAGAACCAATCAGGTGATCGGAGACGGCGGGTATTATGGTTGGTCAGAGAATCGCCAGGACCCACCGCATACACCGTATATCGAAATTAACCAGTCCCGAGGTCTTCAGGCGGCCCCTTGGTTCGAGACCTGGTACCGCCAGAACAAATCGACTGACCCCTATTGGGCTGATATCGCGTACCAAACTGAGGATAGTTACTCGAGGATTACCGTTCCATCCTTGTCCTTTACCGGGTGGTTTGATGCGAATTACCCGGGATCGCCAATGAACTATCTTGGCATGAAAAAGTATGGAGCCACTTCAGAGTCTCGCAGGCCATCCCTGATTATTGGACCTTGGGTGCACAATGATTTTTCACGAACAACAGGTGGTATTGACTACGGTAAGGACGCGGCTATCGATGCAGATGGATATGTTGCCCGATGGTTTGACCACTTCCTGAAAGGTGACAACAATGGCGTCGAAAATGACCCACCAGTTTACGTTTTCGTCATGGGCGAAAATGCATGGCATGCCGAAGCCGACTGGCCGCTGCCGCAGACTCGCTTTACGAAGTTCTATTTCAATTCGGATGGTGCCGCCAACTCGCTGAAGGGTAACGGTACCTTGAGCACCGAGCCTGCGAATGGTGAGCAATTTGATACCTACGTTTACGATCCGCTAGACCCGACCAGGGACCCTTTCGATACGTGGCCGAACAAGAATGGCCATATCGATGGTGCGCTTGATACGCGCCTGTCAGCACTCGGGGACGAAGTGCTGGTTTACCAAACGCCGATACTTAAAGACGCCATCGAAGTGACCGGTCCAATTGAGGCAAAGCTGTACGCGTCCACCTCCGCGAAAGATACCGACTGGTTTGTCAGGTTGGTAGACGTCCACCCAGATGGTTACTCGGCGTTTCTAGCTCAAGGCGTCATGCGGGCCAGAAATCGTGATCCGGACAACGAAGGTCGTTTCAATTCAACGGAGCTTAGTGAAATCGAGCCGAACGAGGTATACGAATACACCATTCGGTTCTGGCGCGGGACAGGAAACCTGTTCCAAAAAGGACACCGGATCCGAGTAGAGATTTCCTCCAGCTGGTTCCCTTATTTCCTGCCGAATCTAAACGCCGGGAATGATAACGTCGCGACGGTGACCGCCGATCAAGCCGTCGTCGCAACGCAGAAAGTCTATCTGGGTGGGAAGCGCGCATCACATATTGTGCTGCCGATCATTCCGCCCAGAAATTGAGATTCGTGCGAGACGACAAACAATGACCACGGGCACTCTCATTTCGCCAGACTCGAATTTCGCCGTATGGGCCGCGTTGCTGGGATTGACCGCGCTCGCATTCTGGTCCGAAAAAACCCGCATTGGCAAAAAGTTCTCCGGCGCTGTCGTGGCCATAATGATCGGTATGCTGATATCAAACCTGGGAATTATCCCCAGGTCGGCACCCGCTTACGACATTGTCTGGGCCTACTTCGTGCCGTTGGCCATACCTTTTCTATTGTTCAAAGCTGATATCAGGCGAATTATCAAGGAAGCGAAAGGGGTGCTTATTGCCTTTCTGTTCGGCGCTGCCGGGACCGTGATAGGCGCCTTTCTCGGTGCGCTGATTCTACCCGACGGGCAGGCATCGGACATGATCAAGGGAATCATTAGCGCTGGCCATATCGGGGGCTCCATGAACATCGCGGCGGTAGGAACAGCTGTCGGCGTGGGAAGCGACCTGATGTCCTTCATTGTTACAAGCGTCGGCGTAACCCTGGTGCTCTATCTGATTCTCCTTGGTATGTTGCCCTCTCTGGCGATCGTACGACGCTGGGTACCCTCAGCAATTATCGATGAGTCCGAGCAGCGCACAGGTCCGAGTCAGGCAGACCTTGAGGCCGCAACACCGGCCGCGGCGCCGTTGGATTTGCTTCACCTGAGCTTCGGTCTGTTCCTGAGCTTCGCTATTTGTGCGCTGGGAAAATGGATGGCTTCAGCGCTTGGTGTACCGGCGTACGCGATCCTATTTATAACGGCCCTGGTGTTAGTTGTCGCGAACCTGTTTCCGAAACGCCTGGCGACACTAAGCGGAGATATCGAAGTTGGCATGCTTCTGCTCTACGTTTTCTTCGTCACGGTCGGTGCTGGAGCGGATATCGCCGCAATGCTCAGTGGTCAAATGATCATCTGGATGTTCAACATTATTGTCGTCCTCACGCACCTCGTGATCATTCTGTCGGCTGCGAGATTGCTGAAGCTGGACTTGGCAGAGGTACTTATTGCGTCGAACGCATGCGTCGTCGGTGCGGCGACCGCCGCCGGGATGGCAGCCTGTAAAGGGTGGCGAGATCTCGTTACGCCGGGAGTCATGGTCGGCGTACTCGGCTACGCCATCGCTAATTTCATCGGGGTCGCGTTAGTGAAATTGTGAAGCGGCCTATCCCCCAGGTAACCTAGGCGCAGCACCGCAAAAGTGTTCACGCTCGCTACAAACGTAATTCGCTTTTCTGGCTTTCTTGTCTCGCCGTCTCTCTATTGCATCACCTTCGTGTACGTCACGCGCCTCGATACGGCCAAATATCTTTTCAATGATTAGTCTCCATATAGAGACTAGGAAATTCTCGCAACTATAGTATTTTCATTCGACGAATACCGAAAATTTCCAACGTCTTAGGGGGCAGGAAAGCATGTTTCAAGTAAATCGTACAAACCACAAGATGACGATAGTCGGATGCGCGTTGGCAACAACGTTCACTGTTTCGCAATCTTTTGCTGAGGACGGCGCGGAAACAGGTGCGTTGGAGGAAGTCATTGTTACCGGGTCGAGAATCGCTCGCTCAGGTTTTGATTCGCCAATACCAACAGTAACAATTACCGCAGATTCGATTGAAAAATCCGGCTCCAACAATATAGGGGAAATTTTGCTCGAGCTTCCCTCCATTGGGGGCGGCGTAAGTGCCGGGAACGGAAACCTCAGTCTTGATGCCGGATCGAACTTTATTAACTTACGAACGCTCGGCGTCGATCGCACGCTTGTATTGATCAACGGTCGCAGAAGAGTGGCCGGATCAAACCTGTCTTCGGCGGTTGACCTGACAACGATTCCTCACGGACTGATCGAGCGAGTGGAGGTTGTAACAGGTGGCGCATCTGCCGTTTACGGTGCTGATGCGGTAACTGGAGTCGTGAACGTCGTTCTGAAAAAAGACTTCGAAGGAATCGAACTGTCGGCACAAGGCGGTCTGTCGCAACATGGGGGCGCGGGTACCTATGACGTCGGCGTTGTTGGAGGCTTTCGTTTCAACGACGACCGAGGATCCTTCACATTCGCGACGAGTTATTCCAAGGCAGAACCGCTGGAGTGGAACGAGAGAAGAGAGTATGGCCCTGGGCTCCTGCTTCTACAGGCGAATCCAAACAACACGGGACCTAATGATGGCATCCCGGATCAGTTGCACTATGACAATCTTCGACTCAACCACATTGCATACGGTAGCAGCTTCGTACTGAACAATACCTACTATACGTTTGATGAGGGGGGCGCAGTTCGCCCGATGCAACACGATTCGGAACCCTTCGGGCCCACCAGCGTGTTCGCGCAAGGCGGCGACGGGTGGGTCTGGGACGACTTTGACCAGCTTAGAGTCGGTTTTGAACGAGTATCCACCAATGCTTACGTCAACTACGATCTAACAGATAGCGTGAACTGGTATCTGGAAAGTGAATTTACGAATTCCTCGACACGAAACGACGTGCAGCCAACGTTTGATCTGGATCTGGTTCTGCAGCGAGATAACGCGTTCATGTCGCAAAGCCTTGCAAACTTGATGGATACGAACGGACTAACCTCACTCATCCTGACCAGGGGCAATAAGGATCACGGGCTGTACAGCGAGGACATCAATCGTAATACGTACACAATCGTAACGGGTATCATGGGCGAGTTTTCCAACGGATGGAATTACAACGTTTCGTACCAGTATGGTCAATATGACCGCGACCAGGTTAAAGCGAACGGCCGTATTGAGGCTCGCTTCCGCGAAACAGTTGATGCGATCACGGATCCAGTGACAGGCGAACCGATCTGTCGTGATCCTGCCGCTGTTGCCAACGGCTGTGTTCCGCTGAATATCCTGGGGCCGAACGCGGCCAACCCTGAATCCATCGCCTATTTCCGACACGATCGAGCGCAACAATTTACAAATACACAGCGGTCGGTTGTCGCTCAGGTATCTGGCGATCTTTTCGAGCTGCCGGCAGGCGAGGTGTTGTTTTCTGCGGGCGCTGAGTATCGCAAAGACACAACGGATTTTCAGAACGACGGACTGTCTCTCACCAACCAGCTGTGGTTTCTCGACAATAGCGGAACAGCAAACCTGAAGGCTGAGGTCGATGTTACCGAAGTATATGGAGAGCTTGTTGTGCCCATCCTTGCAGACAAGTCATTGTTTCAGGCCCTCAATCTTGAAGCGGCGGTACGACTTTCTGACTATAGTACGATCGGGAATACTACAGCGTGGAGATTCGGGCTTGACTGGGCGCTCACAGACGAACTTCGGTTACGGAGTACGATTTCCAGGAGTGTTCGAGCACCGAATCTTAACGAACTGTTTAGCACTCGAGTTAGAAGTGGGGCTTCAAATGATGATCCATGCGATGTCACACGCATAAATCTGCTCCCGAACCGGGTAACGAATTGTGCAGCACTTGGAGTACCTGTCGGACACATAGATGATCAACAGGTCGGGCAGGATGTTTTTACGGGTGGAAATGCGCTTCTGAACGAAGAAGAGTCCGACTCCTATTCGTTCGGATTTGTCGTCGCACCGAATTTTATGCCCGGCCTGAATGTTTCGCTCGACTACTGGAATATCAATATTGCAGGTGCAATAAACGCGCTGGATTCGCAAACTGTCCTGGATCGATGTGTTGACCTCGGCAGTGTCAACAATATTTTCTGCCCATTTGTTCAACGTCGTGCGGATTACCAGATTACGGCTGTGTTCACGGAAAAAATCAACGTCAGCAGTATCGATTCTGACGGCTTGGATATCGAAGCGTCTTACGACTGGGATGTCGGCTTCCTTCCCGGAGACCTGCGGCTATCGTTGGGGGGAACCTTCGTTTTCTCAAATGAAACGCTCGTGGATAGTACGAATCCGGACAGCTTAATCATCTTCAATGGTGAAGTGACAAATCCTGAGTGGGCGGGCACCCTGAAGACGTCGTATGTCCACGGCCCTTTCAATGTCGACCTGTTGTTTCGAATGCTCGGCAGCGCCAAGGCTGATGTCCAGATCCCCTCCGCCGAATTCCGCGACCGCAATGAGGTTAGCGCGCGCACCTATGTGAACGTCGTCACCGGCTATGAATTTAATGACCGTTACCGCGTCAATTTCGGAATCAACAATCTACTCGACAAAGCGCCACCGAGGCTAACGGAAACCTACAGAAACGGAACCGAAGGGCTGTTATATGACCATGTCGGGCGCTTCTTCTTCCTTGGAGCCACTGCGAAATTCTAGGCACTCGCATTAATGTGCATGACTATGTCATCACAGGTGGACCATTTCGACGGACAATTCTTGGGTACGTGAAGCAGTGAAGACTTTTGCAAAAATTATACGCGGGGCGGCGATAGTTGATGGAAGTGGCGCACAGCGGTACTTCGCGGACGTTGGGATCTCAGGTAACCGAATCGCCAGAATAGGAGATCTTTCGAACGAAGTGGCAGACGAGATCATCGATGCTGCCGGTCTCGTGCTTGCACCGGGATTCATCGACGTGCATTCGCACGATGATAGGGCTGTCTGTTCGACGCCGGACATGACACCGAAGATTAGCCAGGGGGTTACGACTGTCATCGTCGGGAATTGTGGATTCAGCCTGTCGCCCGTGGTTTTCGACCGCGCGCCACCTCCGCCCTTCAACGCGCTGGGTGGCCGTAACGATTACGTGTTTCCCAGTGTAGGCGACTATATCAGTGCGATAGAGGAAGCTCCTGCGGCTGTAAATGTAGCCATCCTAGTTGGCCATTCAACGCTTCGCGCAGCGTCGATGGGATGCCTTGATCGACCGGCTACAGAAGAAGAAATCTGCACGATGGTTGATGCCCTCAATCGCGCCTTGTCGGATGGTGCGATCGGGATGAGCACCGGACTTGCTTACCCGACAGCGTCCGCGGCGCCAACGTCGGAAGTGATTTCACTGACGCATTCGTTGAGCCAACACGGCGGCATCTACGTAACGCACATGCGCGATGAGAGTGACGCCATAATGGAGGCAATTGACGAGAGCGTAAAAATTGGCATGGATTGCAATGTGCCAGTTGTGATTTCTCATCACAAGTGCTGTGGCCCGCAAAATCATGGGCGGACAGAGGAAACCTTGGCTGCGATCAGGAAGGCCCAGGAGGACATGACGCTCGACCTTGATTGCTATCCATATATCGCATCGTCGACTGTCTTGTTGGCCAGCATGCTTAAAGACAGCAAGGAGG
Source organism: uncultured Woeseiaceae bacterium (assembly GCA_963976215.1). Lineage (GTDB taxonomy): Bacteria > Pseudomonadota > Gammaproteobacteria > Steroidobacterales > Woeseiaceae > UBA1847. The sequence continues at coordinate 51,484 of CAXBJV010000020.1, read as the reverse complement.
TCCTAGTGTCGTGGTCTGAGCCACACCCCGATCTAAGTGGCCGGTCACTCGCGTCAATTGCGCAAGAGTGGTCGTGTTCGGAGGAGGACGCGTTGAATCGATTGAGTCCCGGCGGAGCGACTTATTTTCAAGTGAGCGAGGAAGACCTAGAGCGCGTAATGAGCTTCCCTGGCTCGATGATTGGTTCGGATGGATTGCCTCATGACCAGCAACCGCACCCAAGATTGTGGGGTACCTTTCCCAGAGTCTTGGGTCGATATTGCCGTGATAGAGGTCTATTTAGTCTAGAAGAAGCGGTCAATAAGATGACCGGAAAATCCGCATCGGTTTTCGGCCTTGTGGGTCGTGGTGTCATCGCTGTCGGTAGTTTTGCTGACATTGTTCTTTTCAATCCCGATGAAGTCCTAGACCGTGGCAACTTCGACAATCCACGCGTACCAGCTCAAGGCATCGAGCTTGTATTAGTTAATGGGCAAACAGTCTGGCAAGATTGTTGTTGGACAGGAAGTCGTCCTGGAATGGTTCTTAAGAGAACGAGTACGAGGACATGACTAAAGCAAACACGCGATTAATCGACGGTCGTACTTAAGTGAGGCTAGGGTTTTACCTTGATACCACGGACAGCGTTATCCTTAAATTCTGCCTTATAACTATAGTTACTCATGCACTCCACCGCGGCCATTTTCGGCCTTTTCAGATGTGTCCGCGATATCAGGGGTAAACCCCTAGGCCCGTACCCACCCTATAGCAGAAAGCGATGAAGCTTGGGTTGTCCTCTACGTCAACGATTTCGCATACGTCTATTGGCTCTGCGATTGACATTAAACGACTCTCCGATTCGACGCGCTGTTGCACCAAAGTGGCCATAGTTTTCATGACATCAGCGGTTTGCACGGATGTAGCGATAAAACGGGCGCCCATTCCCGGCAAGACAATCAAGTGTCGTTTCCAAATTTGGCGTCGAGATTGCGCAGACATTTCTCGGTATCCGGATACGCTGAAGTGATCGACCCGGACATTTCATGGTCTCGCACGCACTGAAAGTAGATCCGATTTAGAGGGTGGTGGGCCCGCCAGGACTCGAACCTGGGACCAAGGGATTATGAGTCCCCTGCTCTAACCAACTGAGCTACAGGCCCACGCAAGGAGCGGGATTTTAGCAGAACAAAGCCGGGCATTGCCCGGCTTTTCTTTTGCGTTTTGTCGCGGAAAACAGTCGCGGCCCAAGTCGCGGCCGAAGGGCCGCTCCTACAGCATGCGTTGCAGCGGAGGGTCGCGGCCATGGGCCGCTCCTACGACATGTTGCCAAGCGTCGCGGCCCAAGTCGCGGCCCAAGTCGCGGCCCAAGTCGCGGCCCAAGTCGCGGCCCAGGGGGCGCTTCTACAAGCCTCGTCGCGGCGAAGGGGCCGTTCTTAATCCTCGAGGAGGAAGCTCCGAAGCTGGTCCGAACGTGTCGGGTGACGCAGTTTGCGCAGGGCCTTCGCCTCTATCTGACGAATGCGCTCGCGGGTTACGTCGAACTGCTTGCCCACTTCTTCGAGCGTGTGATCGGTGTTCATGTCGATACCGAAGCGCATGCGCAGCACTTTCGCTTCCCGCGGCGTAAGCCCCGCCAAAACGGAGTGCGTCGTTTCCTTGAGGCCCGATGTTGTCGCAGAGTCCACCGGTGAATGCACCGTCTGGTCTTCGATGAAATCGCCAAGATGCGAGTCTTCATCGTCGCCAATCGGTGTTTCCATCGAGATCGGCTCTTTCGCGATCTTCAGCACCTTGCGCACCTTGTCTTCCGGCATTTCCATGCGTTCAGCCAACTCGTCCGGCAGCGGTTCGCGGCCCATTTCCTGCAGCATCTGGCGTGAAATACGGTTCAACTTGTTGATCGTTTCGATCATGTGCACCGGAATTCGGATGGTGCGCGCCTGGTCCGCGATCGAACGCGTAATCGCCTGGCGAATCCACCAGGTGGCGTAGGTCGAGAACTTGTAACCACGGCGGTATTCAAACTTGTCGACCGCCTTCATCAGGCCGATGTTGCCTTCCTGGATCAGGTCCAGGAACTGCAGGCCACGGTTGGTGTACTTTTTCGCAATCGAGATAACGAGACGCAGGTTGGCTTCCACCATCTCTTTTTTCGCGCGGCGCGCTTTCGCTTCGCCGATCGACATCTGGCGATTGATTTCCTTGATCTCGGCGATGCTGAGACGCGTCGCTTCCTCGACCGCAATCAGCTTGCGCTGGCAGCGAATGATGTCGTCCTTGAGCTTGGCCAGAATCGACGAATGCTTGCGCTTGGCGCGGATATGCTTGTCGATCCAGTTGTAGTCCGTTTCACTCTTCGGAAAGCTCGACAGGAAATCCTTGCGCGGCATGCCAGCATCGCGCACACAGATCTGCATGACCATGCGCTCCTGGCTGCGAACAATCGACACAACGTCACGAAGATTACGTACCAGCGCGTCGAACAATTTCGGCGCCAGCTTGAGTTCCATGATCTGGTCAGCCATGTCCGCCAGCGCGCCCTGGGTGCGCTTGTCTTTGTAGCTGTATTGTTCGAGGTACTTCATGCCGCGATTGAAATGCCGGCGAATAACCTTGACGCGCGCCTTCACTTCTTCCGGATCGGGTCCGGTATCGACGACTTCATCGTCATCATCGTCGTCCGACTTCGGTGCAGGCGGTTTGATTTCGTCGGGCTCGTTCGGATCGATAAAACCGACGACGAAATCCTGCATGCGAGTCTCGCCACCAATCACGCGATCGGCAACTTCGAGCAGTGCTTCGACCGTGGGCGGGAAGTGCACCATGTGATACTTGACCTGGTTCAGGCCAGCCTCGATGCGTTTCGCAATTTCGATTTCGCCCTGGCGCGTCAGCAGTTCGACCGTACCCATCTCGCGCATGTACATGCGCACCGGATCTGTCGTGCGACCAAACTCGGCGTCGACACTGGCGAGTGCGGCTTCCGCTTCTTCGGCGCCGTCATCATCGGTCGCTGTAGCATCCGACAACGTGATTGATTCGACATCCGGCGCTTTCTCGTGCACCGCGATGCCCATGTCGTTAATCATGTTGACGATATCTTCGATCTGCTCGGGATCGACAATGTCATTCGGCAAATGATCGTTGACTTCAGCGTAGGTCAGATAGCCCTGTTCCTTGCCGCGGCCAATCAGCTCTCTGAGCTGCTTGGCTTGTTTGCTAACAGCTGCTTTATTGCCAACCGCGCCTTTCGGAGCATCGGCCTCTTTTTTGCTTGCCGGTGCTTTCTTGCCTGCGGCCGCTTTTGAACTTTTTTCTGTCAAGACAAAACCCCTGCGGGAAAATGAGCCAAACGAGCAATGTTACTCTTTTGGCTGTGGCTGATCCATCACTATTTCAATAGCTTAGGACCCTAAAAACGCATCGTGAGTTCCGACTTTTCGTCGTCGCTCAGACCGGTAACTCTCTGTTTTTCAATTAGAAATTCAATTCTTTCCTTGCGTCCGGCGATGGCCAGCTGCTGCAGGCACTCGGCCAGCTCCGCCGCCGGGTCAAATTCGTCGTCTTCCGGCACGTTTGCGGCCGCAAGTTTGCCCAGGTGGCGGCCCTTTTCATCCTGCCGCCAGCGCTCCAGCAAACCCGCCGTCGTGATATTGGGTTCGGCTTGCACGGTTTCAATGAGCGCGGCGAGCAGATCGACTCCGGCACGTTGCACGCCCGCCAGGTTTTCGGTGTCCAGCTTCAGCGCTGCGGCCGGGTAATTCAGAACCAGCGTCATGGCGCGGCGCACAACGGACGGACCGCCCGCTGCCGACGGCCGCCGCCGTGGCGCCGAAAACCCGGTCGCTCCGTGTCTGGGTCGCTCTGTCGCTGCACCCGCCGTGATCATTTTTTCGAGCTTGACCGCCGTGAGTCCGACGGCTTCGGCCAGGCTTTCGATCAGCAATTCCTTGTAGACCCCGGTTGGAATCTTGTTGATCAATGGGCGCGCCGATTCTGCCAGCCTGGCACGACCATCGATCGTTTCCATGTCAACCTGGCTGGCGAGTTCGCGGATCAGGAACTCGGACAAGGGCAGGCCGTCATCCAGCAGTTTTACAAAGGCGTCTGCGCCGTGTTCGTTGACGTAGGAGTCCGGGTCCTGTCCGTCCGGCAGGAATACAAATCGAATCTGCCGGCCTTCACGGATTTGCGGCAACGCATTTTCCAGGGCTCGCCATGCGGCTTTGGTGCCGGCCCGATCACCGTCGAACGCGAAGTACACATTCTCCGTCAGGCGAAACAGCCGGTTCAAGTGTTCGTGCGTAGTTGCAGTACCGAGGGTGGCAACGACGAAATCGATGCCATTGCGTGCCAGCGCGACGGCATCCATATAGCCTTCAACGACGACCAGCCGGTCGATGTGTCGCAGTGCCTGGCGTGCTTCATAGAGGCCGTAGAGCTCGCGGCCCTTGTGAAACAGAACCGTTTCCGGTGAATTGAGGTACTTGGGTTCGCCATCCCCCATCGTGCGGCCGCCGAAACCAATGGTGCGTCCGCGCGGGTCGCGAATTGGAAACATCACGCGGTCACGAAACCGGTCGTAATGCTGGCCGTTGTCCTTGCGAATGATCAACCCGGTCGCCAGCAAGCGTTCAGTCGCCTCATCGGACTGGCCAAACTTGTCGAGCACGTTGCTCCAGCCGTCGGGTGCAAAACCGATTCCGAAACGCTTCGCAGTGGCACCATCGATGCCACGCTTCTTCAGGTACTCAACAGCCGCGGGGCTGTCCTTGAGGCAGTCTTGCCAATGCCTCGACACCGTATCCATCAGCGAAAACAGCTCGTCGTAGCGTTTTGCTGGCTGGTCACTCTCGTTGCGCGGCACGTCGACGCCCATCGATCCGGCCAGCGACTCGATCGCATCGACAAAACTCAAATGATCGAATTCCATCAGGAAGCCAATGGCGGTGCCGTGCGCCCCGCAACCAAAGCAGTGGTAGAAGCCTTTCCCCGGGCTGACGGTGAAGGAGGGCGACTTTTCATCGTGGAACGGGCAGCAAGCCTTGAACTCACGGCCCGCTTTCTTGAGCTGCACGCGGCGGCCAACCACCTCAACGATATCTGCTCTTGCGATCAGATCATCAATGAAATCCTGAGGAATAAGTCCGGCCATATTTGTATAACGTTGCCCATGCCTGTGCGGGTCTTGGCGTGCTTTTATTATTCTTGAATGCAGCGTCTTGGCACTGCTTCCGGGCTGTTTCGCCCGGCGCCGCTAAAGCATAGCCGAAACATTCAGCTTTGCCAGAACGCAAAAAATGCGCCAATTCCAGGAATAACGAGGTCAGCTCGCGCCGAGGCGTTCCTTGACCGTGGCGCTGACCGCGCCCATATCGGCACGACCGGCAGCTTTTGCCTTGATCTGGCCCATGACCTTGCCCATGTCCCGCAGTCCAGCGGCACCGGTGGCCGCGATCACCTCGTCGACCATTTGCGTCAGCTCATCCGCTGACAGTTGTTCCGGCAGATACGTTTCGATAACGGCAATCTCGGCGCGTTCAATTGCCGCGAGATCCTCACGAGAGCCAGCTTCGAATTGCTGCACCGAGTCGCGGCGCTGCTTGACCATTTTGGTCAGCACCGCGAGCACTTCGGCGTCGTCGAGTTCCTTGCGGGAATCGACTTCGATCTGCTTGATCGCAGCCAGGATGAGCCGCACCACTTTCAACCGGTCTTTGTCACCGGCCTTCATGGCGGACTTCATGTCATCTGTGATTTTGCCTTTCAGGGACATCGATGCGGTTTCACCAGTGACGTACTGGCGGCTCGACTCAATAAAGGCGTTTGCGCTTGGCTTCGTCGCGAGATATGCGCTTCAGGTGGCGCTTGACGGCTGCAGCTTTTTTGCGCTTTCTTTCCTGCGTGGGCTTCTCGTAGAATTCACGACGACGAAGCTCGGTGAGGATGCCGGCCTTTTCACAGGCACGTTTGAAGCGACGCAGCGCAGCGTCAAAATACTCGTTTTCTTTTACGCGAACACTTGGCATTGTTCAGGTATTCCGTCCAGACATAAATAAACCCGGCACATGGCCGGGACTGAGCCGCATATGATAACGCCAGTTTTGGCGGTTTGCAAAGGGTTCAGGGTATGATTTGCCAGCTATGAGCCAGCCCAGAATTACCCTAGGAATCGAGACCAGTTGTGACGAGACCGGCGTGGCGCTGTTTTGCAGCGAGCGCGGCCTGCTTGCGCACGCCCTGCACAGCCAGGTCGACCTGCACGCGGTCTACGGTGGCGTCGTACCGGAAATCGCGTCGCGCGATCATATCCGCATGCTTTTGCCTTTAATTCAACGGCTTATGAGCGATGCTGGCATCGAAAAGCCGGATGCTATCGCCTATACAGCGGGCCCGGGCCTGGTCGGCGCACTGATGGTCGGCAGTGGCATGGCCAATGGACTGGGGCTTGCCTGGGATTGTCCGGTTGTCCCGGTGCATCACATGGAAGGACACCTGCTGGCGCCGATGCTCGAGGATGAGCCGCCGGCATTCCCGTTTCTCGCGTTGCTGGTGTCCGGCGGCCACACGCTGTTGATCGCGGTCCGCGAACTGGGGCGCTACGAGGTGTTGGGAACTACGCTCGACGATGCGGCGGGTGAGGCCTTCGACAAAACCGCCAAACTGCTGGGCCTGGCATACCCGGGTGGTCCGCTGCTGGCAAAGCTTGCCGAGGAGGGCGACGAGCAGGCCTTTGCTTTTCCGCGCCCGATGCTGAACAAGCCAACGCTGGATTTCAGTTTCAGCGGTCTGAAGACCGCCGTCATGTTAGAGGTCAAAAAGGCTGAGGCGGCAGGCACGTTGCCGGAGCAGCGCGCAGACATTGCGGCCTCGTTCCAGCGGGCCGCAGTCGACACGCTGATTGGCAAGACAATTCGGGCGGCTGAGTCTGCCGGGCTTGAACGGGTTGTTGTGGCAGGAGGTGTCGGCGCCAACCGCTTGCTGCGCCAGGACATGGCAGCACGTTTTCCAGGTGAAGTTTTTTATCCGCGCTTCGAGTTTTGCACCGACAATGGGGCAATGATTGCCGTCGCTGGCGCAATGCGACTGGCCGAGGCCAGCGAGGCGGGCGAAATAAAAGCCACGGCGCGCTGGTCACTTGAGACACTGGCCGCACCGGCGGCGTGAACGAGACAAGAAAGGGATTATGGACAAGATTTTCTTAAACGAGCTCAAGGTCGACACGATTATCGGCATCTGGGAATGGGAGCGGCGCATTCGTCAGACCGTGGTCATCGACCTGGAAATGAGTGCCGATATCGCGAAAGCGGCAGCGACAGACGCCGTTTCCGATACGCTGAACTACAAGTCGGTGGCCAAACGCATCCAGGATTTTGTCTCGGATTCGAGTTTCCAGCTGGTGGAGACGCTGGCGGAACGGATCGCGGGCATTATTCGCGATGAGTTCGACGTGCAATGGGTGCAGGTAAGGGTCAACAAACCCGGTGCCATTCGCGGCTCGAAAGATGTTGGTGTGTTGATAGAACGCGGTGAGCGTTCGGACTGATGGCGACGATTTATCTCGGCCTGGGCAGTAACGTCGAGCCCGACAAGAATCTGAGCCTTGCCTTGAGTGAGCTGCGCCGTCGCTTCGGCGAGCTGCGAATTTCGAACGCGTACAGGAATGCAGCGGTCGGTTTCGTAGGCGACGACTTTGTGAACCTCGTCGTCGAGCTGGAGTCTCAAGAATCGCCACACGCAATCTGTCGTGAGATTGAGCTTATACATAATCTGTCAGGTCGCTGTCGCAGCGGCAATAAGTGGGAATCACGTCCGCTTGATATTGATTTGTTGCTTTACAATGACCTCGTCATTGACGAAAAACCGGTCCGTGTACCGCGCGGCGACATTCTGAATTACGGCTTTGTCCTGCGGCCGCTGGCTGAACTGGTGCCGGACCTGCGGCACCCTGTGACGGGCAAGACCATGCTGCAGCACTGGCAGGAATTCGACGCCGGCAGTCATCCGATGCGGCGTGTCGACGTTAAGGATTAGTGGAATGTTTATGCGTAAATTAGCTGTTTTGTTTTTCGTCGCTACCATAACCGCGTGCAGCAATGGCGGCGGCGGTGCGATCGGTCCGCAGACCGGGACGGCAGCGTGCTCCAATGACGGACAAAAACAGTTTGTTCTCGACAGCCTGTACACCTGGTATTTGTGGAACGACTTGCTGCCTGCAAACATCAATATTGCGAATTATCCGACGCCGGAGCAGCTGGTGTTCGATGTGACTCGCGATTTCGGTCCGCAGGACAGCAATAATCAGCCGATCGACCTGTTCAGCAGCGTCGGATCGCTTGAGGCTGACACCGAATTCTTCGGCGAAGGCAGGTTTGAGGGTTTCGGATTCAGCTGGCGATTCGAGGACCAGGCGCAAAGCGATTTTCGAATAACGCGGACGTTTGCCAACAGCCCGGCGGATAACGGCGGCCTGCAGCGCGGCGACCAGGTGGTGTCCTTAAATTCTCGCAGCATTGCCGACATCGTCGCGAATGAGGGCGTTAACGCGTTTTTCGATGCGAACGATACGGTCGATTTCGAAGTTCAACCGCTGCTTGGCAACGTATTCACGTCGACGATCAGCAAAGATATTGTGACTATCAACCCGGTACCGCAGTGGCGAGTCATCGATGCTGGCAACGGGCGCATGGTGGGTTACCTGGAGCTGAGTCAGTTCATCAGTACCGCGACGCCCGACCTCGATGCCGCTTTCGCGGCTTTCAACGCCGCGAGTGTCAGCGAGGTTATTCTCGACCTGCGCTACAACGGCGGCGGGCTTGTCAGTACCGCTGAAGAGCTGGGTGACTACCTGGGTGGTTTTGTTGCAGACGGATTGATTTTTTCCAGCACTGAATTTAACGCGGACCGCGCCAGCAACAACGGTGTCACGCTGTTCAGCGAAATCGTCAATCGCTCCGTAAATTTGTCTCAGCTGGTTGTCATCGCCACGCGCAGTACAGCATCGGCGAGTGAGCTGGTAACGAACAGCATGATTTCCCACGTCAATGTCGGCATCGTCGGTGACAATACCTTCGGCAAGCCCGTTGGCCAGATCGGTCTGGAGTTTTGCGACAAGATTTTGCGTCCGACCGCGTTTCGGCTCGCTAACGCAGATGGTGACGGCGACTATTTCGATGGATTGCCGGTCGATTGCCCGGCCGCGGACGACTTGAATGTCGCGATCGGTGCGGACAATGATCCGAACATGGTGGCGGCCATGAGCTACCTTGAGACGGGCGCTTGTCCGGTTGTCGCGGTACCGGGGAATCAGTTCAAAGCTGCAGCACCGCGGCCCTATATTCCAGATAAACCGAATGCGCCGCCGCAGCGCGTCATCCTCGGCGCCTACTAAAAATACGGTGAAATACGGTGACAGTGACCCTATTTCGGGTAATACGGTGACAGTGACCCTATTTCGCAATTGCGCTAAATAGGGTCACTGTCACCGTATTACCAACCGACGGAGCGGCCGCCATCAACAGCAATGATCTGGCCGCTAACGTAGTCGGCATCGCGTAACAGGTACAGAACGCATCCGGCGATGTCGTCCGGGCTGCCGGCACGTCCCAGCGGGATCTGCTTCAGAATGCTCTGTTTTGAATCCGTGTCCATGCCGTCCTCCGGCCACAGAATTGCGCCGGGTGCGACGCCGTTCACACGGATTTCCGGTGCCAGGTCTTTAGCCAGCGCACGCGTCAACATCGCCAACGCAGCCTTGGCGGGTCCGTAGACGGGATGCTCCCGAAGCGGCCGCTGTGCGTGTATGTCCACAATATTCACGATCGAGCCGTGGCTCGCGCGCAAAGGCTCAAGCGCTGCCTGGGCCAGGAATAGCGGCGCCTTGAAATTGCTGCCGACCAATTCGTCCCAGTTTTGCTCCGTAACCGTTCCGAGCGGCGTGGCATAAAAACTGGATGCATTGTTGACGAGGCCGTTCAGTTGCCCGCCCCAGTTAACCACCGCATCAATCAATGACGGCAGGCTTTCGGTTTGCAGCAGGTCTGCCTGTATTGCCATCGCCGAGTCTTTGCGAATAGTGTTCAACTGGCTTGCGAGTGCTTGTGCCGCATCAGCCGAGCCGCGGTAATGAATGGCGACCCGCGCGCCGTCTTCGTGCAGGCGTGTCACAATAGCGGCGCCGATACGTCGTGCAGCACCGGTGACAAGGAAAACGTTGTTGTTGAGGGAGTTCGCCGACATGATGTCATTCATAGAGACTTTAGCGCCTACATGCAACACGAAGCGGTAACAACACTGCCGGAGCCGGACGAGGCAAGCGCCGAACATTCAGCGCGCGTCGCGCAGTATTTGCGGGACAGGATAGAGGCAGCCGGCGGCTCGATCAGTTTCGCTGAATTCATGCACGAGACCCTGTACGCACCGGGCCTCGGCTACTACACAGCCGGTACGACGAAGTTCGGGAGCTCCGGCGACTTCGTGACGGCGCCGGAAGTGTCGGCACTATTTGGTCGCGTGGTGGCGCGTCAATGTGCTGAAGTGCTAGCCACGGTGCCTGATGCGGAGGTGCTTGAACTCGGCGCGGGCAGCGGTCGGCTTGCGGTCGACATGCTGCGAGCATTTGAGGCGCTCGGCAACGTGCCGCGGGTCTACCGTATTCTCGAAGTGTCGGCGGATCTGCAGGAACGGCAACGGCAATGCTTGCAACGGGACGTGCCACACCTCGTCGATCGTGTCTGCTGGCTGTCTGATTTACCGGACAGGTTTCACGGCGTCATCGTTGCGAACGAGGTACTGGATGCCTTGCCGGTGGAGCGATTTGTGCGTCGGGGTTCAGACATTCTGCAAATTCGCGTGCGATACGATGGCCAATCCTTTGTCCAGACGGAAGATGTCGCACCGCAGAAACTGCAGCGTGCAGTTAGCGCGATAGAGGTCGAACTTGGCGCGCCGTTTGCCGACGGCTTCACATCCGAGCTGTCGCAGGCAGTACCCGCGTTGGTCGGCGGTATTGCAGCGTGTCTGCGACACGGCATGGCGTTCTTTTTCGACTATGGCGTAACACAGCGGGAATACTACGCAGCCGACCGCAACGATGGCTGGCTGCGCTGCCACTATCGTCACTTTGCGCACAATGACCCGCTGATCTTGCCAGGTATTCAGGACCTGACGGCCTGGGTAAATTTTACGGCAGTGGCGGAGGCCGCAGTGACAGGCGGTCTCGATATTCATGGCTATCAGACGCAGGCGCAGTTCTTGCTCGGCGGCGGGATCCAGCATGAACTGGAGAACCTTTCGGAGCTGGATGCCGCGGAGCAATTGAAATTGTCCGGCCAGGTGAAAAGACTTACTCTCCCCGGTGAAATGGGTGAGAACTTCAAGTGTATGGCCATTGGACGTGGCGATATCGAAACACCCGCGGCTTTTTATTTTGCTGACAGGACACAAACTCTTTGACCACACTTCAGATCGTCCTTCTCGCCGTCGTGCAGGGACTCACAGAATTCTTGCCGATATCGAGTTCAGGACATTTGGTGCTTGCACCTTACTTGCTGGACTGGACCGACCAGGGGCTGGCCTTCGACGTCGCAGTGCATTTCGGTTCGCTGGTCGCTGTCTGCATTTTTTTCCGCAACGATATCCTTGCGTTGTTGTCCGGCGGCGTGCAATTGCTGGGCGGCAAAATGCAGACACCGGAATCGAGGTTAGCGCTCGCCATCGGCCTTGGCACGATCCCGGCGGCGATCAGTGGCTTGTTATTTGCGTCATGGATTGAAGTGAATCTGCGCGATCCTTCCGTCATCGTTTATACCCTTGCCGGTTATGGCCTATTGATGGCTATTGCGGACCGCCTGGGCAAGAGCGAAAGAAACATTGCCGGGGTCGGGCTGAAGGATGCGCTGATTATCGGTTGTGCACAGGCGCTTGCGCTGGTGCCGGGCACATCGCGGTCCGGTATTACGATTACCGCTGCGCGATTCCTGGGTTTTGCACGCCAGGATGCGGCGCGCTTTTCGTTTCTGCTGTCGGCTCCCGTGATATTGCTGGCGGCGAGTTACAAGTTTCTGCAGCTGGTCACTGGCGATGAAGCCGTGGAGTGGGCACAGCTAGGCCTTGGTGCGCTGGTGTCCTGTGTCGTTGCCTACCTTAGTATAGAATTCTTCATGCGCTTTGTTACTCGCATCGGACTTGCGCCATTTGCGATTTACCGATTAATACTGGCAGCCATTATTTTTTATGTCCTGGTCTAGAACCCTGCTGTTGATGTTGTTGGCTGGCCCTGCCTGGGGTCTTGAGGGTTTCGTCGTTGGTGCCGGTCTGGATGCTGACAACGAAGAGGCGCTGGCCGCGACGCTGTCCGCCGAGCTGGGTCTGGCCAAAGAAACGTGGTTGTCGACAGCCATCGCCAAAAGTCGCGTAGATCTGCCGCTCGATTCCAGTATCGACACGCTGTATGCGGACCTGGGCATCGACCACTGGTTCAACCCGGTCGGCATTCGTGCCAGCGTCGCTTACTGGGGCGACAGCGACGTCCTGGATTCGATCGATTACAGCGGCTCAGTTTACTGGAGGGGCGATAAATTCAGCGTATCGGGGCTGTACGAATACCGAGAGCTCACGTTCGATATTCTTCGCGATAGCCTGTTGCCAGGGCGGGACATCGAGTTTCACGCTGATGGCGTGGGGCTGGCGGCGCGTTTCGAGCTCAGCCCGAACGTCGACCTGAGTTTCTCCGGCATGAATTATGACTACGACGTCAATCTGAAACTGGCTGCCAATCGACGCATCGTGGATTTCCTGTCTGTGTCGCGACTTAGCCTGCTCAACAGCCTGACCGACTACCAGGCCCGAGTATCACTCGGCGTGGATGCCGGCGACAATCGCTGGTCGTTTGATGTCGCAAAATCAAAAGGCGAAGTTGACGGTCGTGAAACTGACTCTGTGACATTACGATTCCTGACGCCAATGGGTAAAGCCAGTGATATCGAGTTCGGACTCGGCGTGGACCGTGCCGATGATTTCGGTACAGTCACACTATTCTCGGTATTTCTGTACTTCTACGGCTGAACCGAATCCCGGTATTGATTGACCGCCGCCAGGCGGGCCTTGTATATGGCTTGCGGAATTTTCGGTCCTTCATGACTTTTTGCAATGCCAGCCGCATCGATAGCATTGGCGGCCTTAAACGCGGCACGTAGATAGTCGGCTTGCGGATATTCGCGATCTTCCAGTCCGGCGCGACCGCGGGCATCGGCCTCGCAAGTCACCAGGAATTGTTCAAAACGCTCAGGGCGCCGAAACGCGTCGGTGCGTTCCAGTACTTTCAGGATCGTCTTGCCGCGCAGCTCCAGGGCACGATGACAATGCGTGTGGAATTCGGCGACGAGTAGCGCCAGGTCACGCGCACTGCGCGGCACCGGCAATCGTTCAGTCAGCGCTTGAATCAGTTTGACGCCACGCAATTCATGGCCCGGGTGGCTGGGCAGTTTGTCTTTCTGCGTTGTGGCCTTGCCGAGGTCATGGACCAATGCGGCAAAACGGACATCCAGGTCATCGCTCAGCGCTTCGGCCTGATCGAGCACCATCATCGTGTGCAAACCGGTGTCGATTTCCGGGTGCCATTTAGCCGGCTGCGGGATACCGAACAACGCATCAACCTCGGGATACAGGCGTTGCAGTGCGCCACAGGCACGCAATACTTCAAAAAATACGCGCGAGCTGTTGCCGCTCAGCGCCTGTGCGGTTTCCTTCCAGACACGGTCCGGAACGAGTGCATCAACTTCCCCCTGTACGACCATGTTTTCCATCAAAGCCATCGTCTCGGCAGCAACGCTAAACCCCAGGCTCGAGAATCTGGCCGCAAATTTCGCGACTCTGAGGATGCGTACCGGGTCTTCCGAAAACGCAGGCGAAACATGTCGCAGGACTTTGTCCCGGATGTCTTGCATGCCGCCGTAAGGGTCTATCAGTTCGCCCTCGCTGTCCTGCGCCAGCGCATTGATTGTCAGGTCGCGACGTGCCAGGTCATCCTCGATCGTCACATCCGGCGAGAACTGCATTTCGAAGCCGTGGTATCCGGGCGCAGTCTTGCGCTCCGTGCGCGCCAGCGCGTATTCCTCGTGCGTTTTCGGGTGCAGGAACACCGGAAAGTCTTTGCCGACCTGCCGGTAACCTGCCGCGATCAGTTCGTCCGGTGTCGCGCCCACGACGCACCAGTCCCGTTCCTTATAACGGATTCCGAGTTGTTCATCGCGAACGGCGCCGCCGACCAGGTAGACTTGCATGCCGCAATAGTAACCGACATTTCCGGTTGACGTTCCGGCCTGTCCGGCAGCAGAGTAGTGCGATGTTGCGGTTGTCGATCATCCTTGTTCTGTGCCTGTCGAATTCCGCCTGTTTCTACATGCAGGCCGCGGCTGGGCAATGGCAGGTTTTGCAGAAGCGCGAACCGATCAACGAGGTAATAGACGACCCGGAAACCTCGCCGGCGCTGGCCGGGCGATTACAAATGCTGGTCGAGGCGCGGGATTTTTCGATCGAGCAATTGGGTTTACCGGACAACAAGAGCTACCGCAGCTTTGCCGAGATCGGGCGCGACTACGTTGTCTGGAATGTCATCGCCGCACCGGAGTTTTCGCTGCAACCCAGGCAATGGTGTTTCCCGGTTGCCGGTTGCGTGGCGTACCGCGGCTATTTCGCGCAGCCAGACGCAGAAAAGGCTGCAGAGCGCCTGTCCCGGAAGGGCTTCGACGTAGCGGTCGGCGGCGTGGCCGCATATTCAACACTTGGTAAATTCGATGATCCGATTCTGAGTTCAATGCTGCAATGGCGCGACCATGACCTGGTTGCGCTGCTGTTTCACGAGCTCGCGCACCAGGTGGTTTACGTCAAAGACGACACCGCCTTTAACGAATCATTTGCTACGGCGGTCGAACAATTTGGATTGCAGCGTTGGCTGGAGGTGACGGGCGAGGCGGGCGCCTATACGCAATACCTTGACCGCCGCCGTCACAGGGATGCGATTAGCGAGGCGATCGTAAACGCCCGGGCCGACCTGGAAGGGATTTATCAGCTCGATCTCGACGTGACCGAGATGCGTGCCCGAAAGCAGCAACGCCTGCAGCAACTGGCTGCCGATATCCACGCAATTGCCGACGATGCGGGTATCTCATTGTTGGGCTGGATGAGTGGCGATCTGAACAATGCTCACCTGGTGTCGACAGCACTGTACGAAGCTTACGTGCCGCAATTCAAGACTCTGTTTGACACATGCCAGCGAGACTTCGATTGTTTCTATGCCGCCGCGGCGCGGCTGGCCGATCTTGACAGGGAGACGCGCGACCGCGTTCTAGCGACTGGCAACCTGCAGCGTTTCGCGAGGGGCACTGACGAGAAGTAGTTCGTTGGAGAGTCGGCGGATCTGGCCAGTCATGCGCCAGTGAAAAATAGACTGCGCAGCCAGTACGCGTTTGACGTACTTGCGTGTCTCATTAAATGGAATGTTTTCAATCCAGATGCGCGCATCGACAGTGCCGTTCTCAGGCAGCCAGGCATCAACGCGATGCGGGCCGGCATTGTAGGCGGCGGTGGCCAGTACCTGGTTGCCGTTATACCGGTCCGCCATTTTTGCGAGGTAGGTAGTGCCAAGGCGAATATTGCTTGCCGGGTCAACGAGCGTTGTCCACCCGGAATACGGCAGTTTGATTTCCCGGGCGACGTCGCGGCCGGTCGCGGGCATCAGCTGCATCAAACCGATGGCACCGGCACGAGAGCGTACGTCGCGCATGAACAGGCTTTCACTGCGCGCAATGCCGTATGCCCAGGTAGGCGCGATGCTGGCTGCAGTGGAGAATTCCTTGAACGTCTGCTGGTAAGGCAATGGGTAGCGCAGTGACAGGTCATCGTATTCGCCCAGGCTTGCAGCAGCAGCGATTGCTCTCGAATGCCAGCCCCAGCGATCGGCAAGAATCGCCGCCTGCGCTTTTTCGTCAGCGGTCAGGCCACGCAATGCGGCGTCCCACTCCGATCGGCCGCGACTGTCCTGGCCAACAAAAAACAACTCCCGAGCGCGCGTAATTTCGGGCCGCCCTTCCAGCGTCCTCAATTGTTGCTCGTCGGCTGCGAGGTCCGAGTGGCTCAACGCGTAGTCAACGCCGAGTTCATCCGCGGCGAGAAAACCGTAATAACTGCGTTCCCGGCTCAATGCTGTGAGCTCCGCCTTTGCTGCAATGACCTGTCCCAATCGTTGCAACGCGATGGAACGCCAGTAGCGCCACTCCTCGGTATTGCGTTCCGTGTCCGTCATCGCGGCGATGTCGGCCAGAAGGTCTTGCCAGTTCGCGTGTCGCAGGCTCACGCGTGCTTGCCAGCGCAGGACCTCGTCGTTCTGTGCGGCCGGCGCCAGGTTGCGCAACAGAGTGTATGCGCCAGGCAGCTGATCGCGTGCCGTCCAAAGGGCGATGTGTCGTGCGGTGCGGGCTTTTTGCGCTTCGCTGAATGGGTGTCTGGCGAGCGCCGCTTGCCAGAGTTCAAGTGCGATTGACGGATCGCGATAGGTGAGCCGTTCGAGCGCGTATGCTATTTGTTCGCTCAGCGTGACGTCGCCGCGCAACCGCAGGTGCGCGCGTAAAAAGTCTTCCGGATTTGCCTGGGCCTGTTGCCAGCGAGTAGCGACGTCGACATGTTGTTGATCAATTTTTTTCGCCAGCCATTTTGCGAGTGAGAAATTTCGCGCATCGACGGCAAGTTCATAGCGCGATTGGTATTCGAGGACTCCGAGCCGCTGGCGATTGCCGAGATATTTGAATACCGGGTCGCACTCATCGACCTGGCTCTTGCCGACCATCCACAGATCGAGTGCGCGCGCGTCGACACGCTGGAATCGGCCCGCCTGCAATTCTGCCTGCAACGCCAGGCAATCGAGCTTGGGGATGTCCTGGCCCTGGTAAAACTGCTGGTAGATCCCGAGATAGCTCTGCAAGTCGCCATTGCGGACGTAATTCAGAGCGTGGCGATAGCGTAGTTCGCGCGCTGGCTTCAATGTCCCGTATTGCTGTACGAAGGCATTGACATCACCCGCGGGCACATTGCGTATATTGGCTCGCAGCCATGCCGCGCGCAGGTCGGGCCATAATACGTATTGCTGCAGGCTCTGTAGCTCGGCAGCAGTCAGCCCTTCGACGGCGCTCCAGCTGCCACGCTCAACGGTCGGGTAAACGTCGCGAAACAGTTGGCGTTGTTGCTCGATCGTGCTCGCTGCCGAGACTGACGCGGGCAGCGTCAGTATTCCGACAATCAGCAGACGTCGGCAAGCAGCGGGCAGGTTCGTCATTTGTCAGGCATGTCCTTTCTGGGCATGCCTGACAGTCTAACGAATTTGGAACATTAACGCCCTGTCGCCGCGACGCACGTTCAGAAACAGGATGTCGTAGCGGGAAGCAACTTCTCGCAGGTCCTGCAGATCCGACACGCGCACGCGGTTGACGTGCGTAATCATGTCGCCGGTTTGCAGGCCCCGCTGTGCCGCCGCACTGCCTTCCTGTACCTCGCTAATGACGACACCGTCTGTACTTGCGACGGTGGCCGTCGAAAATACCGAGCCGGCGAGGCCGGGATGGATATCCTGGCCCAGCACCATCTGGCTCTGAGCCTGACCGAGTTCGGCGCGCGTCGAGAGCGTCCGGTTTTCACGAACGTATTGGATCTGGACTTCTTCTCCGGAGCGCAACAGGCCAATGCGGTTGCGCAATTCGGCGGCACCATCGACTTTCTTGTCGTTGACCTCGATGATGATGTCGCCGACCTGCAATCCGGCGTCTTCGGCCGCTGAATCCGGCTGCACGCCGGTGATCAACGCACCGCCCTCGATATCACTGCCGAGCGCTTCCGCGGCTTGCGAGTCGATGGTCTGAATATTGACGCCGAGCAAGCCGCGGCGAATCTCGCCGAAGTCGAGAATCTGGCTCATGATTGAGCTGGCAATTTCGGTCGGCACGGCGAAGCCAATTCCGACATTGCCACCGGAACGGCTGATGATTGCGGAATTGATGCCGATCAGCTCGCCGTTCATGTTCACGAGCGCACCGCCCGAGTTGCCCGGGTTGATGGACGCGTCTGTCTGGATAAAGTCTTCGTAACCGTCGCGACTGATACCGGTGCGGCCCAATGCACTGATAATGCCGGACGTGACGGTATGCCCAAGGCCAAACGGGTTGCCGATTGCGATGACAAAGTCACCGACCCGGGCGCCGGTTGAATCGCCAATTGGCATATCAACCAGCCCATCGACGTCGACTTTGATAACGGCGATATCGGTTGCCGGGTCCGAACCGACAATCTCAGCATCGTGGATCGAGCCATCGATCAGGGAGATCTGGATCTCGTCAGCGTCGCCAACAACGTGGTGATTGGTCAGAATGTAGCCGCGTTCAGCATCGACAATGACGCCCGATCCCGCACTCGCAACTTCCTGTTGCCCGCCCGGTGAGTCCGGAATACCGAAGAAGCGCCGGAACGCATCGTCGCCAAACGGGTTACGGCGGGTAACGGTCTGGCTGACGCGGATATTCACGACAGCCGGTGAAACCTCTTCGACCAGTGGCGCGAGGCTTTTTACCGGGTCGCCTTTGACAAATTGCGGCAGGGCGGCCTGCGCAGAAGTCGCAAAGCAGAGCGCCAGAAACAATGCGCTTAAGGACAGTCGGTTCTTATTCATCATTTTCGATCTCAATCAGTTTGAACGGTCAGGCTAGTGCAGGGACACTGAATCCTTGATGAATCGATGTCCCGGTGCCGCAGTATAGGCCTTTGCAAAGATGCCCGGGCGCGCGCAACCGTCGCGCCCGGCATTATCCCACGCAACGGTCAGGCGGCTTCAACAGTAATCTGTCGGGGCTGCACCTCGGGCAGTTTCGGTATCGAGACTTCCAGGATACCGTCGCGGCATTTTGCGCCGATGCTGTCTGCATCCGTGCTTTCCGGCAGTGTGAACTGACGCGAAAACGTTCCGGCCACACGCTCGGTGCGCCGCAGTTTCGCCTCGTCGTCCGTCGTCGACGCATGCCGTACGCCGGACAGGGTCAGAATGCCGGCATCCATGGTGATTTCGATATCTTCAGGACGTACGCCAGGGACATCGGCACGCAGCAAAAAGCGCTCCTTGTCTTCAATGATGTCGACGGCCGGGCGCCATTGGCTGGCTGCCGCATTGCGAACAGGCTGGCGTAGGTCGCGTTGGGGGAAATCGACGTATGACCACGGTTCAAAGCGAGCAAATTTCATAGGAATCTCCAGTACAGTTGACTTGCTGACAGCTTATGTAGGGCCAGCAAATGCCAATTCAAGGGCCTGCCATCGTGCAAGAATGCCCATATTTGCCCGTTGTCCGGGCGCACGATCCGACATAATCTGTGCCACAATATCTAGTGGCAACTAAATTTCACAAAAGTGTCATTTATTTTCGCCTATATTTAAAGCACTTACTTGCGATCATGTCGTAACTTATTGATTTATTATATAAAAGACCCTTAGAAAAAAAAGCAGGAAATGCTTGACAGATGTCGACTTCGGGCATAATCTTGTCACCACTCAGACACAACATCTTGTGTCTCTTCAACGAGGAAAAGAGGCCATTTTGGCACTCGTCGCGCGCTCTTCTGGCCGCCGGCGAGCGGGGCCCTTTTCGCTCGAGATTACAGCGGGTAAAAATTAATTTGGGGTCTCCCTTAAGGGAGTTCAGGGGAGTTACAAGACCGATGAAGTCTGCCGCCATTCTGGATACGCACACGGTTACCGACATAGAATTTCAACCAGCGTCGCTTGACATTTGGGACGCAAAATATCGACTGACAGCCAAAGACGGCTCGAAGATTGATGCGAATATCGATGATACGTACAAGCGTGTTGCCCATGCGCTTGCGAGCGTTGAAACCGAGTCGAAGCGCGAGCATTATTTCGAGGAATTCGTCTGGGCGCTGCGCTCGGGCGCCATTCCGGCGGGCCGCATCATTTCGAATGCGGGCGCACAGGATCACAAGCCAGCAACATCCACGATCAACTGCACGGTGTCGGGTACCGTCGGTGATTCAATGGATAACATCCTCAACAAGGTTCATGAAGCAGGACTGACGTTGAAGGCTGGTTGCGGCATCGGTTACGAGTTTTCGACATTGCGTCCCAAGGGCGCATACGTAACCGGTGCCGGGGCGTACACGTCCGGGCCCCTGTCGTTCATGGATATCTACGACAAGATGTGTTTCACGGTGTCGTCGGCTGGCGGCCGGCGTGGTGCGCAGATGGGTACCTTCGATGTCGGCCACCCGGATGTCATGGAATTCATTCGCGCCAAACGCGAAGACGGCCGCTTGCGGCAGTTCAACCTGTCGTTGCTGGTCACTGATGAGTTCATGCAGGCCGTCATCAATGAGGACGACTGGAAGCTTGCATTTCCGGTGACGTACAAGGAAGTGGACGTCGACGGTCTCGACATCAACGACGAATCGCAGTTCGTCTGGCGCGAATGGCCCGAAGCCGGCAATTACGTGACCAATCCTGAGGGCCTGGTCGCCTGCAAGATCTATAAGACGATTCCGGCACGACGGGTCTGGGACATCATCATGGCGTCGACCTACGATTTTGCGGAGCCGGGCTTCGTGTTGATCGACAAGGTCAACGAAATGAACAACAACTGGTTTTGCGAAAATATCCGTGCAACCAATCCTTGCGGCGAACAGCCGCTGCCGCCGTATGGCAGCTGCCTGCTGGGTTCGGTCAATCTCACGCGCTTCGTCAGCAAGCCGTTTACCGCCGATGCCGCGTTCGACTGGGAGAACTTCCGCAAGGTTGTGAAAGTATTCACACGCATGCTGGATAACGTGGTTGAGATTAACGGCCTGCCGTTGCCGCAGCAGCGCAACGAGATTCAGCGCAAGCGTCGCCACGGCATGGGCTTCCTGGGCCTCGGCTCGACGATGACCATGCTGCGCATGAAATACGGTGCAGCGGACGCAGTGCAATTTACCGAAGAAGTTGCCAAACAGCTGGCGCTGGCCGGTTGGGAAGAAGCGTTGGAGCTTGCCGAGGAAAAAGGTCCGGCGCCAATCATGAACGAGACCTTCGAGGTCACCGAGGCAATGTTGCGCAAACGCCCGGAGATGCGTGACGATGGTTTCGAGCCCGGCGACAGGGTTCCGGGGCGGATTCTGCATGCGAAATACAGCCGCTATATGCAGCGCATTGCTGCCGAGGCACCGGAGTTGGTCGCGAAACTGGCCGAAACCGGCGCGCGCTTTACGCATCACAGCTCGATCGCACCGACCGGCACGATTTCCCTGTCGCTGGCGAACAATGCCAGCAACGGCATCGAGCCAAGCTTCGCGCATCATTACTTCCGCAATGTTATCCGCCAGGGCAAAAAGACCAAGGAAAAAGTCGACGTCTTCTCTTTTGAGTTGCTGGCCTACCGCGATGCGATCGATCCGGAGGGCATGCCCGCCGGTGCCGGCGAGGGTGGCGCAGCGAACACGTTGCCTGACTACTTTATTACCGCGGACGAAGTGACGCCGAATCAGCACGTCGACATCCAGGCGGCCGCACAGAAGTGGATCGACTCGTCGATCTCGAAGACGGCCAACGTACCGACGGATTATGCCTACGATGGCTTCAAGGATATTTACCTGTACGCCTACCAACAGGGACTCAAAGGGTGTACGACGTTCCGTTTCAACCCGGAAGCGTTCCAGGGCGTGCTGGTCAAAGAGAAGGATCTCAAGAACACCAATTACACATTTACGCTGGATGACGGCTCGACGATTGACCTCAAGGGTGATGAAGAGGTCGAGTACGACGGCGAGGTTCATACCGCGGCCAACTTGTTCGATGCCTTGAAAGAAGGCTACTACGGCAAGTTTTAACTCAAGAATTTACGGTTAAGAAACATGATTAAAGTAGACAAGAAAATTGTGGGATACGCGGTGAACAAGCCTGCGGCTGAAGAGCCCCAGGAGAAACGCGAGTTCACCCGTGAAGAGGGCGGCACCGATCGTGCAGACGTGATTCGCATGCACGAAAAGCTGGAGCGGCCGGAAATGCTGGTTGGCTCAACCTACAAGGTCAAGACCCCGGTGTCTGATCATGCCATGTACGTCACGATCAATGACATTATTCTCAACGAGGGCACGCCGTTCGAAAAGCGTCGGCCGTTCGAGATCTTCATCAATTCCAAGAACCTCGATCACTACCAGTGGATCGTCGCTTTGACGCGCATTATCTCGGCCGTATTTCGCAAGGGCGGCGACGTCGCGTTCCTGGCGGAAGAACTCAAGGCGGTTTTCGACCCGCGTGGTGGCTACTGGCAGCCGGGCGGCAAGTTCATGCCGTCAATTATTGCCGAGCTCGGCCATATCGTCGAGAAGCACCTGATCATGATCGGCCTGATGGCAGCGCCGCAGCTTGATCCGGGCCAGCAGCAGCTGATCGAGGAAAAGCGCGCCGAGTTTGAAGAGTCTAAAAAGCAGCAGGATGCATTCTCCGAGAATGACTACCCGGCAGGCGCGCAACTCTGTGCCAAGTGCCACACCGCCGCGGTGGTTTTGATGGATGGCTGCCAAACCTGCCTGTCTTGCGGCGACTCGAAGTGCGGGTAGTCGAGGCCTGTATGTGGGAACGCCCATAAGGCGTTTGTGGGGGTACGCATAAGCTGCGACTTGGACCCCATAACGTGCGACAAGCTAACACCATAAGGTGCGACCAATATTGATCATCAACAGCTAGAACGACTAAGGCCACTGACCCGAAGGGGTTCGTGGCCTTTTTTTTGCAATTTAGAGTTGAAGGGCCATGAGCACGATTTCGAGAAGGCCTTTCGTGCACCAAGCGCGTTCAATCAGCAAGAACAACGCCGGTCAAAGGGATCTGTGGCCGATTGCGACCGAGGGCGGCGGAAATAGATAACATAGGAGACTGAAAATGTCGGGTTCAAGCGGAGGAAACAACAGGGGAAACGATACGTACAATTTAGATTGCGAGGCGGTCAATTTCAAAACGCAGCTGCGATCGATTCCACAAGGCACTATCGAGCAAATGAAACCCAAGTTGCGCCTTCCGGTCGTAGACAACGACGGAACTGTGCAGGCAATTCACCCGGACACAGGAAAATTTGCGGGTAGTATTGCCTATGCAAAAAATGTCGAACTGATTCGATGCATGTCCGAAGGGTTCGGCTATGTCGCGACCGTTCTGAAAGTGGACGATGGCTTAGTCACCGTTCAAGTTACCCCAGAATAGAAACCTGCTGTGGCGCTTACGGTAGTTGGTGGCATCTATCTCGAACGATGCACATTTCCTGCAGATGAGATCATATTCGGTTCTGGCGGCAGAGCTGCAGCGACGCTGAAGTCCCTCGATCCCGCTGTTTCGCTGGTGAGCTTCGTTGGCGCCGATGCGAAGCACGCCATCGACCATGAAGCCGAAAACTCTTGGGATGTGCCGCTAACTCAGTATCCGGTCGCGGAGACGGTTTCCTTCGAGTACTACCATGGGTTGTCGAAACCGACGATTCGCCCCATGGAGCTACCCGATCAATCTGCGGACACAATTGCAGTGACTGCAGACGCGATATTGCAGTTCGGCATGCTAGAAGGCGACGCGAAGGTCGCTGGAGACTCCGTGGTCTACGATCCACAAAACCCGCAAAGCCCTCGACCGTTTTCGGCCAACGGATCTGCCGCCAAACACCTTGCATACGTTCTAAATGGGCAAGAAGCGCGATTGCTTTCCGGGCAGTCTACGACCGACGCCGCTGCTAAGCGCATCATGGAATTGGACGGCGCAGAGGTTGTGGTAGTCAAATCTGGGGCGAGCGGTTCCAAGTTGTATGTCGGCGACAAGAAAACGATTATTCCGGCCTTTGAAACGGACCGAGTTTGGCCAATCGGTTCAGGAGACGTTTTCGCCGCTGTGTTCGCGCACTACTGGACCACTGCCCGCGATCGTGCCGAGCAGGCTGCAACTTACGCATCGCGAGCCGCGGCGCTCTATTGTTCAACCCGGCAAGTTCCCGTACTACCCGATCTCCTAACGGCAGACAAATTCCGATTCCCGGAGCTCAGGCTAAGGCGGGCTCCATCGGACGTGTCAATCTATCTTGCCGGGCCGTTCTTCACCATGGGGCAGTTGTGGTTGGTCGAAGAGGCAAGACGAGCGCTTCGAGACGTAGGCTTCAATGTTTTCTCGCCATTTCACGACGTGGGTGTTGGCGATGCTAATCAGGTGGTACCGGAGGATATTCGAGCCATTGAGAATGCCGACGTCTTGCTCGCACTGTGCGATGGGCTGGATCCTGGCACGTTGTTTGAAGTGGGTTACGCGGTAAAGAAGGGAATCCCCGTTGTGGCCTTTGCCGAACAAACAACGGATGAAGCGATGAAAATGTTGCTGGGAACGGGGTGTACGGTTTGTCGCGACTTCACGTCATCGATCTATCACGCGAAATGGAAGGCGCTACAGTGACCACGACGGCCGCACTTCTGTCGGGCGGAATGGACTCGTACGCGTTGACCTTCGAAAAACGTCCTCACGTTGCCATCACTATCGACTACGGGCAAAGGCCTGCGGAAGCCGAAATCGGCGCGGCCAAGCTCCTTGCAAGGCGACTGGACATCCGTCATGAGATTGTTCACTTGGATATGCGTGAACTAGGATCCGGCGATCTTAGCGCAAACAAACCCGCTGACGCCGCACCGGCAAGTGATTGGTGGCCCTTTCGAAATCAAGCGTTGATTACCATTGCAGCCATGAAATTAATCGATTCGGGCGTGGATGAGCTGATGTTGGCGACTGTCGTTTCAGATTCGTCGCACAAAGACGGAACCAAGGAATTTATCGAGCTCTCAGACGCTCTGCTTTCGAACCAGGAGGGCAACATGCGGGTCACTGCTCCGGCAATAGAGATGACCACCTTGGAGCTAATTCATCAGTCGAGGATTCCGTTGTCACTGTTGGCCTGGTCTCATTCGTGCCACACATCAAACGTCGCATGTGGTCGTTGTCGTGGATGCAACAAGAGCAGAGAAGTCTTTGAGGGCCTGGGCCTTGCAGATCGGTGAAGATCCAAGACCAATCGATTTTGCCGGCCCATCACAATGGTCTGGTATACCCGTCACGCATTGGGACAGCCTTCCGTATCCTACGTGCGATCTGCTATCAACGCCGCTCACAGATGTTTTGGCGCAACGTACAACGAGACGGGTATTTCAATCGATTGACGTACAAAACCTCTCGACCCTGCTTTGGTGGAGCCAACGGCGTACTGAGGTAAACAGTGAAAATCCGGATCGCTCACGTGGCCCGATTCCGACGGCTGGCGGTCTGGCAAGTGTTCGCACGCTGGTAGTGTCAAGAGACGAGAGGCCCTGGATCTATGATTCGCGCAGTCACAAAGCGGGTGTGCTTTGTGCGTCGCCAGAAGCCGCCTTGGAGATCCTGAACCTGGCACAGGAATTTATGCCAATAGGCGGTGGTCGCTTACTGCTGTTCGTCGCGTTTAGAGACTACATCGGACGCTATTACGAAAGCCCGGAATCGCTGGTGCTTCGCGAGGCGGGTGTATTGCAAGGCACAATGGCATTGCTGTGCGAGTTGCTTGGGCTCGCTTTTTGCCCGCTTGGAACCCAAGGCCATGATTGGAACGAAGCGGTATTAGGCGTGGGAAAAGAGTTGATAATTCCTGGGGGTGCGGCCGTAGTTGGCAGCCGGTAGTCCGCACTTGTCCGTTGACTTTGTGCCGCGGTCGATCAGGAAATGGCGGACGTGCGTCGGTACGATGCGCATCTGGTTCCATATCTGATTGTCGAGAACACCTGCGGGTATGTTGATGGCGTTGGCGAACGCCAAAAACTGCTCCTCCATCTCAAGGTATTTGCGGCTTACGTCATCGTTCGGCGAGTAAAAGCCAGCAATGACCCCGGCACGATGAATGTGAATATCCAAGATCGCAACGTCATCGGAGTCCAGCCAATTTCGGGTGATCCAGCCTGCAGTCTTGTGGCCGACACCCGAAATGCCTAACAGCCAGTTACGGAAAGCCACAGCAGTTTGTGGCGGAGCTGGATTCTCCGTCAAGAAGGCCAACGCAGCGGCGACATATTTGGCTTTCTGCTTTGGGTAGCGGTAATGCACAGCGTTACCGCCAAGGTTTAGCGGCTCACGAAGCAATGATTCAACCTCTACAACCTGCGGGTCATACGCCAGGATTCCATGCGATTTCAAGTGGTTGAAAGCAGCCAGTCCCGTTTCGCCCGCTATACCGTGGCCCCCCAGAAGGCAGGCAACCACTTCTTCTCGCAACGATTCCCCTAAACGGTAGCGATGTCTTTCTTGCAGCGAGTTGCTCGTGAGGCAGTGAAACCTCCAGAATGCCGGCGTCAGGATTCGAGACGCTTGTCCCCACTTGACGCCGGGCATTAATTCTATGTCGGCATCCGGGATTTCGCAGTCGTAGTGACGACCGTCGGCATAGTATTCCTCAAGTTGCACGTGCGCGACCTCTTGCTGTTAGCCACTCCCTGAGAAATTCCTGCTCTTGATCCGAGAGTTGGGAGATGCGTTGCGTCAAGCGGTTCAGTCGCCGCTTTATTGTCTGTCGTTCGCGATAATTCCGCCCCAAATAACGGTAGTCGTGCAAGACAGCGGGACGTTTGAAGTTGTACCAAACACATTCTTGCCGGACATCGGTGTGCGTTTTGGCCTGATATCGGTGAACGTTCCAGTCTCGGAGTGCCTCGTTGTACAGCACGCTCTCGTAACCCGATATCAGGACGCGCGCATTGATTGATCGGATTGTGTCGAGTAGCTGTTGGTGATGACCGTCGTCGGTGTCAAACCGGTAGATCTTTTCGCGCCTTCGTGTTCTTGGAAGGTATGGCGGGTCGCAGTAAACAACTTCATGGCCCTGAAAATCGTAGTCCTTAAGAAAACGTATGCCGTCGGTACAAACGAGCGTGACCCCCTGGCCGCATAGTTCGGATAGTCGAAGAGCGCGTTCGTCGAGATCTACACCGAACTCGATGGCGGATCGCCTCTTGTGACGCATGACAGAGCCGATGCCCAGGAACGGTTCGATGTAGACATCATGAGGCGGAATCAGATTGAGAACATGTTGATAGGACTTTCCCTTTCCGCCTGGATAGTGCATGCGACAATCATCGTCATTATTGACGGTGATGTCAAGAACAGAGAATTGGGTTCTACTTAGAAGTCTCGAACCTGAGTTTTCGGTTGTGCTTTCAAGCGAGCGCCGTGCCGCTAAGTTAAGCGGCTACTGACGAGGCGGAGCATTAGCTCCAGATCATTCGACTCACGAACTAGAGCGTGAGTGCAACTTGATATCAAAACAAGGGGCTGATAATTGCGGGAATCAGTGAAATTTTCGAGGCGGAAGTGCGCTCAGTGACGTCGAATTCATCAACGTACTCATGACCGCAAAGAATACGAGCTCAATAATTGTCGCTACGATTTTCTTCCATAGGGGCCCGGGCAGGCTCCATGTGAGAATGAGGAATAACGTCGCAGACGCGCCGACAATCACATGCCACGTCCAACCGAGAGTTTCGACGTACGTATCAGTCTTTCCTCGGTAGTGGGGAGCAAGTTCGCCCTTCTTGTTCAAGTGACCATTGATGTTCCAGGTTCGAATTTGACTTGTTGATAACCCGTTGTCTTCCAGTTTCAGAATGCCGAGTTTTTTAACAAGGCTAAGAGGTTTGCCGTAGATGGCTCGTTCTCGCTGCTCTTCCCACTCGTCGCACAATTCTTCAAACTCGTCCCCCGATGCCTCAAACACGCCACTTGTTTTGCGAGCCAATGTGCGTTCGCACATTCGCGCCTTCATGTGCCAATAGAGTCCGCTTGTAAGCAGTCCTTCCATTGCGAGGTACCACGACTGACGCTTCGCCCGGATGAGCGCGAAGAATTCCCCTGCATCTCTGAGTTTGCTTTTTCTCACGCGGCAAACGCCTGTGCTGTCTCTTCCAGCGCCGCCCAATCGGTTTCGTTCTCTGTTCGATCGTTCGCAATTTCGCACAGTTGTCTAAACAACTCTTGCCGATGTTCGGTGGCGAGGGCTCGGCCGCGGCGGTCGCGAGCGTACTGATCAACCAAGGAAAGAATCTTGTCGAGTTCTTCCTGTTCGATATGCACGGCACCGGCAATCTTGAGATTTCGTTCGCCAAAAATGATGTAGGCGAGATCCAGTCCGGCAGAAGCGCTTTTCACTATGAAGTCCAACGACGGACGTCGATCGCCGCGCTCATACTGATAAAGAGTTGTGCGGCGAACACCACCTGTCGCCGCAAAGTCGTCTTGGGATAGGCCGAGTCGGCGTCGCTCCGACTTTAGCCGCTCGCCGATACTTTCCGGATTCCACAGTATTTCAGACATGTTCGTAATATTAACGGATAAGTAGTCATAAGAACAGAAAATATCGAAGTTATGTTTACAATTTCGGAATTTGCATGTACAAACACATCTAGATGACGAGAACACCTGAAGAAATTCGAGCGGAACTGGCGGAAAATGGGCTGTCTTTAGCAGCCTGGGCCAGACGATACGGCTTCTCTGAAGCGCTAACCTACCGCGTCATGCGCGGCCATCCCGCGAAACTGGGCCAGTCTCACCGCATTGCGGTAGCGCTCGGATTAAAGGAGGGGCGATTGGCTGGCCTGCACGAATTGAGTTTTCCAATAAGCAAGGAAACCGCAGCGCGCGATGAGCGCGTTTCGCAAGTACGAGACCAAAGGGGGACGAAGACGAAACCCTAGTGCAATAAAAAACCCACCGCCAGGAGGCCTGGCGACGGGTCTATACAGCAACCGAAATTACTGCGTCTGCAAAACCTAGTATCGGCCACTGTGTGATTCTCGTCAAGGTCTTCTGGCATTTCCAAACCCCCCGGCTTTGCCCTGCATCGCCGGAAGGAGACCGACATGCCTGCACAAACGCACGATTTACGAGAAACATCAAAGCGCCACCCCCAATCATTCATTATCGAAACCGAGATACCTGGCCAACTAATCCTGAAATTTCCGGCCGACGGACGAGTTCGATCCAGAAAGGTCGTAACGCGATCCCGTTCCCGTAGAACGGGCAAGTATCCCAGCTGGAAGATGCACCGAATGGTGCAGTGGGAGTCGTCGAACGAACTTATCGTGTATCGAGTGCATGACGCCGATCCTTCGGTAATTGCGTTCTACGATCAGCCGTTTGAGATCCACTATTTTCTGGATGGTGAATGGCACGTTCACTACCCCGATATCCTGGTTCGGCGCTGCAGTGAACTAGCCGTTGAGGAGGTCAAGGAAAAGGACGACGCGAATAGCGAAAGGGTACTTCGACGGACTCGGTTCCTGCGGGCTTGTCTACCGCGTTTGGGCCTGGTTTATCGAGTCGTGATTGTCGACAAAGCCGAATACAAACCGGCCTTGGCGTATTGCTCGACTGTGCTCAAGATTGGACGTACTCCCGTTACTGTAATTGAGCGTGAGACCGCGAGGCGGTCCCTTGAAGCATGCCCAGGCCTGACCTGGGGCTCAGTAGCCGATGGGGCGCTGGGTAAGCGGGGGCGAAACATCGTTGCCCGGTTACTTCTGGAAGGTGATATCTGGGTCGAAGATCGCGCCGCACCGTTGACGCCAGATACGGCACTCCGGTGGAGTCACCGACCGGCGTCGACCGTCGAACACCGAGCAGCTTAGCGTGGGCGTCTCCTCATTAAGAGCCGGTGTGCAAATCGCGATCGGCGATACTGACTATACGCTGCTGAGAAAAGTGGACGGTGCCACGTGGCAGCTTGAGGCCTCGCGCACGCTCCGCATTCAGGAGTTCAAATCCAAGACACTCATGCAGCTGTATCAGGAAGGGCGCCTCATATTCTCACCTTCCGATCACAGTATTGTCGCGACGGGCAAGGGCAAAAAAATATCCGATATTTCGGGGTTTCAATGGGCGCTTGCCAAGGTCCGCCGCAGCTACGTCATTGCCGTCCTACATATGCCGGGTACCAAGGAGACCATACGGCCGGTCATTGAGGCACGCTGGAGGCAGCTCGGAACCAAAGATCGGTGCCCGGACCCGGCGACCGTACTTCGATGGAAAAAGAGGTACCTGGAATCCGGTCAGGACATTACCAGTCTCGTTGATCAAAACCACCGGAAGGGCAATCGATCACAGCGGTATGGGGAGGAGTCCTACGAACTCGTCAATGACGTGATCGACGAGGTGTACATGACAGACAGGCGCAAAACGTACCAAGACGTGTTGGACGAAGCGATTGTTCGGACCAAGAAAGAAAACCAGCTTCGGCCCAAACAGATTCGGTTGCGTCGGCCGACGATCCGATTCGTAAAGCGACTCATCAAGCTCATTCCTAAATTCGACAGAGTATGCGCGCGCCACGGACGCTCGGTTGCCTTGAACCGGTTCAGGTCTGTGCAGTGCTACCTGGTCGCGGATTTACCCCTGGAACGCGCTGAGATCGACCACACGCCACTCGACTTGATTGTTATCGACGACGATACGTTCTTGCCCCTGGGTCGGCCCTGGCTGACGGTTTGCATCGACGTGCGAACGCGGTGTGTGCTCGGTATCTATCTGGGGTTTGAACCGCCGAGTCACCTGACTGTTGCCGCCTGTCTTAAGAATGCGTTCTTGCCGAAGGTCACTTTACAAGCGGACTACCCGTCAATCAAAAATCCCTGGTTGGCACATGGCGTAATGGCAGAATTAGTCGTCGACAACGGCAGCGAATTCCACAGCGTCAGTCTGGAGAATGCGTGTTATTCCTTGGGTATTGAGATTCACTATTCCGCTCGCAAGACACCATGGCACAAAGGCAAGGTTGAGCGCTTCATCAAGACCCTAAATGATGGGGTATCGCACGGCGCGCCGGGTACGACGTTCAGCAACATTCTTGAGAAAGGCGACTACGATCCCTGCAAGCACGCGGTCGTGCGCCTCAGCAAGATCAAGGAAATCGTCTGCAAGTGGGTCGCCGACTATTACCACCAGAAACCTCACCG
Organism: uncultured Woeseiaceae bacterium; assembly: GCA_963976215.1. Lineage (GTDB taxonomy): Bacteria > Pseudomonadota > Gammaproteobacteria > Steroidobacterales > Woeseiaceae > UBA1847. The sequence continues at coordinate 20,438 of CAXBJV010000020.1, read as the reverse complement.
GGCATTGGGTATCCCGCCAGAACTTGATTGGAAGAATTCCATTGCGGACGAAGACATCCTGCTGCCCGATGATCCAGCCGTGCTAGATGCCTTGCTCGGTCGTACAGAAACCCGCGTACTGACCCACAAAGGAATCGAGTTGGACTGTCTCTTCTACAACTCGCCCGAAATGTCCGACTTGAGAAAACGCTACGGCGAAAAATTCGAGGTGCAGTTGCGGATCGATGACTCAGACATTGGCCACATCATGGTCGTTTGCCCGCATACCGGTGACCTCTACCGTGTTCCTGCCTTGCACGCGGATTACGCCAACGGACTATCGCGCTGGCAGCACGGTGTGTGCAAAAACTTTGCTGCCAAAGAGTTTAAGAAGAGTGATCCAGAGACTTGGCTTGAGGCGAAACATGAGATCTCGCGGATGGTGCACGAAGAGTTTCTGACCAAAGCGAAAGGCACCCGATCTCGCGCTGCCCGCTACAAGAGCGCCGAATCGAAGTCAGGTAGCGCTGACATGCCATCGCTCGATTCGACGAACGATCACCAGGAACGACCATCCCCGGCGGTGGATTGCATCGAAACCAACGAACCCGAATACGCGGATGAACCGTTGACCGACGACGACATAGCGTCAGATTCGGATCTTCCGTACCGACCCATTGAGCCCATTTATCGCAGCCCACTCGCCACGTTTACTGACCAAAAGGACATCTCATGAACACCGAATCAACAGTCTTTGAGCTAAGTAGCATGATCAACACAACGTTGGTACCTCACTCTGCCTTCAATAACGCCGTTGAGCGAATTGAGCAGTGTTTTCGCTATGCGTCCATTTCGGCCGATCCAATCTGTCTGCCGTTGCACGGCGAGTCCCGAACCGGCAAAACCACGGTTCTCGATGAGGTGCTTCGAGCGCACCCCGCAACTAGAGACAGCGACTGTCTGCGGGTGCCGATCTTGCGCGTATCTACACCATCGAAACCGACTGTGAAAGGTCTGGTCGAGTTGCTGTTGCAGGCGATCGGCGACCCGCGCTATTACGTGGGAACCGAGAACATCAAGACCTCAAGGCTCAAACTACTGATGCAAGAAGCGGGAACACGGATGGTCGTGATCGATGAGTTTCAGCACTTTGTCGATAAGGGTTCGCTGAAAGTCATGCACCACGTTGCCGACTGGCTCAAGGTGTTTGTTGACGACGCCGGCGTTGCGCTAGTGGTTTCCGGGTTGCCCATTTGCCAGGCCGTAGTTGACCAGAATGAACAGCTGCGAGGGCGCTTCTTAAGCCCCGTCGTCATGCCGCGCTTCGATTGGTCAAACGAACAACAGCGCGGTGAATTCGTCGCCACACTTGCAGCTTTTCGTATGACGTTGAATCAGCATTTCGATCTGCCGCAATTCGACAACGCGAATATGGCCTTTCGGTTCTACGTCGGTAGCGGCGGACTAATCGGCTACGTCGTCAAGTTCCTGAAAATGGTGGTGTGGAACGCCGTCGATTCCAAGGTGACTTGCATATCCCTGAAGGATCTACACAGCGCACACCTTCAATCGGTCTGGAACGGCGACAACGCCACGCTTGGCCCGAGTCCGTTTTCCAAAAACTTCAAGAGTGAACCCACCGAGGCATCGCTCGCAAACGCAAAATTCGTAGGCGTCCCGGCAGCACCAGCGCCAAAAGGTCGTGCTTCGAAGAAAAAAGCGAAGTCACCGACTATGAACTCCACATTGGCGGCAGCGTAGCATGTTGGTCGTAACGCCGGCACCGAAGCCGACCGAAAGCCTCTTCGGTTACGCGATTCGACTTTCCGAGCGCAACGGGTACCCGACGCCATCAGTCGTGTTGTCCTATGCGGGCTATGGCCATGGGCGGACCCTTCGGTTCAATACGGATACCGATGCACTGGCCAATACTATTGGGCGATCGACCGCGGAGCTTGAGCGGATCGCGTATTCGGACCCCAACTCGGCGAAGCGCAAAATGAAGCTCCTGGCTCACGACCTGGGCACGTCAAGATCTCGCGGCATTTTGAATCCCGGGCAGAAGTCGTTGTGCCCGGCCTGTATCGATGAGCAGGGCTTCATCAGCGCGTTCTGGGACCTCACGGCGGCAGTGGCTTGTCCAAAGCATGGGTGCGAAGCACTGCAGGAGTGCCCGCATTGCGAGCGGCCGATCAACTGGTTAAGACCTGGCATGCTCACATGTCGCTGCTTCGGTTCCCTGGGGTCACATTCACGACCGACAGCGTCGGGGCACCTGGTCGCTTTCATGCAGGTCCTATGGGACAAGCTGCATGCCGTAAGCCTAAGAGAACTGGACAATCCATTCGGGTTTCCGCTTCGAGAGATCGACGAGTTGTCCCTGCGGGATCTTCTCTCTATCACATCGCTTCTAGGGCAGTTCGAAAACGGTGATCGTGCATCGACGAGAAGCAATGTCCCAGCGCGCACGGTTAGTTTCGCGGCCACAGTGCTTGCGGACTGGCCCAACGGTTATCATCGGTTCCTGAAAGACCTCGGCAATACTTATTGCAAAAACGGCAAACGTGGGATTGGACTCCGCAAGCAATTTAGTCCCTTCTATGAGGCGATGTTCAAGAGCAGAATACTCGGCAAGAGTGCCGAATTCATGCGCAAGGAGTTCGTGAACTTCGGTGCGCAAGAATGGGGGCGGGCGGTTCTTGACAAGAAGCTGTTTCGCGACGGGGATGGAACCAATAGCGAACGATTTGTATCAATCCAATCGGCAGCGAAGCGCTACAACATCTCGCCAACGACATTGAGAAAATGGTGCAAGCAAGGCCTTGTTCCGCACAAAGAGATAAAGACTGCTGAGCAGTCACGGTTTGTCATTGACACGGACATTGTGAGCGAATTGTCCAAAGCGCCCGGGAAAACAATGCCCGAAAGGGAGGCCGCCGCACTGGCCGGCCTTCCTGTCTCCGTTCTGAACGGATTGCGTCAGTCGGGTCACTACCGATCGAAGCATTCGCCGAAGTTTAGGCATGGGTTTCACGAAAAGGACATTCGTGCGCTGAGACGCAGGATTGTGTCCGCAAGCGTTGACGTGCCGGAAGCGGCAATCGATAGTCAACAGCACGTGTCGCTTCGTGAAATTCTAAGGACCAAGAAATTTTGGTCAAAGGTCGAGAAAGCGCGCTTCGTCTCGGACTATCTCGACGGCACCATTCAGTCCGTCGGCCGCATTGCGTCGGCAATTCGCTCAATTTATTTTGATAGAGCTGACGTTGAGGCATATCTCAAGGCAACTCATGCGGAGAGGGCTAAAGATGCGCTGACGTTCAGAGAAGCCGCTGTGACTCTCGGTTGCTCGTCGGAATGTGTGAAGGGCATGCTCGTCGTCGGGCTGCTGAAAAGAAAAGAGGGTCCGTACTGGCGCTCTGTTTGCAAGACCAGCGTCGACGAGTTTGCAAACGAGCGACTTCCCCTTAGCGCGTTGACGACGCCGCTCAAAACTACGGTGAGAAAATTGCGTAGGGTGGCCGAGGAAAGCGGCTTTACTCTCTTGCTGGTGACCAATCGGAGCAGCGTGGTCACGCCATTTATCGAGCGAACACTGGCTCTGCGATTGCGGCAACAGTTCTTGGGGCTGCAAGATTTGGCGGCTCGGCGAAAGGCCGCCAAGCTTGAGTCAAAGACTGAGGCTGATCGCTTGCAAGAATACTTTACGGGTTTGCGCGACTCGGGAACGCAATTGCCTAGGCGTGCGAAATCGCCCAATAAACGGGCCATCGCGTTATCGAGCGGCATTTCGCGAAATTCGTTCTACAGTGATGCGGCGGTCGCAGACCTTCTGGTTGCGTACGACAAGGAGGATCGAGACAGATATCAGATCGAAAATCGCGATGATATTTCGATGCTGAAGGATTTTCTCGAATCTGCGCAACTGAATGGCGTCGCAATCCCGGCTCGGCCATGCGGTCGGCCCCACAAATCGCACATCGCAAAAGAGGCAGGGGTGGACCGCAGCGTTTTTTATCGATCACCTACTGCCAATCAATTGGTAAGGAATTACGGTTGCGGAGATGATGCATGACGGATGATCTCGCAGAAATTGTCGTTGTTCTGGCCTACCGGATAGGCTGGTTCCTTGGGCAGGGCATTTCGTTTTTCGTCCTGTGGAACTGGTTCGTTGTAGACATATTCATGCTGCCGCAGCTTGGCTTGCTCGGCGCGTTGGGCTTGTTCGCGTTCGCTCGGCTGGCTATAAGTCCGCCGAAGTTGGACGTTTCACCCTGAGCGCGAACCATCAGCCAGGGCTTAATCCATGCGCTGCCAAGTATATTAAGTATGAGCGCATAGTCGAGACAACTAGAGTGCACCGAATTTTGGACTACCCTCATTTAAAGTGGACACCGTTCCGCTACATTCTGTAGCCTGTTCAAAGGATACTGGGAAGGCCGGTGAGATTCATTAAGCGAAGATAGACCAAGCAAACTTTTTGAAATCGAAATTGACATTGATGTGCGTCTGTTTGATATTGGTTCAAAATAGGTGGGCATCAGAATATGGAACTTGCATCCAATCCAGCTTTGTCTTCGGCAATGTTAATAGCGTTGTTCTATGGAATTTCAATTCCATTCGTCGTGTTGTTTGTTCGCTTGACCGTTAGAACGGAGTCCCCGCGCGCAATAGGGGCCGTATTCGCAATATGTGTCGTCGGATTGTGGTTGGTGTTCGTTGCAATTTTTGGGCTCTGGGAGGGTTGGGACCTAACTTCAACCCTTGCCAGAGTTGGAGTCCAGTTGTTCTCATTTTGCGTCGTATTTGGGGGTGCTTTGCTTTCGTTGCGATACAGACTGGGTTCTTCAACAATGGTTGAGCGATCAGGTAGGGCTATAGCCATCGGAATACTCTGTGCGTTGCTAACTCCCGCAGTCTGGTTTTTCCTCTCATGCGGCATCTTGCGCGATTGCCTCTAGCTGATCTACATAAGGCACAGCGTTTGCGGAAGAAAAGTTAAAAGTCTGGACTACCCCGAGTTTCCTAGAGAACGCCGAGCCTCAAAATGAGGCCATTTCAAAGGCCTCCGGACTGACGCCGCCGATATGGCTATGGCGACGGGATTGATTGAAGAACATTTCGATGTAGTCGAAGATATCGGCTTTCGCCATATCTCGTGTTTTGTAGATTCGTCGTTTGATTCGTTCCTTTTTCAAGCTGCTGAAGAACGATTCAGCAACAGCGTTATCCCAACAGTTGCCACGACGACTCATGCTCGGCTTTAGATTGTTCTCGCGACAGAATCGCAACCAGTCGTCGCTGCCGTATTGTGATCCTTGATCAGAATGCACGACTACTGGATGCTTCGGACGCCGTCTCCAGACGGCCATCATCAGTGCGTCGAGAACAATGGATCGAGCCAACGTTGGCTTCATTGACCAACCGATGACTTTGAGTGAGTGAAGATCTATGACGACTGCGAGATAAAGCCACCCCTGCCAGGTGCGGATATACGTAATATCGGTAACCCACGCGCGATTCGGCAGTTCGACAGTAAACTCGCGTTGCAGTTTATTCGGCGCGATGATCGAAGGCCGACCGGCGATCTGTCTCGGCGCCTTGTAGCCCCGCAACGCCTTGATCTTGTTGACCCGCATGATTTTCTCCACGCGGTGAACGCCACAGGTCTCACCCATCTCTCGAAGGTCCAGGAACACTCGACGAGCGCCGTAGACGCCACCGCTTGCCGCATACGATGATCGGATAATCGTCAGCAAGCGCTGGTCTTCGATGGATCGATCGGACAGCGGTTTTTGTATCCACTGATAATAGCCGGAAGGATGAACGCGAAGCACGCGACACATCGTCAAAACCCGGAATTCGAAACGATGTTCAAGAATAAACTGGTACTTTACCCGGGCTCTTTGGCAAAGTACCTTGCGGCCTTTTTTAGGATATCTCGCTCCTCTTCAAGGCGTCGCATATCCCCACGCAGCTTGAGTATCTCCCGTTTGGCTTGTGCCAGTTCTTCGGCTTGCTCCTCATCACCGCTGGGCCTTACTGCTTTGACCCAGCTATACAAACTGTGATTCGAAACACAGAGCCGCTGCGCAACTTCAGCGACCGCGTAACCCCTTTCTGTTACCTGTCGAACTACTTCATCTTTAAATTCTGGCGTATATCTTTGACCGCTCATATGGACTTCCTCCTGTGCTCAAATAATAGCGCGGAGTTATCTACGGAAGTCGGGGCAGTCCAAAACGGCACGCAAGTGTCTAGAGAATCGGGAGCGATTCAGTCGGTAGCTCATTCTTGAGCGTCAGACCGCGTGGAAGTCTATCAGCCCCTCAATTGCTTCCTAAGCGGACTTCGAGGTCGCGCAATAGCCTAACGAATTCAGACGGAGAAGAACTAAATATGGGAAAATCGACCCGATTGCGTTACTATTGCCCGAATACCTCTTGATCGATAAAGGATTCTGTAGTGGAAGTTTTTGGCCCGGTAAGACAACTTGGTTTCAGCATTTTCCGACTTGCATTTTTGGTGCTTCTTGGTCTAGTCGCGACTCCGTCGTATGCAGATGGCCCAATAATTCGTGACAACGACGAGCAGGGTAACTATGAAATTGATTTTTCGGATTACTGCTCAGATAGATGCAAATTGCAGGAAAGTACCAATTTTGGGTCCAGCTGGGTAGAGCTTGCTGATCATAATTATTCGCCGAATATTCCAAATTTCGTTGTAACAAATAAACCGAACGGAACATATCTGTATCGAGTATTGGAAGAAGAATGGGACTGGGAAGACCAAGAGCGGTATTTCGAATATAGCGCAGTTCAGGAGGTGATTGTAGGTCCAGTAGCTCAACCACCGACCCTTGAAGAGCAATTAGAATATGAGTACGAGGTCCGAGTTGGAGACATCAATTTCGACGGATTGAAAGACGTTTTTCTTGATAGAATTACTTCAGCACCTGCAAACAATGGGACGCTCAAGGCCGTAATCTTGAAGCAGGTATCAGTCGGAACGTTTGAGACGCTCGTTCCGAATACCCCTCAACTAAGTGCCGCTGCGACATGGCCGCTAACCGCCATAGATGTGCTCATGGCGGATGTAAACCTGGATGGGTTTGCCGATGTTCGTCTAGACGGTTTAGCTAACGAAATTGCAGGTGTGTACGATCAAATAATTTACTCGCCAGCAGTGGCGTATACGGGGATCGCTCGAAACGTAAGGCCAATTGATCCAGCATTTGAAGCATTTGCAAGCGATTTGATCGGCTACTATCTCGATGAAGAGTACTTTACGGATCGCGCCACCCAAACTAATGAGCCCGGTGATTGGGAGGAGGAACTCGATTGCGAACTGGAATGGCGAGGACTCTTAGGATGGGAGTGGATATGCCAGGTTGAGTATTCTTGGGATGCCGGTGGTGTGGTTACGACATACCCTGGCGTGCACGATTCAGCCGTCGCTATATGGGAAGATGCGAATTCGGCCTTTGCAGGGCAGTTGCCATGGGATTCTGTCGTGGGGCTGCTAGCAAATCAACTTGGAGTGGATATTCAAATTGGTCCTTGGTGCGTTCGTGTTGGTGGTGGATCTGTAAGCTCTTGCTCTAACGAAGGAATGAGTCAGTCTGTGCTGTCGCTATTCTTATTGCTGAAGCATTCTAAGTCCCCAAAAGGTCGAGCGCTAGACACAGTATATTTGACGGCTCATAAGGTTGCATTTATCGGGCCGTTACACGTAGCGCTTGAGTATTCAAGAAATTTTCAAGGGGCGGTTCTTAGGTCTTGGACCAGTGCTGCTCCATCGGGATTCTTAACGTCTGGATATCTCAACAATGATCTTAGCAGGATCCCTGACAGTATGAATTTTACTGTCACTACTGTGACTAGCCCATCTTATCCCATAGCAATTTGGCACTGGGACGCAATTTTCGAAGGCCACCTGAAGTACGAAAATGACTGCATACCGTACGAAGCGACAGCACCTTGGCTTTTTTCACCGCCGTTTCCTCAAGGCGAGTTCAACTCGAATAGCTATGTTGCGGGACTAATAGAACTGACAGGCAGCTTCTTGACTACCGGCTCTATGTCGGATTTTGTTCTTGGGCAAAACCCTGTTCCGAATGAATTTTATACGGATGCTACGCCATGTGGCCAACCCTAACATGGTGGTTGCGCCCGCGTCGTGCTGCGGCAAGATCGAAACTTCTGACGATGTTGGCGGGTGACCAATCTGAACCGCCTCGGATATTGTGTAGACTCTTTCGTGTGAGTAAAGCGGCATTTGCCTGACCAATGTCTTGCCCGTTTTCGGCTGTTTCGAACTTGGTCCACGGAATCGTTCTCATGACCAGCTAGTCGAGCCAAAGTGTGATCAATTATTCTTCGTCAATAAACAGGTGTCAGTTCTAGCAGTGCGTCAAATCTTGCGTCTTGTTCGACTTTGGAGACTGAAAAACATTGAAGCAATTCGTCTTCCGCGGTCCCGGAGTGTTTCGTCAAGGGGCTTGTACGAGTCAAAACGCGGTGGGTGCAAGCGGTTGATTTACAGATAAATTCTCGTGTGTTTGTGATTGTCGTACCTTATGAGTCCATCGGCTGCGAATATCTTAGGTTGCGGGGTCGACTTGGTCCACATTATGCGTAAGCTTCCCCCCAATATGGCACAGGCTGAAGTTGGAGTTTTCTGGCAGGATATTACTGCTAGGAGACGAAGATGAAACGAAGCCGATTCACTGAAAGCCAGATCGTATCGATTCTGAAAGAGGCCGATGCAGGGCGTAGATCAAAGAGCTTTGCCGCAAACACGGCATCAGCGATGCCACCTATTACAACTGGAAAGCAAAGTACGGTGGCATGAGCACGTCGGATTTACGGCGCCTGAAAGAAACGGAGGCCGAGTTGTCGCAGTACAAGAAAATGTATGCAGAACTTGCCCACGAGAACTATGCGCTGAAGGATCTCCTTGAGAAAAAGCTCTGAGGCCGTCAGACAAGCGCGAAGCAGCGCAATACCTGGTGGCCGAACACGAGCTGAGCAAAACACGTGCTTGCGCGGCTGTGCAGCTATCGCGCTCGAGTTGGTATCGAGAGCCATCGCAATAGGCGGCACGAGATCAGCCTGTCATTGACGCCCTAAACGCGATGCTCAAGAAGTACCCGCGCTGGGGATTTTGGATGTGCTATGACCGACTACGACTGGACGGCCATGCCTGGAATCACAAACGAGTCTATCGAGTGTACAAAGCCATGAAGCTGAACCTTCCCCGACGCAAGAAGCGCCGGTTACCACAACGCGTACAACAGCCGATGGTCGTCGAGGCCAGAGCCAACGCGGAATGGTCCCTGGACTTCATGAGTGATGCGCTCTATCACGGTCGCCGCTTCCGCACCCTGAACGTCCTCGATGAGGGCGTCCGTGAGGCACTGGATATCGTCATCGATACCTCGATCCCTGGCGTTCGCGTTGTGCGGACGCTAGACCGGCTCATCGAATGGCGCGGCAAGCCGGATGCCATACGCGTCGACAACGGGCCCGAGTACATCTCACAAGTGTTCTCAGAATGGTGTGAAAAACACGGCATCAAACTGAATTACATCCAGCCTGGAAAACCGAACCAGAACGCGTACATCGAACGCTTCAACCGGACCTACCGGCATGAGGTACTGAATGCCTATGTGTTCGAATCGCTATGCCAGGTCAGAGACATCACGCGAGCCTGGATCATCGAATACAACGAAGAACGACCGCACGACAGCTTAGGAAAAATACCGCCTGCCATGTTCCGACGGCAGGTCGAAAACGCCAGAAACTCTAGTTCTGAACTGTGTCATTGACGGGGAAGCTTACGAAGCAGGTGCAATCCGCGTTCTTAGCGGGGACGCCAATATTCATTAGAGTTAAAGGTGACACTTGCGCCTCGGATTGGAACAATTGGCAGATCGCCGTATGCTCATCTGCGACTGATAGTACGTGTGGCTATGAATAGGAGACTGATGTAACGTTAGTCGGTTGAACGACTTCGGCTAAGAGAGTTTCAAGATAATCGGGTGGTGCTCCGGCTCGAATCCTGCAATGGTTGTTTTTACCCAAAACCGAAAAAGTACCGTTGCGGGGTGCGACTTTCAGGCGAAACATTGCCATAGCTTGATTGCGGATCCGACGCGCTGAATGATCAGTTCTGCGATGTTGCGCGGAACAATGCGCAATATTGCTGACGGAAAAGATTGGACTATGCTCGCTACAGTTGACGACCCTTTAGTATTCGCTGATATCTAGAGTGCTTAAATCGATTGGTTTTGCCAAAGCAGACCGATAAACGTCTTCATTCGATCGGCAGCTATCGAAAAGCATCGATGCCCACATCACCTTGACCACGAAACATCCAACATAGACTCAAAATACCGGTTTCTCTGAGAAGTTTTTTCTTATAAAAATCCGTTAGTTAAGGTGAAATAGTTTCGCTACTGCGCTGACACGGTGATAGTGGCACCTTATGCGTCCATCGGCGGTGAAAATATCAGCTTATGGGGTCTTTTGGTGTCATCTTATGGTGGACAGTGGGTACGTAAGTCATTGAAATCTTTGATGTGGTAGTGTCACCTTATGCGTACCCCCACAGCGTTATTTGGACACCATAAGCCGGTATTACTGACACCATAAGTCGTTATTGGTGTTTTGCACGGCCTTAGTTGGTCGATCGACCTCTACGCCGACGGCGTAGAGGTCGTTCAACTCTCACGGAACTAGCCGAGTTCCGACCTGTGGGTGCCCAAGCGCGCTCGCGTAATTGTGTTGCCAGCGCCTCTAACGTACGCCGCATCTGAAGCGGGGACGAACCAAACAACTACGGCAGCTAAAGGCCGAAGATTCCGAGGAGAGAAAATATGGAACCTGTCTTCCTCGATTTCCATATTCATACATCGACAAATTTTGAGGAGCCGAACGAGAACTACGATCTGGCTGCGCTTAAGTCAGGTATCGAGTCGATTGCTGGTGATTCACCGTTCCTGATTTCTCTCACTGATCACAACTTCGTAAATAAGACCATCTACTTGAAGGCCGCCAAGAAATTCGATCACATATTGCTAGGCGTCGAGCTCCACGTAAGAAATTACGAAGAATGTAAACCATACCATTGCCACATCATTTTCAATGTCGATATCGGCCCTGATGTGATCGATGACGTGAATTCAATTCTAGACCGCTTGTATCCAAAAAAGACGGTCAAGAACAGCGACAAAATTCCCAGCCTTGAAGAAATCGTAAAGGCGTTTGACGCCTACGAATTCCTCCTGCTTCCGCATGGCGGGCAGAATCACTCGACATTCGACAGATCAATACCCAAAGATGTTGAGTTTGACCGAACGTTGGAAAGGAGCATCTATTACAACCATTTCGATGGTTTTACCGCCAGGGGGACCAACGGGCTTGATCGGACTCATAGGTACTTTGAGCGGTTAGGAATAAAGGGCTTCGTAAATCTGGTTACAGCTACCGACAACTACACTCCGGCAACGTACCCTGACTGCAAGGCAGGACGAGACGCATCCGACTTTGTGCCAACATGGATGCTTGCGCTACCGACGTTCAACGGGTTGCGCCTGTCTTTGTCAGAATCTCAGAGGCTTGTATACGGAGATAAGCCGGATTCTTGGACAGAGTTCATCGAGTCCGTGTCCTGCGAGAGCGAGAATCTGAGTATCGATGTACAGCTGACCCCCGGGCTTAACGTCGTAATCGGAGGCTCCTCCAGTGGTAAGTCGCTTCTTGTCGATGCTATGTATCACAACATAGTCGGCAAGATTGAGGACAGCGACTACTTTGAAACTCCCTATGATATCGACGGAATCGAAGTGCAGAATCCTTCTGGCCAGCAACCACATTACTTCAATCAAAACTACATCATGAAGATCTGCGATCAGAAAGATCGCAACAACACGATAGACAACATTTCTATCTTGAAGAGCGTCTTCCCGCCTGACGAAGTCGAGCGCCGGAAGATTGTGAATGCGCTTCAGGAACTGGGCTCTATTCTCACAAAGATGATGCAATCGGTCACAGAGATTGAGCTGCTACAGGATTCATTAAGCAGGATACCGGCGCTGTCCCGGCTTATTGTTACTGAACAGATTCACGATAACCCAATAAGAAAGATCCTACCGAGTGATAAAGAGCTTGAGCCGATCACGTATTCGGAAGCTGAGTACGAAAAACATGATCGTGTGCTGGACGAGATAGACACATTCCTCACACAGAATCCACTTGTCGAGCATGACAGCCAGCTAGTTGAAGATCTCAAGTCGAAATTGCTCGAAGCTATCAACGCCTCTAGTCTCGAGTCCGTCATCCGCGACCAGATTGTTGAACACAAGCAAGCACTAGATGACGCACAAGTTCGAGAAAATCAGGAAGTAACTTCGAAGAGAAAGGAGTTCCAGAACCTCCTGGACTGCGTTAGAAAATACCTCAAGCACAACAAGCAGTTCTACGAAGCATTGGAGAAGATATCGAATTTCTCGATAGAAATTCCCACGAAGCCCATCAAGTCCATGGGTCACATGTTGTCGATCACAAACGAATTTGAGCTGACAAAGGAAAAGTTCCTCGATGTCGTCAATGAAGGCCTCAAGGCAAAGTATAGGCTTCAATCTTTTGATCGGCTCAGGCCCGAGTCGCTGTTCAAGAAGAATTTCATGAAGAGGGATCCAAAAATTGTCACTTACGAGGACTTCGAGAGCTATGTGAATAACCGATTCTCAGAAATGAACAGCAAGAGCTACAAGATAACAACCAAGGATGGCAGGGACTTCGATCACCTCAGCGCCGGTTGGAAGACATCTGTAATCTTGGATCTAGTCTTGGGCTGGGACGCTGATAGAGCGCCACTGATAATCGATCAGCCGGAAGACAATCTCGCTACCGGCTACATCAACTCTGGGCTGCTGAAGGCAATCAAAGAAACGAAAACCAAAAAGCAGATAATTCTCGTGTCGCACAACGCTACAATTCCTATGCTTGGGGACGCACAGAATGTCGTTATGTGTACGAACGAAGACAACAACATCAACATCTTGTCGAATCCACTTGAGGGAGACATAGGAGGGCGAAGCGTTGTCGACCTAATTGCCGAGGTCACCGATGGTGGCAAGTCATCAATTAAGAAGCGGGTAAAAAAATACAACCTGAAGGATTTTCGTGAACCGAAATGAAACTAATATTCAGCAAGAATGAAGAGAATGTGATTTCCGTGACAAGGAAAGTTGGCGACAATACAAGCGAATTCGGCTATGTCGATATGGTTAAGAGTTTGATCAAAACTCACAGTCTGGAAGAGCCTGAAATCGAAGGGGAATTCTCGGATGCAGAGAAGGAGAGCATCACCAAAATGGTTGAGCATATCAACGCAGAAGTCGCTGAGTTTTACTCCGAAGAGGAAGAGTAACTCGCTCGTGCCAAGTTGCATCTTGCTGCAGAAAATTTCAGGTGTATGCCTAGCGTGGATATTATGACTCTAGTCGCTTTTCCCGCGGTGGCAGCGCGCTGAGCGATGTTGAATTCATTAGCGCGCTCATTATCAAGAAGAATAATAGGACACCAACAGTGGCTGCGACCTTTTTCCAAGTAGGGCCAGGCAAGCTCCAGGCGTAGACAACGAACAACACCGCTGTAGTTACAACCAATCCGTGCCAGACCCACGCCAGTGCCCGCACGATTCTGTCGGCGATCCGTCGATATCGAGGCATTAGATTTCCATCCTCGTCCATGTGTCCGTTGACGATCCAAGTCCGTATCTTCGGTTCAGGAGTTCCGGAGTCAACTAGCCGGCGGACAACTGATCTTCCAGTGTCGCTGAGCGGCTTTCCGAATCTCGCTTGGCAATCGAGGTCTTGCCATTTCTTGTATCCGGCATCGAATTCGTCGCCACTGGCTTCGAATTGATTCTGAGTGACCTTCGCCAAACGGCGTTCGGCGTACCATGCGCGGATGCGCCAACTCAACCCACCCGTTAATAGATTCTCAAAGGCGAGGTAACGAGACTGAGGTACTTGCCGAAGCAAACGAAAGAATTCGCCGGCGGTGCGGATTCGTTCGCTCGACTTTTTCATGCTGCAAATTCTCGCGCTGTGTTCTCAATAGCGTCCCAATCAACTTCATCTTGGGTACGAGTGTTCGCCATTTCGCACAATTGCCTAAATAGCTCCTGGCGATGTTCTGTTGCCAATGCGCGGCCCCGGGAATCACGCGCGTATTGATCGACCAGCGCAAGGATTTGATCAAGCTCAGATTGTTCGATGTTTATCGATCCGGCTAGACGAAGATTCCGCTCGCCGAAAATGACGTACGCGAGATCAAGGCCGGCTGACGTGCACTGCAACAAGAAATCTAGAGAGGGTCGGCGGTCACCATGTTCGTATTGGTAGAGCGTGGTGCGCTTAATGCCTCCCGCTTCGGCGAACTTTTCCTGCGAAAGACCGAGACGCCGCCGTTCTGATTTCAGGCGCTCGCCAATACTTTCGGGATTCCACAGTGTTTCGGACATGTCCGAAATATTAACCAAAAACTTGCAAAATGAACAGAATGCATAGTAGTTTATGTTTAATATTTCGAACAATTTGTAATGAAGCGCGACCAAATGCCTAGAAAACCTGAAGAAATCCGAGCGGAACTGGCGAGAAACGGACTGTCTTTGGCGGCTTGGGCGCGAAGCAACGGTTTCTCAGAGGCGCTGACATACCGCGTGATGCGGGGGCAACCGGCGAAACTTGGGCAGTCGCATCGAATCGCAATAGCGCTTGGTCTCAAAGAGGGCGGAACGTCCGAAGCTCACGAGCTGAATTTCGCGGCCAACGCATCTGATATGTCGTCCGAACCGACGACCCGTACCACAACAAAGACGGAGCGCCAATGAGTCCCTAGCCACAAAAAAAACCCGACGTCAGGAGACCTGACGGCGGGTTTTGGACAGTGAGCTGGTCACTGCCTACGCAAACTCAGTATCAGCTACTGTTTGAATCTCGTCAAGTTCTCCTACCTTCAATTCGCAATTGTCGGCGCCGTCCGCGGCGCTGAAGGGAGTTCTTATGTCCTTCGAAATACAGGGTCGTCGCCGTGATGGTATTCACGAGCCACGCCACTTCATAGTCGAGTCCGAGATACAGGACTTCTTGAGCATTCGATTTCCAAGGCCAGGTGGGCTACGCGTGCGCAAAGTTGTGACCCGTTCTCGCGCACGGCGAACGCAAAAATACCCCAGTTGGAAAATGGATCGCATGATCGAGTGCGAGTCCGGTAATGAGCTCGTAGCTGCACGAATCTACGATTTGGATTCAAACGTCGTCTCGTTCCACGAGCAGGCTATCGCCATTCGCTATAGCATGGCAGATGAAGAACGAGAGCACATACCTGACTTTGTCGTTCGCGCGTCCGACGGCGTATACGTCGACGAGATTAAGGACCACCGAGATAAGGAAAATCCTGAAATCATTGCACGGACGAGCTTCCTAACTCCGCTTCTCGGAAGGCTGGGCCTTAAGTATCGCGTGCGGTTTGTCGAAAAGAGCAGATACCAGAACACGCTTGGCTTTTGCCGCTCGGTGCTCAGATTCGGTCGATCCGATATCTCCCAGGTGGAACGCGAAGCAGCGCGCCGCCTATTCAATTCGGGCCCAAGTCTGACTTGGGGCGATATGCAGAGTGGCCGAATCGGCGAACGTAGCCGACATATTGCGGCCCGCCTACTCCTCGAAGGTGAGATTTGTGTGGCCGAGCACGATAGGCCGCTTCAGAAGACCTCTCGCTTGTTCACGACAAAGGGGGCCAAAGGGCAATTCGACCTTTGGGCGGCATAGCATGGGTACTACGGCAATTCGAGCTGGTGTGCATGTCGCTATCGAAGGTGCGGATCACAAGCTCCTTCGCAAAGTGGACAACGAGATTTGGCAGGTCGAGAACAGCCGGACGTTCAGGATTGCAGAGTTCCGGACCGCAACTCTTCGCCAATTGTATGAGCAGGGGAGACTGGTATTTGCAAGTTCCGACTACAGCATTGCGGCGAGGGGCGAAGGTCGCAAGATTTCCGATATTTCCGAGCTGCAGTGGGCAAGAGCCAAAGTCAAGAGAGCGTATGTCATTGCTGTACTTCATCTGCCTTCAACACAACATGTAATCCGTCCGACAGTGAGCGAAGTCTGGGAGAGGCTTGGTACCAAAGATCGGTGTCCTCACCCAAAGACAGTTCTGGAATGGAAGCGCCGATATGTTGACTCTGGCAACGACCTGACCAGCTTAGTCGACCAAACCCACAGAAAAGGCAATAGATTGTCTCGGTACCCTCAGGAAACTGTAGACCTCGTCAACGATGTTATCGACGAGATCTACATGACGCTCGAGCGAAAGTCCTTGCAGGATGTTCTTGATGAATCAATTGACAGGGTAAAGAAAGAAAATGCCCTGAGGCCCCGGCAGATTCATATCCGACGTCCGACATTCCGCCAGGTCAGGAGCCTTGTGAAGGAGATCCCAGCGTTCGATCGTGTAGCGGCGCGCTACGGCCGAACCGTCGCAATGAACCGATTTCGGTCGGTGCAATGCTATCTGGTTGCGGATGTGCCATTAGAAAGGGCCGAGATTGACCACACGCGACTGGATCTCATTGTAATCGACGACGACACGTTTATGCCGCTCGGACGCCCCTGGCTCACAGTCTGTCTTGACGTACGAACGCGCTGCGTCCTCGGAATCTACCTTGGCTTCGAGCCTCCCAGTCATCTCAGCGTCGCTGCATGCTTGCGACATGCATTTCTTCCAAAGACGAAGCTTCGCGATGAGTTTCCATCTATTGAAAACGAATGGACTGCCCACGGCGTCATGCACGAACTCGTTGTTGATAACGGTGTGGAGTTTCACAGTGAGAGCCTTGAGAACGCTTGCCTGTCGCTCGGCACCGAGATCCACTACTCGGCTCGGAAAACGCCGTGGCACAAGGGAAAGGTCGAGCGGTTCCTGAAAACACTGAACGATAGCGTCTCACATGGTTCTCCGGGAACCACGTTTAGCAACATTCTTGAGAAGGGGGACTATGACCCTAGCAAGCATGCGATTGTTCGACTGAGCAAGATCCAAGAAATAGTGCGCAAGTGGATCGTTGACGTCTATCACCAAAGGCCGCATCGCGCGATCGGCGTTCCGCCAGAGCTTGATTGGATGAGTTCAATCGGCGACGAAGACATCTTGCTGCCAGACGACCCAGCTATTTTCGATGCCATCCTCGGTCGAACAGAAACACGGAAGCTAACGCACAAGGGTACTGAGCTAGACGGACTTCTATATAACTCGCCAGAGTTGTCTGACCTGCGAAAACGATATGGTGAGAAGCTCACCGTTGAACTTCGAATCGATGACTCGAATATCGGTGAAATCATTGTGGTGTGCCCAAAGACGGGCGACCTGTACCGGGTGTCGGCACTTCACTCCGACTACGCTGCCGGTCTGTCCCGATGGCAGCACCAGGTCTGCAAGAGTTACTCGCGCAGGGAATTCGACAAGAATAACTGGGAATCGTGGCTGAACGCCAAGCATGAGATTTCCAGGATGGTGCAAGAGGAGTTCTTGACGAAGGGCAAGGGCACCCGGTCTCGCGCAGCACGGTTCAAAAACGCCGGTAAAGATACGATGCCCGCCGACCAATGTGGCGGCTCAACCGAGGCTACGCCTACCACAAGCCAGCCCGGAGCCGCCGCGGCTGAATCCAGCCCGGACGTTTCCGTTCCCGAAACACCCATGTCGATTCCCGACACCCGGAATGATTTTGAGATCGATTATCAACCTATAGCGCCGGTCTATCGTGATCGTACGCGTCCGTCCGAGGAGACCTGCAAATGACCACCATTGACTATCAATCCGATGAAGTGTTTACCGCTATTCAATCGACATTGGTTGAACACACAGCGTTCACAACAGCCTACAACCGTGTACGTCAGGTGTATCGACGCGCTCAAGTATCAAAGGAGCCTGTGTGCATACCGATACACGGCGAGTCACGAACTGGCAAGACGACGATTTTGGATGAGCTCAGCAATGCATACCCGCCCGTAAGGCATGACGAGGGATTGGAGGTTCCGGTCCTGCAAGTGTCAACGCCGTCCGAGCCCACCGTTATGGGGCTTGTGGAATTGATGCTGTCGGCGCTCGGGGACCCCAGGTTTTACATCGGAACGAAAACTCGAAAGACAAATCGACTTATCAAACTACTGAAAGCTGCTAACACGCGCGTCGTGTCGATTGATGAGTTTCAGCACTTCGTGGACAAGTCATCGTTCAAAGTACTTCACCATGTTGCGGACTGGCTGAAAGTTCTGGTGGATCAGGCCAAAGTAGGACTCATAGTGGCAGGATTGCCCCGATGCCAGGCCGTGATTGAGCAGAATGAGCAGTTACGCGGTCGCTTTCTCGCGCCAGTTAAGATGCCGCGATTTGACTGGACAGACGAAGAAAGCCGAAGCCAGTTTGTGGCGGTTCTAGCGTCTTTTCAAGAGTCCATCGATCGCTTCTTTGACGTACCTCGCTTCGATACCGCAAATTTGGCGTTTCGCATCTACGTAGGATGCGGCGGCCTCGTTGGCTACGTCGCAAAGTTCCTGGACCAGCTCGTATGGAATGCAGCTGAGTCTGGAACGAAAGCTATTATGCTGGCTGACTTCCATGCAGCTCATGCTGAAGCGGTATGGAAAGACGAGGCCAAATGCCACGGTCCGAGTCCTTTCTCGGAGGAGTTTGACGCCGACCCCAAAAAGGAAGCGACACTCGCAGTTGCGCGGCAGGTTGGAATCGAATCCGACGGAGCTGAAAAGACGCCAAAGAAAGTCCCGTCGTCGAAGCCGCAAACAATGAATGAAGTGCTGAGGACCTAGCATGTTGGTCGTGACACCTGCTCCGTATTCGACCGAGAGTCTGATCGGCTATGCCATTCGTCTTGCCGAGGTTAACGGCTACGATTCACCGGGAACTATTCTGTGTTACGCGGATTACGGCTCGGCGCATTCACTTGGCGCGAACTGCGACTTGAGTTTGCTCGCCAGCGTTGTAGGCCGAGGCGCCGAGGAATTCTCCCATATCGCTTACGGCGACGTGCACGGTGGGAAGACAGGAAGCGTTTGCTACAGGGGGCACGAAATATCTTCTTGGCGCGTGGCGCGGGTCTTGTCGCCGAAAAAGACGTCCATTTGCCCCCACTGCATCGCAGAACTAGCGTATCTCGATTCGTTTTGGGACCTCACGCTCGCAACCGTTTGTCCAAAACACGGTTGCCGGGCGCTCAGGGTTTGCCCGAGTTGCAAGAAGGACATTAGCTGGCTCAGAGCTGGTTTGTTGGAGTGTCGATGTGGGGCTCAACTTGGCGACTCTTCGCCGGATAGAGCGCTGACTGCAGAGGTAAACCTGCTCAGGCTGGTTCAGGCGAAGTTGGAGAAGCGGAGCCTGAGTGACTGGAGAAACCCGTCTCGCTTCCCAATCGCAGCGCTGGACAAGATGACCTTCGTCCAGCTTGCGTCCGCGCTCTTTCTCCTGGGGCAGCACTTGCAGCGTATCTCG
The DNA here is from genome assembly GCA_963976215.1 of uncultured Woeseiaceae bacterium. GTDB lineage: Bacteria > Pseudomonadota > Gammaproteobacteria > Steroidobacterales > Woeseiaceae > UBA1847. Next base: position 876 of record CAXBJV010000020.1, on the reverse strand, counting down.
CACAACGAAGCTCTGGAGCGACCCGACTCGGTGGTCCGCACAGCCGCCAAGGCTCTCAGCGATTGGCCTCAGGGCTTTCGAAGATGCTTGCGCGAACTCGCCAAGTATGAGGATCGGACCGGATGCCCTCTCAGCCGATTGCGGGATCAGTACGGCACGCTCTACCGTTCGATAACTGGGGAAAGAGATCTCGCACCTGCGGTGAAGTTCCTGCGAGATGAGTTCGAACTATTTCTGGAAAGGGAGAAGAGTCGAGCGGTCCTAGAAGCAAGACGGCTACGTCCAGACTCAAAGGTTCAGTTGCGCCAGTCAATGTCCATGGACTGGATCTGCTCGCGGTACGGTTTCTTACGGAAGCGGCTCGAAGGTTGGTGCAAGGCCAAACGCAAGGATAACGCCGCGCTGTCGCTGTCAGACCTCAGACGGTTCGTGGTTGAAGCGGAGATTATCAATCACCTGAAGATTGCAAAGACACGTCGGATAACGGAGCGGCAGGCCGCCGCGATGGCTGGCATTCCCGTGACTGTCTTGAGGGGGCTTCGTCAACTAGGATACGCAGGGTCTCGACGAGGGGAGAAACTGCGGCGGGGCTATCCGGCGAGCGATATTGATGATCTGACGAAGAAGCTTCGAGACGTCGGCAAGCACGTGTCCGCGAAGTCCATCCACGCAAAGCATCATGTCTCACTCGCTCGGCTTCTCGAGACAGCAACCTTTTGGTCACAGTACGGAAAATCCGAGTTCCTAGTTGACGTTCTTGAGGGAAGGATCGAATCCATCGGTCGAACTGGAGAGACGCTACAGCAGATCTTTTTTGATCAGGTGTCAACGGACATAATTAATTGACCCACCTGTCGGACAATATTCTTGACCCAC
>CAXBJV010000019.1:0-69032 GCA_963976215.1 uncultured Woeseiaceae bacterium | reverse complement strand
GGTCAGACTTATTTTTCGATGCTGGTCGCGGCCAAGGGCCGCTCCTACTGCAATCCCAAAAGGGGTCAGACTTATATTTCCATGCTGGTCGCGGCCAAGGGCCGCTCCTACTGAAATCCCAAAAGGGGTCAGACTTATTTTTCGATGCTGGTCGCGGCCAAGGGCCGCTCCTACTGCAATCTGCGCGTCAAAGACTTCGACATCAACACCGCATCGCCCGGGCAGAGGCTTGAGAATTCCTCGGTAGTCTGAATCACGTCAGGTGCTTCGCTGCGATCCCGAACCTTGTAGCCGAGCTTTAAAAAAAACGCATCGGCGTCGATCGTCAACAGCCACATTTCCTGTACACCATCACAGCTGCTTGCTGTTTCCAGCGCAGTCACCAGCGCCGGCCCGATACCCGTGCCGCGCGCACTTGTGTCGATTACGAGTGATCGCAACAAGGCCACTTCAGCAAACGATTCCAGGCCGACGACACCAAGAAATTCGCCGTCCTGATCGGCCACCAGTGCAAGGTGCTCGGCAGTCAGGTCGCCCGTCGGCAGGCCAGCGTCATGCAGTAATGTTTTCGCAGACTCGATATCCGCCGGGCGGGCGGGTCGAATCCTCAGCGTCACCGCGTCAGGCCGTACAGCGTCATCGCGGCAATGATCACTGCCCAGATCAACAGTTGCCGGAACACCAGCTTGTTGGCCGCCATCGCACCACGAATGCCGCGGTCGGTAATGGACTCATCGGCGCGATCTTCCAGCGCCAGTGCCGCAACACCGACCCGGGCGAGAAGATTCTCGCTGTGTACTGCGGTCGATGCATTCCGGTCCTCACTCGGTGCACGCAATGCGCCGATAGCCTCGTCGTAGTGCCCTGCCGTCGCGTAACCGAGCGCAGTAATTCTTGCCGGAATCCACGCCAGCCAACCGTGCAGGAATTCGGCCGCGTCGCGAATACGCGCGGAGTTGCTGTCTTCCTGTTCCTCCCGCGCTGCTGTGAATACCGCGCGCCGTCGAATGAGGTCGGTGACCCGATAAGCCCAGGCCGCCAGCGGGCCGAGCACGACAAACCAGAAAATAACCGCAAACAGGCGGTTATTGGCCTGCACGCAAACAGCCGCTTCCACGCTCGATATCCGTTCGCGCGGGTCGTCCGGTACGTCTCCTTCGATCAGCGCTTTGGCCGCATGCTCGACTTTTTCTTCGTCCTCGGACTGCAGCGCATCGCAGTACTCACCGACTTCTTCCCCGATATCGCGTGGACCGATCGAAAACAACAATACGAAAATGGCAAGCAGCAGATAGGTGAAGCCATGCAGCGTGCCGCCGAGGCTGTAGATGATCGCCGCCACCGGCAACACGAGGAGTACGGCGAGCACGATGACCGGGATCAACGCCGGCCAGGTCGCCAGCTTGTTTGCCTGGCGGAAGCCTGCATCGATGATGCGATCCAGCCAGCGCAAGCGGCGCCAGTGAAACAGGTGCGTCGCCAGCCGCTCGATAGCCAGTCCGATAAGTAATGCGATCAGGTTCATGTACTGCCCGTCTCGTGTGAGTCCCCAAGTGCATCATACAAGCGCAGCCAGTCGAAAGCAGGGCCCGGATCGATCTTGCGTCCGGGAGCGACGTCACAATGACCGGCAATCTCACGGGCTGATATGCCCGGATAGGCTTGCGCCAAGGCCTGCAGCACGCGCGGCAAGACCTTGTATTGACGTTCATCGTACGGCGTTTCGTCCGCGCCCTCCATTTCAATGCCGATCGAAAAGTCGTTGCAGCGCGAACGGCCGCGAAAACAGGACTCGCCTGCGTGCCAGGCGCGCTCATTGAAGGGTACAAACTGAATCAGTTCGCCATCACGACGAATCAACAGATGCGCCGATACTTCCATACCGCGAATCTCGGCAAAATACGGATGCGCATCCCAATCGAGCTGGTTGGTAAACAGCGCTTCAATCTCGTCGCCGCCGAACTCGCCGGGCGGCAAGCTGATGCCATGCAATACAAGCAGGTCTATTGTTGCACCCGCGGGGCGCGCATCCCGATTCGGACTCAAACAAATTCTTGCCGGCGCGATCAACCCGCTGTCGGTATTAACGGTATAGTCGGTCGTCATGACTACGAGGCTATTTGTTTCCGCCGCACTGATCAATGGCGAAGCGATCGAACTGGACGGCGCCCGTGCACGCTACCTGGGCAAAGTCATGCGTGCGCGTGTAGGCGACGACATCACCATTTTTAATGGCGATGGACCCGAGTGGCCCGCGCAGATTATCAGCATCCGCAAGAACAGCGTGGTATTGCAGCTTGGTGACAGCGTGGAACCCGGCACCGAATCGGCTTTGAAGGTTCACCTGGTGCAAGGCATTTCGCGTGGCGAACGCATGGATTTCGTCGTGCAGAAGGCAACGGAACTCGGCGTCAAGCGGATCACGCCGATACTGACCGAATACGGCATGGTGAAACTCAATGCCGAGCGCGCGGCGAAGCGCCGCGAACACTGGCAAAAAATCGCGGCCAGCGCGTGCGAACAATCCGGGCGCACGCGACCGCCGCTGATCGATGCGCCTGTCGCCCTGAAAACCTGGTTCGGCAATAAACCGGAAAAAGTCGATACTGAGTTGATCCTTGCGCCGGGTGCCGCGCTAGCACTTGCGGGCATAGCAGCACCGCAGACCAAGGCCTGCATCCTGATCGGCCCGGAAGGTGGCTTCAGCGACAACGAATACGATGATGCGAACGCCGCCGGGTTCACCGCCGTGTCGCTGGGGCCGCGTATACTGCGCACGGAAACCGCGGCGCCGGCGGCGTTGGCGGTGATGCAATCCCTGTGGGGAGACCTGCGTTAGGCTTGCAGGGCTTCTTTCGCGAGCATTTTCTCAAGCTGCTCGAGGTTGGGAATCATCGGAAATTCGTTGATCATCTTCACGCGACACAGGACCGGTGCATCCTCGGGCCAGCCATCCTTCGCTTCCAGCTTCAGGACGTCGCGATTGACCCGAACGAGTTGCGGAAAGCCCTGCGTCAGCATCCCGAAGAATCCGCTTTTCAACTCACCGCTGGTAGCATAGAAAACGACGACACGCGTGCGACCGGTCGCCAGTGGCACTTCCTTGCCAAGTGCCCCTTCAAACGAAACGATTGGCAAGGGCCGGCCGTTCCAGTTGATCGTTCCGATCATCCAGTCATGGGCGCCTTCCGCCTTGTCTGCCTGTGTGTAGCGCACGACTTCGGCGACGCACGCGCGCGGCACGATCAGGCGATCCTCGGCCAGCGGCACCAACAGGCTGTAAAGCTCTTCCGACTCCGCGCTCATGGCAACTCAATTCCTTTTTCTTCCAGCTGGCGACGAATGGCGTCCAGTAGTTGCGAGTCCTGGTAGGGTTTGCCGAGATAGTCATTGACACCCAGCTCGATCGCGCGCGCCCGGTGCTTATCCCCGACTCGCGATGTAATCATGATGATCGGGACATCCGACATTTGCGCATCGTTGCGCACGTGCGAGGCAAACTCGTAGCCATCCATACGCGGCATTTCGATATCGAGCAGAATCACGTCGGGTTTTGCTTCCTGCATTACACTGATCGCATCGAGTCCGTCTTTCGCCGTCGCGCAGCGCATGCCATTGCGCTGCAGGAAGCGTTCCGTTACACGACGTACCGTGATCGAGTCATCAACGACCAGTGCCAGGGGCCGGTCGTCGACCGGGGTCGGTGCGGCCTTCTTGATCTCGACCACCGGCGCGCCAGTCCTGACAAATGCGAGAATATCCAGAATCAGGACAATACTGCCGTCGCCAAGAATCGTCGCACCGGAGATGCCGCGAATACTCGCGAGCTGCGGTCCGACCGCCTTGACGACGATTTCGCGGCTGGCGAGCATCTCGTCGACCAGCAAGGCGGCGGAATAATCGCCAGCCTGCACCAGTATCACCGGAATAAATGCCTCATCCTGCGGCAGCTGCGCAGCCTGGCCGCCGAGGTACATGCCGAGGTGGCGGAACTTGTAAGACTGTTCGCCGTACTGGTAGCTCGGCTCGGTCTGGCTGAGCAGGTTTTCGAGCTCGGCGCGGGGAATGCGCGCAACTCCTTCGACTGTCGGCAGCGGCAATGCGTAAACCTCTTCGCCAGTACGCACGATCAACGCCTGCGTGATCGCCAGCGTGAACGGCAAGCGAACGGTGAAGTTGGTGCCCTGCCCGGTTACCGAGCTAATGCGCAGCGAACCGCCGAGTTTTTTAACTTCGTTCGCGACCACGTCCATGCCAACACCGCGGCCTGCCGATTGCGTCACGGCCGACGCCGTGCTGAAGCCGGGCGTCAGGATCAGTTGCATGATTTCGTCGTCGGTAACCTTGCTTTCCGGTTGCAGCAGATCGAGTTCGTAGGCCTTGCGACGAATCGCATCGACGTCGAGTCCCGCGCCGTCATCGGACACATCGATAACCATCTCCGCACCTTCACGATGCAACCGGATGGCGATGCGACCCACGGCCGGTTTGCCGGCAGCCTGGCGATGCGCGGCATCCTCGATGCCGTGCACAATTGAGTTGCGCAGCATATGTTCGAAGGGCGGCAGCATTTTCTCGAGCACCTGGCGGTCAAGCTCGCCGGACGCGCCCTCGACAACCAGTTCGGCACGCTTACCGGCTTCTTCTGCGGCCTGACGCACCAGGCGTGTCAGGCGGCCTACGTGACGCTCGAACGGCACCATGCGCGTGCGCATCAACCCGTCCTGCAGCTCGGCCGTCACCCGCGACTGCTGCACCAGCAGACCATCCGCCTCGGAGGTCACTGACTGCAACAGGTCCTTGAGGCTGCCCAGGTCACTGGCGGACTCGGCCAGCGCCCGCGACAACTGCTGAATCATCGAATAGCGATCGAGTTCCAATGGATCGAAGTCGCGCGCCACCAGCGTGTCCTGGTGACTGTGCATGATCTGCGCTTCGGTCTCGTTCTCCAGTTTTCTCAGCTGTTCCTTCAAGCGCGCAATCGTCTGTTCCAGTTCCTCAACATGGAATTCAAACGTGTTGACCTGCTGGCTCAGGCGCGAGTGATAGATGCTGATTTCACCGGCTGCATTCAGCAGGTCCTCGAGCAGCTCGGCATCGATACGCGCAAATTCCTGGCGCGCTTCCGGCGTACGAATCGGTCGTACATCTGCCGCCGGTCGCGCGGCGACCAGGGCTTCCGGGCTCGGCGCCGGTGGTGGCGGCATCGGCCGCGTCGGCGCAGGCGCTTCGGGCTCCGGCTCGGGTTCCGGCTCAGGCTCCGGCTCGGGTTCCGGCTCAGGTTCCGGCTCGGGTTCGGGTTCGGGCTCCGGCTCGGGTGCGGGCTCGGGTTCGGGCTCGGGCTCGGATGCCATCGGGGCTTCCTCCGCAAGCTCTGCAAGATCATCCGCCAGTGGTGAGTCGACGATGACCATGCTAATCGTATCGTCCGGCTCGATCGTGAACTCAGTGGACGGAGCATCTTCGACGGACTTGTCCTGAGGTGCAATCTCGACCGCCGCATCATCGGCGACTTCGAATCCGGCATTTGCGTGTTGAATGCGCTGTTCCAGGTCGGCCGCAGTACGCACTGGCTTGCCGGCAATTACCGTGTCGCGCATTCGATGCAGTTCATCGATGCTGCGCTGCAGCAGATCTTCAATAGCAGGCGTTGCCTTAACCCGGCCTTCATCGACCGATATCAGCAGGGTTTCGAGTTCATGACTCAGGTTACCCATCGCGCTGATTCCCGCCATGCGCGCACCACCTTTCAGGGTATGCAGATGGCGCTTCAATTCTTCCATCGGCTCCTGTGAGCGGTCTTTGGACCACTGGACCAATGCCTGATCCGCTTCCTCGAGAAGCTCGGCTGACTCTTCGGTAAAGATCGCCGCAATCTCGGCGTCGTATTCGGCCTCTTCAGCGGCATCGCTTTCGACCACCTCCGCAACCACTGGCTTGGGCGCTTCCGGGGCGGGTTTCTGTGCCACCACCTGGTCCTGCTGCACAATGGTGCTCTCCGGCGGCAATACCGCTTCGGTCAGCTTGCCGATGTGTTCGATCAAGGCTGTGTAGTCAGCACGATCCTGCACCGGGTTGTTGATGTCATTGACAATCGTCTGAATCGCGCGACTTGCAGCCCGCAACGCGTCCAGCCCGGAACGCTCAAAGCCCACCTTGTAGTCGAAAATGCGGCGGACAAAACGATTCAATGCGGCCGCTACCGCAACCCCGCGCTCGACGTTGGCCATATTGGCGCTGCCATGCAACGTGTGACAGGCACGATGCAACTTGTCCGTCACATCGAACGGTGGCTGGTGCCCTTCACAAGCTGCAAGGTAATTGTCGATGACTTGCAGGTGTCCTGCCGTTTCCTTGGAAAAGATGTCGTACAGCACCGGGTCCATTTCAAGCGCGGGTTCTTCTGCGGCCGGCTGCTCCGGCTCCTCCGTCGCGACAGTCAGTACCGCGGCATTCGGGTCACCGTCAGCGAACGCGTTCGCACGCGCGATGTACAGGCTGATGTCGGCCGTCGGTTTCGTACCGACTTCCAGCTGTTCGACCAGCTCCGGCACGGCTGCCGCCGCCAGCTGAATGAAATCGATCATCGGTGGTGTACGTGCAAGCGTACGATTGATGAGCTTGTTGAGCAGGTTTTCGACCGCCCAGCAGTATTCGCCGATGCGCTCGGCGCCCACCATCCTGCCGCTGCCTTTTAGTGTATGGAACGAGCGCCGCACCGTGATCAGCTTTTCCATGTCGTCGGGCATCGCCGCCCAGCCTGGCAGATGCCGCTTGATCGATGCGATTTCCTCCTTGGCCTCCTCGATGAACAACTCGAGGATCTCCGGATCGATATGTTCCGCCGCCGTTGATATCACCGGCAGTGGAATAACTTCCGTCGCTTGTGCCACGGGCGGCGGGCTTTCGAGCGCTTCGGCCGCGTGCTTTTCGATCGCCTCGACAGACAATTTTTGCGTCACATTGACGCTGGGTTCTTCCTCTTCCGTGACCTCGATCAGTCGTTGCTCGACATCGCGCAGGACTGCCAGGCAGGCCTCGGCGTTGTCGAGCATGTACCAGGGCTCGCTACGTCCGGCCTTCACCGTTTCCATGTAGTACTCGATGCTGACGATAACGTCCGCGAGCCGATCCGTTTCCTTTTGGTTCAGCACACTCGGACCACCGCCATTCAGCATGGCGATAACCAGCCTGCCAACACGCTCGACGACTTCCATCGCGCGTGTCTTGTTCAGAATCAGCAAACCCGCCTTAATGCCCCGAACCAGCGACGGCACGCTGTCGAGTCCCACCGACAAGGATTCGGCTGTAAAGCTCTGGCTGATGGTTTCCTTGATCCGCGCAAGATTGATAATGCACTCGCGCATGACCGATGCGGTCACTTTCTGGAATTCACCGTCGTCATCCGCGGCTGCTTCGTCGCCACTCGGCTCGACCGGCGTCGTCAACCGCACAAGTTGCTGGTCGAGCCGATCCTCAACCCGCAACAGCGTCGATGCAATATCCAGAATAACCTGGTCATTGGCGACACCGCCGCGCTCGACAACGGTCTTGAGGCGTTCAATTTCGCCGTCCACGTCGCCACGCAATTCGCCCAGGCCCAGGACGCCCAGGGTGTCACTGATCTTTTTCAGCAGTTCAAGCTGTGGCACCAGCTCGGACGACTTGTTCATGCCAGTGCGGACAAAAATATCCAGTACGTCTTTGACGCGACTCAGATCATCCTTGATCGCAGACGCGACGGTTTCCATCAACTTCGCACTTGGCGCCGACAGCGCATCGCGTGCCTGCTCAACCTGTTCGTCGCCCGGCAACAATTCCGCCAGGTTGAACGCAGCACGGACTTCGCTGATGCGAGTGCCGGCCGTGCTGGAGCGCGCGACGTAGTAAAGCAGATTATTCAGCAGGTCATCGACCGGGTGCCGGTCATAGGCCAGCAAGCCTTCATCGATAACGTATTTGAGCTGCCGGTCGGCCTGGCCCAGCAGGCGCTTGATCGCAATCGATGTTTCGAGGCCACCTTCCTGCAAAGCTTCCAGGACGCCCGACACCACCCACCAGAGTTGGTACATGTCGTCGCGGGTCGAAGAATTCTCAAGTGCCGCCGCGACTTTCGACAATGTGTCCAGGTGCCGGGAACTGTCACCACCCTTGATCCAGCCAAGCAGCGCAAGCTGGAATTTCGGTCGCAAGCGCTTCGCCACCAGCACCGGATCCTCGCCGCTGCCCTCGCGGGCATCGTCTTTGCGCTCGGACCGGCTGGGTGACAGGTTCAGCAGCAACAGCGTGCCTTCGGACAACAATGGCTGACCGCGTGCCGCGCGCAGGTCGTTCAACATCGGCAGCAAAACCAGCGCTATGTCGCGGCCGCCACCCATCAATCGTTCGATGTAAACAGGCAGCTGCACCATGGATCGTGTCAGGGCCTCGAGACCATCCTTGCGACCGTCACCATCGCGCAATGCGGACAGGTAGTCACAACACAGCTCCATTTCCTCGACCAGCAGCGCCGCACCGTAGGTCTCCGTCATGCGCAATGCGCCGCGCGCCTGGTGCAGCAATTCGCCAGCGCGTTTCAACGCCGCCGTGCCACCGCGGCCATCGACACAGTCTTCCAGTGCCAGGTGCGCGTTGCGGATCGTCTCCATGAGCTCGGCACCGACAATCGACAACGCGCTCATCGCGCCGTTGGCCGTGTCGTCGCCGATCATCTGCTCCTGGATGCCTGTATCGCCCGTCATCTGATGGTCCGTATCGTTCGTCGCGCCGCTTAGCCGGCCTTCGCCTGGTTACCCGTGGGCGCTGCCGGCGGTGTCGGTTTCTGGCTCGGTGCCGCCGCTTGGGCAGGCACGTTCGGTGAACTGCGCGACAAGGTCTGTGCCTGCATCATCTCCGGTGGCAACGAGAAGCCTTCGACGGTCTTGCGTAACTGCGTTGCCAGTTGCGACAGTTTCGAAATCGATGCCGCGGTTGCCGTTGTCGCTTTGCCAGTCTGGTCGCCAATTTCTCGCAGCCGGGTCGTGCGGCGGGTGACATCCGCGGCCGAGCTGGCTTGTTGCCGTGCGGAGCCGGAAATGTTTTGTACCAGGCTCGCGATCTGGTTAGACACCTGCTCGATTTCGTCCAGTGCGGCACCGGCATTTTCGGCCAGCAGCGCACCACCCACCACGTCCGTGGTACTGCGCTCCATCGACACGACAGCCTCGTTGGTATCGGCCTGAATCGTTCGTACCAGCACCTCGATCTGCTTGGTCGCATTGGTCGAACGCTCTGCAAGACGCTGTACTTCGTCGGCAACGACCGCGAAACCGCGCCCGGCTTCGCCGGCCATCGAAGCCTGGATCGAAGCATTCAGGGCAAGGATGTTGGTTTGTTCGGCAATGTCATTGATCAACTCGACGATATTGCCGATTTCCTGCGAGCTTTCGCCGAGTCTCTTGATGCGTTTCGAGGTTTCCTGGATCGTTTCGCGAATCGCGTTCATGCCATCTATGGTTCTGCGCACCGCTTCGCCGCCCTTGTGTGCGACATCAACAGAATGACGCGCCACGTCGGAAGATCGTTCGGCGTTGCCGCTGACTTCCTCGATCGAGGCCGCCATCGAAACAATGGATTCTGTAGCCGCATTGATTTCCTTGGCCTGATTGTCCGCGGCCCGCGCCAGGTGCGCCGCAGTGTTCTCTGTTTGCTTGGTTGCGGTATCGACCATCAGTGCTGTGTCGTTAACCGTCGCTACCAGCTTGCGCAGCTCTTCGATCGCGAAATTGAAAGAGTCCGCAATCGTGCCGGTGATGTCTTCGGTCACGGTCGCCTCGACCGTGAGATCACCGTCAGCGAGACTGCCCATCTCGTCGAGCAATCGCAGAATGGCTTGCTGGTTGCGTTCGTTCTGCTCCGCCTGCTCACGGGCGGTTCGCTCAAATACCGAACTCTTCGAATGCAGCACGAACAAGCCGAACAACATCGCAATTGCGGCGACGATGAGGCCAACAGGAATCCAGAAGTTTTTCAGAAATTCAGGCATCAGGGATGCGTCGTCGGATGCGGCAAATGCGCCATCCAATAAAATCTCGGCGCTCGCAGCAAGTTCTGCCTGCGTCTCCTGCAGCGCGCTGATGGCGGCAACATTGCCGAGCAAAGCATCTGCCTGCGTCTCCATGCTCGTCAAAACGCCGATGACTGGCACCAGCGCTGTTTCTTTCGCCTGGTTGCTCAGCGCACGAATATCGAGATCGCTTGCAGCCCCATCCAGTGCATTCGCCACATTGCGCAAATAGCCAAGATCCTCTGCAATGGCACTCACCGCGGCTTCCCCACCGGCCGGAATGGACGCCGCCGCTTCGCGAATACGATTGGCCCGCTGCTGAAATTCCTGGATGGCGGCGGTGGCACCCGCACTGTCGAGCAATGCATTGGACAGTTCGACCATCTCGGCGGCACTCGCGACAATACGGTCAGCAGCGCTCGCAACGGTTTCGACTTCGGCACGCTTTGCCAAAATGGCTGCCGCACGCGATTCAAGTTGCTGCCAGTCCGTCGAACGCCCGGGAGCGCCACCGCGACGCAGGCGTGCGACATTCTTGACACTGCTGTCCAGCTCATCGAATGCACTGCTGTCACCGTTCAAAGCCCGGGTCGCCTGCAGCGGGATGACCTGCGACAGCGCCGCGAGCTGCGGTGCAGATGAACTGCCGCTTCCGGACTGAACGTATATCAGTGCCGCCGCACCGACGAGCAGAAACACTGCAAAGCCCACGAGTGCACGAAAAGTGGATGTATTGTCGATATTACTGTCCATGACTCACCTTCATTCCGCAGCTGCCTGCAGGAACACATTGCTTTCGACTAGGTCGAACAAATTAAACACCGGCCAGGACTCTTCATTACGCTGGTATGCCCCGGCCAGGAATCGTTCGCAGCGAACGATCGTTTCCCGGCTTTCATTTGCGAATTCGTGATCCATGAAGCGCCGGAATCCCTGAACTTCGTCGACGACGATGCCCGCCGGAACTTCACGGTGATTGACAGAGATGACGCGCGTACTGCGGCGCAATGTGGTGCGCCCGCTACCGAGCATGAGCTTCAGGTCGACCAGGGGTAACAAGTGACCGCGAAGGTTGGCGATTCCCAGCAACCAGCGGTTCGCACCCGGTACCCGCGTCATGGAGTCCGGCAACATCAGCACTTCCCGGACCTGGTCCCGATTCGCGACGAACTGTTCCTCGCCAATGCGAAAACCGACACCGACCCATTCGGAAGGCATCGAACTGCTGCCCTGGCCCGCGTGAGCGGCGCGGCTGCGCTGCTCCATCTCCTGCAACAACTCAAATGGTTGCTCAACCAGTGCCGCCAGATCCGCGGAACTACTCATTCAGGCTGCCATCACCGTATTGATCATCGCCACAAGATCCTTATCGGCGACCGGTTTGACCAGGTATTCAACAGCGCCCTGGCGCATGCCCCAGATTTTGTCAGTCTCCTGATCCTTGGTGGTGATCATGATGACCGGAATCGACGAGGTCATCGGGTCTTTGGTCAGATGACGTGTCGCCTGGAAGCCATTCATGCCGGGCATGACGACATCCATCAATATGCAGTCCGGGCGCGCTTTTTGCGCAGCCTTGATGCCTTCTTCGCCGCTATCCGCGACCAGGGTTTCAAAACCGGCTTTCTCAAGCATGTTCTGGAACAGGTGCAACTCGGTTGGCGAGTCATCAATGATGAGTACACGTGCCATTACAGGAATCCTTAGTGAATCTGGTTGGAGATTGCGCCCAGCAGTTCGTCCTTGGTGAACGGCTTGGTGAGATATTGCTCGGAACCGACGATACGCCCGCGCGCACGGTCAAACAGCCCGTCCTTGCTGGACAACATGATAACCGGCGTTTCCCTGAACACCTTGTTGTGCTTGATCAGCGAGCAGGTTTCGTAGCCATCGAGCCGCGGCATCATGATGTCAACGAAGATCAAATCTGGCTGGTGATCGGCGATTTTCGACAGCGCGTCGAAGCCGTCGATGGCCGTGAACACCTGGCAACCTTCTTTGGTCAGCAGCGTCTCGGCCGTTCTGCGGATAGTCTTGCTGTCGTCTACGACGAGTATTTTTAGCCCGTTCAGGCTTCGGGATGCGTTACCAGACACCAATTTTCCCCAGATTGAAAAGCGACTTTTACCATATTGACATAACTCCCGCTACGACGCGCGTCAGCTTGTGCAAAATCATGATATTTCGAGTGTTTACGCCAGGTTTCACGGTATAGTTGGCCGCTTCACTCAGAATCGACGCAAGTACCCGAAAGCATGGCTGAAAAAGCACTCAATCTCGGCATCATCATGGACCCGATCGGGGCGATCACGCCGAAAAAAGACTCTTCATTCGCGATGTTGCTTGAGGCCAGCCGCCGCAACGCCAACATTCATTATTTCGAGCAAAAAGACCTGCGCATGGTATCCGGCAGGCCGCTGGGCGTCTCAACACGACTCACAGTTTCCGACAATTATGAAGCTGGCGATGACTGGTTCAGTTTCGGCGCGCAGCAGGAAGTCCATCTGGGCGACCTCGACGTCATCCTGATGCGCAAAGACCCACCCTTCGACATGGAGTATGTCTACACGACCTATATCCTGGATCGTGCAGCGCTTGCCGGTGCACTGATCGTGAACGCGCCGCAGGCTCTGCGCGACATGAATGAAAAGGCGTACACCGCCTGGTTTCCGGAGTGCACGCCATTGACGCTGATCACGCGCTCGATGTCGGATATGAAGTCATTCCTGCAGGAGCAGGAACGGATCGTGGTCAAACCGCTCGACGGGATGGGTGGCCGCTCGATTTTTGTCGTCAGGAAAGGCGACAACAATGCAAATGTCATCTTCGAGACGCTGACTGACTACGGGCAACGGTTTGCGATGGCGCAGGAGTTCATTCCCGAGATTACACTCGGCGATAAACGCATCCTGTTAATTGACGGAGAACCGGTCCCTTACGCACTCGCCCGTATCCCGACGGGCGATGACAATCGCGGCAACATCGTCGCCGGTGCCACCACCAAGGGCCAGGCGCTGTCGGCGACCGATTTGAAAATTTGCGAACAGGTCGGACCGGTTTTGCGCGACCAGGGTGTAGTGTTTGCGGGTATCGATGTCATTGGCGACCGCATGACCGAAGTGAACGTAACCAGCCCGACCGGCATCCGTGAGCTCGACCGGCAGTTCGATCTGAATATTTGCGGATTGCTGTTCGACGCTATCGAAAGGAAACTATGAGGTATTCGCTGGAAACCGATCCGCTGGACGAATTGCGGCTCAATGCGCCAGCCGCGCCTGACCGGCTGCCAGCGATGCTGTTTCTCGCCGCGCTGATTCACGGCATCCTGATTATCGGTATCACGTTTAACCCGGAGCTGGCCGGCCAGTTTGCCAATGCCATCTCGCTTGAAGTCACGATCGTCGCCGACGCGGACCAGCAGATCGACCGCCCTGACGAAGCCTCGTACCTCGCCCAGGCCAGCCAGCAGGGCAGTGGCAACACGACGGAACAGGTGCGGCCTGCAGCGCCACTGCAAAGTGCGATGCCGGTGGACAATGACGGTCGCGAAGATGGCAGTGCCCTTCAGGACGCCGACGTTCATGAGCGGGCCGCGGACGAGCTCATCGCCACCGAGAATGACAGCGATCGCCAGGTCGACATCGACCCGCGCTCCGACCCGCAACGACAGAACAGCACCGCGATAGCGATGGAGGCCGGCCGCGAGACGACGCTGCCGTTACCGCAGGAAGACGATGCGTCCATGTTGATTCGCGACGACGAACCGCGGCAACTGATTATCAGTGCCAATACCCGTGAATCGGTGATTGCCGCCTACCTCGACAACTGGAAACGGCGTGTCGAAGCGGTTGGCGATTCCTACCTGCCGCAACTCAGTGCGCTTGAAAACGTGTCGGGAAGCCCGACGCTAATGGTGGCTATCGACATGTCAGGCGACCTCACCGAGGCCGTCATTCGCAAAACCAGCGGCTCCACGGTGCTGGACCTCGCGGCACTCGACATCCTTCGCCGCGCATCGCCATTCGACCCGTTCCCGCCTGAGGTTACCGCGGAGTACGACGTGGTCCGGTTTGAGTACAAGTGGCTCTTCAACGAGCAGCTGCTGACGGCCGCGCCCTGAGTCAGGTGGCTGTGGCTTGTGCCCGGGCGCAGCAGCACCGATACTGAGGGTATGGAAGCCGACCGTAAGCTCACAAATCAACTACTTATCGCCATGCCAGGCATGGCCGATCCCAATTTCAGCAGTACCGTGACCTTAATCTGTGAACATAATGAAGATGGCGCCCTCGGCATCATCATCAACCGGCCGCTAAATCTGAAGCTGGCGGGTCTGTTCGATCAGCTTGCCGTATCCGATGCAGATGCTGACGCCGCCGATAATCCGGTCGTGTCCGGCGGTCCGGTTGGCACCGAACGGGGATTCGTCCTGCACGACAAGAAGCGCCGCTTTGAAAATACCTTGTCTGTCTCCGACGATATCCAGCTGACATTCTCGCGCGACGTTATCGATGCGATGGCGGTCGGTGACGGACCGGAAAAAGCGCTCGTCGCGATTGGCTATGCGGGCTGGGAATCCGGGCAACTCGAAGAAGAAATGCTGGCGAATTCCTGGTTGAGTGTCGCCGCAACGCCCGAACTGATTTTCGATACGCCCTTCGAAGACCGTTGGGACTCTGCCGCACGCTCGATTGGTATCGATATGGCCAGCCTCTCGCCGGATGCCGGTCACGCCTGAATGCCCTCACCGCGAACGATTCTTGCGTTCGATTTCGGGCTGCGTCGAATCGGCGTTGCCGTGGGTCAGGATGTCACTGGTTCCGCCAGCCCGCTTGGCGTAATTGCAAACCGCGACGACGGTGTCGATCACGTTGCCATTGCTGCACTGATCAAAGAATGGCGACCGACCGGGATCGTCGTCGGCATGCCGGCACATGTTGATGGCTCAAAAAGCGATATGCAGGATCCGGTCGAGGCGTTTATCGACGAATTACAGCGCTACGGCCTGAGTATCGAGACAGTCGACGAACGATACACGTCAATCGAGGCCGAACAGGCACTGAAAGACGCGCGCGCCGCGGGTACCCGAGGCCGAATATCGAAGGAAATGATCGACAGCGCTGCCGCTGTATTTATCGCTGAAAGATACCTCTCATCTGGGTAGAATGCCCCCGCGATGGAGCCCGACGACACGACACTGCAGTTCGACCAGCACGGCAACCTGCGGCACTTGCTGTCGCTGCGCGGCATGGGCGCGCGGCTGTTGACGGATTTACTCGATGAAGCAGAGCAATATCTGACCGCGCCCGGCGAATTGCCGGCCCGCAGCAAGTCACTGGCCGGACGCACTGTGGGCAACCTGTTCTTCGAACCGAGCACCCGGACGCGTGCATCCTTTGACCTGGCGGGCAGGCGACTCGGGGCCGATGTCCTGAATCTCGACGTCAATACCTCGTCGCGGAAAAAAGGCGAAAGCATCCTCGACACTATCTATACGCTCGAGGCGATGCACGTCGACATCATGGTCGTACGCGATGCCGAAAACGGCGTGCCCGCCTACATCGCGCGAAACGTAAAGGACCATATCAGCGTACTGAACGCGGGCGAGTCCGATGTTTCGCACCCGACACAAGGCCTGCTGGACCTACTGACCATTCGCCAGCACAACCCGGATTTCCACAACCTGGTGGTCGCCATTGTCGGCGACATCCAGCATTCGCGTGTCGCACGTTCCGCCTCGGAGGCCCTTGCGATCATGGGCGTTGGCGAGTTGCGGCTGATCTCGCCACCCGCCCTGGCACCGGATCCGGAGCGTTTCCCGGGTGCTGTCATCGTCGATAACATAGAGGCCGGGCTGAAAGATGCCGATGTTGTCATGGCACTGCGAATACAACGCGAGCGCATCGGCAACCTGGACGGCGTTCCCGGTATCGACGAGTACTTTGCCAATTTCGGTGTCAACCAGGACAACTTAAAACATGCCAAACCGGATGCCATCATCATGCATCCTGGTCCGATGAACCGGGGCATCGAAATTGAAGGCTCACTGGCCGACGGCCCGCGCTCCGTCATCACGAAACAGGTGACCAATGGCGTCGCGATACGCATGGCGGTCCTGAACCGGATCGGCAACATGATGAGCGCACGGTGATCACTGCAGCTCAACAACAGGCGCAACGAAATCGCGGCTCGATCTTTGTCGAAGAAGGCAGTCTGATCAGCGTCGACGAACACCCGGGCGAACAGTTTATTATGCGCATCCGCGCGCCCAAGTGTGCGGCTGCAGCAAAACCAGGCAGTTTCGTGCACATCAGTTGTGACGAGACAGTGCCGATGCGTCGCCCGCTGTCCATCATGCGTGTCGAAGGCGACTGCATTGACATACTGTACAAAATCGTCGGCAACGGCTTGCGCTGGCTATCCGCAAAGCGGCCCGGCGATGTAGTCAGTGTACTGGGCCCCATCGGTCAGCCATTCAAACCGCATGCAGACAGGCCGAACACCCTCTTGATCGGCGGCGGCGTCGGTATTCCGCCAATGGTGTTTCTCGCCGATTTCCTGCGCAGCGACAGCGCGCCCTGGCAGCCGCTCGCAATTCTGGGTTCGGAGCTGCCTTTTCCATTCGCCAATCGCAGTTCAGCGATTGCTACACCCTGGATTGACGATACGGTCTGTAACACCATGCCATTGCTGGAGGACTGGGGTATTCCGGCCCGACTTGCAACGCTCGCGGGTTACGAAGGTTGTTTTGACGGCTATGTGACAGACCTTGCTGAACGCTGGCTGTCGACGCTGAGTTCGGCAGAATTGCAAAAAACAGAAATGTTCACATGCGGCCCGACACCCATGCTCAAAGCGGTTGCTGACCTGGCCGAAAAATACCACTTGCCGTGCCAGGCATCACTTGAAGAGTTCATGGCCTGCGCTGTCGGCGGCTGTGCCGGATGTGCAGTGAGAATCAAAACCCCTGACGGTGAAGCGATGAAACGCGTCTGCGTTGATGGGCCGGTTTTCGAAGCGTCATCCGTCGTCTGGTAACGTCGTCAGCCAGTCGCTGCTTATGCTCGGGAGCTTACGACGAGCGTTCCCCAAAATACCAGCAATATGACCCAGCTGGCGGCGTATATCGCCATGCGCGGCGGAATCCTGTTGGAAGTCAGGTGGACTATGGCGTGGATAATCCGGCAGATGACGTATGCCCAGGCGAGCCAGACCGTGACGCCGGTTCCCTGCCCCACAACCATCGCTGTGATGCACGCAGCGTAAAATAACACTGGGCTTTCGAACAGGTTGACGAAGTGGCGCGTGTGTTGCGCGACCATGCGCGGCTCACCGTCCGCACCCTGGTAGGTCTTATAAAAACGAGCATCCACTTCGCCGCGTCGGACCGCAGCAACACGGCCAAGGACCATTCGAATGAGAACCAGTGCCGTTAACAACACCATGGTTGCCATCGGATAGACAAGCGCGTATTCCATGACGCTACTTTACGCTGTCGTTACGATAGTTGACAGCGGACAGCGCAAGAAAAGCTGAATCTTTGAACCCGCTGCAAGCGGCGGCACTTAGCTTCCGAAGTTGACCTTGGCTTCGAGATTGGCGCGCGAATCGGCATGTGACATTGCCTCTTCCATCGTGATCGTGCCGTTCTTGTACAACTCCAGCAGTGCATCGTCAAAGTTGACCATGCCCTGTTCGCCGCTGTCTTTGTGCGCTTCCTTAACCGCGGAGATGTCGCCCTTCAGGATCAGGTCCTTGATATGCGGTGTATTCAACATCAACTCAACCGCCGCAACGCGTTTGCCGTTGCGCCCGCGAACCAGTCGTTGCGACAGGATCGCACGAAGGTAGTGCGCCAGATCCATGAATATCTGACTGTGTTGCTCCTGCGGGAACAGGTTGATAATGCGATCCAGCGTTTCCGGCGAATTATTGGAGTGCACCGTCGCCAGTACCAGGTGACCGGTTCCGGCCATATCGAGTGCCGCTCGCATCGATTCAGTGTCGCGAATCTCGCCGATCTGAATCACATCCGGCGCACCGCGAACCGCACTCTTCAGTGCACGACTGTATGACTTGGTATCCAGACCAACTTCGCGCTGATTGACGATCGACTGCTTGTTCGGGTGCAAGAATTCGATCGGGTCTTCAATGGTAATAATATGCGACGATGTCTTTTCATTGCGGTGATTGATCATCGCCGCCAGCGTTGTGGACTTACCCGCACCCGTCGAGCCGACCATCAGGATCAACCCGCGACGCAGCATAACGAGGTCCTTAAGCTGCTCAGGCATGCCCAGCTCATCAAGCGTCGGCAAGTCCGACGTAATGTAGCGAAGCACCATCGACACGCTGCCGCGCTGGTGAAAAACGTTGACTCGAAAGCGGCCCAGTCCCTGCTCCGACAGCGCGAAGTCGATCTCGAGTTCACGATTGAACACTTCCATCTGGTCTTCGGTCATCAGCTCCATGGCCGCCTGCTTGACCATCTTCGGTGTCATTTCGAGCTTGTTGACCGGCATGATCTTGCCTTCGATCTTGATTTTTGCCGGTGAAAACGGTGCAAAGAACAGGTCCGATGCCTTTTTCTCGACCATCAACTTGAATAGCGGTTTGACATTCATCGTTCGTTACAACCCTTTCACTCAGAACGTCTGAGCGGAATCCTCTTCCATGATGACCAGGCTTTCGGCCTGCTGGTCGGCGGCGGATGAATCGCGCTTGCTCTCAAGTTTGATCTTCAGGCGCAGTTCGTTCTTCGAATCGGCATTGCGCATGGCTTCTTCGTAGGTGATGTGACCGTCCTCGTAGAGCACGAACAATGCCTGGTCGAAGGTCTGCATGCCGAGGCGCGTCGACTTCGACATGATCTCCTTGATCTGACCGACTTCGCCTTTAAAGATGAGGTCCTGGATCAATGGCGTATTCAGCATGATTTCCATCGCAGCGATTCGGCCGATGCCGCCCTCGCGGGGCACCAGTCGTTGCGAGATGAATGCCTTGGTATTGAGCGACAGGTCCATGAGCAACTGCTGGCGCCGCTCTTCAGGAAAGAAGTTGATGATTCGATCCAGCGCCTGGTTGGCACTATTGGCATGCAACGTTGCCAGGCAAAGGTGGCCCGTCTCAGCGAACTGGATGCCGTATTCCATGGTTTCCTTGTCGCGGATCTCACCGATCAGGATCACGTCCGGCGCCTGCCGCAGCGTGTTCTTGAGCGCGGCATGCCAGGACTCGGTATCGACACCCACTTCGCGTTGCGTAATTACGCAGCCTTTGTGCGGATGGACGTACTCAACCGGATCCTCGATCGACACAATGTGACCTCGGGAGTTTTCATTTCGATGGCCAATCATTGCGGCCAGTGTCGTCGACTTACCCGAACCGGTGCCGCCCACGATGATGCAGAGGCCGCGCTTGTTCATGACCACGTCCTTCAAAATCGGTGGCAGTTCGAGGTCTTCCAGCGTCGGGATCTCGGTTGTAATGGTTCGCAGCACTGCCCCGACCATGCCCTGCTGAATAAAAGCGCTGACTCGGAATCGGCCAATACCCTGTGGAGCGATTGCAAAATTCGCCTCTTTGGTCGCGTCGAACTCCTTGATTTGTTTGTCGTTCATGATGGAACGCACCATGATCGCAGCCTGATCCGCCGACAACGGCGTATCGGTCGCCTTGTGGATCGTGCCGTCGACCTTGATCGCCGGCGGGAACGATGCGGTGATGAACAAGTCCGAACCATCCCGTTCGACCATCTTGCGCAGCAGGTTTTGCGTCAGTCGTACCGCTTGTTCGCGTTCCATCGTGCTTTACTCCAATGCCATCGCTGCTACTGACAGCAACTTAGAAATTTTCCTTGTTGGCCGCTCGGAAGCGGGCCTCTTCCTTGTTGATCAGACCTTTTGTCAGCAGCTCTTTGAGATTCTGATCGAGCGTCTGCATGCCGGATCCCTGACCGGTTTGAATCGCCGAATACATCTGCGCGATCTTGCCCTCGCGAATCAGGTTTCGAATCGCCGGCGTGCCAATCATGATTTCGTGTGCAGCAATTCGACCGCCGCCCACTTTTTTCAACAGTGTCTGCGATATCACCGAGCGCAGTGACTCCGAGAGCATGGCTCGAACCATTTCTTTCTCTGCCGCCGGAAAAACGTCAACTACACGGTCGATGGTTTTTGCTGCCGAGCTGGTGTGCAGTGTCCCGAACACCAGGTGACCGGTTTCGGCGCCGGTCAATGCGAGGCGAATCGTCTCGAGGTCGCGCAATTCGCCGACGAGTATGACGTCAGGGTCTTCACGCAACGCAGAGCGCAATGCCTCGTTGAAGCCGAGCGTATCGCGGTGCACCTCACGCTGGTTGATCAGCGATTTCTTCGATTCATGTACGAACTCGATCGGATCCTCAATGGTCAGGATATGATCGGGCTTGTTGTCGTTGATGTAATCGACCATCGCCGCAAGCGTCGTCGACTTGCCCGACCCGGTCGGGCCTGTAACCAGCACGATACCGCGCGGGTACATTGAAATGTCTTTGAATATTTTTGGCGCGCCGAGGTCGTCCAGCGTCAGGATTTCTGATGGAATGGTTCGGAACACGGCGGCCGAACCACGATTCTGGTTGAATGCGTTGACGCGAAAGCGGGCCAGTTTCGGAATTTCGAACGAGAAATCGGTCTCGAGAAACTCCTCGTAGTCCTTGCGCTGCTTGTCATTCATGATGTCGTACACCATGCTATTGACATCCTTGTGGGTGAGCGCCGGCATGTTGATTCGCTTGATGTCACCATCGACGCGAATCATGGGCGGCACACCACCTGACAAGTGCAGGTCAGAGGCGTTGTTCTTTACCGTGAACGACAGTAATTGGGCAACGTCGACGGCCATATTTCTCCCTCATTTGATGGTACCGGACTTACCATAACCCGGCGCCGAATTGAGCCTAGTATAGCCAAGTAAGCGGACTAAAACGTGATTGGAGTCACGGAAAACTTAAAGCTGATCAGAGATTTGCTGGCGTCTGCGGCCACTGAGGCCGGACGCGAGCCTGGCACTGTCAAATTGCTCGCTGTGAGCAAGAAGCAGCCTCTTGCGAAAATTGTCGCCGCCGCCGGCCTGGGCCAGCGGGATTTCGGCGAGAATTTCGTCCAGGAGGGACTCGACAAGATCAGCCAGACCAGTCACCTGGACCTTACCTGGCATTTCATCGGGCACCTGCAGAACAATAAAACACGAGCCGTCGCCGAGAACTTTGACTGGGTTCACACCATTGACAAACTGAAGACTGCACGCCGCCTGAGTGACCAGCGCCCCGAGGCGCTTGCACCGCTGAACGTCTGCCTGCAGGTCAATGTCGATGCCGAGCCCGGCAAGTCCGGGGTCGCGCCCGACGAGCTTCCCGACCTCGCCACCGCCGTCAACGGCCTGCCCGGGCTGTCATTGCGCGGCCTGATGTGCCTGCCAAGAATCCGTACCGATGAGCACACTCAACGGGAACCCTTCGCAGCACTGGCAAAGATGGCAGAATCGCTCTGCAGTCGCGGTATTGATATCGATACACTGTCGATGGGCATGAGCGGCGACTTTCGAGCCGCCATTCTGGAAGGATCAACAATCGTGCGTATCGGTACGGCGATATTCGGGGAAAGGAAATAGTATGAGCCACGATTCTGTCGGCTTCATTGGTGGCGGCAACATGACGCACGCGATCGCAGCGGGCCTGCTCGACAACGGTTACCCGGCCGATTTGATCGCCATTGCCGACCCGGTCGACGAACAACGGCACAAGCTGGCGGCGGCGCTGCCCGGTGTCATGGTCAGCCCGGTGAACGCCGATGTTGTAGCGCGCAGCGATTACCTGGTACTCGCAGTAAAACCGCAAATTCTTGCCGCTGTGTGCAAGGACATCGCGGCGGCAGTAAGGGCATCGCGGCCAGTCGTCATCTCCATTGCGGCGGGCCCGCGGATTGATGATATTGACACCTGGTTGGGCGGTGGCAATGCGATCGTCCGGGTCATGCCGAATCAACCAGCATTGCTGGGCAAGGGTATTTCCGGGATATTCGGCAACGCAACAACCGATGCTGCGCAATTGCAAACGGCTTCGGAAATCCTTTCTGCAATCGGCCCGGTCGTTGCCGTCGACAAGGAAAGCGATATTGACGCGGTCACCGCCGTGTCCGGCAGCGGCCCCGCGTATTTCTACCTGCTGATCGATATGCTGACAAAAACCGGCGTCGAGCTTGGCCTTGCTCCCGAAACCGCGGCGCAACTCGCCAGCGAAACGGCGCTCGGTGCCGCGACCCTTGCGCAGCAGTCCGACACGTCAATGGATGAGCTGATTGCGCGAGTTCGCTCGCCAGGCGGCACGACAGCAGCGGCGCTGGATGCGCTTGAGGCGGCCAGTGTTCGTGATATCTTCGCGTCAGCACTTCTGGCTGCGCGGGACCGGGCAACGGCACTCGCAGACGCTGCACACGAATCGGGTAAGGACTGAACTGAATGCCGCGCAATCTTCCACAAGCACTTCACTACATCATTGAAGCACTGACGAGCCTGTATATCCTGGTCCTGTTATTGCGCATCTGGCTGCCGTTTCTGCGCGCCGATTTTCGCAATCCGCTGGCACAGGGCATTCTGCGCCTCACGTCGCCGCTGGTCGTCCCGCTACGACGACTGATCCCGTCATTCGGCCGGCTTGATACCGCGACGGTTCTGGTAGCGTTCGCCATTCAATACGCCGCAGTATTCCTGATCGTGCTCATTTACATCGCGTTCGAATTGATGGCCATGCCGACCATAGTCACGATCGCGCTGACCGCGGTCGTCAAGCTGATCATGCTGTCGGTGAACCTGTTCGCTTTCGCGGTCATCATTCGCGTCATTCTGAGCTGGGTCGCTCCCGGTATGCACAACCCGGCAACTGCAATTATCGCCACGTTGAGCGAACCGGTGCTGGCACCGGTGCGACGCATTATCCCGCCCATGGGCGGTTTCGACGTTTCGCCGATCCTGGTGATCATCGGCCTGTTTGCCCTGAACATCGTAATCCGTGGCTACAGCCCTCTGGGCCTGTAGGCCGCGCCATTTATGGTTTATAGTGTCCTGAAACGAGGGGGCAAGTGTCATGAATAAAAGAGCACTACTGATTTCTTTGTCATCGCTGCTTGCGATCGCGGCCTGCGGCGGGCCGGGCGACTCTGCAAGCATTCCGGAAGCGCAGCCGGCAGGCGCAACGTCCGCCGATATCGGGAATCACGTTGTGCACTTTAGCGCACAAACGACTGACCAGTTGCCGCCTGCGATTGCACGCGAATACAACATCCTGCGCAGCAAAAATCGCGCCATGCTCAATGTCTCCGTCCTGCGCAGCTCCGACAACAAGCCGGTCACGGCTGACGTCACCGTCAATACGGTCAACCTGACGGGTCAGCTCAAGAATGTCACGATGCGAAAGATTGAAGAACCGGGCGACGTCGTCGCAATTTATTACATCGGCGATACCACCATCGCCAATCGTGAAGTGCTGAATTTCGATATCAGCGTTCGGCCGGATGGCGTCGAAGATGTCTCGAGGGTACGCTTCCAGCGCCAGTTCTACAGTGACTAGATTCGCGGCAATACCCTAAAAATCCCTTAAATAAAAGGCCTTTTTGCGCTTACGTCCACAAAATACTTGTGGTATCGTCGCGCAGCATTCACCGCGGGCGCTTGCCCGTTTTTGTTTTTTTTGAGGAGTCAGTTTTTCATGGCAGCAAATACAAAGAAGCCCCCAACCAAGTCCGAGATCTACGCAAAAATTGTTGACGACACGGGTTTGACACGCAAAGACGTAGCAGCAGTTTTCGAATCTCTCAATGGCCAGATCAAGAAGAGCCTGGGCGGCCGTGGCGCTGCAGGTATGTTCACTCTTCCGGGTCTGCTGAAAATGCGCGTTGTGAAAAAGCCGGCTCGCAAAGCTCGCAAGGGTACCAACCCGTTCACGGGTGAAGAAATGATGTTCAAAGCGAAACCAGCAACGAAAGTTGTCAAAGTTTCTGCTCTGAAGGGCCTGAAAGACATGGTCTGATTTCGAACGCCTGTTCGAAATTCTAAAGCCGGGCTTGACCCGGCTTTTTTTATGTCCCGGATTCTTGCGGCATGTGCCGTTGTACAAATGCCATCACCGCTTCGCGCAGTTCGACCAGCCGCCCGTGAAAAAAATGTTCGGCACCGGGCAGAATCAGTAGTTCGGGCCCCGGCACCAGTCCGTCGAGCCATGCCACCGTCTCATCGACGTCAACCAGCTCATCTTCATCGCCCTGCAAGACCAGCCACGGGCAATCCGGTTGCGTCTCGAGTCCGCTGGCAAATCGGCTGATCGCCGGTGCGACGCTAACAAGCCCGTCAACGTCACGCGTCGCGGCGGCCTTAACGGCGATGGCTGCGCCGAAGGAGAATCCGGCCAGCCATAACGGCACATCCGGCTGCTGTTGCCGCAGCCAGGTCAGCGCGGCGAGTGCATCGTCCAATTCTCCATCGCCGTTGTCGTAGCTACCCTCGCTGTTCCCGGTACCGCGGAAATTGAAACGCAGCGCCGTAAATCCAGCGCGCAGAAATGCTCGTGCCAGGGTATGCGCCACCTTGTTGTGCATGGTGCCGCCATGCTGTGGGTGCGGATGACAGACGACGACGAGCCCAAGGCTAAGCGCCTCTTGAGGCCGCTCGAGAACAGCCTCGAGGCGCCCGGCGGGACCATTGATGAAGAGTGTTTCTGCTTTCGGCGGTTTCGGCGGTTTCGGCATTGTGACGTCCGGGGTAGATTGAATCGGGAATAATTGCGTAAAATTAGGACCTTATGCAATCAAGATGGCCTTATATCGCATCCTGACGCCCGGGAACAAGGACGATGGAAGACTCTTATGCCTGAAATAGACGCTCTTCATATTGTTATTTTCGCCGCGGTGACGGCGGTGGGCGTCGCTTTCGGTTGGTGGCTGCGCGGGCGTCGCGCGAAGGCCGAAAAATCCGCTGTCAGTTTGGGTTGGCAGGAACAGTTAAACGCGCAACGCGTGGAACATGATCGGCTTACGGATCAAAATAAGGGCCTGATGGAGCAGATCAGCCAGTACCAGGCATCCAATGTCGACGCCAAGAACCGCGCGCGGGAACTGTCGGAAGCCGTCCAGGAAGCCTTCGCCCGACGCGATCAGTTGCAGCGCGAGATCAAGGATATTCGCGCCAACCTTGAGGCATCTGTCAGCGAACGCGAACAACTGCAATCCGACATCAGCGCGCAGCAAGACAGCAGCGCCGAATTGCAACGAAAAGACGAGCGCATCGCCAAACTGCAAAAAGAACTGAAGAATTGGCAGGACCGGCTACCACCGCTGCTGGAAAATTTTCGGCAACGCAATGAAGACGTCCAGCAGCTCGAAAATGAACTTGCCGCCGCGCGTATGCGCATCGCTGACCTGGAGACCCGGAACGAGCTCGGCCAGACCCGCATAGAACCGGTGCAGGATCCCGACGAACTGACGGATGGACGTGACGCATCCAACGAAGCGCTTGGCGAAGAAGACATGATCGATCCCGCCGAGCTGCAGGAAGATACAAAAGCAGACAATACTGGCGAGGTTGTAGTCGCAAATGAGGATAGCGCCGATGTTGATGACGTGGACAACAGCCAGATCAACGGCGCGCGCGATCAGTTGCAGGCAATCAAGGGGGTCGGCCCCGCTATTGAAAAAACACTGAATGAAATGGGCATTTTTCGCTTCCAGCAAATCGCCGAAATGAGCGAATACGATATCGATCGCGTTGCCAGACGCCTGAAAGGCTTCCACAGCCGTATATATCGTGAGGACTGGATAGGCCAGGCGAGAGAGCTGCGTGACCAGGAAGCCGGCGTTTAGGATCATCGCCGGTGTGCTGCTGGTCATCGGGCTGTTCGTCAGCCGGATGGCGGCTGACGGTGAGCTTGCGTTAGCCGGCCACGACCGCGCAATACCGGCGCGACAACCTGAGTTCACCATCCATTGGCGCGACGATCACCTCGAACTGTCGGGACACACAATCTCATCGCAACACGAACAGGAATTGCTGCAAGTTATCGCGTCCTCGTACCCGGATGCACAGGTCGACTCTACTTTCGAGCCGCTCGGGATCGTACCTCGCTACTGGGACCGAATAACCGTACAAATTCTGTACCTGTTATCCGACACCATCGCGGCCACAGCCCGGCTCAGTGCGCAAACTATCGACATCCGCGGTGTCCGTTCCGGAGCACCGGGTTGGCAAAGCCGCCTGGCGGCTGTCCGGAATGCACTGCCGGCGGGCGTGGAGCTATCGACCGATGCGTTGCTGGTCGACACCTCGGTCGATGTTGCAGCGCTTTGCCAGCGGGCATTCGCGCAATACGATACCGGACCGATAAATTTTGAGGAATCGACCGCGAAATTTCGCAGTTCCGCTTTTCCTCGTCTGCAGCGGATCCTTGCGCTGGCGCATGCCTGCCCGGATGCCGGGCTCGCGATCACCGGCCATACCGACGCGTCCGGACCGGAGAGCTGGAACCAGCAGTTGAGTCTTGCCCGCGCTACAGCCGTCGGCGACTACCTGGCTCGCGGTGGCATCGACGCCGCGCGCCTGCATGTTTCCGGCAGGGGATCAGCCGAACCTGTCGCGTCAAACGCAAGTCGCTACGGTCGCAGTTTGAATCGGCGCATCGAAATCGAGTTACGCCAATTGCGCCGCTAGTGCGGCGCTGTCAGCTTGACCAGTTCGATTTTGAAAATTAACGGTGTATTCGGCGGAATTGCGTCACCACGACCCTGCGCCCCGTAGGCCAGATCGGACGCCACGACCAACTCGCGTGTTTCACCCACACGCATGCAGGGTACGCCGAGGTCCCAGCCCTTGATGACCTGCCCGCTGCCTAGCTGAAACTGGAAAACCTGGTCGCCGGACTCCCAGACAAATTTGCCACGACGATCGTCGGCTGATTCATCGTACTGCCACAACCAGACATTGGTGTCGGCGTAATCGCCAACCACTGCCGCCCTGCCGTAGCCGGGCGCGGTAATTCGCGCAGTCAGCCCCTCAGCAATCGCAATTTCGCCGGCCTCGTTTGCTTGCGGGCAACTGACCTCCGGTGCCGCCGCGGTCGCCGGTGTATCCGTTGATTCACTGCATGCGGCCAGTGCCAGCAGCATGGCAAGCAGTATCGGTGCCCGGGTGTGCATCATTCTTCTGTACCTGCAAAATTCAACGATGCCGAGTTGATGCAATAACGCAATCCTGTCGGCTGCGGCCCATCCTCGAATACATGCCCGAGATGCGCATCGCAATTCTTGCAAACGACTTCGCGCCGAATCATGCCATGGCTGGTATCGGTATTCGTGCGCACCGCATCGCCTGCCAGCGGCAGCCAGAAGCTCGGCCAACCGGAGCCGGAGTCGTACTTGTGGTCCGACTTGAACAACGCTGCATCGCAAACGACACAGTGGTAGGTGCCGTCTGCCTTGTGATCGACGTATTTGCCCGTGAAGGCACGCTCGGTGCCCGCATTCTGGGTAATTTCGTACTGCTCGTCGTCCAGCTTCTCGCGCAGGTCTGTCTCGTCGGCTTTAGGCACTGTTTGCTCCCGGTCCCGATTGCAGCATGAATTCGTTTATCCGCCGCACATATTCTGCCGGATTTTCGAGCTGCGTGCCTTCAGCGAGCAGCGCATGATCCAGCACGATATTCGACAAAGCTGCAAATCGCCCCGTGTCCGCTTCGCCCGAGAGCCGGTCGACGATCGGGTGCTTCACGTTAATCTCCAGAATCGGCTTTGATTCCGGCAGTTGCTGGCCACTCGCCTCCAGCATGCGTCGTACCTGCGGATTCAGGTCTTGCTCGCCGGCCACCACACAGGCGGGCGAATCAACCAGCCGACGGCTGACTTTGACACCTTCGACACGCTCGCCCAACGTACTCTGGATCTTCTCCAGCAGCGATTTGTGCTCGTCCTGTAGCGCATCCTGGTCCTTGTCCTCTTCGGCGTCTTCAGGCAGGTCCAGCGCCTCGCGCGCAACATCGATCAGCGCCTTGCCTTCATATTCCGCCAACCCGTCGGTCAACCAGGCATCGATTCGATCCGTCAACAACAGCACTTCCACGCCACGGCTCCGGAGCTGCTCAAGGTGCGGACTGGCGATCGCGGTCGCATGATTCTCGGCGAGAATATAGTAGATCTTCTCCTGGCCGTCGGCGGCTCGCTCGACATAGTCGTCCAGTGACTGA
This sequence comes from uncultured Woeseiaceae bacterium, assembly GCA_963976215.1. Classification (GTDB taxonomy): domain Bacteria; phylum Pseudomonadota; class Gammaproteobacteria; order Steroidobacterales; family Woeseiaceae; genus UBA1847. Next base: position 40,729 of record CAXBJV010000019.1, on the reverse strand, counting down.
TCCTGTACGTCGCCGTCGCTGTGTGTCGTCGAGAAGCGCAGCAACTTCGCCAGTTTGTCCTTGTTCGCGTGGTCTTCGACGACGCCTTCTTTCAATACTGCCCCGAATTCGTTCCAGAATTTCTGGTAATCGTCTTTGTCCTTGGTCAGTTTCTGCAGCATGTCCAGAACACGCCGCGTCAGGGCGCTGCGCATTGTCGCCAGTTCAGGATTCTGCTGCAGCAGCTCGCGTGAAACGTTCAGCGGTAAATCCGATGAATCGACGACACCCTTTACGAATCGCAGATACAACGGCAGGAATTGCTCCGCGTCGTCCATGATGAACACGCGTTGCACGTACAGCTTAAGACCGCGCGGTGCCTCGCGATTCCAGAGGTCAAACGGGGCGGTGCCCGGAATGTAGAGCAGACTCGTGTATTCGCGCTTGCCTTCGACGCGATTGTGACTCCAGGTCAGTGGGTCGGAAAAGTCATGCGACAGGTGTTTGTAAAACTCCTTGTATTCGTCGTCACTGACATCTTTGCGCGAACGCGTCCAGAGTGCGGTCGCTGAGTTGACGACTTTTTCTTCCGATTCCTCGGCATTCAGGTCCGTCAGCGAGACCGGAAAACCGATGTGGTCGGAATACTTGCGGATTAAGGATTCAACGCGGAACGACTCGGCGAATTCGGCTTCGTCTTCCTTGAGGTGCAGTGTCACCCGCGTGCCTCGCGCCTCACGCTCGATGTTTTCGATCGTGAATTCGCCCTCGCCCGTCGACTCCCAGCGCACGCCCGCGTCCGCTCCAGACCCGGCACGGCGGGATTCGACGGTCACCTTGTCCGCGACAATGAAAGCAGAATAAAAACCAACACCAAATTGTCCGATCAGGTGTGCGTCGTGCTTCTTGTCGCCCGTCATCTGCTGCAGGAACTCGGCGGTTCCGGACTTGGCGATGGTACCGAGGTTGTCGATCAGTTCGTCACGGGACATGCCGATGCCGTTGTCGACGACGGTCAGGGTACGATTTTCCTTGTCAACTTCGATGCTAATGCCAAGTTCGGCATCGTCGTCGTGCAACTCCGGATTGGCCAGCGCCTCGAAGCGCAGCTTGTCGGCCGCATCGGAGGCATTGGAGATCAACTCACGCAGAAAGATCTCTTTGTTGCTGTAAAGGGAATGGATCATCAGCTGCAATAGCTGACGTACTTCGGTCTGAAAACCGAGGGTTTCGCGCTGTTCGCTCACGCAATCGTCTCCCGACGTTGAAAGGGACAGACACGATATAGGCTCTGCAGCCTATTTCAAGGCTGTGAACGGTATTCAGGGTTTTTTTTCAGGCCGGATTCTGTGTGCGCGGTGACGTAACCGAGCGGTACAGAAGGGTCACGAAGAGCAGCGTCGTGGTAGCCACCGCCAGCGGCGGCACGACCATGGCGAACCAGATTCCGCCGATCGCTGCGCTCGCGATAGCCAGGTAAGACGTAACGGCGATAATAAACCGGCGCACGCGCTCTCGAACCAACCCGGCCATGCCGTACAGGTCATCCAGGTCGTCGAGGTATTGCAGAAATCGTTCCATGGCGTCGTCCCGGCAGCCGCGTTAGCGCACGATGCTCAGCATCGGGCTGGCCTGTTCCGGATCGCCGTCGTGCGTATCGGCTTCATCCAGCGATGCGTTGTTGGATTCCTTCGCGTGTGCGATCGCGCGGTGGAACAGTTCCCAGCGCTGACGTGCTGCTTCGCTCTTCAAAGAATCCGCGGGCGACTCCGTAATGACTTGTTTTTTTGACATGCTCATCGCAACAATATCCAAGTGGTAGGTGCACTATAAATAGACCCCAATTGCCACTCCGTGAGGCAGGTCACAGCTTGCTTTAGAACTTTCCCGGCGACGCATTTTAAACGTCGAACTAAGACACAGTTCCGCCACGAACCGGTACTGGCGCACACAAACAGCGGCGATCCATCGGCGCATGGTTCATTACGTAAAACGCCGGCACAGGGCCGGCGTTTACAAGAGAATTTGTTTGCGGTGATTACTCGTCGTCACCCGGGTCCTTGTTCCAGTTTCGTTTAACCTGATCGGACCAGTCTCGGTAACCCTTCCATGAGTACAACGCCGGGTCGATACCCGAACGCTTGCCGCGCGTGGTCGGTGCCTTCGAAATCCAGCGGCGATATTGTTGCCAGCCATCCGCGTCATTCGCAGCCGGAATCTTGTTGTCCAGCGTCGCGTCTTTGGCTTTGGCGTCCTGCTCGGCATCCGTACCGTAGCTGTCCGCCCATTTCATGTTTTTGCTATCTGGCATCAGTCTGCTCAGTCAATCCTTTGTACAGATGCTAAGCCTGATTAACCATAAATCACAGGAACTGCATCACAATGCCAATCCCCGAATTCAATTTATATTTCAGTTACTTATGTGTCGGTTTTACTTAATCACATAACACGGGTCGTAGTCACGGCCGGAAATCTTCATGCGTTGTTGAGCAACGAATGACGCCAGCAAGCGATCCAGCATGCTCATGATTCTTTGCGATCCGCTAACACGGAACGGTCCGTTGCGCTCGATTTGTTCCGCAGTGTCTTCGCGCACATTGCCGGACACGATGCCGGAGAATACGCGCCGCAGATTGGCCGCCAGAATATGGGTCGGCAGATCATCGCTTATGGACAGCGCACCCATGGACTCGTGTGTCGCGACAAAAGGCCTCTGAAATTCTCGATCAATCGTCAGACGCCAATTGAAATAAAACGCATCGCCGTGCTGCTTGCGAAATTCCTTTACGTCGGCCAGGCGCGACTTGACCTCCTGTGCGACCGCACGGGGATCGTCGATAATTATCTTGTACCGGCTTTGTGCCTTTGGGCCCAGGGTCGTGCCGACGAATGCATCGATTTGCTGAAAATACGCCGCCGCGGACGCCGGCCCTGTCATCACAAGAGGCAAGGGTTGATTCGCATTGTCCGGGTGCAGCAGCACACCGAGCAAGTACAGAATTTCTTCGGCCGTTCCGACGCCGCCCGGAAACACGACAATACCGTGACTTAGCCTGACGAAGGCTTCCAGGCGCTTTTCCATATCCGGCATGATGACCAGCGAATTAACAATCGGATTCGGCGACTCTGCGGCGATAATGCCTGGCTCGGTAATGCCGATATAGCGGCCACGCCGGACACGTTGCTTGGCATGTCCGATCGTTGCGCCTTTCATCGGCCCTTTCATCGCGCCGGGTCCACAGCCGGTGCAGACGTCCAGCTCCCGCAGGCCCATCTCGTAGCCGACCAGCTTGGTGTAATCGTATTCCTCGCGGCTGATGGCGTGCCCACCCCAGCAAACGGCCAGGTTGACGTCTTTTGGCGCGTCGAGCAGGCCCGCGTTGCGTACGATATGAAAAATTGCGTTGGTCGTGCCATTCGATGTATCGAGATCGTAGCGACCACTGTCGAGAATGTCGTGACGGGTATAGACAATGTCGCGCAGCACCGCCGACAACAATTCGCGCGTACCTTTGATCATGCGCCCATCAACAAATGCTTCCGCTGGCGCATTGGTCAGCGAAACCTTCAGGCCACGATCCTGCTGGATAAAGCTGATATCGAAATCCCGGTACATCTCCAGTACCCGTTTTGCATCGTCATGCTCGCTGCCCGAATTAAGGACCGCGAGCATGCAACGCCGCAGCAACGGATACAGTCCGCCGGCACTACTGTTCTTCAGCAAGTCGGCTTCGTGCTGTGACAGCACCTCAAGGCTGCCCTTCGGCCATATCTCGGCGTCGACGCGGGTTGCGGGTTTATTCATGAATCAGGGACGAATTTCAATTGGCGTATTGTCGCCGGTCATCAACCAGATATCGATCATGTCCGAATTCGAAACGGCGATGCAGCCGTTGGTCCAGTCCTGGGTGCGGTAATACGTCTCCGAGCGGCTCGGCTCATTGGGCTGACCGTGAATCATGATGGAGCCACCGGGATCGACGCCCATCTGCCGCGCCTGGCGGCGATCGTTCGCGTCCGGGTAGGACACGTGTATCGCAAGAAAATAGTCACTGTTCGGATTGCGTGTGTCCAACAGGTACCGGCCTTCCGGCGTCTTGAAGTCGCCTTCCTTCTGCTTGTCGCCTTCCGGCATGATGCCCAGCGCAATCTTGAACGTCCGCATGACCTTGCCTTTGCGCATCAGGCGCAACACACGATCTGACTTGTCAATCACTACCCGGTCAGCCTGCGGAAAATCGCTGGCGTCAACCGTGCTGCTGAAAAGCATCAGCAGGCAGCTGGCGAGAACGGGGAATCTGTATGACATTGAGAGACCAGTTAACAAGATTGCATCTAGACTAACAAACCTGCACGCAGCGTAAAGCGGTCTGGGTCACAGAGTCGACTGACGCTCCACGTTGCGGCCAACAATCCAGCCGATAACGAAGCCGATTCCGCCCGCAATGATCGTGTAATACGGCAGGTAGCGAAACACTCGCTCAGGATACACGGCATCCGTAAACATGCCATTAAGATTGACCGAGTACGCGTAGTGCAGGTAGACCGACAGCCCCAGCGCCGGAACCGCAAACCCGAGAACGCCGAGCGCGTAGCGCTTGCCGGCACCGGTCCAGTGTCCCGCGCCGCGATGCAGCGCGAGCGCCGCCAGGATGACCAGCAGTAGCAAGGGCAGAAGATTTCGCAACACCCACTCACCGCCGTCCTGCACATCATTGAACCAGAGGCCTGCAGCCGCGGCGACCAGTACAACCGGCAGCAGTCGCCAGCCGATGATTGTGTGGCTTGCACTCATCAGCCACGCTCGGCTTCAGTCAGCAGCGGAATTTGGACCCGTGTTCCCGGGCGAACCTTGTGCAGGTCGATGCCCGGATTGTATTGACGAAACAGCCATATCGGCACGTCGTATTTTCGCAGCGACAAAATCCAGATGGACTCACCTGCCTGGATCGTATGCTCCGTTACGCCATTGATGACGTGGCGGCGGAAGAAGTGATCCTGCTGTTCCCGGTGATACGCAACACGGCGCTCTTCAAACGCCTGCGCGTCGACGGTGTTCAGATCGAGCGTGATGCGCTGGCCCACGGCCACCGGCGTGCGGAACGCCAACCCGTTCAGATCGCGCAGGCGCTGCGTCTTGATTTCCAGCCAATCGCCAAAATGACCCAGTGTTTCGAGCGGCTGGACCTCGATCGTGTTGTCCGCCGCAACGCTGTAGTCGCTGGGGTCTGACAGCAGCGATGTCCGTGTTATTTGCGGCAAAGAAGCAACGAAATCGCTGGCGCTGTCCTCGGGCTTGGCCGCAGACGCGACGATTTCAGGCTCGACTGCAGACGCGACGATCTCGGGCTCCGTCCCGGTCTCCGTCGTCGCCTCCGGAACGGATGCCGCGACGACAGCAGCCGGTGCGGGCCCGGCCGCCGGCAAGCGCAATTTCTGGCCGGCTCGAATGCGATGACTGCTGCGCAGCCCGTTCAGCGATACCAGCGTCGACACGCGTGTGTCGTAGGTATCCGCAATAGCCGACAGCGTGTCGCCGCGCGCGACCGTGTGAAACATGTCCGGTAGTTGCTTTTCGAAAACCGCGTCGGCGGGTAGCAGAGTGACGGTCTCGGCGAGCGGCATTGAAATGTCAGCCGCAGGCAGCCGCAACGTAAAGCCTTTTGGCAGGTGCTTGCTTCCCTGCCAGACCGTCGCCTGCAGCGCCGGATTATGCTGCGCCAGTTTGGCCGGGCTGACGCCCAGTGCTTTGCTGAGATCTGCAACGGCAACATAGTTCGTAAGCACAGTTTCCGAATAGGCTTCAGGCACATCGCGCGTCAGGCCGGGGAAATACTTCTCGACATTCTGATCGACCTCTTTTGCCGCCAGAAATGCAACGTAGAAATTTCTGGACGCAAAACCGAAAGTCCGGCCGTTGTAGTTTCTCAGGATATCGACGTATGCCGTGTCGCCATGTCGCCGCATCGCGCGGCGCACGCCGGAAAGGCCGTGGTTGTACGCCGTGATCGCCATCGGCCAATTGCCGGTAATCGAGTAATTGTAGGCCAGCAGCTGACCTGCCGCCCGTGATGCGATAAACGGATCGTTGCGCTCGTCGACAACGTGGTCAACGCGCATAAATCGTCGTCCGGTGCTGCGAGTGAACTGCCAGATGCCAGAGGCACCGACATGCGATCGAGCGGCGGGATTGTAAGACGATTCGACATGCGGCAGCGCCGCCATCTCGGCGGGCACTCCCAGGGCTGCAAATTCGCGCTCGATGTGATCCCGCCAGCGCCCCGATCGCCTCAGTCCTGCGGCAAAGCGGTCGCGCAAGCCCTGCTGAAAGCGGATTCGCGACACGGCCGACTTTAGCGTCGCGTTGCTCACGCCCTCGGGCCAGAGTGACAGAACTCTCGCCTCCTCGGGCGTCAGGTTGTCGCGTTTGCCGGTCGCCAGCGAGCGCAACGTCGCTTGCAGCGCCTTGCGTTTCTTGGCAACGCGACGATTGCGCTCCGACCTGCCGAGTTTCTCCGGCATGGCCAGGCGCTCGTAGACGACGGCAAGATTGCGATTATCGTGCAATACGCCCTCGTCATTGCCGTAGCGGGTGAAGATATCGGTCCAGAAGTCGACATCCGGCTTAAGTTCAGGCGGCTGCGGAAACGTATCGTCGGCCAGCGCAAAGTCGAAAATAAGCAGAAATACCGGTAATAAAAACGCTCTTGGGCTTGTCATTTATGTTTAATCAAGTTTCAATCGCAAATTATTGATTACTTCACAGAAAGAAGCGGCAAATTGCCGTATTTTTCAAGTTCATATGAAACCATCGGCCCGACAATCTGACACTTCGCGACGCGCTTGCCAATACCTGTCGGCGATGTTGCTGTGGCTGGCCGCCTCACTTGTGTTCGCTGGCGAGGCAGCAGTCGATCCGTCGGACAATGGTGTCGACGTATTACAGGATTCGACCGTCGATGCCGACTCACGTTCCAGCGAAACCTCGGTGGCCGCCGAGCAACTGGTCGAACCGGAAGCCACCCGTGAGCCAATGGGACCGCTTGCCAGTGCCGTCACGGACGCGGAAGGCCAGGCGGAAGCGCTGCTGCTGCTCGGCACGGAGATACAACCGGGCACGACCACCCGACTGTCATGGTCTGCGACAGAGCTGTTCGAGGGTGTCCCGGTCTCAACGCCGGTACTCGTAATGAATGGCGTAGCGCCCGGGCCGACCCTGTGCCTCACAGCGGCGGTGCACGGCGATGAATTGAACGGCATCGAAATGGTGCGCCGCGTGTTTCATGATATTGAGCCGAAGAAACTGGCCGGTGCACTTATCGGTGTTCCGATCGTCAACGTACAAGGCTTTCGTCGCGGCTCCCGTTACCTGCCCGATCGTCGCGACCTGAATCGATATTTTCCCGGCAACCCGCACGGCAGTGCCGCAGCACGAATTGCGCACTCGTTGTTCAACGATGTCATCATGCATTGCGATGCGCTGGTTGACTTGCACACGGGATCGTTCGAGCGCGCCAACCTGCCACAGATTCGTGCCGATTTGCGCAATCCCGATGTCGTTACACTGACTCACGGCTTTGGTGCCATGGTGGTTCTGCACAGCAAACCGACGGTCGGCACCCTGCGCTATGCGGCAACGATGGCCGGTATTCCGTCGGTAACGGTTGAGGCCGGCGGGCCGTCACAACTCGAGCTGGCCGAGGTAAAGCACGGCGTAAAGGGTATTGAAACCTTGTTGTCCACCCTTGGTATGACGCGGCGCACGCGCTTCTGGGGCGACCCTGAACCGGTCTACTACCGTTCGTCATGGGTCCGTGCGGACAATGGCGGCATTTTGTTATCCGATGTATCGCTGGGCAGCAGTGTTCGCAAGGGCGACCTGCTCGGATCAATTACTGACCCGATGAGCAACGCCAGAACGGAACTCCGATCGCCGTACTCCGGACGCATCATCGGGCTGGCGCGCAACCAGGTCGTCATGCCCGGTTTTGCTGCTTTTCATGTGGGTATCCAGACGGACCAGGTTTCTGCCAGCGAAGCCGATGCCGATGTCGCACAAAAATCCTCCGACGGTGGTTACGTGGACAGTATGTCCGAGTAAACTTCGGTCGCTATGGCCGACGATCGAAAACCGCTGACGAGCTATCGCTCCCCCAAATACTGGCCGACCTGGATCGGCATGGGGCTGCTGCGCCTCATCTGCCTGCTGCCGACAAGGCTTGCCATGGCCATCGGGCGTATGATCGGACGCGTGGCGCACGCACTGGGCGGCACACGACGCGCGGTCGTGCGGCGCAACATCGAACTGTGTTTCCCGGACATGACGGACGCAGAACGCGATCAGCTGGCCTACAGGCACTTTCAGGCGCTGGGCATGGCGGTGATTGAAATGGGCCTTGCGCGCTGGGCAAGCGATGCGTTTCACGCCGCCAATTCCACTGTCATTGGTGCGGAGCATGTCGAACAGGCCATCGCGGGCGGTAAAGGCGTAATCCTGCTCGCCGCGCATTTCACGACCATCGAAATCAGCGGTCGCGCGCTGGCGCAACTCATTCCTCCATTTGACGGTGTGTTCCGCAAGAACCGCAGCGAGTTCATTACCGAGCTGCAACGCACCGGCCGCGAGCGCACCGTTGCTGAAACGATCGAGAAGCGCGATATCAAGAAACTGGTGCGGCGCCTGCGGGAAAAACGTCCGGTATGGTACGCGCCGGACCAGAGCTACAACCGCAAGGGTGCTGAAGTGATCGAGTTCTTTGGTGTGCCGTCGATGCACACTACGGCGACAACAACGCTCGCACGACTGGGCGAAGCGGTTGCGATTCCGTTTTTCCCGCGACGCCTTGACGATGGTCGCTATGAAATGACCCTGTTGCCGCCGCTGGCAAACGTGCCGTCAGATGATCCGGTCGCCGATACCCGCGCGTATATAGAGGTCCTCGAGCAGCATATTCGCAGCTGTCCGGAGCAGTACTTCTGGATTCATCGGAAATTCAAAGACCTGCCGGACGACTACCCGGACTTTTATGCCGACCTCGACGCATTGAAGTAACCCTCGAGCAGCTGTTCCCAGTTGCTGTCCTGGAAGTGCAGCGCCGGGTCCAGCGCACGAACCTTCTCAAGCGAACGATGCAGGCGGCTGAGCGTCTGTTGCTGCCAGGGGCCTGGCGGCTTTAGCGAACCCTTATCGAAATCAAGCATCCACACATCGCCGTCGGCATCGATTTGAATATTGTAGGCATTCATATCGGCGTGATAGACGCCCGCCTTGTGAAACGTCCAGATCGATGCCCCGACGGATTGCCAAAACGTCGCGTCACGTTCCTCGGCGGCAATATACTGCGACAACGCGACGACATCGGGAATGCGCACCGTGATGATGTCTGCTGTGTAAAACGTGCCTTTGCGAACGAAGCGCGCGGCTGCCGGCCGCGGCACGTTCAGGTTGTTTGCAGCCAGTTTGTCGAGCAGACGCCATTCCATGAACGAGCGCGTCAGGTCTTCGCCGGAAAACATGTATTTGTCGCGGTTGATCTTGCCGATCAGGCCGCCACGCATGTAGTGCCGCAATACAAATTGCCGCGGAACATTGCCAACATACAACGTGTTGCCACGCCCGGCAGAACGCAGCTCACCGCGCAACTTCTCCACGTGCGGCCAGCCCTGCGGCGTAAAGCGCTCATCCGAAATCTGGTTGATGATCGCCTTATCGTATAGGATGGCGCCGTTCGTAGTTCTCTCGACGGTTTCGGTCAACGGATCCGTCCTTCTCTTTTGACTGATTCGATTTTAAACGCAGCGCCGAAAAAGATATGCGTCGTTCGACTTTCAGCTATCGGCGATACATGTCACGCGCTGGCTGTCGTGCGTCGCTTGCAGGATAACTGGCCGCAGACAGAAATCACATGGATTATCGGCAGGACTGAAGCAAAACTTCTGGGCGACATTCCTGCGCTGAAGTTTATCATCTTCGACAAAAGCAAAGGCCGCGCCGCGTACTCGGACGTTGCGCGACAATTGGGCGACACAAGATTTGATGTCGCTCTGTGCATGCACGCTTCGCTGCGCGCCAACCTGCTGTGCCGCAAAATACCGACGTCCGTTCGACTGGGTTTCGACCGCGCCCGTGCCAAAGACTTTCAGTGGTTGTTCACCAATAAACGGATTGCCGCCGTCACCGGGCAACATGCGATGGAAGCGATGATGGGATTTGCATCCGCCATCGGCGCAGGCCCAAAGCCGGTACGGTGGGATATTCCGCTTGACGCTGAGGTGCGCGAATTTGCGGCAGAATACAGATCGCCCAACAAGCCGCTGGTCGTCATCAGTCCGTGTAGCAGCCAGCGCAGCCGCAATTTTCGTAACTGGCGAGTTGAAAATTATGCGGCGGTGATTCAGCACCTGAACGACAAGTCCTGCCGCGTCATTGTTACGGGCGGGCCGAGCGAATTGGAAGCGGAATACGGCGCCGCACTTTGCGCGGACGGGGCAGCTGAGAATCTTGTCGCGCGGACGTCGCTGAAACAACTTGCCGCTTTGCTCGATGCCGCGGACCTCGTGATTTGTCCGGACTCCGGCCCGGCACACATTGCAACAGCTTTTGCCACCCCGGTACTGGGTCTATACGCCACCTCGAACCCCGACAGAACCGGACCGTATGCGTCGCGTGAGTTGACGGTAAATCGCTACCCGGATGCAGTCGCCCGGTTTATTGGCAAGCCCGTCGAGGCGCTGCGCTGGGGACAGCGGGTGCGTCACCCGGATGCGATGGACCTGATCACGATCGACGACGTTCGCGATAAAATCGACAATTTTCTCGATATTTAGACGATTTTTGCGTGTAAATCCTGTGGTAGGATCTCTTTGAGACAGCGCAGGTGCTGCAATGGACAGGTGCGCTCAAAGCACGGACTGCAATCCAGGCCCAGTGAATGGATGTCGCGCCGGGCGGTGAGTGGCGGCGTGAACAACGGCGAAGACGAGCCGTAGATGCCATGCACATGGGTGCCGACCGCCGCCGCTATGTGCATCAGTCCGGAGTCGTTGCTGACGACCTGTTCACACAGTGCCAGCAAGTCCACGACATCAACCAGCTCGGTTTTACCGCAAAGATTAAGCGCATGTCCTGCAGCGGCGATTTCGTTGCCGGCCGCCGCATCTTTATCGGATCCCATGACCCAGACCGCATAGCCCGATGCGTCGAGCATCGCTGCAAGTTCTGCAAAATATTCCAATGGCCAGCACTTCGCCGGACCGTATTCCGCACCTGGCATCATGCCGATAATCGGCCGCGCAGTGTCGAGCGACAGTTTCTTGATCAGTCGTTGCTGATCGGGTTCTGACACCTGCAGTTCAGGGTGCAGAATCTTTGCTGGCGACTCACCTGGCTGCAATCCCAGTGCAACAAATCGTTTTACCGTCTGATCGAGTAACTCCCGGTCGAACGGACGCATGTCATTGATCAGGAAATAGCGCGACTCGCCGCGAAAACCGGTGCGTACGGGAATCCCGGCAAAAAAAGGAATTAACGCGGACTTCAGCGAGCGCGGCAGAACGATGGCCCGATCGTAGCCCTTGTGCCGCAATTCACGCGCAATTTTCCTGCGCTTGCCAATGCCAGCTTCACCGTGTGCGGTTTGCGATGCGATCCCGTCGCGCACCTCTGGCATGCGGGCAACGACAGGCAGTGACCAGGCGGGTGCAAGCACGTCCAAAATAGGGTCACTGTCACCGGTTTTGAGGGTTTTGAAGAGCGACTGCGCCATCACCATGTCACCGACCCATGATGGCCCAACCAGCAATATCGATTCGCTAGCCAATTTGATCCAGGTAGTCCTTGACCCCTGCTTCGACAGGCCGGAATTCCACGTCGCAGCCCGACGCCCTTAATTGCGTAAGATCGGCCTGGGTAAAGCTCTGATAAGCACCTACGAGATGGTCCGGGAACGGTATGTAGCGAATTTTCCCTTTGCCATGCCAGTCAATAACCGCATTCGCGACATCGTTGAAACTCTGCGCGCGCCCGGTGCCGGTATTGAAAATGCCTGACGCCTGCGGGTTGTCGAGAAACCACAGGTTAACGTTACAAACGTCATCGACGTAGACGAAATCACGCACCTGTTCGCCATCGCCGTAGCCGCCCGATCCGCTAAAAAGACGCGCCTCGCCGTCATCACGAATCTGGTTGTTAAAATGATACGCGACACTTGCCATCGATCCCTTGTGCTGCTCGCGGGGACCGTAGACATTGAAATATCGCAGACCAACAACCTGGCTATTCGCATCCAGCGCATTGCGGCGAACGTAGCGGTCAAACTGAACCTTGGAGTAGCCGTAAACGTTCAACGGGTTCTCAAACAATGGATCTTCGACAAACTCCGTCGAGCCACCGTACACCGATGCTGATGACGCATAGATGAACTGGGTATTGTTTTGCAGGCAATGATGCAACAACGTCTGCGAATAGCTGTAGTTGTTTTCCATCATGTAACGCCCGTTCCACTCGGTCGTCGCTGAGCAGGCGCCCTGGTGGAATATCGCCTTGATACCGCGGGCAAAGCCGCCGTCCCTTGCCAGGCGCGCGACGAATTCATCCTTGTCCAGATAGTCCGCGATACCGAGGTCAGAAATATTGGCGAACTTGTGACCATCGGTCATGTCGTCCACAACGACCACGTCGTTGCAGCCGCGATCGATAAGTGCGCGGGCAAGATTGCTGCCGATAAATCCGGCTCCGCCGGTGACGATAAACACGATTACTCGTCAGTAGCCTGCAGATGGTAGTGGGCGCCGCAGTAGGGGCATTTGGCTTCACCCGTGGCTTCGATCGGCAAGTACACTTTCGGATGCGAGTTCCACAGGTACATGCCGGGCATCGGGCAGCTCAACGGCAGGTCTTTCGGGCGTACGGCGTAACGATTCTGCGCATTTGCCGGGATCAAATTCTGGTCAATGGTTCCTGCTCTCGCTGCCACGGTGCTCTCTTTTGTTTTATTGACGGGACAAAGAATTATAGGCGTCTCCGCCGAGCCAGTCATCCCAGAGTGACGCGACGAACTCCCGTTCGCTGACAAAGCGGTCCGGGCCGCACAGCGCATTCTGTCCATTAAGCACCCGCCTGTGCAGGTGCAAGCGGTATACGCGATAAACGTCCTGCAATTGCCTGCCCGGCGGATCAGCGATGATACCCGCATCAATGAGCGCGTCGATCTGGCGAATATTGTCCGAATAGCAGGTCACTTCCGGGTGCGACTTCGCCTCGCGCAGCACCAGGTATTGCACCAGGAATTCAATGTCGCCTATACCACCCTGTCCATGCTTGAGGTCGAAATGTGAGCCATCGCTGCGATCGAGCTTGTCGCGCATCTTGCGGCGCATCGATACGACATCCTCGCGCAATTGCTTGCGACGCACCCTGTTGCTTAAGGTTTCGCGGCGAATTCGTTCGAACTCAGCCGCGATCGATGCGCTGCCTGCAACCGCCCTGGCACGCAACAGCGCCTGATGCTCCCAGGTCCAGGCATTTTCTACCTGGTAGGTCTCGAAGGCCTCGGTATTGGTCACCAGCAAGCCGGAGCGCCCGTCCGGGCGCAGCCGCGTGTCGACTTCGTACAGTGCACCCGACCCCGTTTGCGTCGTCAAAAAGTGCACCAGCTTGCGCACCAGGCGGCTGAAAAACAGCGCATTGTCCTGCGGCCGATCGCCGTCTGTCATCTGCTTCTCGCCAGCTGAATCGTGCAGGAAAACGATGTCGAGATCCGAGCCATAGGATAATTCGATGCCTCCCAGCTTGCCGTATGCAACAACGCCAAAGCCGGCCGGGTGGCGTATGCCGTCGCGAACATAGTGTGGCGCGCCATGCCGCGCGACGAGATCATTCCACGCGACACGCAAGGCTTCTTCCAGGACGACCTCCGCCAGCCACGTCAACGCGTCGCTGACTTTCATGATCGACAATTGATCATTAAAGTCGGCGACGGCGATGCGAAACATCGTCGCGCGCTGGAATTGCGCAATAGTCTGCACTTGCAGCTCGCTGTCGGTCGTATCGACACCGCTTAGTTTTTGTTTCAGCTCAGCCTCGATTTCGGCTCTCGTAATCTCGTCCGTATAGCCGCAGGGGTCCAGCAGCTCATCGAGCAATGCGGGGTAGCGGGCGATCTGGTTAGCGATATATTGGCTGCGCCCGCAAAGGCCAACGAGCCGCGACATCGCATGCTGATTTTCATTGAGCAACGCGAGATATGCACTGCGCCGCAATATGCCCTGCGTAATCGCCAAAGTACGTCTCAACGCTGCAACCGGGCGCGGCGACTCGACAACCGTGGCCAGAAGTTTTGGCATGAATCGTCGTAAGCGCTCGCCCGACACGGAATCAATCTGCTGCGTTCCCGGCAGCGCTGCGAAATCGACAATGTGAGTTGCGAGAATCTCGCCATCGAGGGAGCCGGCATTGCGCAATGCGTCGGCCCACCGCTCCGCGCTGGCGGACGATTCCCAAAGCTGTCGAAACGAATGTTCGGCCGGCCGGTCATCGTCGTCATCGCGAAACGCGATCGAGTTGAAGTGCGTCGAGATCGTCTGCCGATGCTCGCTGAGCTTGGCAAAGAATGTATCCCAACTCTCACACTGCATGGCCAGCCGCAGTCGTTCGCGGTCTGTTTCACTGTCGGGCAGGTCGTGAGTTTGCTGGTCCCGTATTGCCTGGATGAAATTCTCGACGCGCCGCAGATAACAGTAGGCAATAGCCAATTCGTCGGCGGCTGCCGCGGTCAGTCCCCGCTCATTTACCAGTTTTGGCAGCACCGTTAGTAATTCGCGACTTTGCAACTCGACCTCACTGCCACCACGCACCAGCTGCATTGCCTGTACGATAAATTCCGCTTCGCGAATACCCCCGGGGCCCAGCTTGACGTTGTGCTCCAGTTCACGCCGTCGCACCTCGGTCGCAATCAGTCGCTGCATCTCGCGGACTGACTCGAAGACACCATAATCGAGATATCGGCGGTACACGAAAGGCTGGATCAGTTGCGTATACAGGCTTTCGGCGACCGGCGACGGCGGTTGCCAGCCGACGATACGCGCTTTCACATACGCGTAGCGTTCCCAGTCCCGGCCGTGCTGCAACAGATACGACTCAAGCGCCGCAAAACTGACAATGGGCGGGCCGCTTTCGCCAAATGGCCGAAGACGCGTATCGACGCGGAACACAAAGCCATCCGCTGTAACTTCATCGAGGAGCGCAATCACGTAGCGCGTCATACGAGTAAAATATTCCTGCGCGCTGAGTGACCGTTCGCCATCCGTTACACCATCTTCCGGGTAGCAAAAAATCAGGTCGATGTCGGATGAAAAGTTCAGTTCCCGGCCACCCAGTTTGCCCATGCCGAGAACGACCAGAGAAACCTTTTCGCCGTCGCGGTTGCGAACCAGGCCGAAGCGCGAATGCAGGTCCTGTTCTGCGGCCCGCATGGCCACCTCGAGTAACCGGTCTGCTAACAATGACAATTGCGTCAGTGTTTCTTTAACATCTGCAAGCCGGTGCACCTCACGCCATAACACGCGCAGCAAAAACCGGTTGCGGAACTTGCGTAACGCGGACTTGAGCTCGGCCTGATCGGAACAGTTTTTTTGCGTCCACTCGACGAAACTGTCCAGATTGGATGAGTCGGCTGTGTGCGCGAATGACGCGGCATTTGCGACAAACCACGTAAACTCTCGTCGCAGTGTCGTTGCTGCGAATTCGCTGCATGCCACACACCTTAAGAGGGGCGCTAGCAGGTCATCCGGAATCGTATGCCCGTCGTCAATGACCTGCTCAACCCACAGCTGGGCCGCGGGTTGCAGAGTTTCGGGTAATTCAGTGATGGTGCGCTCAGCAGAGGATGTCATGCCCGAAGTCTATCGAAATTCAGGCGCCAGACGGTGCTTTAGTCGCGCAATGTCCTGGTTTCAGGCCGCTGGGGACTCGACTATCTTGCCAAGCGTGGCATCGAGCGAAACTGGCTTGCCGATATAATGACCTTGGGCAAAGTCAACGCCAAGCTCGCGAACCAGCCTCCGTACCTCGTCGGTTTCGACGTACTCGGCGACAGTGCTCAATTCCATGACCTTCGCTACCTGGGTAATTGCCGCTACCATCGATTCGGAAATCCGGTTCTCTGTAATATCGCGGATGAATCCGCCGTCTATCTTCAGGGTATCGACATTGAAGTTTTTCAAGTAAGCAAACGAACTCAGCCCCGCGCCAAAATCATCCAGCGATATCTGGCAGCCGCGTGCGCGCAATCGATCGATAAAGGCCTGTGCCTTTTTCAGGTTTGATACGGCCGCTGACTCGGTGATCTCAAAACACAGTGACGTGTCGCAGATTCCGCTGTTGTCGATCTCTGCCTCGATAAACTGCAGGAAGTCATCGTCCCCGAGCGACTGGCCAGAGAGGTTCATGGCAAACACCGCTTTTTGGCTGGCGACGACTTCCGATACCGCCGCGAGCTTCGCGATGGTCTTGGATACGACCCAGCGATCGATCTGCGGCATCATCCGGTAGCGCTCGGCCGCCGAAAACAGGGCCTTGGTTTCAATATGACCGCCTTCGCCATCCTGCATTCGCAGCAAAACTTCGTAGCGCAATTGTGGCGAATTGCCGCTCAGGCCGGTGATCGGCTGTGCCAGCAATTCGAACTTATCGCCGTCAAGCGCCTGCTGGATGTTGGTCACCAGCTGCATATCGTCGTAGCGGCGTATGACACTACGGTTGCTCTGGTCGTAAATTTCGACGCGGTCGCGCCCATGTTCCTTGGCCGCTTCGCAGGCCATCCTGGCGGTCGTCAGTACGTTGCTTTCATCGCCGATGTGACGATCAAATTCGGCAATACCGACGCTGATTGTGACCTGCAGGGACTTGTCACCTTCTAAATAGCGAAGCGCTGCAGTCTTGTCGCGAACTTTGTTTGCGTAATCAAGTGCTGCATCTGAATCTGCGTGGGTCAACAGCATGCAAAAGTCGTCACCGGTCAGGCGCGACAGCACCGCACTTTTCGGCAGGTCTTCCTCCAGCAAGCGTGCAAATCGGCGGATAACATCGTCACCCGCACTGCGCCCAAAAGTGTCATTGACCAGTTGCAGATTATCGAGATCGAAATAGATGATCTGATGGGTATCGCTATCCGACTGCAGGTCTGCAAACGATTCCGACAGCTGCGCTTCGAGTCCGGCACGATTCATCAGACCGGTCATCGTATCGAAAGACTGTTCAATGACGTATTCAACTTTGCGGCCGATATGTGACATGAAGCGGCGATCGCCGACACTGAACTTGCTTTGATCAACACGCCCCAATTGCGCCAGCACACCTTCGACGTTTCCCTGGCGATCCAGCAGCGGACACAGCAACGCCTGGTAGCCGGTGTCCACCGAGCAGTTGTCATCGTCCAGGGATGCAACTTCGAAGACGACCGGTTTACGCTCACCCTCCAGCTTGGGCATAAGCTGGTCAATCAAGTAGCGATCGAGCACTTTCCGGTTAACTGCTTTCCAGCTTGAATGCGTGGCACTGATGCGAATGCGTTTCGACGGGATCAGCAATACGGTGTAGTTGATGCCCAGGAAGCGACCACTGCGCCCGACCAGCTGTGCCAGGCTCGAGTGGCGTCCCGATGCGCCATAAATCTTCTCGTCCAATTCATAAACGAATTCGAGTTCCTGGCGGATGGCCTTCGAGTCCTGCGACAGTTTGCGGAGCTCTCTGCTGGAGCCGACGCTGTCGGCGATCAGGTCAATAGCCGGTGCAAGAATCTTCTTCAGGAGTTTCGGATTGAACGACGATGATTTGCCATCGTTCTTCGAAAACAGCGCAGTTAACAGGCCAATGTGCTTGCCCACGTCGTCCAGCACCGGTAATGCCAGCACTGTCCGCCCGGAGGACAAGGTTCGCCGGACACAATCATTTTCGTCGGCGACGCTTTCGATCGCTTCGCGCGGCAAATCCGTGACGAAGTTATCGACCTCGAAATCTTCGCCACCGTCGCTGCTCCAGATACACTCCTTGTGTCGTGTATAGAAACAAAACACCTTGGCTCGCGGAACGAGGGAGTGCAGCAGACCACCGACTTTGCTGAGGCTCTTGTCTGTTATCAGGGCACGAACGTCTGCTGACACGATTCTTCCAGGCAATCATTGCGTTGAAATCAACGCCCACGATGCCAGCAGGACCGCAATGCTGCTGTGACATAAGTCTCAGGTGAAAGTAATTTTGCCTTGATTTACAGCACTAAAGTGCCCGGATGTGCGATCTGAATTATAAAGTAGCCAGCCAGTCGTCGTCCGAACCTTCATTGACGCCTTCAAACAGCGGTGTACTCAAATAGCGTTCACCGGTATCCGGCAGCATCGCAAGGATCACTGAACCCTTTGCTGCCTTGTCCGCAGTGTTGAGCGCTGCGGCGAGCGTAGCACCGGAAGAGATACCGCAAAAAATGCCCTCTTTCGCCGCCAACTCACGCGACACTTCGATTGCCTGCTCGTCAGTGACCGGCAGCAACTCATCAAAGACTTCCCGGCTAAGTACGTCCGGAATAAAGTCCGGTGTCCAGCCCTGAATTTTGTGCGGTGCCCAATCAGCACCGGACAACAGCGAGGCACCTGCGGGTTCGGTTGCGACGATAGTTATGTTGGGACGCGCAAGCTTCAGAACTTCGCCAGCTCCCGTCATGGTCCCACCGGTCCCGTACCCGGTCACCCAGTAGTCCAGACGCTTGCCCGCAAAATCGCTCAGGATCTCCGGGCCGGTCGTATTGCGGTGATAGTCGGGATTGGCTTCGTTCTCGAACTGTCGCGCCAGGAACCAGCCGTGTTTTTCCGCCAGTTCTTCCGCCTTCTTCACCATGCCGGTGCCGCGTTCGGCCGCCGGTGTAAGGATCACTTTGGCACCAAGCCCACGCATGATCTTGCGCCGCTCGATAGAGAAGGAATCAGCCATCGTCGCAACAAATTGATAGCCTTTCGCCGCGCAGACCATCGCCAGCGCAATACCGGTATTTCCGGAGGTCGCTTCGACAACCGTTTGCCCCGGCTTTAACAGACCGCGTTGCTCCGCATCGTTGATAATCGCGAATGCCAGTCGATCTTTTACCGATGCCAGTGGATTAAAAGACTCCACTTTCACGTACAGGTCAACATGGTCCGGCCCCATTTTATTGAGGCGAACAATCGGTGTATTGCCAATTGTTTCGAGAATATTGTTGTAGATCATTTTATTTGCCTCTTATTCTGGATCGAGTACTGTGAATTATCATATTTGATCGAAGACTGCGGCTCGTCGCGGACGACGTCGTCGCCGAGCGCCGCAACTGCGCCAACAATCAACATTGCAGGTGCCTGGATGCGATGCGCTTCCGCGAGTAAGCTTAGCTGCCCCAGTGTACCGCGTACAACGCGCTGCCTGGGTGTCGTGCCTCTTTCAATAATAGCAACCGGCGTATCCGCAGCGCGGCCGTTCTGAATCAGGCGATTCATCAACAACGGAAATCGCTTTACCGCCATATAGAACGCCAGTGTCTGTCGATCTCGCGCGAGCGCCGGCCAGTCCAGGTTGTCGACCGAATCCTTGCCATGAGCGGTAACAAATGCGACCGATTGTGACCGGTCCCGATGGGTCAGCGGGATACCCGCCGCAGCGGCACACCCGGCTGCTGCAGTAATACCCGGAACGACCTCAAATCGTTGCCCGGCCGCGCGCAGGGCCTCTGCTTCTTCACCGCCACGACCGAATATAAACGGGTCACCGCCTTTTAGTCGGCAAACCCTCTTGCCTTCGCTCACAAGCTTCACCAGCAACGCGTTTATTTCGTCCTGTGAATTGACTCTGCAACCCGGTGTCTTGCCGACCGAAATCACTTCCGCGTCGCGGCGCGCCAGCGCCATAACCTCCTCCGAGACCAGGCGATCGTGAAGAATGACATCGGCTTTCTGCATGATCTGCAATGCGCGAAGCGTCAGCAGGCCCGGGTCACCCGGTCCGGCGCCGACCAGCCACGCCTCACCGCTGTGACCGGCAGTTTCTTCGTCGCCGCTTGCCGCCTCAAGGCCGGCGCGCATATGCGCTTCGGCAGCGGCTAAATTACCGGCTATCGCAGCGCTGGCAGCAGGCCCCTCGAATACAGACTCCCAGAATCGTCGCCGGGACAGCAGGTCGCCAAGTTTTGAACGCACCCGACCGCGCCAGTTGCGAGCGAGCGTAGCAAGATGCGAAATGCCAGCGGGCAGCAGCGCTTCAATTTGCTCACGAATTTTCCTTGCCAGCACCGGCGCCGATCCAGCCGACGAAATCGCGACCACGATCGGGCCACGGTCGACGATCGCCGGCGTGATATAGCTGCAGTTTTCGATATCGTCGACGCCGTTGCAAAACACGCCGGCCTCCTCAGCCTGCTGGAATACCGCGCGCTCGACTGCGGGTATGCCGGTGGCGCTGACGACCAGCCATTGCCGGTCCAGGTCTGCAGCCGTAAATTCTCGCTGTACCAGCGCAACATCTCGCTGCTGCGCAAACTCGAGGATTGCCGCGCTCATATCCGGGGCGACCAGTGTCAGGCGTGCGCCCGCCGAGCTCAGCAAACGCGCCTTGCGCAGCGCAATGTCGCCACCGCCGACCACGAGACAGGGGCGATTGCGTAGATTCAGGAATGCGGGGAAATAGTCCACAGGGACGGGTCCAGCGATAACGGGCGTTTACTATAGCCACTGCCTGCAGCCCCCAAAAGACGGGGTGTTTCTGCATATATAGCCTTCGGTTATAAGTTTCTGGTATACCTGTGAAAGGAAATGGAAACTGAACGGGTTTGTGCTGGTCATAGACTCAATAGCAAAAGAATACGCATCGATGAAACTGCAACAACTCAAATACCTGCTGGCCATAGTCGACAATGGGCTGAACATCACTGCGGCCGCCGAGCGCATGTACACCAGCCAGCCCGGCGTGTCCAAGCAGCTCAAACTGCTCGAAGAAGAGCTCGGCATGCAGTTATTTACGCGCAAGGGCAAGAGCCTTGGCGGCATTACCGCCGCGGGACACCAGGTTATTGAACGGGCACGCATCATCATGCGGGAGGCGGACAATATTCGCAGCCTCGCATCGGATTACTACGAGGAAGAAGAAGGCTCTTTGTCCATCGCGACGACGCATACGCAGGCGCGTTATGTGTTGCCGGACATCGTTTCCGAATTTCGCAAACGCTTTCCGAAAGTCGGGCTGAATTTGCACCAGGGTACCTCGGAACAAATTTCGGACATGGTGGCTGCAAATAACATCGACTTCGCCATCGCAACGGGCTCGAACGATCTCTTCGAGGAATTGCTGCTGGTGCCAAGTTACCGCTGGGATCGATCGATTGTGGTGCCAAAAGGGCATGAACTCACCAAGCTGGATCGCAAAATAACCCTGCATGACCTCGCCGAATTTCCGTTGGTCACTTACGTCTTCAGTTTTGGCGGTCAGTCTTCGCTCAAACGTGCCTTCGAACAGGAAGGACTCGAGCCCGACGTGGTCTTTACGGCTCGCGATGCAGACGTCATCAAAACCTATGTGCGGATGGGCCTCGGTGTCGGCATTGTCGCCAGTATGGCGGCCGACTGCGACGACCGAAAAGACTTGCAGGTCATCGATGCAGAGGGCCTGTTTCCGCGCAGCATGACATGGATCGGCTACCGCAAGAACGCTGTATTACGACGCTATATGTTCGACTTTATTCAGTTGTTTGCGTCACATGTCACTAGTCGGCAACTTGACGAAATTCGCCGCGCTACGTCGCAAAGCGAAATTGATGCCCTGTTCGACGCCGCGGAGTTACCGATCCGCGGCGGCTGCGATACTGACGTCACCGCGGCCGCCTGACCGCCTACGCGGTTCTGGCTCCGGCAATATTCTTACCAAAATCCAGCTCGTGCAGGCCGCACTCGCGTTTCAAGCCGAAAAAACGCGTCTCCTCGACATTGTCCACGTCTGCCAGCGATTTGGTGGTGTGCACATCGCCGATCGACACGTAGCCCTTTTCCCACAATGGGTGATACGGCAAATCGTGTTGCTTGAGATAATCGTAAACGTCTTTGTCGGTCCAGTCGGCGATCGGATAAACCTTGAAGCGGTCACCGGATGCTTCGACGAACGGAGTTTTCGCGCGATCAATTGACTGGCCCCGGCGCAATCCGGAAAACCAGGTGCCAACGTTGAGTTCCTCGATCGCACGTTGCATCGGCTCAACCTTGTTGTCCCGATTATAATCATCGAGCCCCTCAAGACCCTGCTCCCAGCGCTTGCCAAAGCGCGCCTCCTGCCAGGCACTGGAAAGCGCCGGGCGATAAACCTGCAGGTTGAGTTTCAGACGCGCGGTCAGTTCATCGATGAACTGATAGGTTTCCGGAAACAGGTAGCCCGTATCGATTAGCACAACCGGAATATCCGCTGCCTGTCGAGTGACCAGGTGCAACATCACCGCCGACTGGGCGCCAAAACTCGATGTCACAATATGCTGGCCCGGTAGTGTTTTTAAGGCGGACGCGACTCTGTCTTCAGCTTTCATGAATCAGTCTCCCGGCTGTAACTTCACGCACGACACCGGCGCGAATCAGGAAGTCCCCGAAATGTTCGCCCGCGTTGCGTTGCTCCGCGTAATCGGCCAACAATGGATCCAGTGCATCAAGAATCTCGGCCTCATTGGCATTGTCCAGAAACGGCCGGCCGAGGCGTTCGCCGGCGAACGCCGCGCCGAGAAACAGCGTGTAACGGCCGGGGCCCTTTCCGACCAGTCCGATTTCAGCGATATACGGCCGTGCGCAGCCATTCGGACAGCCTGTCATGCGGATCGTAATCGCGTCATCGGACAAGCCGTGACGCGCCAGCATGGCGTCCAGCTTGTCGATGAGCGATGGCAGATAACGTTCGCTCTCGGCCATTGCCAGACCGCAGGTCGGAAACGCGACGCAGGCCATCGAATTCAGTCTCAATCTGCTCGCCTGGACACTGTTCTCAATGCCGTAATCGCGGAGAAGTTGATCGATGCCTGCCTTGTGTGACTCGGCGACTTTGCTGATCACCAGGTTCTGGTTCGGCGTCAGCCGGAATTCGCTGTTGTGCAGCCTGGCTATTTCACGCAGCCCACTGAGCAGGCGGCGCTCGCCATCGTCCTTCACACGGCCGTTTTCGATAAACAGCCCGTAGTGCCACGAATCGACATCGTCTTTTTGCCAGCCGTAGCTATCGCCATTGGCGACAAACGCAAACTTTTCTGCCGCTGAAAACGTAACGCCGGAACGTTTTTCAACCTCACCTCGAAACCAGTCAACGCCATTGTCATCGATCGTGTATTTCAACCGCGCATGCTTGCGATTCGTTCGATCGCCGTAATCGCGTTGCGTTGTTACGACGGCCTCGGCAACCGCCTGCACATCGCCCGCCTTTATGAAGCCGAGAACATCACCGAGCCGCGGATAGGTTGCGGTCTCGCCGTGCGTCATGCCCATGCCGCCGCCAACGGTGACATTAAAGCCGGTGATTTCACCGTTGTTGACGATCGTAATAAATCCCAGGTCCTGCGCGAACACATCGACATCGTTTTGCGGCGGAATAACGAATGCCACTTTGAATTTCCGTGGCAGGTAGGTGTCGCCGTAAATCGGTTCGACTTCCTGTTGTGACGATGCAAGCTTTTCACCATCCAGCCAGATTTCATGGTACGCGCGGCTTCGTGGCGCCAGGTGCTCAGACAGGGCTTCTGCAGAATGCTGTACTTGCCGGTGAATCTTCGACAGTGCCGGCAATGGCGGGGACATGACATTGCGGTTCACATCGCCACACGCCGCGATCGTGTCCAGTGTCGCCTGGTTGATCTCGGCAATGGTCTGCTTGAGGTTGCGTTTGACAACACCGTGATACTGAATCGCCTGCCGGGTTGTGACGCGAATCGACTGATTGGCGTGCTCGGTCGCGATCCGGTCGAGGCCGAGCCACTGCGCCGTGGTCAACAGTCCGCCGGGAATTCGCGCTCGAATCATGAAGCTGTAAGCCGGTTCCAGTTTCTGCCGGGCACGCTCACTGCGAATATCCCGGTCGTCTTGCTGGTAGATGCCATGAAACTTCGACAACTGCGTGTCGCTGTCGGCGATCGCACCCGTCAGGGGATCGAGCAGGCTTTCCGCGAGCGTGCCACGCAGATGCCGGCTGTCCGCCTTGATGTGTTCGACGTCGCTGAGCTTCTGTTCACTCATTAGTAAACGTCTCGCTGGTAGCGGCCTGCCGATCGCAGGTCCTTCAGCGTTTGCGCGGCGCTTTCTGCGTCCGTGCCGCCGTGCGTGGCAAGCACTTCGATTAAGGCATCATTGACATCGCCCGCCATGTGTTTTGCGTCACCGCAGACATAAATTGCAGCGCCGTTCTCGATCCATCGATACAACTCGGCACCGTTTTCACGAATTCGGTCCTGCACATACACTTTCTTTCTCTGATCACGCGAGAAAGCGACATCAAGGCGCTGCAACTTGCCCTGCTTGAGGTGCCGTTGTAATTCGAGTTGATAGAGGAAGTCACTGTCAAAATTTCGATCGCCGAAGAACAGCCAGTTGTCACCGCTGGCACCGAGTTCGTTGCGTTCTTCAATAAACGCACGAAACGGGGCAACGCCGGTACCGGGACCGATCATTACGACCGGCACATCGGCTGCCGGCAGCCGGAATCGGGTATTGCGCTCGATATACACCGGCACCGTATCGCCTTCCTGCAATCGGTCAACGAGATGGGTTGACGCCGCACCCCAGTGTTCACTGCCGTGCGCGGTATAGCGTACCTCGGCGACCGTCAGGTGCACTTCGTCCGGATTCGCCGCCAGGCTGGAGGCAATCGAATACGAGCGCGGGCTCAGGCGTCGCAACATATCGACGAATTGCTGTGCCCCCACCGTTGCCGGGTACTTGCGCACGACATCGATAACCTGGTGGGTATCAACAAATTCACCGAGCAGGCTTGCATCGCCGCCTTCCACAAGCTGAGTGAGCGCTTCACTGCCGGCGATCGCTGCCCAGTCACGCAGGAACCCGAGGTTAACCGCCGTGATTTCAAGCGCGTCGCCTAGCGCTCGCTCCAGCGGCATCGTCTCGTCGCGAACGACGACGTCCTGCTGCGCGTCAAAACCGAGCTGCGCCTGTATTTCGCTGACTAATTGCGGCGGGTTCGCGACCAGCACGGCCAGCGCATCGCCCGGTTCGTACGTCAGCCCCGAGCCTTCCAGTGACAACTCGATGTGTCGCACATCCTTGCTTGAGTTGGCGCCGGTGATTTTCTGATTAACCAGGATCTCCGCCGCAAACGGGTTCGACTTGTCATAGGCCGATACGTCCTGCACCGCACGCAGAATCGGCACGGCGGGCGCTGCGCCTGATTGCAGCAAGTCAGGCAAGCTGTCGATCACGCGCGCCGTCCACGCATCCGCCGGGTCGTCGTAGTCCAGGTCGCACTCGACGGTTGCTGCGAATTGCTCTGCCCCCAGTTCGGCCAGGCGCGCATCGACATCGCGGCCAGTCTGGCAGTAATTGACATAGCTGCTGTCGCCGAGCGCCAGCACCGAGTATTTCAGGCCGGTGAGCTTCGGCGCCTTTTCGGACATCAGGTATTCGTAGAAGATTTCAGCATCGTCCGGTGGGTCACCTTCGCCGTGCGTGCTGACGACAAACGTCACCAGCGACTCTCGCTTCAGGCTGGCCGGTTTGAAGTCCGCCAGGCTCACTGCACGCGCGGCAAAGCCTTGCGCGTCGGCTTTTTCGGCCAACGCTTGTGCAAGCGCCTCACCATTACCTGTTTGCGAGCCGTACAGGACGGTGAGTTTTTCGTCGCTGTTTGCCGCCGCTGTGGAGGTATCCGCTGTTGCCGGCGCCCGCATCAGCGCACCTGCATCGCCATTCGCCGCTGCGAGACCGGCTACGTAGCCCGACACCCACTGCAGCTGCTGTGCCGTCAGGCCGCTAACTGCAACATTCAGGTTGTTCGCTTGTTCCGTATCCAGCGGCAACGCGCCGGCGGGCAATCCACTCATCAGGCTACTCCTTAGCTTGCATCATCGCCGCGACGAGAGCGCGGCGGCTGACACAACCTTAAGGAGCGGCTGGCCGGGCGTGAACGGTTTGTTGGTTATCGGCTTATAACGACCACTTATAACGTGTGCTTATAAGCGCGGATGGCTAGTAGATCCGGATGCCCCCGTGGCGACTGCGGCTTTGGCGATCGACCCACCACATGCCCAGCAACACACCCGCGATCAGGCATACGACAATCGCCGCGGCCACCCAGCTAAGCGGCAAACTGCCGCGATATTGTTCTTTCAGCCCCGCATATCCCTGGTTTTCGGTTTGCAGCTCTTCGATCCGCGACTGGGCCTCGCCGATGCGACTTTCTGCCTGTGCGAGCTCTGCTCGCAACGCGTCAATCGTCGCCGCGGGTGCTGCGAAGGATTCCCGGGTTGTATTCAGTTCAGCAATCAGCGCATCGCGTTCAGCGGTGATTTCGGCAACGATGAGCTTCGCCGGCTTTTCCTCGACGAGGTAGGCATTCTTCACCCAACCCTCGGTCGCGTCCGGCAGGCGCACGTTGGCGTAATTGCGATCGCGACTCAGGATTTCCATTTCCTGACCACTTTCCAGCATCCGGAATGGCCGGCCCGAAGTATCTTCCGCCTCGTGCAGGCCGAGCCGCAAATTATCGGTCACATACACCGTCTGTGCAGCCACGGACAGCGGTAAAACCGCCAGTAATCCGTATAAAAAACAATACGTCGCCCGCATTTTCAATCTCCATTGCCCGTCGCGAGTGTACTACAGGCCGAACTCGGACCCAGCGGCATTTCGTCGCAGTTTTACTGCTCGTACAGCCAGCGCAACAGCGCTTCCTGCACCTCCTTGCCAGGACCGCGGTGGACGTCCTCGTAATTTTGCATGGCAACCACGGCAAAGCGGCGGCCCGAACGGGCCTGCAGATAGCCCGCAATGGCGGTGACATGATCGAGTGAACCCGTTTTCATATGGGCCTTGCCATCCAGCCGCGCGTCGTCAAAGCGCCGTCGCAGCGTGCCGTCGAGGCCCGACAGTGACATCGATGCCAGGTATTCCGGCATATAGGGCTGCTGCCACGCGAAATGCAGCATTTTTGCCATGTCCTCGGTACTCGTCCGCGTGCTACGCGACAGGCCGGCGCCATTATCAATCGATATGCGATTCGAACCGAGCCCGGTGTCGCGTAGCCAGTTCGCAATGACTGCCTTGCCGCCTTCTTCATTACCCGGTGCACCCATGACTTCGGCCGCCAGCGTGTACACAAGTTGTCGCGCCATAACGTTATTGCTGTGTTTATTGACGCGCGAAATGACATCGGTCAGCGGCAGTGAGCGGAACGACAACAGCGGTTCCTCGTCTTCGCTGGCAACTACGTTGCGATATCCACCCGCAAAGATGCCCCCCGATTCGCGCCATAGAGTGCTAAAAAGTCCATAGGCAAACTCGTTGTGCGACAGCGCTGTTCGATCCATTGCATAACGCTTGCAACCGTTTGGAAACTTGCCGGAGAACGTCATGGCATCGACAGATTCGTTGCTCGTAATGGTAATACCCCGCTGGAAACCGCGGCAGCTTTGTCGTGCCAGTCCGAGCCGGTTGTCGACACGCAGATTCTGTAACGGCGGGTCCAGGCGCACGTTCACGGCACCGGCTTCATGATTCGGCTCGAACCAGTAACGCACGACCTTGAAATTCATCATCAATGCGTTCGGCGCGACATTATAGGCTCGCAAGGGTTGCTGATCGAAGGCGGCCGGGTCGTGCTCGGAAACGTCAAACCAGCTATCGTCCAGGAGTAAGTCGCCGCGGATTTCCCGGATGCCGGCCTGTCGTACCCGCTGCAGCATTTGCCAGACGCGCTCGGTCACCAGGAACGGATCACCGTAACCCTTGATGAGAAGATCGCCGTCGAGAACGCCGTCCTTTATCTCACCGCGTGCATAAATATCGGTGCGCCAGTGGTAAGTCGGGCCGAGCAAATCCAGCGCAACCAGCGTGGTTACGAGCTTGATCGTCGAGGCCGGATTGCGCGGTTGCGTAGCGCGCCACTTAAGAACCGAGTCGCCGGTGTCGAGATCGATGACCGACAAACTCAGCGAGTCGTGGGGCAAATTACGGATATTGAGCGCGCTCTGCACATTCACTGGCAAGGTCGTATCGGCTGACTGGGCGCTGCCCGTGGCGAGCAATAAAATTAGTAGTACGCGTTTCATTCTTCCTGCTTCGCTCCGTCTGTGTTGGCCAGATGTTTTTCAAGGACACGTCGTGCTGTGCGTTGAATCACCCAGACTGCAGTGGCTATAACGATCAGACCCGCAGCCAGCAGCCAGTACCCCAACGCCTGCGGCGCTACATCGCCTGCCAGAATCTGACTCAAATCGCGAGCAAGAGTGCCCAGATAAACGTATAAAGCAACCGCCGGCAGCATACCGAGCGCAGTTGCGAATAAATGTGTGCGCGCCTTGACCGAGGTCGCCCCGTAAACATAGTTCAGCAAATTGAACGGTACAATCAGTGATAGCCGTGTCAGTGCGATGATCAGGAATGCCTCTTCACGCAACGCGTGTTCGATCATGTGCATGCGCTGGTTGTTTGCGACCTTGCGGCGTATCCACGGCCTTACGACCCAGCGCCCGAACTCGAATGCGCTTTGCGCGCCGAACGGCACAGCGATCGCGGCGAGCAGCAAGCCAGGAAGGAAACCGAATACAAATCCGCCAATCATCATCGCTATGGACCCGGGCAGGAACAAGACGGTGGCGACAATAACGAATAGAACGTAGGCAACGGGTCCCGCGACTGCGTGCTGCCTGCCCCAGGCGACCAGCACGGTGACCCATTCTGCGACGGGGAGATAGGCTGCACTGCCTGCCAGCGCAATCAGGATGGCCAGGACAATCAGGCGGCGGCCGGCCCCGCTCACGCAGCTTCCGGCTTTTTGATCTTCAGTGCTCGAATCCGGTCCGCCAGCGTGGTTGGCTTGATGCCCAGTAACTCCGCGGCACCACCGCTGCCCGACACTTTCCAATTCGACCGCTCCAGGGCCTTAACGATATTGTTGCGCTGGAACTCCCGCATGTCCTGTTCCGTCAACACATCATTGCTGGCAACGTCTCCCGCCGAAAAATCGTCTTCCCCGACCCGCAGCCCGGGCATGGACAAGTCGAGTCTCAGGACTTTTCCGGTCGACAAAATCACAGCGCGCTCAATGACGTTTTTGAGCTCCCGAATATTTCCGGGCCAGTCGTAAGCGCGCAGATTGGCGGCCTGCGACTGGGTTAATGTCAGGTCGTCACGGCCAAATTCATTACAGGTTTGCTCCAGAAAATGCTGTGCCAATTGCACGATATCGTCACCGCGGTCCCGCAGCGCCGGCACGTCGACTGGAAAGACACTCAGGCGATAGAACAGGTCCTCACGAAACTCGCCATCGACAATGAGCTGTTCAAGGTTTTTGTTAGTAGCCGCAATTACGCGAACGTCGACACTCCGGGTAACGTCATCGCCAACACGTTCAAACTCGCTCTCCTGCAATACGCGCAGCAGTTTGCTTTGCAATTCAAGTGGAATCTCACCAATCTCGTCGAGGAATATCGTGCCACCATCGGCTAGCTGAAAGCGCCCGATTCGATCCTTGTGCGCACCGGTAAAAGCACCCTTCACGTGACCGAAAAATTCACTTTCAAAGAGTTCCTTTGGAATGGACGCGCAGTTGACTTTGACGAGCGGTCGGTCAGCACGAGGACTTTGCAGATGTATGGCATGCGCGACCAGTTCCTTGCCGGTTCCGGACTCGCCCTGCACCAGCACGCTCGCCGGAGTCTCGGCCACCGCCTCAACGCGTTTCATCATGCGCCGCAAGGCATCACTGGTGCCGACTATATGCCCGAAGTTCATCGCGACATTCACTTCTTCGCGCAAGTAATCACGTTCCCGTTCGAGTTCGTCACGAAGGCGTGCATTTTCTGCGAGGCTGCGTCGCAATTCACGCTCCGCCTTGCGACGGTCAGTGATGTCTTTTGAAGCGACGAGCATGCGGTCGACGCTGTCATGCTCATCACGGCGCGAGATCGCCGACATGACGACGTCAAGGACCTTGCCATCCTTGGTCAGCATCTGCCGCTCAAGGTTATTGAAGTCGCCGGCACTAATAAGCTCTTGCATACGCCCGTCCGCGTAAAACTTGCGGTCACGCGAACTGAAAAAATCGGTAATCGGCCGACCAATGACCTCATCCCGGCTGTAGCCGAGTTTTTGCAGCCAGTGATCTGTCACAGTGACGATCAGGCCGTCGCCATCCACTGTGTGCAACATCGCGGGCGTCGCTCGATACAGCGTCCGGTACTTGAAATTCGCGCGGGCCTGGTCGGAGATTTCAGAATACATTGCGACGGTGCGAATGAACTTTCCGCCCTTGTCGTATTCGATGATTGCGTTGGTCATGCAGTCCACGACTTCGCCGGACTTTGTGACAAAACTGATGGGCTTGTTTTCGAGCTTCCCCGTGCGCCGCAGTGCAGGCCGCAATTCTTCGCGAACACGCACAGCACTTTCCGGTGTGGCGAAATCCTCCGGCATACGACCCAGCATTTCTTTGCGCGAGTACCCGAGCCGTTCAAGCATCGCGTCGTTGACATCGAGGTATACGCCGTCTTTCGCAATCGATGTCGCCATGGACGGCGATTTGCGAAACAGCCACTGGTAGTCATTTTTCGTGATCATCGCCGCGCTTTATACGGAATTCCGTAAAAAAAGTCACGGAATTTCGTAATTTACGGAATTTCGTAAAGCTGGATATACCATAAGTTGTTGATTTTATTGCAACTCAAAACTTGGCACGGCTTGTGCAATAGGTGCAGTGAGATTAATTGATACGCAAGGCCGCACGGAAATGCGGCGTTGCCTGAAAAACTTAAAGGTATGGACATGAAAAGCAAGTATTTTGAAAACTCTCTCGCTGTGCTGGGCGCAGTCCTGATCATCGTCGCCGTGTGGGCATCGGCCGACAGCGCGCTGGCAGGCGATCTGGGCACGGTTGAATTCCACTATTCTGCACAGAGATAAGATTTAACAACCCCCTCCGGTGGGGCGCCAGCCAGATCTCTCCCCCCCCTGATGTTCTGGCTGGCGGCACCCGGGCTCACCGTTACAAAACGGTGAATAACGGGCCTTGACGGCCCGGCGGCAATCCCCCCCCCTGCCGTTACCTTGAAGGCGCCGGAGACCGCTCCGTGTCGGAACGGACTACTGGTTCAAGCATTGAAATTCAGTTCTTCGGCGCCTTTTCTTTATCCGTTTCGTGCCTCAGCGATATTGATCGGCGCGATCGCCGCGGGTTTCCGCATTGCGACGGCTGATCATTTGCCGAAGCTTCTTCAGCCAGTGGCGCGCCCAGACAAACTCAATGGCCAGTATGGCGAGCCCGACCGGTATCACGACGAATGCGGGGCCCGGCGTGACCAGCATGATGATGCCTATCAATAGCACGCTGCTGCCGACAACCGCGACGACAATACGTCGCCCGGTCTTGTAAGTGACTTCGAACGCCCGCTTCAGCATCGCGGACTCAGGAGCCGTTGACTGACAGATGTTCCTGCAGAAAATCCAGTGTTCGTACCCAGGCGTCGCTCGCCGCTGCTGCGTCGTATCGTCGCCCGGTTGGATTCGCGAATGCGTGCCCGACGCCGGGGTAGATGTGCACGATATGTTCTTTACGCAGCCGTTGTAAGGTATCGCGAAACGCTGTCACGGTTTCGACCTTGATGCCTGTATCTTCTGCCGCAAAAAGTCCCAGGATTGGCGCATTCACCGGGCGCAACAGTTCTTCATCGTCGGTAACCTGGCCGTAATATATGACTGCCGCATCCAGGTCATTGGGAAACAATTGCGCCGTAGTTAACGACCAGCCGCCGCCGAAACACCAGCCGAGAGAACCGACCTTCGGCGCCCCGGCCGTATTTTTTACAAATTCAAACGCTGCCTGAATATTCGCGCGGCCAGACTCGACGTCTTCAATGGCCTCCAGCATCAGTACGCGTGCGGCGGCCGGCGTCGTTGCAGTCTTACCACCAAAAAGATCGACCGCAAATACTATGTAGCCCTCACCGGCAAGCCGGTCTGCCATTGCCCGAACATTGTCATTGAGCCCCCACCATTCATGGATCATGATCACCGCCGGCAGCGGCTCAAACATGTCGGCCGGCGCTGAAAAATACCCATAGACGAGTTCATCCTTGTACTCGGTATACGCCATTGTCTGCGAAATAACCGGTTTCGCCGGCGAAATTTTTGCCGCTTCGCTGGCCACACCGCTGTCGTTGGCATGCTCTTTCGACATCGCATCGACGTTAGCCCGATCCGCATCGCTTGCATCGTTATTACTATTCCCGTCGCCGCTGCATGCCGAGATCGCCAGTAGCAGCGACACCAGGATGAATAAGAATTCGGGTGTACGGGACTTGCCTGTGTCCATTGCTCTTCCTAACTAGTTGGCCTCTGAAGGGTCCGCGATGCGAAACACGTCGCCGCCAAGTGTAATAGAAAAATGCAGCAATTTGCGACGACTGCTTTAGACTGTGCGCGATGAGTATGCTTTCAGAGACCCTGGTGTATTTGCTGGCCGCCGTAGTCGCCGTGCCCCTGAGCCGCCGTCTGGGCCTCGGTTCCGTGCTTGGCTACCTCGCGGCGGGCATCATCATCGGACCCTTCGGCCTTGCGTTTGTTCAGGACGTCGATCACATCTTGCATTTTGCCGAGCTCGGCGTGGTGTTCCTGTTGTTTATAGTTGGCCTTGAACTAAAACCATCCCGACTCTGGGTCATGCGGCGCATGGTATTTGGCCTCGGCGCAATGCAGGTTGTCATCTCGACGATCGCGATTGCCCTGGTGGCATTCGCGTTAGGGCTGACGCGCAATGAAGCCGTCGTAACGGGGCTGGTGCTGGGCCTCTCATCGACTGCGTTTGTGCTGCAGATGCTCGCTGAAAAAAAGGAGCTCGCTACCAGTCATGGCCGTGCCGCGTTTTCCATTCTGTTGTTTCAGGATCTCGCAGCCATTCCGATGATCGCAACGCTGCCACTGCTGGGCGCCAACGCATCATTTGTCGATGGCGTTGATTTCGCGCAACTTGGATTGATGGCAGCGACTCTCGGTGGACTGATCCTTGCCGGGCGTTATGGCCTGACACCCGCTTTCAAGATTGCCGCGCGCTCCGGAATTCCGGAAATATTCACTGCCGCAACCCTGCTCGTGGTCATAGGCTCCGGGTTGTTGTTGCAGTTTGCGGGCATGTCGATGGTACTGGGTGCCTTTATCGCCGGGATGATGCTGGCTGAGTCCGAGTTTCGACATCAGCTTGTCGCCGATATCGCGCCGTTCAAGGGGCTGCTGCTCGGACTATTTTTTATCGCAGTGGGTATGTCAGTAAACCTCGGGCTGTTGATGGAAATACCGCTGCGCATCCTGATCATCGTTGTCTTGCTGATGACGACAAAAGGTCTGATACTGTTTTTCCTGGCGCGGCGATTTGGTATGTGCGACAACGCGGCGGCGATAAAACTTGCTGCCGTACTGGCGCAGGGTGGTGAATTTGCATTTGTCCTGCTCGCCATCGCCGCGAGCGAATCCGTGCTGCCACCGGGCATTATTGACGAGCTGATTTTGGCCGTCGCAATATCGATGCTGCTGACGCCGCTGATATATGCGACAGCCAATGTTATCGGGCGCAAGTTAAATACAGCACCCAAGCCGGATTTTGACGTACATCCTGACGAAGAAAATGAAATCCTCATCGCGGGCTTCGGACGCGTCGGCCAGATAATCGGTCGCCTGCTGAACGTAACCGGCAAATCGTTCACGGCTCTTGAAAACGATTCGACGCAGGTCGAGTTCGTGCGTCGCTACGGTTCGACAGTTCATTATGGAGACGCGTCCCGACTGGACCTGCTGCGCGCGGCCGGCGCCGCGCATGCAAAGGTTTTCGTTCTGGCAGTTTCCGACCTCGAGGAATCGATCAAGATCGCGGAAGCCGTGCAGCGACACTTCCCGCACCTGAAGATCATTGCAAGGGCTCGCAATCGGCGCCACGCACACCGGCTGATGGATTTGGGTATCGAGTTCATTTTTCGCGAAACCCTGCTTTCAAGCCTGGCCATGTCCGAGCAGGTGCTGCGGCAAATGGGCCGTGATGAGGCCGAAGCAAAACAAATCGTTGAAACGTTCCAACGGCGTGACGAGCAATTGCTGAAGGAACAACATGCAATTCACGATTCGGAGGAAAAGCTAATTCAAACTTCGAAAGAAACTGCGCGGGAACTGGAAACCCTGTTGCGCCGCGACAAGCCCATTAGCGAATAGCCCGGCGCTGCCAATAAATGGCTGGACGTCGAGAATCACCAGTCATCGTCGTCCTCCCATTCTTTTAACTTGCTCTTGTCGACCTGGTCCCATTGCCGATCGCTTTGCCGCATGTACGCAATGACCTTTGCGCCGGTGTAAACGATGACGAGTGCGATAAAGATCAGGAGAATTGTCAGACCATCAGGCATCATAGCCACCTCGCGCTGCAGCAAGCCATTGTAATGAACAATCCCGTCGAACCACAATCCGTCTGGATACGCGCAAATACTTTCCTGCGGGAAGCGCTGCGAGACAATGAAACGGATTTCACTTCCGGTTCAATCCGGCGGGCGCTGGGCCTGCTTGCGATTCCGATGATGCTTGAGATGGCCATGGAGTCCGTGTTCGCCGTCGTCGACATCGCATTCGTGTCTCGGCTCGGTACGGATGCGGTCGCTGCGGTCGGGATTACCGAAGCACTGATTGCTGTTTTGTATGGCCTCGCCATCGGACTCGGCATGGGCGTAACCGCGATGGTGTCCCGGCGCATCGGCGAGAACGACACTCGAGGTGCGGCCACGGTCACCGGCCAGGCCATTTGGGTTGGCGCGGCACTATCTGTGATTATCGGCATTGGCGGCGTCATTTTCGCCCGTGACCTGCTGGCGATCATGGGCGCCACCGACGGCATTATCGAAATCGGGACCGGCTTCACCACGGTATTGCTCGGCGGTTCGTTCAGCATCGTCTATCTGTTTTTGCTCAACGCTGCGTTCCGCGGTGCCGGCGATGCGACCGTAGCACTGCGGTCGCTCTGGATAGCAAACGGCATCAATATTGTTCTCGATCCCTGTTTGATATTCGGACTCGGGCCATTTCCCGAAATGGGTGTTACCGGCGCTGCCGTCGCAACAACGATCGGCCGCGGTATCGGGGTTGCGTACCAGCTCTGGTACCTGCTGAACGGCCGCGGCCGCCTTGAGTTTCATATTAGCGACCTGCGACTGAAGTTTGCGCTGACAGTGCGCCTGGTCCGAATTTCTCTTGGAGGTATCGCGCAGTTCATTATCGCGACGGCGAGTTGGATCGGCGTTATGCGAATCGTTGCAATTTATGGCAGCAGTGCCATCGCCGCGTATACGATCGCATTGCGAATGATGGAATTCATCTTCCTTCCTGCCTGGGGACTCGGCAACGCTGCAGCAACGCTCGTCGGGCAAAATCTCGGTGCAGGGAAACCCGAGCGCGCAGAAAAATCCACCTGGAAAGCCGCGCAATACAATGCGGTATTCATGGCCATCACCGGAGCTTTTCTGCTGGTCTTCGCCGAGTTCGTCACCAGTCTGTTTACCGACCAGGCTGAGGTTTTGCGTTGGGGAACGAGCTGCCTGCAGATTCTGAGTATCGGGTTTCCGATGTATGCGGTCGGAATGGTTGTCGTGCAGGCGCTGAACGGCGCCGGGGACACCACCACGCCTGCGTATTTGAACACCGTCTGTTTCTGGATTTTGCAGATTCCGTTAGCCTGGTGGCTGGCCACACAAACTGCGTTGGGCCCAAATGGCGCATTTGTCGCTATCGTGGTCGCGGAGTCGTTGCTGACGATACTTGCCACACGATTGTTCCAGCGAGGAACATGGAAACATCGCGAAGTTTAGGAACATCTATGGAAGACGAAAAGCTGCTTGAAATTGACAATGCGACAATTTGGCGCGGCACAACGCGTGTTTTTGAAAACCTGTCACTGGACATTGCACAGCATGAAAGCGTCGCAATCCTGGGGCCGAATGGATGCGGCAAGACAACGCTGCTGAAAACAATTAATCGCGAGCTTTACCCGGTGGTCGCGGATGACAGAAGCATACGCATCCTCGGTCGCGACAACTGGAACGTATGGGAACTGCGCCGGCACATCGGAGTTGTCTCCAACGATTTGCATCAGCGCTACACGCCGACGACAACTGCGCTTGAGGTCGTCGTCTCCGGCTTCCATTCCAGTATCGGTGTGCACGGCACGCTGGCCGAACGGGTTAGCCAAGAGCAACTGCGAGCCTCAAGACGAGCCCTGCAAGACATCGGCATAGGCGAGCTACAGGATTCCGAACTCAGGCACATGTCGTCCGGGCAGCAGCGGCGTTGCCTGTTAGCACGTGCGCTGGTGCACGACCCTGCAACGTTGATCCTCGACGAACCTACCGCGGGCCTCGATTTTGCCGCAAGCTTCGAGCACATGGCGCGCGTCCGCGATCTGACGCATGCAGGCCGCAATATCGTCATCGCAACGCATCATCTCCACGAGATACCGCTGGAGTTACAACGTGTGGTATTGCTGTGCCGCGGCGAAATCGTTGCCGACGGCCCGAAAGCCAGTGTCCTGCGCAGCGAGATTCTTAGCGAGGTATACGAAACCCGTATCCGGGTCGCGGAAATCGACGGTTATTTTGTTGCTTATCCGGGCGATTACGCAGCGAGCACTGAATAGTGTGACCTGATACGTTACTTCCGGCACT
Organism: uncultured Woeseiaceae bacterium; assembly: GCA_963976215.1. Classification (GTDB taxonomy): domain Bacteria; phylum Pseudomonadota; class Gammaproteobacteria; order Steroidobacterales; family Woeseiaceae; genus UBA1847. The sequence goes on along the minus strand of CAXBJV010000019.1, from coordinate 3,812 downwards.
CTTGGGCCTATTCTTCGACTTATGTTGAACGCCCTGCGACATTTACTGGCAGCGACCCCACTGGTCGCGGTACCTGCTCTGGCAGCAGATGGCGGTTTTGAAACCGGCATCACCGGTGTCGGGCCCGCGAAATTTCTTTTCACGCTGGCTGCCGCCCTGATTTTGACGCTGGTATTCCGCTCAACGGCCAACCACGTGGCGCAATTCGTGCGCTCGAAAATCGGCCACCTGCGGATTCGTCGCGCACTGGCAAAACGCAGCCCCAACGTGATGCACGACTTTATCCTGCCCGGTGCGTACGGTGGACTGGCCAAAATAGACCATGCGATTCTGACAGCAGGCGGCATTCTCTGCATTCAGTCCAAACACTGCAACGGCGTTGTTTTCGGTGCCGCGGATGAAGCACAGTGGACCAACGTCGATGGCGTCAAGCGACGCCGCTTCCTGAACCCGCTGATCCAGAACGAGGGCCGGACCCGTGCACTGCAAAAAATCATTCCCGAGGTGCCGGTCGCAAATCTGATTATTTTTACCGGCGCGGTCGAGTTCACGACACCACCACCGGCAAACGTTATCCACGTGAATGACCTGCAAAGCTACGTAGCCAAATTCGTTTTCGGCCCCAGTAAAGTCGAGGACTGGCATACGGCGTGGATGACGGTGACTGCTGCCGCATTGACCGACGAAGGAAGCCGCAAGGACTTTCAGGCGCAGGTTGGCTTCAGCTAGAAACGGCAGTTGGGCGGCATTGCAGACGATGCTCTATACTCAGCCGCAATAAGAACAAGCTGAGGCATGACCCATGGAGCTGGAAACCACTCACACATTGATCTCGTCTCCTATCGGCGTTCTCGCCGTCCTGGTAGCCGTTGCCGCGTTTTTTTTCCTGATCGCGCAATTAAGCCAGGCAAAACTCTTTAATTTCTTGCCACCCCTGCTGTTTATCTACGCAACGCCGGTATTCCTGAGCAACCTGAGTATCGGTGGACAGACAATTATCCCAACGAAATCGATAATCTATTCGGGTTTGAGCCAGTACGTGCTGCCAGTATTTATCGTGTTGATGCTGATCAAGGTGAACGTACCCGCTGTCGTCAAGGTAATGGGCAAGGGTGTGCTGGTCATGATCATGGGTACCGCGGGTGTCATGGTCGGCGGCGTTGTCGCCTACATCGTCGTGCACGGCTGGCTGCCTGATGATTCATGGAAAGCCTTTGGCACACTCGCCGGCAGCTGGATTGGCGGCACGGCGAACATGCTTGCGACCAAGGAAATGCTGGGTGCCTCCGAGGCGCAGCTTGGTCTCGCCGTCGTCGCCGACAACGTCATTTATATTGTCTGGTTGCCATTGCTCCTGATGTCGCGCGATTTTGCGGATCGATTCAATAAATGGGCGCGTGTACCGGCTGATCGGATTGCGGCGATGGATGCGGCTGCCGAACTGCACATTGAGGAAGATCATGCGCCGACCATGCAGCACTACCTGTATCTCGCGGCCATCGTTTTCGGCGTAGCCGCACTTGGCAATGCGCTCGCACCGCCGATCGCGACGTGGATTGCCGGGCAGAGTGACACAATGGCAGGCATTTTTTCCGAAACCACGGCGCGAATACTGATCGTCACGACACTGGCTTTAATCCTGTCGACAACGCCGGTTTCAAAATTACCAAATTCGACCGCGATCGGAACCGCACTGATTTATATTTTCGTCGCCGGCATGGGCGCGCGTGCAGAGGTAGCCGGACTCGTTGATGCGCCGGCTTTTGTGCTTGGTGCCTTTATCTGGATATTCATCCATGGACTCTTCATGCTCGCGGGCGCCTGGATTTTCCGTGTCGATGTGCACAGTGTGGCAATTGCCTCAGCCGCAAATATCGGCGCCGCTGCATCCGCACCGATTGTTGCAGCGCACCACCGACCCAACCTGGTACCAGCGTCAATATTGCTGGCCCTGCTCGGTTACGCCATGGGTAACTACCTGGCGCCGTTGACCGGGCACCTCGCGAGAATCGCAGTCGGTCAGTAGCCATGTGGCTGAAGTATGCGAAGCGGACAGGCTGGAGCGTACTGAGCATCGCGCTGATTGCCAGCGCACTCGCGGTAGTACTGTGGCATGACCGGCCTGAACTGGATTCAATCGATTGGCCCGCGCCCGCAGTTGCGTCAGCGGCAACCCCGGATTCGGTCACCGTTACGTGGCTCGGTGTCACGACGTTGCTGTTTGACGACGGCGAAACACAAATTCTTATTGACGGCTTCTTCTCGCGCCCGACGATTGCCGACATTCTTCTCGGTCGAGCTGTCGACAATGACGCGCCGCGCATCAACTACGCGATGAATGAATTCCGCATGCGCAGCCTCGCGGCAATTATCCCGGTGCACAGTCATTTTGACCATGCGATGGATGTGGGGGCAATCGCCAATCGCTCCAGTGCGTCCATCCTCGGCTCCGAATCGACAGCGCAGATTGCACGCGGTGCCGGTGTCCCGGAAGACCAGATCAGCGTTATCGATGGTGAGCAAAGTTTTGAGTTCGGCGAGTTTCGCGTCACGCTACGGCCTTCCAAACATGCCCCTGTCGGGTGGCGGGGATCGGTGCCAATAGACGGCACAATTGAAGAGCCACTGCGATTGCCACAAGCGATAACAGCGTGGAGGATGGGTGGTGCCTACACAATCATAATCAGTCACCCACAGGGGACGGCGGTGATCCAGGGAAGTGCCGCATATAACAAGTACGAACTACAGGATGTTGCGGCCGACGTCGTGTTCCTTGGCATCGCTCAGCTGGAATCGCTTGGCCGGGAATATGCAGAGCTGTATTGGCAACACACGGTGACCGCGACGGGTGGGCACAGCGTGTATCCAATTCATTTTGACGACTACACACAAGAGTTCGGTACGGTGAAACTGCCGCCGAGATTTATCGACAATATCGGCAAGACTGCGCGCTGGATGAATGAGTTCCGCAAGCGCTGGGACAGTGACACATCGATTTTCATGCCGGAATTTGGCAAACCAATCGCGATATATTCTCAGCCCGCGGCCGATACCTGAACGTCGAGAATCGCCTGCAGCGGCAATTCGCCATCGATCAGTGCCTGCTTGTCCTCGCGACGCAATTTCTTGATTTGGTATTCGTACCGCGAAGCCAATGAGCGGTCGCCGACATGCGCTGAATATACAAGCTCAAACGGCCCGCGTCCGCGGAGGTACTTCGCGCCACGCGGACTCCTTTCGTGTTCCTTGAGGCGGCGCCTCAAGTCGGCAGCAATGCCGGTGTACAAGCTGCCATCCGCACAGCGAAGAATATAGACGCTGTACTCGCTCGCCGTCATGAGTTTCCGCAGTAGATACGCTTTAGTCTCACAAACTGCACCTCTCAGGCGTTGCCACCGACAAGCTTGTCGCCAAATACACGAAACGCACCTGCCTCAATGCTCTCAAGGTTTTCGGTAGTGTCGGCCCAGGTTAGGACTATGTCAGACGTATTGTCGAGTTCCTTTGCCGGAGAGTGCAGGCGAAGCGTCAGAATATTGCCAGTCAACGCGGCCTCGCGGATCAAGTCGTGACCACCAAACTGTTGCTCGTTGATCTCGATATAAATCGATTCGCTAAAGTCTTCATCGATGGTCCGCATCAGCAACAGGTAATCCGAAATATCACCTTCATCAGTCGTCTTGGCAAAGAACAACATCGTGGCGTTGTCCCGAACATCAAATGCCACCGTATCGTACTGCCGGCTATCCACCATATTCCTTCCCCGTTTTGGCGATTATCGCATCTTTTTCCGCCCAGGTTTCGGCAAGCCA
>CAXBJV010000018.1:0-70707 GCA_963976215.1 uncultured Woeseiaceae bacterium | reverse complement strand
CCGACACGCGGATTTTCAGTCCGCTGCTCTACCAACTGAGCTACCTGGCCATAAGGTGGGCGCGCTATTAGACCGGCCAGCGCTCGCGGAGTCAATACGCTGGCCGGAATTCACCCCCATCGCTGCGCTGCCTCAGCCTCCGGGCGTGCAGAAGAAATTCAGCTTGTTGCCGTCGAGGTCGCGAAAGTAGCCTGCATAAAAGCCTTCGCCGCGAGGTCCGGGCGCCCCTTCGTCGGTCCCTCCCAGTTCGAGCGCCTTGGCGTGCAATGCATCGACCTTTTCTTTCGAATCAACCATCAACGCCACCATGACGCCATTACCCACCGTCGCCGGCTCGCCGTTGAACGGCCGCGTCACGGAAACGCCCGGCTGTCCAGGCTCGACCACCCAGGAAACGAACGTCCCCTCCTCGACCAAAAACCGCTGGGCACCCATCTCGCCTAACAAGGCATCGTAATAGGCCGCCGCCCGATCAAGGTCGTTGGTGCCCATCGTTACGTATCCAATCATCTCCACTCCTTATTCATCATCGCCACACGGTTCGAAGCCACTATCACACCTTAAACTACTGTACAAATCAACAGTATTTTGTCCTCTGCCTTCGGCGTTGAGCCGTTTCAGGCCCGGTTGCGGTTTTCCCTAGTAAGCAATCGCAATTCGGGAGGCGGGCAATGAACAGACAAACCAGTCACCTTGCGCTGGCAGCAGCACTCATATTGGCGCTTGTTACGCCAGCGATGGCCGACATCGACGGCTATGGTCGCGTCTCTATCGGTACCGACTTCATGTTTCGTGGCGTGTCGCAGACCATGTCGCGCCCCGCCGTCGAGGTCGAGTTTTGCCTTGATCACGACAGCGGCGCGTACGGCTTTCTGTGGTCCTCGAATGTCGACTTCACCGAAGACGGCGATCCCGACGATGGCGCCAACATCGAAGTGGATCTCGGTGCCGGATATGCCCGCGCCATCAATGACCGCTTGCTCATCGACGTCGGCGTTATCGCCTACTTCTATCCCGGTACCGAATCCGGCGTCGACTACGACTACATCGAATGGCTTGGCGCCATTGAGCTCGACGAAACCCATCGCCTCACGATTGGCTACAGCGACGACGTGTTTGCGAGCGGAGAGGCTGGCATTTTCTATGCCGCAGGCAGCGGCATTACGCTGCCTGCCGACCTGTGGCTGGGTTTCGAAGTCGGCCACTACGACCTCGACGAGGCCTATGGCGCGTCATACAACTACGCCGAGCTCGGCATCGAAGGCGGGCTACAACGTGTCGAATGGCGGGTGAGTTACCACACGACGAGCAGCGACGCCGAAGAATTGTTTTACGCAAGTACCGTCGACGACCGTGTCGCGCTGACGCTGAACTTGCCATTTGAATAAGTCGCCAGTGCGCGACCAGAAAAAGGCAATGGCGTGTTGACCACTGTGACGATGAGATCGGCGTTGCCCATTACATCGCACCGTAGAACATGCACTGTAGCGGCGAACGCGCTATGTTTTGATATCAGCATTGCGCCAGGACGGAGTCTCGGTTGAGCGACGAAAACACCATACGCAAGCTGTTTCTCGAGGCACAGCAGCTCGACCCCACGGAACGCCAAGCATTTATCGATCGCGCAACCGAGGGCAACGCGGCGCTGCGCAGTGAATTGCTGTCGTTGCTGTCGGCGTCAAACGAGGCGGACAGTTTCTTCGACCGCTTTGCCGGCAGGATCGGGCGTGAAGCCATGCTCGACAAGCTTGCTTCGAAGCAGGCGCGTCCGTGGCCCGACTCCGCGCCCGGCGACACGATTGGCGCGTACACCCTGCTCCGCGAGTTCGGTCGCGGCGGCATGGGCACTGTCTGGCTTGCCGAACGTAACGACGGCCGTTTCGAAGGCCACGTTGCGATCAAGCTACTCGCAGTTGGCGGCATCGCCGTGCAGCGCTTCAAGCTCGAAGGCCACTTCCTCGGGCGACTCTCGCACCCGAACGTCGCGCGCTTGCTGGATGCCGGCGTTACCGATGCCGGGCAGCCCTACCTGGTGCTCGAATACGCCGACGGTGTCGCGATCGACGAGTATTGCAACGAACGCATCCTATCGGTCGACAGCCGCATCCGGCTGTTCCTGAACGTAGCCGATGCTGTCGCACACGCTCACGCGCACCTGATCGTGCATCGCGACCTGAAACCGTCCAACGTAATAGTCGACGGCGACGGCCAGGCCAAGCTGCTGGACTTTGGCGTCGCACGCTTGTTATCCGCAGACCCCGGCGGCAACGACACGCGTGAGATCGATACCGCCCTCACGCCAGCATTTGCCGCACCCGAACAATTACTGGGCGGCACGGTCACAACGGCAACGGATGTCTACTCGCTGGGATTGCTGTTGTACGTGTTGCTGGCCGGCCGCAATCCGCGCGAAGGCATTGGCGCAGGTTCCGTGTCTGAGCTGCACGCACTCGCCAACGACGCACCGCCGAAACTCTCCGACTACGTGACGCAAACGACCAGCGACAGCAGCGCCGACAACACAATCACACATATCAACGCATCACCGCAGGCATTGCGGCGCCGCTTGCGCGGCGACCTCGACAATATCCTGCAGCGCGCGATGGCGCCTGACGCGGCCGATCGTTACCAGACCGTTGCAGCATTCGCCGACGACCTGCAGCGTTACCTGCGCCATGAACCGGTATCCGCCCAGCCACCGACGGTCACCTATCGTGTCAGCAAGTTCGTCCGCCGGCACCGCGGCGGCGTCCTGGTCGCCGCGATGATGCTGACGGCGGTTGTGGCATCGGCCATGGTCGCTACGTGGCAGATGATCGAAGCGCGTCAGCAGCGTGATTTTGCGTTGCTGCAACAGCAGCGCTTGCTGGCAACCAATGAATTCCTGAGTCAATTACTGAGCGATGTTGGGGCCAACGGTGAACCGATGTCGCTCATCGAACTGCTCGACCGCGGTGTCGAATTGATCGATACCCAGTACGACACTGAAGACAAAATCGTCGCCAGTACACTATTTGATATTTCAGTGTTTTACTCGGCTCTCGGTGTCGACAACAAGCGCCGCGAACTGATCGAGCGAGCGCTCGACGTCGCCAATCGCAGCGGTGACGACGCCCTGGCCGCACACATAATGTGCTCGCGCAGTCGTCTTGATGCCTATTCGAACCCGGAACAGGCACTCAGCGATTTGTCGCAGGCCCGTGAACGCCTGCTACGTTCGAGCGGCGACCACCTCAGCGTTACGATCAACTGTCACCGTGCTGCCGGACTATTGCGTGCGGCCGAAGGCAAGCACGACGAGGCCATCGAGGAGTTCAGTGCAGCGATCGCCGCAACAGATAACAGCCCGCTCAATCTCACGGCAACCCGGGCCAACCTGATGAACGACCTGGCCGAGCAGTACTTCCATTTGAATCGCACCCGGGAGGCAGTCGCATTGCTGGAAGAAAGCATCGCGATGGCCGAGCAGGGCGGCCGCGGCAATCGCGTGGCCACAATTATCGGGCGCTTCAATCGAGCCGCTGTGATCACGCGTATGGGTGAGGTTGCAAGTGCCGCCGCCGAACAACGCGTAGGGCTGGAACGGCTCGACCGAATCGGCCGACCGTTGCTGGGTGCGCGGACGCACTACGCCGGGTCGTTGCTGTTTCTCGATCGCCACGACGAGGCACTACCGCTGTTCGAGGCCGAACTCGACAGCGCGCGTGAGGCCGGCAACACGCGCTGGGTGGCCAGCGCCGAACTGGCCATCGGCACAATTTACGCCAAGCAGGGCGAGCTCGAAAAGGCAGAACCTTATCTTGCACGTGCGGAAGCCGAATACCAGGCGGCTGAACGGGGCCAACAACGCAATCTGTCGCGCGTGCAGCTCAGCCGTGCCCAAGGACTAATGGCGATCGGCGACAGCGAAAACGCTTTGCGCCTCGTAAGTGAATTGCTTGATGAAGTGGGTTTCCCGGAGAGCGACAAGTCTCCGGAGTTAATGACGATAGTGCTCATTGCTGCGAAAGCTTCGCTGCAGACCGGTGCTTACGACCAGGCGGTCGAATTTGCAACGAAGTCCTACGAACTGGCTGCGGCCGCAGCGCGCGACGAATCCCGCAGCGCGCACGTCGGGCTGGCGTTACTCGTACTCGGCAAGGCGCACCTGGCCAACAACAATGCAGCCGAAGCGAGGAAGTGTATTGAACGGGCCGCGACCGCGCTGGACTTTGGCATGGGTACTGAGCATCACGCGACTCTCGAAGCTCGCGACCTGTTGCGGTCCCTTTAGCTCAGGTATCGAGTCGCGCATAGATCCACGAACTCGCGTACTGCCAATCACGCTTGATGGTAGCGGCCGACACATCGAGGGCCGTCGCAGTTTCGTCAATTGTCATACCCCCGAAAACGCGGCATTCAAACACGCGGCTCGCCCGTTCGTTGCCAGCACGCAGCTCGTGCAACAACGCGTCTATTTGTAACAGCTCGTCCACCGTGTCGCGCTCAATGGACAGCGCATCCGTCCAGGTGATGCGAATCGCATCACCGCCTCTTTTTTTGCGGCGTGAATGTTCCGCGTAGTTAATCAGGATCTGCCGCATCGCGGTCGCGGCCGTCGCGAAGAAGTGCGCACGATCGTTGAAGTCGCCGCTGCCGCGCGGCGACATCTTGACATACGCCTCGTTAAGCAACGCCATCGTGTTGATCGTTTCGTTACCCTTCCAGTTTCGCCGCTGGCGCTTGGCAATCTCGAACAGCTCGGCATACACCGACTCGTACAGCTGCTCGTGCGACTCGCTATCGCCGTCCGCCGCTGCGCGCAGCAGTCGCGTTATGTCCCGCGGGTCCGCCATGTTTCGATCGCTGCCTCGCTTCACCCGTTGGGATTGAAAATACCACAGCCTGAAGTCGCAGTTACCTGCGCATGAGCCCGGAAAGCCCACTTTCCGGTGCTATGCTGTGTTAATCGGGGCGATGCAGGATAAGGCCTTGAATTCTGAGCTGTTACACGGCTTTCATCTCGGCGAGCTGCTCATTGAGCCGCTCAAGGGCCAGGTCACCGGTCCGGACGGGTCCAGTCACCTGTCGCCTAAAGCGGCAGAAGTGTTGCTGTGTCTTGCTCACGACCCCGGCGAGCTGGTCACCCGTGACCATTTGCTGGACTCCGTCTGGGGTGTCGGCAATGGCTCGCAGGAAGCCCTCGGCCACGCGATCAGCGAGATTCGCCATGCGCTCGAAGACCACGCCGACAATCCGAAATATATCCAGACGCTGCCCAAACGCGGCTATCGTTTGCTCGAACCAGTAACCCCGCTTGGCTCACCTCCGCCCGTTCCCGAGCTGGTCGTCGACGAGTCCGACAATACGCCGACACGAGTCTGGCAGCAGATGTTGCGCCATGGTGTGGTGCAGGCCGGCGCCGCCTACCTGGTGGTTGGGTGGCTACTGATCCAGGTTGCCGATGCGACCTTCGACCAGCTCGGGCTGCCGCCATGGGGAAAGCAGTTCGTTACCTTTGTCGTCATCGGCGGCTTTCCGCTGCTGGTGTTACTTGCCTGGTTTCTCGAATTTGTCGAGGGCAAGATCGAACGGGATGAAGGTAAACAATCCGGTGGCATATTCCAGGGACTCGAGCGCAACTACCTCGCCATCCTCATTGCCTACGGACTGGCCGCACTCGGTGCAACGGTTTACCACGGCATGGTCGGATTTAAGGTCACTGGCACCGATAATGTTGTAGTTGTGAATGCGGCGGACGATGCAGGGCCCATCCCTGTTGTCGAAAACTCGCTCGCGGTCCTGAAGCTGCTCAACATCGATGGCGACCAAAAGGCGCAGGCATTCACCGACGGGGTCAGCGAAGACATCCTCGATGGACTCGCACGCATTCCCGGCTTGCATGTATCTGCACGTGGCGACTCCTGGTCGATGCCGCCCAATGCATCCTCCGATGACGTGCGCCGCCGCTTGCGGGTCGCGAACTACATCGAAGGCAGCGTGCGTTTTCTCGATGACAAACTGCGCGTCGTTGTGCAGCTCATCGATACCGAGTCGAGTTTTCATCGCTTCTCGCGCAGCTTTGAAATAGAAGCCGCTGGCATTGACGAGATGCAGCAGGAAATCGCCGGGCTTGTGGTCGCGAATCTGAAGCTCGCGGTCGATCCCGATTCTGTGCACATTAATAACTACTACGAAGGTGCACCTAATGACGATGCTTACTATTTATTTCTGCTCGGCCGTGAAGCGTTACTGCAACCACCGTCTGTCGCAAACATCACGGAAGGAATCGCCTGGTTCGACCAGGCACTTGCGCTCGATGATCATTACCCCGCGGCACATGCCGGCCGCTGTTCGGCCTTCACATTGCTCTATGACCTGCAAAGTGACACCACTCACATTGGCCTCGCCGAGAGCGCGTGCGCCAGGGCTATGAACATCGCACCACAACTGCCGCTGGTCATTGGCGCCGTCGCGCGCCTCTATCAGCGTACCGGCCGCCAGGAAGACGCCGAACAGATGTACCTTCGCGCACTTGAGATCAATGCACAGGACGCCGACGCATTGCAGGGACTTGCGCAAATACGACGGCGCGCACAGCGATTCGACGAGGCCGAAAACCTGATGCTGAAGGCCATCGACCTGCAGCCGGGCAATTGGCGGTCGATCAATACGCTCGGCAACATGTATTTCAGTTTGGGCCGTTACATCGACGCCATCGACGAATACCGCAAGGTCGTCTATCTCGACCCGGATAATTTCGTCACCCTCGGCAACCTCGCCAGCGCTAATCTGATGACGGGCGACTTCACCTCCGCCAGAGATGCGTTGTTGCAGTCCATTGCGATAGAAGACAGCGCGACGTTTCGCAGCAACCTCGGCATCGCTTATTACTACCTCGGCGATTTTTCGCACTCAATCGAAGCACACCGCAGAGCGATCGAACTCGCGCCCAATTCCGGCGGTAACTGGCTCGGCCTCGCGGACGCTTTGTATTTTGGCGGGGACCTCGATAATGCAGCTGATGCCTATGCACGGACTATCGAACTGTCGAGAAAGGCTATTGGCGTTAACCAGGAAGACACAGAGGCGATGATGTACCTGGCCTGGTCCCTGGCAATGACGGGTCAGCTCGACGAAGCAGCGGCTCACGCATCAAAGGCCGTTGAGATAGATCCTGCGGACCCTTACTCACACTACTTCGATGCCATCGTAAAGTTCAAACGCGATGACGCCACCGCGGCGCTAGAGGCCCTGGAGCTCGCGAAAGATAACGGCTATCCGGTGGCGATGCTGGCGGCAGAACCTATACTGAAAGGACTCCAACAAGACTCTCGCTTCAGCGATTTGCTGGAAAATACCAATAATTAGGAGAGGCATCATGTTAAGAATCATCCGCTACGCCCTCGTAGCAACGACCTTGATCTTCACGGCCTCAGTTGCGCAGGCGAGTTCGCACCAGTGTGCAAAGCTCAAGCACATGAAGCTCAAGATCGACGAATACCACCTGGTCCTGGATAGCAGAAAGCCGATTTGCACCAAGATCCCGAACACTTTCATCATCAATATCCATAACCCGCTCAACTCCGATCACGTCATAGAAAAAGGTGATGTGAGCGTGATGCAGAAAGAAGGTTCGCCGCTGATCATTTCTGGCAGCAACGACGACGAACGATTGGAACTGAAGGTCCAGGTATCGGGCAACGCTAATGTCGGTGCCAACGCCAAGTTCCTTATTAAGGTCGAAGGCGTCGGTGTTCTCGACCCAAAAGTTCGGGTCGTCAGCACCGATGCGCTGCTGGAGCAACTGGCGCACGATCTCGAGGAGCTGCTCGACACGCTGGGCCTGACCTGGGACGACGCGGCCCGGGTCACAGCGATGCAGCTTGAATAAGGAGAATAAGCAAAGGGCGGGCTGACCAGCAGCCCGCGCCTTCTTTCCTATATCTACATGTCGATGATTTCGGCCAGCTCGACGGTACCGCCGGCGTCCAGGATCGGGCAGCCCTTGGCCTTCGCGACCGCGTCATCTTTGTCGCTCGCCTCGAACATGCCGTAGCCGCTCACCGGGTTCGCGCCACCGTCGTCGGTCACCTTGCCGCCCGGGTGCACCGTGGTGGACATGCCCACCGGGTTACCGCCGTCGATCACCGCTGAGCCCAACCCGCCGAGCCATTGCCCCCAGGCGTCCAGCACCGCGGCCACCTCTTCCTCGGTCTCCGGGTGTGAGCCGCCGTGATACACAAATAAGTACTTCGCCATTCCCTCTCTCCTCGTGTTGATAGCCCGTAACCGGGCTGAAAACAGAGACTATGCCCATTTTATGGGCGGTTCATCGGTCAATTTCGCTCAGATACCAGACTTTTATTGTGTAGACTACACAATAATGACGGAACCCAATACCAGCGACCGCCTCAAGGCGACCATCAGCGATCTACGCGGTTTTGGCGTCGTGCCGCGGGTTGCGATCGGCCTGAAAAAGCGCAGCGACGAGTTGGCCGCGGCCCTGCTGGAGTCCGTTATTCGCGAGGTACCCGCCTACACCGATTCCGGCAACCCGGATGTCGTGCCCGAGCTGCAGGCGCATCTCCTGGACCATGCTCGGGAGATCGGCCACCTGCTGTCCGGCCTGCCGCCCAGGGGTTTTGATTTCGTCCACGAACACGCAAAGCGGCGGGCCCAGCAGAAGTTTCCGCTCGATGCCGTACTCGCCTCGTACAACTGCCTGCATAGGCGCCTCGTCGACTGGATTCGCGATGCCGCGCTCGAGGCCGCCGATGAGTCGGCACAGCTGCGCCGGGTAGTGTCTGCCGTCTCAAGTTTCGTGCTGGAGTATTCGGCAACCGTCGGCGCCCGGATGACAGCCGAATATGTCACCCAGACCCGGCGCGTGGCCGAGGCCGAAGGCGACCGCCGCTCGGAGCTGTTTCGCATCCTGCTCGAGGGCTTCGATGAATCGGATGCACGCGCGGCCCAGCTCCTGCGGCGCGCCGGCTACCTGGAACAGCGCCAATCCTATTGCATCGTAGTCGCCCGCTCGGTGAATCCGCGAGAAATGGAAAACACCGCGCGCGCCGAACGCATGGCCGACGCTGTCGGCACTGCACTCAATAAGTCACCGCTGCGCAGCCTGGTGGGCATTCATGAGAATCTAGTAGTCGCAATTATTGCCGGCGCCCGGCGATTGTCGGGCTGGACCGCCCTGCACGCATCGCTCGGTGATCGCGCCTATCCGCAATTGCGCACCGTCGGTCCCGCCGCGCTGATCGGTGTCAGCAACGATGCCCCATCGACATCGCACATTCCGGGCGCGCTGAACGAAGCACGGCACGCACTTGATTTCGCCAGCGTCGGCGAACGCGTCATGTCGTTTTCCGCCATCCCGTTTCGCAACATGCTGGTACGCGTTGCCGCTGAACAAATGCGCGCGACTCTGCCCGACTGGGTGCCGGCACTGCTCGAAGCCGATAACAAAGCCAGGGGTGCGCTGACAGCAACCCTGCGCGCCTATGCCGACGCCGACATGAATGCACTGAAGACAGCCAAGTCGCTCTCACTACACCCGAATACGATTTACGCGCGGATGCAGAAAATTGCCGACATCACCGGCCGCAATCCGCTCGCCTACAACGCGCTGACCGAGCTGCTGCTGGCCACCGACTGCGCGGCTCTCCAAAAGGGGTCAGACTTATTTATTAAATAAATCTGACCCCCTACTTTTTCACTGCCTAGTTGGAGAAATTTTTACGGAAGGTGATACCAATCTCGCGGGGGCGATTGGTGAAAAATGCCAGTCGTGCCCGTCCACCGCGTTCGCGATTAAACGACAGGTTCGCATTTTCGTCACCCGCATTGTGCACATAGAGCGATGCCGACCAGGTGTCAAAATCGATACCGGCACTCAGGTTCACAATCGTGTACGCATCCAGTTCGAGGTCCACTGTGGTTACTTCGTTGCCACTCGCACCACCGAACGGCAGGCCCGATGTGAATACGCCGGCACCGGCGAGTTGGTCACTCGGTTGCGTAATACGATCGCCGACGTGATGCACGGTCGCCGACACGTAGGCTTCACTATTGCCACCCCATGAAACCGGGAAGTAGTAGCTGCCGGTCGCTGCAAGCTGAAACTCGGGCACGGAAGCGAGCCGGTTGCCGTCAGCGACGCCGCCGAGAACGGCGCCGGTTGAATCGGTCACGGTGGAATCGAACTCGGACTCAACAAAATTGCCTGCCAGTGAGAGCTGCAACGAGTCGTTCGGGCTCGCGCCCAGCTCAAACTCGACACCCTGTGTGTGCGCATCCGGTACGTTGAAGGAGATTCGCGACGAACACGAGCCGGCGTCGAGCGTGACCTGCAGGTCCTCGATATCCGAGTAAAAAACCGCGGTATTCAACGTGACGCCATTGTCGAAGGCTGACTTGAAGCCCGCCTCGTAGTTCCACAGCTTCTCATCGTCATAGGACTGGAAGCCGCCAAAGACAACTTCATCCTGCGGATTACACAGCGTGACGTTCAGTGGATCATTGACACCACCAAGCCGGAACCCTTGCGAAGCTTGTGCGTTGAACGTGATGTTGTCGTTCATGGCCCAACTCGCCAGGACACGCGGTGTGAAACCGTCCGATGTCGTCGAGTCGACCTGGTCCGTTGGCGCGGCAAACACGCCGCCGAACTGAATGCGGCGCGTTTCGTCGAAGTCGTAGAAGCGGCCACCGAAGGTTAACGACAATGCATCGGTAAACTGATACGACACTTCGCCGAACACCGCAAGCTGGTCGATGTCGTACGGCAGGTTTGATGCGAACGGTGAATCCGGAGGCGCAACGCCATTCGCCGCCGCGGCAGAACTTCCTGCACCGTTCACGGCATCCCATTCGGCATCGTAGCCTGGCGTTGGCAGTCGCTGCATGTAGTCGCGCTCGACCGTTGACGTAAAAGCACCGACCAGCCACTGCAGGTTGCTGTCGTTGCTCGAACTCAGTCGAGCCTCGAATGTTGTTTGCTGCATGTCTGTCGTGTCGCGAAGATTCGACGGCAACAGGATACCGTTCTCGGACAGCCCGACATCGATCGAGACACTGCCGGTTAATGCGCTGGCATCGCGGCTGACGAGAATCTCCCGATCCAGCACACTGCCAATGACGGTCAGGTCGAAATTCTCGAAGCCAACCTGCACTTCGACATCCGCGAGCAGCGTGTCATCCGTGAACTTCTCGCCGAGCAGCAGGTGCTGCTGGCGTTCGCCGAGCTGTATCGGTGTGCGCGTCGTGGTGTACGGATTCGCGTAGACGTTGTACACCTCCTGGCGCGCGAAGCCATCAGCTTCCGCTTCCTGGTACACGACGCGCGGTGTAATGATGATGTTGTCCACCGGCTGGAACGTCAGCGCCGCACGTACCCCGGTACGCGTGCCGCTGTTGACGTCATCGCGGAAGGTCCCGGTGCTTTCCATGCGCGCATCGACAAACCCACCGTAGCTTGTGTGGTAAGCAACGAGCCGAAGCGCAGACGAACCTTCACGCAACGGAATGTTAATCATGCCTTTCAGATGGCCGCCAACTTCGCCATCGGTCACCGCATTCAGGTTCGCTTCGATGCTGCCCTCGAAGTCCTCGACATCCGGCCGATTGGTAATGTAGCGAATCGTGCCGCCCACCGAGCCGGAACCGAACAGCGTGCCCTGCGGACCGCGCAATGTCTCAACACGATTCAGGTCGTACAGATCGAGGTCCGGTGTAAACAGCGACAGTGAAATCACCGACTCGTCGAGATACACACCCACCTGCTCCTTGACGCCGGGCTGGTCACGGACAATCTGGCCCGCGGACACACCGCGAATGGCAACCTGGCTTTGACCGGGTCCCAGGTTCTGCACCGTGAGGCTGGCCACATTACGGGACAACTCCTCCAGGTCGCCGGCACCCGAGCGCTGGATATCTTCCTGTGTCTGCGCGTTAATGGAGAATGGTACGTCACGAATGGAGGCCTCGCGCTTGGTGGCCGTGACGGTGATTTCTTCGATGATTGCCTGAGCGAAGGACGCTCCGGCGATAAAAGTCGTCATTAAAAAGACGAATGTTCGCATTGTATTCTTGGCGCTGATCATGACTCCCCCCCGGAAAACATGTGATCACACTAAAATAGTATAGAGCCTCACTGGCAGTATATAGTTCGAAACCGGCTGTAGTTTTCTCGCAACAGCCTTATGCCCGGAAATATATAAGGCCGAGCACCGGTCTTAAAACCTAACGCCGTCAACGGAAAACCGACATGAATGCATCCGAACTGTTCGTCCGCTGCCTCGAAGAAGAAGGCATTGAGTACATTTTTGGCGTCCCCGGCGAGGAAAACGCCGACTTTATGATGGCACTGGAGAAGTCGAGCAAAATTCGCTTCATCCTGACCCGTCACGAGCAGGGCGCTGCCTTTATGGCGGAAATCTATGGCCGGCTGACCGGCAACCCGGCCGGTGCTTTAGGTACGCTCGGGCCCGGCGCGACCAACCTGATCACCGGCGTTGCCGACTCCAACATGGACCGCGCGCCGATGCTGGTGCTCACAGGCCAGGGCTCGACCGATCGCCTGCACAAAGAGTCACACCAGATCATGGACGTGGTCAGTATGTTCCGGCCGGTCACAAAATGGGCGACGACGATCCTGAACCCGGACACGATCCCGGAAATCGTGCGCAAGGCTGTGCGACTCGCCCGCACCGAAAAGCCGGGCGCGGTACACATCGAATTGCCCGAAGATGTCGCTGCCGAGCCGGCGACGGGCGAACCGATGGTGCCGCGACGATTCCGCCGCTCGGTACCGGACGACAAAATCGTGGAGCAGGCCTTCGAAATGCTCAAGGCCGCAAAGCAACCGATTATTATTGCGGGCAACGGCTGCATTCGCCGCCGCGCCAGCAAACAGTTGCGGACCTTCTGTGAGAAAACCGGTATCGGCGTCGTCAGTACTTTCATGGCCAAGGGCTGCGTCGACATGGACGCCGACTACTGCCTGTACACCGTCGGCCTTGGCAGCAGGGACCGGGTATCGCAGGCAATCGATGAAGCCGACCTCGTGATCACGCTCGGCTTCGACATGGTCGAGTACCATCCGCAGCTCTGGAACGCGAACAAGGACCAGAACATCCTGCACGCCGACTTCCTGCCTGCCGAGATTGATGAGCACTACCACCCCCAGGTTGAACTGATCGGCGACCTCGCACACACGCTGTGGATGCTGAACGAACGTGCCAACCTGCGCGGCTTACCCGACTATGATTTCGAACTGCAACGCAGGGTCCGCGAGGACATGACGGCGGACCTGGCGGAATACAAAGACGACGACACGCAAGGCACGATTCGGCCGCAAAAAGCACTGTGGGACGTGCGCGAGGTAATGGGCGCCGACGACATCCTGTTATCCGATGTCGGCGCTCACAAGATGTGGATTGCACGGCACTACCAGTGCCACGAACCGAACACCTGCCTGATCCCGAACGGTTTCTGTTCGATGGGCTTCGCGCTACCCGGTGCCGTCGCCGCCAGCCTGGTGCACCCGGACAGGCGCATTCTCGCGATTTGCGGTGACGCCGGCTTCCTGATGAACGTGCAGGAAATGGAAACGGCGACACGACTCGGTGGCAAGCTGGTGGTCATGGTCTGGGAAGACCATGAGTACGGTTTGATTGCATGGAAACAGGCGACGCATTTCGGCCATCATACGGACCTGGCTTTTGGCAATCCTGACTGGAAACTGCTCGCACAATCGTTTGGCTGGAACGGCCATTACGTTACTGCATCCGCAGACCTGCAGAGCACATTGAACACGGCGCTCGATGAGGACGGCCCGAGCCTCGTTGTCATTCCGATCGACTATCGGGAAAATGAACTGCTTACGAAAAAACTAGGTGAAATTACATGCCAGATTTGATGATCGTATCCCAACGCCCGCCGGTGGGCGAAGCCACCGTCGTCTCGCCGTTTGACGGTCGTGACCTGGACACAGTGGCCACCAGCGGCGCCGACCACGTCGAAGATGCGCTCGGCGTTGCCGAGGCGCTATATCGGGATCGCGACGGCTGGCTGTCGGTACCTGATCGCGTTGCGATCCTGTCGCGCACCGCGGAGATTATGGAATCGCAAGTCGAGGAGTTGACAGTGCTTGCCGCGAGTGAGGGCGGCAAACCCTACACCGACTCCAAAGTCGAGGTCATTCGTGCCATCGACGGCGTGCGCCTGTGTATGGAAGCGCTGCGTACCGAGGCGGGCAAAGTCATTCCGCTGGGGACGACCAAAGCGACCATGGGACGCACCGGATTCACAATCAAGGAACCGATCGGCGTTGTCGTCGCGGTAAGCGCATTCAATCATCCGCTGAACCTGATCGTTCACCAGGTCGGACCGGCGGTGGCCAGCGGCTGCCCGGTCGTGGTCAAGCCGGCAAGCGATACGCCGTTGTCGTGCTTGCGTTTCGTCGAGATTCTGCGCGAAGCCGGTCTGCCGGAAGGCTGGGCCCAGGCGATTGTCACGGCCGACAACGCGACAGCGACAAAACTGGTCACCGACAAGCGTGTGGCATTCTTCAGTTTCATCGGCAGCGCCAGGGTCGGGTGGATGCTGCGCTCCAAACTGGCACCGGGCGCGCGCTGCGCACTGGAGCACGGGGGTGTGGCGCCGCTGATTCTTGCCGAACCGTTCCGTGCCGAGGCCGCGTTACCCGCAATCGCAAAGGGTGGCTTCTATCATGCCGGGCAGGTGTGTGTTTCGGTGCAGCGTGTTTATGCGCCCGCGGCCAAGGCACAGGACATTGCACAGCAACTCGCGGACATAGCCGACAAGCTGGTTGTCGGTGCACCGGAAGATCCCGCGACCGAGGTCGGGCCGATCATTCGTCATGAAGAAGCCGACCGTGTCGAGGAGTGGGTCAAAGAAGCGGTCGATGCCGGTGCGGAATTGCTTTGTGGCGGCAAACGAATTTCCGACAGCTGCTATGCACCGACCGTGCTGTTGAATCCACCGGAGGACGCGAAAGTCAGCAAGGATGAAGTATTCGGCCCGGTCGTCTGTGTCTACGGCTATGACAAACTCGATGATGCCGTTGCGCGTGCAAACTCCTTGCCCGTGTCATTCCAGTCCGCGGTTTTTTGCGATGACATCAACACCGCAATTGGTCTGGGCAAGCGACTCAATGCATCGGCGGTCATGATCAACGATCACACGGCTTTCCGCGACGATGTCATGCCGTTCGCAGGCCTGAAAGAATCCGGCCATGGCATCGGCGGCATCCCGTATACCTTCGAAGACATGCAGATCGATAAACTGCTGGTGATCAAGACAGAATAAAAAAGGGGTCAGATTTATTTTTGAATAAATCCGACCCCATTACTGCGCCTGAAGCTCAGGGGGAGAGAGCGCTTCAGGCAGCTTGCAGGGCATCCGCGGCTGACAGGTAGTCGTAGCCGAGATCGCGGGCGACCGCCTCGTGATTAACGCGGCCGGCGTGAACGTTGAGACCGTTCGCGAGATGCGGGTCGCGACTCAGCGCGTCCTTCCATCCCAGATTGGCCAGCGACTTGATAAACGGCAGCGTTGCATTGGTGAGTGCATAGGTACTGGTTCGCGGCACCGCACCCGGCATGTTGGTCACACAGTAGTGCACGACATCATCGACAATGTAGGTCGGTTCCGCGTGTGACGTCGGTTTGCTGGTTTCGAAACAACCGCCCTGGTCGATCGAAATGTCCACCATGACCGAGCCCGGCTGCATGTCCTTGACGTTCTGTGCCGAGACAAGCTTCGGCGCGGCGGCGCCGGCGACGAGTACCGCACCGATAATCAGGTCGGACTGCGGTGCCAGTTCGTCGATCGCGTGCTTGGTCGAGTACACCGTGTTGACACGGCCGCCCCACATATCGTCAAGCTGGCGCAGGCGTGGCAGGGAACGATCCAGGATCGTGACATCGGCACCAAGGCCGACTGCCATGTCGGCTGCATTGGCACCGGAAACGCCGCCACCAATGACGAGTACTTTCGCCGGCTGTACACCGGGTACGCCACCAAGCAACTTGCCGCAGCCGCCGTTCGCTTTTTGCATAGTGAACGCACCGGCTTGAATCGACAGGCGCCCTGCAACTTCCGACATCGGTGTCAGCAACGGCAGCGAGCCGTCTTTCGAGGTGACTGTTTCGTAAGCGATCGCCGTCGCACCGGATTCAACCAGTGCTTTGGCCTGCGCCGGATCGGCCGCCAGGTGCAGGTAGGTAAACAGCACCTGGTCCGGACGCAACATCGCACACTCGTGCAGCTGCGGTTCCTTGACCTTGATGATCATGTCGGCTGCCTTGAAGACATCTTCCGGTGTGGCGACAACCGTCGCGCCGACCGCTTCGTAGTCGGCATCCGTGACGCCGATGCCGATACCGGCATTCGTCTCAACGATGACTTCGTGGCCTTCTGTCACAACTTCGTGCACGCCGGCGGGTGTCATGCCAACGCGGAATTCGAGGGTTTTTATTTCTTTAGGAACACCGATCTTCATGGCTCTCTCCAAACCTGAATAGTGTGGTTGCAGCCGCAACAATACGCCGCCTTGGCCGGCGCTGTCTTGCGTATTGAGTGACAGAACGCGATATTTGTGGCAGATTCTGCGGTTCTCAGTACATTTATTGGTGTTTTCCACCATGGCAGTCGACAAGTACGACAAGTTAATTCTCGACGCACTGCAGAAAGAAGGCCGCATCAGCAACGTGCAGCTGGCTGAAAAAGTCAGCCTGTCCGAATCCGCCTGCCTGCGCCGGGTCCGGGCGCTGGAGGATGCAGGCGTCATTGATCGCTACGCGGCGCTTGTGAGCCAGCCCAAAGTCGGGCTGCCGGGCAATGTATTTGTGCATATCGGTCTGCATCGCGAGGAGGAAAGCGAACTCGCTGCGTTCGAGGCTGCCGTGAAAAACATCCCGGAGGTCATGGAGTGCTACCTGATGACCGGCGAGTTCGACTACTTGCTGCGTGTTGTTGTTTCCGACATGGCGGACTTCGAGCGCCTGCATCGCGATGCCTTGACACGCCTGCCCGGCGTGGCGCGCGTCAATTCCAGTGTCACGATCCGCACTGTGCAGAAAAAAACCGAGTTGCCGTTGCACTAAATTGACCGGCTGCTGCAAAATTAACTGAAACATTTGGCCGGGTGGCCGGGTCTTTCTGAATGCGGTACGGTAAATAGCTCGCCGCGAATCAATCCCGGGACCCCGAATGGCCACATCCATGGCAGATATTTCTTCCGCTGCATTGTCCGATCGCTATCGGGCGATCCGCGAGCAGACGCTTGCACTCGTGCGCGAGCTGCAGCCTGAGGATACCGTGGTACAAACCATGCCAGACGTCAGCCCGACCAAGTGGCACCTGGCGCACATCACCTGGTTTTTCGAACACTTCGTCCTCGAGCCGAAACTTGCCAACTACGCTCGCTTCGACGAGCAATTTCATTACCTGTTCAATTCCTACTACTACACCGCCGGCGACATGCATTTGCGGCCACAGCGCGGATTGTTATCACGACCGACGCTGGCACAGGTTCTCGATTACCGCAGTTACGTTGACACGGCGATGCAGCAGCTACTGCAAACCGATGCAGCGACAGACGACGTAGTCCAGCTGGTAACTCTCGGATTGCACCACGAACAGCAACACCAGGAATTGATTCTTACCGATATCAAACACGTGTTCGCCACCAACCCGCTGCGACCGGCAGTATCGAGCTCTCTGCAAGCCCGTCCGACTATGGCAGTCGAAAACTACACGTTCCGCCCGGGTGCGAGCGGACTGCACAGCGTAGGCGCCACGGGCGACGGCTTCGCCTTCGACAACGAAACACCGCGGCACCAGGCGCTGCTGCATCCGCACGCAATCGGCTCGCGACTCGTCACCAATGGTGAATACCGGGACTTCATTCGCGATGGCGGTTACCGGACCTGTGAACTCTGGTTATCGGATGGCTGGGCAACGCTGAACGAGCGCGGCTGGCAGAGACCGCTGTACTGGGATGCAGGCCTTGAGCAGGAGTTCTCGCTCGGCGGTGATACCGAAATTGATGACAACGCACCGGTATGTCATGTCAGCTTCTACGAAGCCGATGCGTTCGCGCGTTGGGCGGGCGCACGATTGCCGACCGAGTTTGAATGGGAAATTGCAGCTCAAAATCATTCATTAAACGGCAACTTTCTTGACACAAACTACTGGCACCCTGTGGCATCGACGGACGCACAATTTTTCGGTGACGTATGGGAATGGACCGCATCGTCGTATGCGCCGTACCCCGGCTTCAAGCCGCTGGATGGCTCATTGGGCGAGTACAACGGAAAATTCATGTGCAACCAGATGAGCGTTCGTGGCGGTTCCTGTGTCACATCCAGCAATCATATTCGCGCCAGCTACCGCAGTTTTTTCTACCCGGATGCACGCTGGCAGTTTCTCGGCATCCGGCTCGCAAAGGATATTGATGAACACTAGCAAAGCAGAACTCGAGGAAATCGTCGACGGCCTGTCCGGCGAACCGAAGCAAATTTCGCCGAAATATTTTTACGACGAACGTGGCTCGCAGTTGTTCGACGACATCACGCAACTGCCCGAGTATTACCTGACCAATACCGAGCTGGCCATCATGCGCGACAACATCAACGAGATCGTGGCGATGGTCGGCAAGCAGGCCAGCCTGATCGAGTTCGGCAGCGGCTCGAGCCTGAAAACGCGCGTGCTGCTCGAGCACCTGTCCGAGCTGGCTGCTTATGTGCCCGTCGATATCTCGGAAGAACACCTGCTCGCATCGGCGGACAGCATTCGCGAACGTTTTCCGCATATCGACGTGCTGCCGGTCGTCGCCGACTTCACGCAGGCATTCGACCTGCCGACGCCGATGGTCATGCCGATTCGCAATATTGTGTACTTCCCGGGTTCGACAATCGGCAACTTCGAACATGACGTCGCGCTGGACCTGTTGAAAGTCATGCATCACGAAGCAGGACGCGGCGGCGCACTGCTGATTGGCGTCGACCTGCAGAAAGACCCAGAAATCATTGAGAACGCGTACAACGACTCAGCTGGCGTTACCGCGGAGTTCAACCTGAATATGCTGCAGCACCTGAACCGCGATTACGGCACCAATTTCGACGTCGACGAGTTTTCGCACAGTGCGAACTACGATGAGGACGAAGGCCGGGTTGTGATCGAGCTGGTCAGTCACGCTGACCAGACCGTGGAAGTGGGTGACACCGAATTCGACATTGCCGATGGTGAGGCTATCCTGACTGAGTATTCACACAAATATACGCTGCAGGGTTTTGCCGAACTGGCAGATAAGGCAGGCTTCACGGTGGAGAAAGTCTGGACTGATGAAAACAGCCTGTTCAGCGTGCAATTTCTGACGCGGGCATAGTTGAGCTATTATTAATATCCAAACAACGTCATAGCTAAACATCGTCGGATTTTAATAAAAATGAAAGGGAGGTCATTCCGATGCATCGTTACGGAAAATCAGTTCTGTCTATCATGCTCGCATGCATGGTGTTCCAGGCCAACATCGCAACAGCCCAGGACAGCGCCGTCGTCGGGCGGGCCGCCTACTTTGGCATGGCTGGCAAATACGACTCCCTGTCCTTCGACGTTGGGCCATTACTGACGATCGAATCGCCCGATCCCGACCGCTACCGCGATCTTCATATTGCCGCGCACGAAGGGCTGCCACGAGTCGGTTTCCTGGATGACTACGGCGCCAAGCTGCCGACGCAGAATTTCGAAGCGCGTAACGCCAAGCAACTTGTGACCAAGCGCCTCGGCGACGAGTTCGAGGCATATTCAGGGCTGCTGGCGCTGCATTTCGCGAAGGCCCATTTCGCGCCGGATATCCTGCTTGGCGGGAAGCAGGTTGCCGGTACCACACCAAAGGGCTTCGCCATGGGGCTTGCCGGAAATATGGTCACTGACACCGTATTTAAGGGGTATTTTTGTGGTGGCAAACCCAACTGCGGCGACACGAAGAGTCGTTCGCTGTACCAGCATTCGCCGCGGCTGACATTGTCCCTGGCGCGGCGCTGGGGCGGCGCCAAAGACGAGTTTGCGGCACGCGCTGCGCTCGAGACATTCATCGACAAGGACCTCGGGCCCCTGGTCGAGTGGTCGGAAGCCTTACCCACCGAAGCTGCATTCGCCGGCTACCTGGTGCTTCCGGAATATGACTTCTCGAAACAGGGTTTCGCTTTCCACGTAACACTGCCGAGCGACGCCGGTCCACGCTCATCAACACTGGGCTTCCTGTTGTGGGAACGTGCCGAATCAACGGTCAAAGTACTGACGCCCAACACGAACAGTACGACGGCCTTCCTGCCGATGGCACCGGGCGACGCGGAAAAGCTCACTGAATCTGCAAAGGTCCCCGGCCGATCGTCCCTGGTGTACTTCGTCGTTCGCGGCAAGTTCTATAACGTTGACTACGAACAGGCCGACCTGCGTTCGAATCGCGGCTTCCGCCTGTTGTACGAACTGACGTCGCCGACGATCACGTTCTATCGCGATGCGGCGCTGACGGACAAGATTGCGGACGCCACGATGCAACCCGAGTAAGCCGTCGCGGCCAATCCGTCTCATTAGCTAAAGGAATAGTCGATTGATTTCACTGAACTGCCGCGCCGTCGGCCTCGCTGTCGCCGTCACTCTTTCGATCCTGACCCTGGGCGATGCCTACGCACAGAACGCCCGCCATAGTGCATCGAGAATTGAGCCAGACCTTGGCACGAACATCATGCGTATCGAGTCACCAGACTCTGCCATCTTGCGTGACTTTATCGTGCCTGCGTACAAGGGGCGCGTGCACTTTGGTCAGCCGATTCCGGAAGCCGACGCGAAGCCGGATCACATGATGCGCAGCAACGAAAAAGCGGCACGGATGCGCGGCCGCTATGTGCGCACATCCGGTCTGCAACTGTATTTCGACTTGCTGCGGCTCGGCGAAAATCGGGACATCATCACGACGGAAAACCTCAAGAACCTGTACGCGAGCGCAAAGCGGCCGCTGCGCACGGATCCCTTCATGCGGGAATGGGCGCCGCATCTCGAATTCGCTGCGCGCGGCGCGTTAGCCGATGGCCCGTATCGCGAAGTATTCTGCGTTGAAGAATCGCCCTGCCCGCTGGACCGCTTTAATGGTTCGCGGCCGTACGATATTGCTGGCATGACCCCGGTCTGGGGAGCAGCCTACAACGAGTTTCGTTTTCGCGCCGCCTATGCCCTGTTTGTCGAAAAATACGCCCAGGCCCTGATCGACTGGGGAACGAAACTGGATCGTGCAGCAATCTGCACCGGCGCGATGCGCATCGGCAACTACGACTTTGACAAAGGTGCATACGTGACACACATGGGCTGCCAGTCCCGGATTAAGCTGCCCGCTGGCGGACGTCCGAATGTTTCGACGCCGGAATACGACATTGTCTTCAGTACGCGTCCCGAGGGCGAGCTATCGGCCATGATGCTGACCTGGAAACTGCCGCGCGAAAAAGCCGCCGCATTGCGTGAACAAATGCAGGCCAACAAAACTCACCAGCTGTTTATTGTCGTCGAGGGCGAAATCGGCTTTGATCCGGTCGACCGCGCGGCAATGAACAACCCGACCTTGTTAGCCCGGAATCACCACTTCATTCTGACCGGCGACGAAGTACTTGCATACTTCGATGCAGGGCTGACCAAGCCGGCTGCTACGTTTCAGTTGCATTGAGCTATTCGTATTATGAATTTTTAGACGAAACGCCATTTGAAGCTAGCTCAACTGTCGTTAACGCGCCCCGGAAAACATATAAGTAGAAACGGAGGAAATCATGGCCAAACATCTGACTACATCCCTTTCGACCCTGGTATTGATGTTGACTGCTGTAAGCCCCTCACTGTCCGCAGAACCCGACATTGTCGGACTCAAGTCGGGCATGCCGTTCAGTGAGGTACGAGATATTCTAAGCAAGCGTACAAAAGGCTACCCGGTAGATACTGAAAATGACGTGAAAAACATCCAGGGCTCACAGATTCGCGGCTGGTCCTACCCCGGAATGATCTCAATCAAGACCCCGGATCGACTGCAGGAATTCCTCGTTCAAGGGCTTGCGCCACCGAATCATGCCAAAGTCGCGTCGATCTATCGGCACCAGATGTTGCGTGGCGAAGCGCGGCTGCTTCCACAAAAATTGCTGGCCGCACTGGAGAACAAGTACGGACCTGCACACTTTCAGTCGGACATCAGCCGTCGCGGTCTTGCCTGGCTATGGTCCTGGAGTGTCGATCCCGCGGGCAACCCGATCACCGATCAGCAGGATGTTCTTGCTTGCGTTGGCAAAGGTGGCAATACCATCGATGCGACGATGAAGACGCACGCCATGCAGGTCGCGTGGATTAGCGATGCTCAGAGCCACGCAAACGGAACCCTGGCGCATTGTGGACAGGTGCTCATGGTGCATGCGAGCGCCGATGGAAGTGGCGTTCTGATGTCGTATTCAACGCTTCTCTACGACCTTGGGGCTATCCAGGCCAGCAACCGCGAGACAGTGCAACTCACCATTACCGAGCGCAAGAAGCTGGAGCAGGAGCGCAAGGAACAGTTGGAGAATGCAGCCGTTCCCGATTTATAGCGATCCGCTCTCGGACCCGTCAATCCGTCGGCGGCACGAATTCTTTCGGTACGGCCGAGCCCTCGCCGAACAGGAATTTTTCCATCTCGGTTTCGAGAAACTGGCGTGCCTCCGGCTCGATAGGCGTAAGGCGGTTTTCGTTGATCAGCATCGTCTGGTGAGCGATCCAGCGCTGCCAGGCTTCCTTCGAAATGCTGTCGTAGATGCGCTGGCCAAGTTCTCCGGGGTACGGTGCATAGTCGAGCCCTTCGGCCTCTTTTCCCAGCAGGGCGCAATTAACAGTACGTGACATTGTTACTCTTCTTCAGTTGCTCAATCAGTTTTCGGACCGGGGCGGCGAGACCACCCGGTGGCGCGTCATCCAGGTGATGCCAGACTTTCGCGTCGCTGTCCGCAAGGGTACTCGCATGCGCTTTCATTCGCACGACGATCGGCTGAATATCGAGGTCGTAGTGACTGAAGCTGTGCCGCAACACCTCCCACGGCTGGGTCTCGGTTGCCTGCGCACCCAGTTCCGCGTCGCACCAATCCTGCAAAGAATGTTCACCGAGTTCCGGCAGACTCCATAAGCCACCCCAGATGCCAGCCTCGGGCCGACGCTCGAGATAGACCTGGTCGTCGATACTGGCAAGTATCATTGTCGTCGTCCGCAAGGGCTTTTTGGTTTTTGGCTTGCGGCCCGGATAATCGGAAATACTGTCGCTTGCGAGCGCCTTGCAGTCATCGCTGACGGGGCAATTCGGACAGCGCGGTTTGCTGCGTGTGCACAGCGTTGCACCGAGATCCATCATGGCCTGCGTATACTCTGCAACGTTTTCCTGTGGCGTTTGTTGCTCTGCCACCGCCCACAGTGTATTCGCAACGCGGGTGCTGCCGGGCCAGCCATCGACGGCCGCGTGCCGGGCCAATACGCGCTTGACGTTGCCATCGAGGATAGTGTGACGCTGACCGAGTGCCAGCGACAGGATTGCACCGGCGGTTGAGCGGCCGATGCCGGGGAGTGCGATAAGCTCGTCGAAAGTTTGCGGGAACTCGCCGCCGTGCTCATCACGAATTTGTCGCGCCGCCTTGTGCAGGTTACGCGCGCGTGCGTAATAGCCCAGCCCGGACCAGTGCGACAAGACTGCGTCCTGTTCTGAGTCAGCTAGCGCAAGCACATCGGGAAAACGCTGCATGAACGCATTGAAGTACGGAATCACCGTTTGTACCTGGGTTTGTTGCAGCATGATTTCCGAGACCCAGACGCGGTACGGGGTGACATCCTGTTGCCACGGCAGATCCTTGCGTCCGTGTCGCTCAAACCACGACAACACACGCGCGGCAAATTCACTCACCGGCTAGTTCCTGCGCAATGCGCTCGATGCGATCGACCGCATCGCCGCCATTGTTCTTTAATTTGCGTTTGATCAGGTAGGGTCCGATGCCGGGCGGCACCCAGAACTTGGGTTTCATCTCAAGACCGTATGTGACGACCGTGCCGCCATCGCGCGGCAGGAACTGCCAGCTCTCGTTACTGAAATGAAAGTCGCTGGTGTCCGGGTTGGCATACGCACGTATCACTTCGTGTTGCTGCAATTCGATATGACCCTGGCGTTCGAATGACTGGCAAAAGAACAGGACGCAGCCTTTATTGCGAATATAGAACTGCGGCCGGCCCTGTTCGTCCGGTTCCATATCGCGCGCTTCAACAATAGCGCTTGAGAATTCGGTGGAATAATCCCAATAGCGATACACCTCGTAGATCTGTTCGAGCGTGGCGTCGAACCAGACCTCCGAAGTCATGGTGTAAGTGCCCTCGTCGCTCTCAACCTTGATACTGAGAATCTCGGCACCCTCGGCCGTCGTGCCGAGCGCGAGGCCGAGTAGCAACACGATGCACCCGCGGCGTATCAATCGAACAGACCCTTGAGTTTGTCTTTGAGCAAATCCTCGAGTTCTTCTTCAACCTTTTCCTTGAGCAGTCTCTCGACGTCGGGTTTGACGCTCGGCGAAGCCAGCGGGCCGCTGACTTTCAGCGGAATAATCGCTTCGGTGAATTCATCGAGTTCTTCCGGCGTTGCATCCTGCAGGAACTCGGGGCGCTCCAGGACGCGCGCTGACATATTGTAGTCGATCGTCGCATCGACGAGATTGACGCGGCCCTCGCCGGTCAGTTGCATGAATGGCAGCTCGGCATACAGATCATCACTGCTGAGCACACCGTTACTGACGACACCACTCACGGTTGCCGTGCTGAACGATGTTTTTGCTGGCAACTCCGGCTCCGGTGGCTGTTCGCCTTTCAGGCCTGCGCGTGCCCGGCGTAGCTCATACCAGATGTCAGTCCCTTCGTAGGTGCCATCCTTGAGCTGCAGTGACATGTTGCCATCCAGGTCGCGCTGGATAGCTGTCATATCGCTACCCGCGCCAGCCAGTACAAACGACCCGGCAACGGTACCGGTGACGTTGTCCTGGTCGAACATGGCTTTGGCGAGTTTGGCGAGATCGACACCCTCGATTTTTTCGTTCAACGACAGCGACGGTACATTTCCGGCAACATCGATGCGTACATCACCGTTATAAGCGCCGCCGAACAGGTCGGATGACACCGGGTGAATGCGCAATTTTCCGCCGTTGCTGTTCACACCAACTTCGACGTTCTCAAACACAATGTTGCCCAGCGTTGCTTTCGCGAGCTTGAATTTGCCGCGCGCCTTGAGTGGTGCAATCAGGTCGGTCGGGATTTCGACCGGTGCGGCTTCTCCGGCCGCAGCTTCGCCTTCGGCGGCAGGCGCCATGTAACGATTCAAATCGATCGAATCGCCGACCAGCTCAAACTGGTAGTACCCGGCTGCCGTTCTCGGCACGGTCAGCGAGCCGGTAAACGAGCTCGCGTCGAGCTTGATTGCGAGATCGGCCAGCTTGATGGCCGCCGGGGTCACGGCTGCATCGGCCCGCATCGACACACTGGACAAAGCTGTAGGGTCTGCGGTCTCCGGCGCTTCGACATCAAACAGGTGCATGACACTGCGCGGCGAAAACTCGTCGATGACAATTGCCGCGTTCACGTTCAAGTCGCCGGCGTAGGAAAACGGCTCAACATCCGCGACGATGTGCATATCGAGAAGACTCAGGTCGAGCGGCTGCAACGCGACCGTTGATTCCGCCGTCGACACGGCAATGCTGTCACTGCTGATGCGCATGCTGGTCGGCATCGATGCAAGGCCATCGACAGACCCGTCGATCAGGAAATTGTCCACCCGAATTTCGCCTGCCGATGCGTTGAAAGTCAGTGCTGCATTCAACGCCACCGTGCCGCTCATGCCGTTCGGCTGCATATCGAAATTCAAGCTCGCATCGACGGGCACGGCTGAGCCATCGTCAGTCAGGCGACCGATGTTGAGGTTGGCGCCGTCAACAATAATCGTCTCGCCGGATCCTGCATCGCTGTAGGTGATAGTGGCATCGACAATCTGCACGGAATTGATGTCGAGGCCGCCACCGGAACCGCCGGTATCATCCGCATCGGCGCTGTCTTCGCTGTCCTCTGGCACCAGGTCCGACCAGTTATCCTTGCCGCGCGCATCGACCGCGAGATTCAGCTGCAGCGCTTCTATGTCCGCTGCGCCGATAATAATCTGCTGGCGAAAAATCGCCGGGAGCAGGCGCAGGCTGAGACTGGCGCGCTCAAAGCTCGCCATCGGTTCATCGCCAAAGCCCTCGGCATTACCGAGACGTGTGCTGCCGATCTCGACCGCCAGCCATGGAAACAGGTCGAGCGATATATCGCCCTCGATGGTCAGCTCGCGGCCGGTCTGCTGGCGCACCGACTCGGCGATATCCTCACGGAAATCGTTCGGATCGAAAAACAGGTAAACCACTATTGCGGCGAGCAGGAAGATCGCCACAAATGTGACGACGACCAGTGACAAGATTCTTAATATACGACCCATTCCGGTACCTTCAGTTGTGAACCCCCTAGCGTACCAAAATCAGGCACAAAAAAAGCCGGACTGCGTTGGCAATCCGGCCCTTTCCCCGCCTGCAGCAGGCTATTTCTTGCAGATATTCACGTCGCCGTTGAGCGTCTCGATCGAAACCCGGCCATCGCCACCGCCGTGCTTGAACTCCAGCTCAAGGCCCGGCGCGTACTTGCTGGTGCGCTCGGGCTTGGGGCCAAAGCAGTTGCGAATCGAGCCGTTGAAGGTCTCGATTTCGAATCTCGCTGACAGGCTGCCCGTAAATTCAATATCGACGTCCCCGTTAACCGAGTTGGCGCTCAACCTGCCGTCGTCGCGCAGGTTGCCTTCGAAAACGATCTCGCCATTGACAGTTTCCAGTCCGACCCGGTCGAAGGAGCCTTCATCGACGATTATGTCGCCACTGACGGCTTCCGCCCTGACCTCACCCGACACCCGAACCAGCGTGACATCACCCGAGACGGTCGTTGCCGTGATGTCGCCATCGGCATTGTTGCCATCGACGTCAACATCGCCGCTGACCGACTCAGCCGTCAGCCTGCCACCGTAGTATTCCGTTTCGACATCGCCACTCACCGTGTGCAGGCCCTGGCTACCGTTAACATCGCTGACGGTAATGTCTGCGTTGACGGTACCCACATCGATCGAGCTGTTCTTCGGTACATTAATACGCAGATCCGAGTCAATCGCCCGGCCACGCTTGTGCGGCACCTTGACCTTGATAAGCACCTTGTCGCCGTCGCGCTCAACGATCAGTTCTTCAACATTGCGCCCCAGCGTACCGGTCACCTCAACGCTATTGCGGCTCCAGCCGTGCATCGTTACCGAGCCCGATATATTCGATACGTCGACATGTCCGTCAGACGCGGCATCGATGCTCCTGTTGACGTCTTCGGCGTGCGCCGTCGCGGCAAGCACGATCGCCAGAATTAGGGATGTCATTCTCTTCATCATTTTCTCTCGATGATACTGGATGGCCAGAGGACCTTCTAAATATCGTTTCTCAACATTACATTCCTGGAAAGGCCACTCACACGGCGTAACAATGCGAGCTCTTCGTGATACATCCGCAGCAGCTGTTCCTGCAGCAGCGTATTTTCCGGATCACCCTCCAGAGCCTTGTTCATTTCGTTGATCGCGCTGTGCATGATCGTCAGGTTTGCTTCAATTTCGGCACGCGACTCCGGCGACAAGCGCTCAAGCTCAACGTTCAGTTCCGCAACAAGCCCGTTGCGTGCGTCCTGGAACTCGGGCCCCAGTGTGTAACGATTGCCAAACGAGGCTTGCTCGAAAATCATGTCGGTCGTGACAACGGTGCTCGGCGGCGAGTCGTCCTTCACGGCCATATAGGTGATTCCCGACGAGGCGCCTACCAGCAACACCAGGGCTGCTGCCTGCGCCAGCATCGGCGTCCAGCGACGTCGTGCCGGTTTCTCGATCGCCTCTTCTATGCCTGCCCAAAGATCGCGTTGCGGCTTGATCTCTTTTGCCAGGCGGCTTGCGGCTTGCATTAATTCGTCGTCGTTCATGCTTCAAATCCCTGTTGCTTCAATTGCTGCGCCAATAGTCTCCTGGCGCGGTGCAGCTGTGCTTTGCTCGTGCCTGTCGCAATACCGAGCATTTCGCCGGCCTCGTCATGGCTGTAGCCGTAAATCGCGTGCAGCACAAAAACGTTGCGTGCCCCTTCCGGCAGACTGTCGACCGCGTCTGAAAGGTCGCGCAGTTCACCCGTGTCGCCGGTATCGATCTTCTCGGGCGTGATCTCTGCGACGGCCTGGATACGATCGTGTTCCCGCTTCGATTTGCGCATTCGCCCTAAAACCGCGTTCACCGCGATACGATGCAGCCAGGTTGAAAACGCGCTGTCGCCGCGAAACTTGTCGAGCTTGTTCCATGCCTGGATAAATGCCTCCTGGGCACAGTCTTCCGCCTCACTGACATTGCCGGTCATGCGTAGGCAAATTCCGTAAACTTTATCGACATGCATTCTGTACAGTGCTTCAAAAGCGCGTGTGTTTGAGCCTTTTGCCTGCTCAATCCACATCGCCTCATCAGCAATAGCATCTGTCTCAACGGTGGCCATCATCTGACTATAGTCGCTGCTTTCCGCTGTCAAAAGAGCCGCCAATGGGAAATTCTCCGTATCTACTGTTATTTGGATGCTGATGTGCTGAAAATGGTTTGAATCTCGGCCGTTTTGACGCGCAAAAGGTGGCGTAAGCGCCTGTGTTTACATATGATTCGGTTCCATGCCAATCACTCTTGCTCATCCGGTCGTGGGTCTCTAGATGTCGGGTCACTCCATTCTTTATCTGGGCAGTGGTGATTTCGCCGCCGAGTATTTAAGCGAACTCGAAACGCTTCCCCTCTGCACTTATCTGACGCGTTCGTCGACACACGAACTGCCGGAAGATGCGTCCTATATTGTCGACCTGATTCTTCTGGAAGTCGGACCGGTCATTGCGCAATCGGGCCGCGCGCTCACAGATTTGATAAACGAACTTGCGCCCTACCCGGTCATTGCGTTGACCAGCAAAGATCGTGAACACCGGGGCATCGCCGCGGTTCGCGCAGGCGCACAAGCGTATATCTGCATTGACGACATTACTGTCGATGCGCAGGAAATTGCATTCGATCACGCGGTCAAACGTGGCCGCATGCAATCAAGGCTGTCGAGCACCGACGTAACCGTGCTGTCGATTCTCAGGAACATCAACGATGGTGTGATTGTCGTGGACGATGCAGGCAACGTGCTCGACATCAATCCTGCCGCGCGCACCTTGCTCGGCATCAGTTCACGAATGCAGCCGGACCCGACCTGGGAACAAACCTTCTGCTGTATCGACGAATTCGGCGAGAACTATCGTAACTCGGCGGACCTGCCGCTGGTACGTGCCCGCAGCGGCGAAAAATTCGCCGACCAGGTCGCTATTTACAGAACACCCGAACAGCCCGACATCGTGCTGAGTATCAACGGTCAGGGGCTGTATGACGGCAAGCGCGAGCTGATTGGCGGCGTAATCACTTTTCGCGATGTAACAGAGTCAACTCGCCGCACGATGGAACTCGAAAAACTCGCGCAATTCGATGAATTGACAGGGCTCGCCAATCGCACGCTGTTTGCCGAACAATTAACGCGCGCCATGGGCCGCAGTCAGCGAAAGAAAGCGCCGCTCGCAACACTGTTTATCGATCTCGACCGTTTCAAGTCAGTCAACGATACGCTGGGCCACGATATCGGCGATGCGCTGCTGTGCCAGGTCGCCGAACGCCTGCAGAACAACATACGCGTGGGCGATTTTTGCGGCCGCTGGGGCGGGGACGAATTTGTTGTCTGCCTCGAGGACTTCGGTGCTGCCGGCAATGCAGCAGCTGCGGCGCAGAAACTGCTGCTGGTGTTGTCAGAGAAGTACGAAATTGCGAGCAGCGAAGTCTATGCGACGCCAAGTATCGGAATCGCCATGTACCCGGAATCGGGTGACACCGCTGAGCGACTGATCAAGGCTGCGGATGTGGCCATGTTTGAGGCAAAGAAGCGCGGTGGCGGCCGCTTCCAGTATTACTCGACTGCGCTGAATACCAAGCTCGCGCAGCGCGAAGAGCTCGAAACTGGCCTGCGGCACGCGCTGGTTCGCAACGAGTTTGCATTGCATTACCAACCGCGCATCGACCTGCTGACCAACCGGCTCATCGGCCTCGAAGCGCTGCTGCGCTGGCAGCACCCAAGGTATGGCTTGCTGCCGCCTGCCCGATTTTTGCCAATACTCGAAAGCAGCGGACTTATACATTCGGCCGGCGAATGGGTCATCACCACAGCGTGCCGCCAGCTTGCCGCGTGGCAGCACCGCTTTGAGCTTCCTGACCTGTCGATTGCAATCAACCTGTCGCCGCAACAACTCGTGCACAAGCGGCTCGTGCAGGTGCTCTCGAAGGCGCTCGCGGATACCGGGCTCGACCCGGGTTGCGTCGAACTGGAAATTTGCGACGGCGACATGGTACACAAGCGCGAGATTGAACATGACATCCTGCGCCAGCTACGCAAACTCGGCGTGCGCTTGTCACTGGATCATTTCGGTACGCGCGATGTGTCGTTCGAATCAATCGATAACGGCTTTGTCGACAGCTTTGTGCTCGACCAGGCGTTGATTGCCGACGTCGAGGACAACAGCAGTCACCAGCGGATTGTCAGGGCCGCGATTGCGATGGCGCAGGGTCTGGATATTGAGGTGACTGCCGAGGGCGTTGAGACGGTTCGGCAACTCGAGTTTCTGAAGAGTTGCAACTGCAATCTCGCGCAGGGCTTTTTGATCAGCCGGCCGATGCAGGCGGACAAAGTGTCAGCGGTGCTGCGCTCGGAGATCGCGGGTACATCGCTGCTGGCCCGAGGCATGCCCTAGCCCGATCTAAAGGGGTCAGATTTATTTTCGACTACGACTTCAGTCCTGACAGAAACGCCTTCGCATCCCCGCCATTTTCAAGCACTTCCACCAACGCCGAGCCCACGATTGCGCCGGCCGCATGCTTACCAACCGCGGCGACATCTTTAGCCTCACGAATACCAAAACCGGCACAGACAGGAATATCTGCCATCGACACAACCTTGTCGAGATAGCCGGCCAGGTCGTTGGGGAGTCCCGCATCGCCGCCGGTGATGCCGGTGATGGTCACTGCGTAGACAAAGCCGCGTGATGCATCGCAAAGCGTCTGCAGTCGCGCATCCGGCGTCGCAGGTGTTACCAGCTGAATCAGGCCGATGCCTTTTGCCTCCAGCGCTGAGCGCAGCTCATTACTTTCCTCGAATGGCAGGTCCGGTACGATAAAGCCACAGACACCTGTTTCGAGTGCGCGCTCCGCGAGCTTGTCGTAGCCGAACGCCAACAGCGGGTTCAGGTAGGACATCATAACCAGCGGCGTATCGATCTTGCCCTGTACCGAGTCCAGCTGATCGAAAATCCATTTCAGGCTGACACCCTTCTGCAGCGCTTCGAAACTCGAGCGCTGAATGGTCATGCCGTCCGCCATCGGATCCGAGAACGGGATGCCCAGCTCGACGACATCACCAACGGATGCAACCGATTTCAATGTTGCGATGAAATCTTTGGGTTCCGGGTAGCCCGCCGTGATGAATGGCACCAGCGCTGTCCTGCCATCTTCATTAGCGGTTTGGATTGCCGCAGTCAGTTCTTCATGCGCTGTCATGGCGACGGGTCCTTGCAGGGTATTGCGTGAGAGTAGGCATGTCTTTATCACCGCGTCCCGAGTTGCCAATGAGAATTCGCTTGCCCGGATTTTGCTGCGCATATCGGCGCGCGGCTGCGTAGGCGTGGGATGTTTCAAGTGCCGTCAGAATGCCTTCTGTGGCACACAATTCTTCAAGCGCTTCGAGCGCTTCGTCATCGCGAGCCGATATGTACTTGACGCGACCGGTTGCCTGCAGCAACGCGTGCTCGGGTCCAACGCCGGAGTAGTCGAGACCCGCGGAGATGGAATGTGTTTCCTGCACCTGGCCGTCATCGTCCTGCAGGATGATCGTATACGAACCCTGCAAGACGCCGGGCGTCCCGGTTGCCAGCGTCGCGGCATTTTGTCCAAGTCCGTCACCGGTTCCACCGGCTTCGACGCCGATCAACTCGATATCGTCGCCCAGCAATGGATAGAACAGGCCGATCGCATTCGAGCCGCCACCCACGCACGCAAACGCGACGTCAGGCAGACCGCCGGCCTGGTCCAGCATTTGCTGCCGCGCTTCTTCGCCGATGACCGCCTGCAGTTCGCGCACGAGATACGGGTACGGATGCGCGCCCACGGCTGACCCGAGCAGGTAATAAATGCCATCGGGGTCCGTGACCCAGGCACGCAATGCTTCGTCGATGGCGGCGCGCAAGGTCTTGTCACCCGACTCAACGGCAACCACCTCGGCACCGAGTCGTCGCATGCGATCCACGTTCGGTGCTTGCCGCTCCATATCGACAGCGCCCATGTAAACACTGCACGGCAAACCAACGCGCGCACAGGCTGCCGCCGATGCGACACCGTGCTGCCCGGCCCCCGTTTCTGCGATGACACGTTTCGCCCCGAGCCGCCGGGCCAGCAATGCCTGGCCAATCGCATTATTGATCTTGTGTGCGCCGGTGTGCGCGAGATCTTCGCGCTTGATCCAGACCTCGGCGCCCCAGGCTTTGCTGAGCTGCGTCGCAAAGGTCAGCGCCGTTGGCCGGCCGACCCACTCGCGCAGCTCTTTCCGATATTCATCCTGGAACGACTGTTCGTGCAGATGCTCTTGCACGCCCTTCTCGAGACGATCAAACGCCGGTACCAGGGTTTCAGGAACGTAGCGGCCGCCGAAGGGGCCGAAACGCCCTCGTGCGTCCGGTAATTCCCCGTTGATGGCGGCGTCGAGCAGCGCTTTCGCTTCGTCCGCCGCAAACATTGAGCTCATAGACATTTCTCCGCAGCTCGCACTGCTTTAATAAATTCCCTGATCAAGCCGGAATCCTTGATCCCGGGCGCCGACTCGACGGCGCTTGAAAGATCGACGCCGAGCGGCCGCACAATCGCGATTGCCTCAGCCACATTCTTTGCGGTCAAGCCACCTGCCAGGATCATCTTCCCCTGCTTCGCGATGCTCGCCGCTGCCGGCCAGTCGACCGTTTCACCATGGCCGCTTTTGCGGCCCTCGTACACATAAGTGCCATCGCCTGTCGGCACGCCACCGCCCTCACGATACACCGGCCACCGCTCGATACTGTCAGGCACGTTCAGCTGTGCAAAATCGGCCGCATCTGTTTGCAGCACATCCGGCTGGAAGTCCTGCAGCACCTGTTGCCACTCGTCGTTGCCGGGGTGGTGCATTACGGCCACACGCTTAACACCTGGCGGAACGTCACTCGTGACGTTCGCGGCGTCACGCGGTGCAATCTTTCGCACTGACTCGGCGAACACGAAACCCAGCGCTCCGGCACCCGCACCGATAGCGGCATCGACATGCCGACGCTCGCGTAATCCGCATATCTTCACCAACACGCTCACGCAGCAGCACCTGCTGCACGCATCGATTTCACCAGCGTCGCAGGATCGGCATGGCGCATCAACGCGGTACCGACCAGTGCCAGCCGGTATCCCCATTGCCGCACTCGCGCGGCATCGTCAGCAACGTGCAGACCACTTTCTGCGACGCACTTTGCCGCGGGCAATCCCGGGGCCAGCTTTTCCAGTCGATCCGGGTCAACCTCGAGGGTGCGCAGGTTGCGGGTATTGATACCGATAAGAAGCTGCTGCGCATCGGCGCGATCACGGTCGGCCGGCTGCTCCAGGAGTGCCGACGCGCGTTGCAGGTCGTGTTCGTCGAAAGCTTCCAGCAGCACAAACATGCCGAATTCCCAGGCCTGATCGAGCATTTCGCGTAGCTTGGCATCGCTGAGCATTGCGGCAATCAGCAGCACTCCGCTGGCGCCCGCCTTGCGAGCCTCCATGACCTGCACCGGATCAACCAGGAAGTCCTTGCGCATGACCGGCGTTTCCGGAACAGCATCGACAACCTCTTCAAGATGTTCGAGCGCCCCGTCGAATCGACTGGGCTCTGTCAGTACGGATATAGCAGCGGCACCACCGGCCTCGTAAGCCGCCGCACGACAACGCCGCAACGAACTCGCGGAGACGTCGCCACTGTCGGTGAGCGCACCCTCGGCCGGCGACCGGTCCTTGATTTCTGCAATGATGTCGAAACCATCGAGCGTCAGGGGAATGACATTTCGATCAAAGTCTGAGGAGTGAAAGCGTGTTGCTGCCGCAAGCTCCGCTCGCTCTCGGCTGCTGTTTGCCATCTGTTGCAGGAAGTCCGTCATTCGCCCGCGAAGTGCGCCTGCAGTCCGGACAGGAATGCCTCGGCGCGCCCGTCGTTGATCGCCACCGCGGCACGCTCCACGCCCTCCTTCGCAGTCTTCACCTCGCCCTGTACTTCGAGCATCAGCGAGACGCCCATTAACAGGGCATCGCGATGGGCGCCGCTATCTTCACCCGTAAACACACGGCTGAGCTCAGCGGCATTTTTTTCAGCGTCGCCACCTTTCAGTTCCCCGGGCTCGCATCGAGTCAGCCCATAATCCTCCGGACTGCGCCGGCTTTCGGAAACCTTTCCCGGCAGCACGTCGTAGAGCCAGAAATCACCCGCTGGCGTCGCTTCATCCCATCCGGGTTCACCGTGGACAACAAACGCGCGTTCCAGTGGCATGCCAGAGAGTGTGTCCGCCATCAATCGGGCCGCGTCCCGGCTGTAGGCGCCGATCAGTTGAAATGGTGGCGCCGCCGGATTCGTCAACGGCCCAAGCACATTAAAGACTGTGCGTATGGCCAGCGCAGTTCGAATCGGCACGACGGCTTTCATCGCCGGGTGATAAGCCGGCGCAAACAGAAAGGTAAAGTTGGTCGCATCAAGGCAGGCTACCGCCTGTTGTTCATCCAGCGGCAAAGGCATGCCTAAGCATTCGAGCATGTCGGCGCTGCCAGACTTGCTCGATATCGAGCGGTTGCCGTGTTTTACGACGCGCATGCCGGCCGCGGCGGCAAGTAAGCCGGTTCCGGTCGACAGGTTCAGGGTGCCCGACCCGTCGCCCCCGGTACCCACCGTGTCGATCGTCGGCGCACCGTCCGGAATTTTCGGATGCACGGCCAATTCGCGCATGGCCGTCGCGAAGCCGCGAATCTCATCGGCCGTCTCGCCTTTCGCGCGCAGACCCGCCAGCAACGCACCGGCCAGTGGCGGCGGCAAGTCGCCGTCAGCGAGTTTGTACATCAGGTCATAGGCCTGACGCTCGGACAGAGCCTCGCCGTTGAGCAAGCTATCCAGTAACTGACTGTACTCCTTGCTCATTGGCACTCCATGCGCATGAAATTGGTCATCAGCCTGTCACCTTCCGGCGTGAGTACACTTTCGGGGTGAAACTGCACGCCCTCGATGGGCAATGATGTGTGCCGTACGCCCATGATCACACCATTGGTCGTGCTCGCACTGATCGATAAGGATTCGGGTAAGGATTCGTTCTCTGCACAAAGCGAATGATAGCGGCCGACCTCAAACGGGTTTGTGATCCCGGCGAACAAGGTTTTGCCATCATGCTCGATATGCGATGTCTTGCCGTGCATCAGGCGCTCGGCACGCACGATGCTGCCACCTTGTTGCTGCACGATGCACTGGTGGCCCAGGCATACACCCAGCACCGGCACTGCACCGGCAAAGGCTGCGACCATTTCGAGCGACACACCAGCATCTTCGGGTCGACCGGGGCCGGGCGAAATCACCAGGTGTGTGGGCTCGAGTGCGAGAGCATCTTCGACGCTGACGGCATCGTTGCGATACACCATGACGTCCGCACCGTGCGCAGCAAACGCCTGTACGAGGTTGTAGGTAAACGAGTCATAGTTGTCGATCAGCAACATGCGAACACGGCTGAATTCCTTCGCGGCCACTACAGGCCCTCCTCTGCCATTTCGAGTGCGCGCCTCAATATCGCGCTCTTCGCCAGTACTTCCTGGTACTCCTTCGCAGGCACCGAGTCGGCAACGATACCGGCACCTGCCTGAAAACTGTACTCGTCACCGGAAAACACCAGCGTGCGAATCGTAATCGCCTGGTCCATGTCGCCACTCAAGCCAAAGTAGCCGGCTGTCCCGGCATACAATCCGCGACCGACAGTCTCCATCTCCTCAATAATTTGCATCGCTCGCACTTTCGGCGCACCCACCAGCGTGCCAGCGGGAAAACTCGCGGCAAATAAATCGAATTGATCGTACTCGGTATCCAACTGGCCCTTTACACCACTGACGATATGCATGACATGACTGTAGCGCTCGATGGCGCGATACGGATCCACACGCACGCTACCTGCTCGGGCAACGCGCCCGAGATCATTGCGTGCCAGGTCGACCAGCATGACGTGCTCGGCCGCTTCCTTCGGGTCCGCGAGCAAAGCCTTTTCGTTGGCGACATCGGCTTCTGTGTTTGCGCCGCGCGGCGAGGTGCCTGCAATAGGCCGCAGCGAGGCCTTGTCGCCGTGCAACTTGACCAGTGCCTCGGGCGACGAGCCCACAACCTGCATATCCTCGAAATCAAAGTAAAACATGTACGGCGACGGGTTCAGCAGGCGCAACGCCCGGTAGACCTCGAACGGTGGCACGTTGGTCTTGCCGCGAAACAGCACCGACAGCACGATCTGGTAAATATCACCCGCAGCGATGTATTCCTTGCACGCTTCGACGCGCTCCGAGAATTCCGCCTCCGTCAGGCTCGCCTCGGGTTGCGAGACGCTAAGCGAATTGCCGTTGGTCGGTACCGGCCCACGCAGCAATTCGATGACTTTTGCGCGCAGTGCCTGTCGCTCCGTTTCGGGGCCATCGTGAAGAATCGCGACCCGCCGTGTCAGGTGGTCGAACACCAGCAGCGACGCCGGCGCAACGAATGCAGCATCAGGAACGCCCGACTGTTTTTCCGTATCCACTGGCAAGCGTTCGAACAGGCGCACAACATCGTAGCCGGAAACACCGACCAGACCGCCGGCGAATGGCGAGTCCTTGTCCGGTTGCGGCCGCGGCGCGATTGCCAGGACACGGCGCAGCGCATCGAGGTACTGCTGACGGTTTTGCGGTCGCGGCTCTTCTGCATCGTTGATTCGCAGCGAATCGGCGTTCATGCGTACTTCGACGGCGTCGCCAAAACCAAGAAACGAATAGCGAGCGAGGCGCTCGCCACCCTCCACACTCTCGAGTAGAAATCGCGGCTTCAGCGCGCGCAACTTCAGATA
Source organism: uncultured Woeseiaceae bacterium (assembly GCA_963976215.1). Classification (GTDB taxonomy): domain Bacteria; phylum Pseudomonadota; class Gammaproteobacteria; order Steroidobacterales; family Woeseiaceae; genus UBA1847. The sequence goes on along the minus strand of CAXBJV010000018.1, from coordinate 33,318 downwards.
GGCTGACACCGGAGTGTCGAGGTCGGCGGCTATGTCGAAAGGTGCTTGCATTTTCATTTCGCGGCCAGTGGCCGCTCCTACGGTTTTGTTTCGCGGCCAGTGGCCGCTCCTACGGTTTTGTTTCGCGGCCAGTGGCCGCTCCTACAATTATTCGCGGCCTTTGGCCGCTTCTGCGTTTCGTGCATTAAAAAAGCCCATCCCTGATTTCGGCAGAGATGGGCTCTTGATGTGCGTTGCTCAGCGAATGATTAGCGAGCAGCCCCCTCTGTTGCGGGCTGCCACCACCATTTGTTGATAGCTTGGGCGTTCATGCGACCGAGTATTACTGCGCCATGTGCCATCGTCAAGCACGGATAAAGTTACAACTGATACAGCATCGGCAGGACCAGCGAAAAGCCCACCCACATGATGATCGTCAGCGGGATACCGACGCGCAGGAAATCGGAGAATTTGTAACCACCGGCGCTCATCACGAGCAAGTTGGTTTGATAGCCGTAGGGCGTTGCAAAACTCATGTTCGCGCCGAACAGTACGGCAAGAATGAAAGGCTCTGCACTAACCCCGAGTTGCGCCGCGATGCTGATGGCAATGGGTGTCCCGATCGCCGCAGCCGCATTGTTCGAAACGATATTGGTCATGATCGTCATCAGCAGCATAAACGCACTCAGGATCAATGGCGGCGGCAAGCCTGCCGCGACGCCCACAAAGCTGACCGCGAGATAGTCCGCCATGCCGGTACCCATCAGTGCCTTACCCAGCGCGAGTGCCGCGACAATGATCATGACCACCGGAATGGAAAGTGCACCGGCCGCATCACGCCAGCCCAGGCATCCGGTTGCAATCATCAAACCGAGTCCGAGCATCGCGCTGACTGAAATCGGCATGATGCCGAGTGCCGCAAGCAGGACAACGCTGCCCATAATGAACAATGCACGCTTGGCATGGTGCGTCTGCGGCAGGGTCATGGCGCCGTCAAGCACCAGCATCGCGCCGTTTTCTTTCAGGTTTGCGATTGCATCGCTGGCGCCCTGCACCAGCAATACGTCACCCGCACGCAGTCGAATCTGGTTCAGGTCGCCGGTTACCTGCGAACTCGGTGCACGCGCGCGGTGCAGTGCTAACGGCAACAAGCCATAACTGCTGCTGAAACGCGCGGCGGCCAGGCTGCGCAAATGCAAGGGTGAACCGCGGGTAATGACCACTTCCGCCAGATGCTGCCCTTCTGCTTTCAGCGGCGTCTCTTCGTCAATCGGGTGTTCGTTGTCGGCGACATTGAACAGCGTGGCACCCAGAAGTTGTTCGTAATGCTTCAGATTTTCCGGCGAGTCTTTGACGAACAAGCGATCGCCCGGCTGTATGACGACAGAAGGCAGCTTGGCAAGAAACAGGGTTTCGGTACGCTGGATCTTGTCGATACGCAGGTTGCCCTCCGCTTTTGCCAACACCTCGGTAAGCGTCTTGCCGTCGGCAAACCCGCCTTCCTTAACATGCAGTTGCGCACTAAATATGCGCGGCGACGTGTCGGCCATCGGCGGCGTTCGGTCCGGCAGGAGGCGCGGCGCGGCCAACCACAGGAACAGCAAGCCCGCACCACCCACGATAGCGGCGGGCAGCACAAACTCGAACAAGCTGAAATCGTGCTGATTCATGTCGTGCGCGATGCCGACGACCAGCAGGTTCGTCGATGTACCGATCGTTGTCGACATGCCGCCGATAATCGTCGCCAGGCCCATCGGCAACATCACGCCCGAAACCGGAAACTTGGCACGCAGCGACGCGGCAACCAGGATCGGCATCAGCAATACAACGATGGGTGTGTTGTTCATGAATGCGCTGAGGATTGCGCCGGCAACCAGCGTTGTCAGTAACGCCAACACCGGCCGCGAAGACCAGGCACGGCTCACGACATTTGCCAATGGCTGCAGAGCGCCCGTCGTTTCCAGAGCCTTGCCCACCATCATCAACGCACAAATCGCGATCAGTGCTTCATTGCCGAAACCCGCAAAAAAGTCGATCGGGCCGAGCACTACTTCGCCGGACTTTTCGTACGGGAATAACGTAAAGCCGGTAACGAGCGTAATCAGGATAGCAAGCGACGACGACTCCAGCGGTATGTTGTCGCGCGTAAACAGGAATAACGCGACGGCCGTCAGTAAAAGTACCGCGAGTCCGTGAGCATCAGGTGTGATTGCTTGCAATACGTGTTCTCTCTCGAGCTCTGCCAGCGATCGGTAACCGTATCCTAAGTATTGCCTGCTTAGCAATGCGCGTTAGACCTGATTTGCGACCAAACCACCGCCATTGTTGCAGCGCACAATTGCCGAGAGGCGCTTATGGAAACCCTTGAAATCATTAACATTCCAGTGCTCGATACTGACGTCGCGCTGAAAAGACAGCGAATCCGCGAAACGGATCAAAGGCAGCAGGTCCGCAAAGCGCAGGTCGGCCGGCCGGTAGCGCGGAAAAACATCCCAGGGTGAGATCGTCGTCAGATTGCGATGCCGCACTGCAACGTCGCGCAACGCTTTTTTCCAGCGTCGCCCCCAGCGGCGTGACTGCTTTTTTTGCATCACCAGTGCACCCGCCTCATCCAGCGCCGGGCACCAGCATTCCTGCAGCGCCAGGTAGCGCGATCGATCATGCAATACCCTGCAGGCCCATGCGGCGAGATCCTCCATGTCGCGCAGGGTCTGCAAGGAACCGGGATCGGCGCCGCGCCGCGCGACAATGTCACCCCAGCCGCGCAGCGCGATCGCCAGCCGCCGGTTCAGCCAGCTATCGTATTCAATACGCGGCTCTCCCCATTCTGTCTGGTCATGTAGCCGGTCACCATCGTCGACACAGGCCTCAAGGGTATTTTTGAGCGAGGTCATCGCGATGCTGCCGTCGCCGTCCGCGAAATCGGCCAGGTCGACCTGCAGCGGCACCCATGCCGAGTTTGTCGGGATGCGCATATAGACCATTGGGGAATAATCACTGGCTGGCTCTGCTGGCAACAGTGGGCAGGGTGAAGAGACGACAGCGGGTGCAAGTTCCAGAAACATAGGGGCATCTTGCGATGTGCGGTCAGCACGAACCGCGCATCTAACTCGGCAAGTTCTGCAGTTATTGGCGACCGGCCGGGTCGCTTGGTGTGGCACGAGCCCTTGCGCAGGTGTACCTTTCGACTGATTGAGAGTGAAACAGCGGGAAACAATATGTCGTCTTTTGATGTCGTCAGTGATTTCGACGCGCACGAGGCCAGAAATGCCGTAGACCAGGCCAACCGGGAGGTTACGACGCGCTTCGATTTTAAGGGCACCGGCTCGAAGTACGAGATTGAGGACCAGCTCATAACGATGAGCTCACAATCGGATTTCCAGCTCAAGCAGATGCTCGACATCCTGCATCAGAAACTGGCCAAGCGCGGTATCAATATTGCCTGCCTTGAAGAGCAGGACCCCGAGATTTCGAGTAGTGAAGCACGCCAGAAGATAATCCTGCGTCGCGGAATTGATGCGGACAGGGCGCGCAAACTGGTGAAACACATTAAATCTTCGAAAATAAAAGTGCAGGCCGCGATACAGGGCGACAAGCTCAGGGTCAGCGGCAAGAAGCGCGATGACCTGCAAGCTGTTATTGCCCTGCTCAAGGAGTACGACATCGGACTGCCACTGCAGTACGAGAATTTTCGCGACTGATCTGACAAGAGCCATGAACACCAAACACAAGTCGCTGCGGCGACAGGACATCACCTTCGAAGACAAGGACCAGGCACTGCGCGATGATGTGCGCATGCTGGGCGCCATGCTCGGCGAACTGATTCGCGAACAGAGTGGTGACGAGCTCTATGATTTTGTTGAATCATCACGCTTGCGCGCAATTCGGCGCCGCGAAGGAAACGAAAAACCCGGCGAGCAGTTGTCGGACCTGGTCGGCGGTCTCGAGCCAAACGAGGCGTTGCAGGTAATACGCAGCTTTTCAACCTACTTCCAGATGGTGAACACGGCCGAGAAAGTGCACCGCATTCGGCGCCGCCGCGAGTACCTTCGCGATGTTGAGCATTTTCAGCCCGGCGGACTCGAAGATACATTTATAAAACTCAAGGCGGCCGGCATTGACGCAGCAGCGCTCAATGAACTGCTCAAGTCGCTCCTGATAGAGCCGGTGTTCACTGCGCACCCAACAGAACCGACGCGCCGAACGATGCTGCGTAAAGAGCAGAACATCGTCAAACATCTTGTGGACATGTTGAACCCCACCATGACACCACAGGAAACCGACGCGGCACTACAGAACATCCGCCTGCTCGCGACGACCGGTTGGCAAACCGACGAACACCCGTCCGAGCAGATGACTGTCGCAGACGAACTGGAGCATGTGCTGTTTTTCGTCACCGACGTCCTGTACCGCGCGATTCCGCCATTCTACGAAGACATTGAATCGGCCCTGCGCCGTATTTACGGCGACGATGGCGAAAAAATCGAAGTACCGAGCTTGTTGCAATTTGGCTCCTGGGTCGGCGGCGACATGGATGGCAATCCGAACGTCAATGCAAAAACAATCCGCGCAACACTGGCGCGCCAGCGTTCGCTGGTCCTCGACCTGTACTACAAGGAATGTGCCTCGATCGGTGCCAAGCTCAGCCAGTCCACTGAACGCGCAACATTCGGCCAGGCGATGCTCGACAAGATTGACGAATACCGCGGTGTTTTTCCGAATGCCTACCATGCGGTGCCGGCACGACACCGCGATATGCCGTATCGCGTGTTCCTGCGGCTGGTGCAACAGCGTCTGCAGTCCACCTACGACGACGACGTGTTTCCGTATGAGAAAGTCGGGCAACTAATCGACGACATCGAACTGGTCGCCGACAGCCTCGCGGCAAACAAGGGCGAACATGCCGGCCTGTTTGCAGTGCGGCGACTGCTGCGGCGCATTCATACCTTTGGCTTCCACCTGGTAACGCTCGACGTACGCCAGGATGCAGAGGTGCACCGCAATGTTGTTGGCGAGTGCCTGGGCGAACCGGACTGGGACGAGCTGCCAGCCGAAGCCCGCACTCAGCGACTCATCGAGGCAATAGAGTCACGCGAGAGCCCGACACTGAACCTGAGCACACAGGCACGCAAGACCATCGCCGTATTCCAGGCCATCGCATTTTGCCGCCGCAAATACGGTGCCAAGTCCATTGGGCCGTTTATCGTCAGCATGACGCAGGGCGCCGACGATATTCTGTCCGTGAAATTGCTGGCGCAGTGGGGTGACCTGCAGAACAAGCGGGGGTACGTGCCGCTTGATATCGCGCCACTGCTGGAAACGGTAGATGACCTGAACAACGGCCCGGCCATTTTGGATTCACTGCTTTCCACCGACCTGTATCGCGAGCATGTTCGCCGGCGCAAAAACCGGCAGATGATCATGATCGGCTATTCCGACAGCAACAAGGACGGCGGTCTTGCATCGGCTCGCTGGGCGCTGCAGGGCGCGCAGGCAATTATCGCCAAAGCCGCTGCAGAACAGGACATCGAGCTGACACTGTTTCACGGTCGCGGTGGCACGGTCAGTCGCGGCGGTAGCAAGACCCACGTTGCGGTACTGGGCGCGCCGCCCGGGACAGTGAATGGCCGCCTGCGGGTCACGGAACAGGGCGAGATCATCAACGAGAAATACGGCCTGCGCGGTATTGCGTTGCGCTCGCTGGAACAGGTCACGGGGTCCGTTGCCCTGGCAACCGCACTGCCGCGCCATCGCGGTAGTGACGATCCGAAGTGGCACAAGATGATGGACGTCATTGCCAACGAAAGCCGCCGCGCCTACCGCAAGTTGATCTACGAAACACCCGGTTTTTACGACTATTTTCGCAAGGCGACACCAATCGACCTGATTGAGCGGATGCGCATTGGTTCGCGGCCGTCATCGCGCCGCAACCAGTCCGGCATCGAAGACCTGCGGGCGATTCCCTGGGTCTTCTCCTGGACACAGTCGCGGCTGGTCTTACCCGGCTGGTATGGCATCGGCAGTGGCCTGACCCGGGCAATGGACGAGTTCGGCGAAGATGCTGTTGGTGAGATGTTCAACGAGTGGTACTTCCTGCGATCACTGACTGCCGACACGGAAATGGTGCTGGCCAAATCGGACATCGGCATCGCCGAGTTGTATTCGCAACTCGCCGGCGACCTGCATGACGAATTCTTTCCGACAATCACTGATGAGTACCAGCGAACACACGAGCTGGTCCTCGGCTTCTCCGACCACGACGCGTTACTCGACGGCGACATCACGCTACAACGCGCCATCATGCTGCGTAACCCGTACGTCGATCCGATGAGCCTGATGCAGGTGGATCTGCTCTCGCGATGGCGCGAATCGAACTGCGAAGACAAGGAAATCTTCGATGCATTGCTCGCCAGTGTTAACGGAATTGCGCAGGCACTGCAAAACACTGGATGACAATTTTCGATGTTGCAGACCGACCGGTACGCCCGGCGACCGGGGAAGTGTTTACAGGAAATAAAGCGCAGCGTAGCGAGCCATTCCAGTAAACACTTCCCGGGTGGACGGGCAGCGTACCGGTCTAGTCTTCAACAAATGAAACAAAGTCCTCGAGGTTCTTTCTATTGATGTCGGGCACTTGCGCGTTTTCGTCGGGATAGCCAACGACCAGCACTAGAAACGGTCGTTCGCTTTTCGGTCTGCCCAGGATTTCGTTAAGAAACTTCATCGGGCTCGGCGTGTGAGTCAGCGTGACGAGGCCTGCTGTGTGCAGTGCCGTGATCAGGATTCCAGTGGCCAGGCCCGTGGATTCCGTCGGGTAGTAGTGTTTCACTTTGCGCCCGTCCGGCAACTCGCCGAATTTCTGCAGGAACACTGCGATGAGATACGGTGCCGTCTCCAGAAACGGTTTGCTCGAATCCGTGCCGAGCGGTTCGAGTGCTGCCAGCCACTCGTCAGTTGCGCGGTGCTCATAGAATTCACGCTCTTCGGCTTCCGCTGCAACGCGAATTTTCTTCTTGGTCTCGGGACCGCTCACCACAGCGAAGTGCCATGGCTGCAAATTGGCGCCGCTGGGCGCCGTGTTCGCCGCCTTCAGGGCCGTTTCGATGATGTCTCGCGGCACGACACGATCGGAAAACTCGCGGACGGTTCGCCGGCGATCGATGTCTCTATAAAACTCCTCGAGCCGCTGCCGCATTTCCTCGACCGGATACTCGCGGTATTGTGCAAGCGGGATGGTTGGGTAACTCGCCACACTAACTCCTCTTCTGTAACACGCTCCATTCGTCGGTATCGCGCTCCGAGACGGCTCGGCCGCGAACCGATATACCTGCCTCGTGGACGCTTTCCGGGCGGCCCGATACTAACGGATGCCACGCAGCGAGATCATCGCCATTGGCAATGAGCCGGTATGCACAGGTCGTCGGCAACCATGCAAATGCCTCCGGCTCGTCAAGACTCAACGTCAGGCAGTCAGCCACCTGCCGCGCCCGGTTTGCGTAGTCAGTGCAGCGACAGGTATCGAGATCGAGCAGGCGACAAGCCAGGTCCGTGTAAAAAATCTCGCCGCTGTCCTCATCTTCGACCTTGTGCATGCAGCACAGCGCGCAACCATCGCAAAGCGACTCCCACTCGGACTGGCTCATGTCTGCCAGTGATTTGCGTTTCCAAAACTGATCGGTCATCGTCGCATACTCTGCGCCACTACGTTTCGAATAGCCATATGAAAGCCGTATTTCTCGATTTCGCCACACTCGGTCCCGGTCTCGATGCCTCCGCCATGCATGCGGCAATGCCGGAACTTGAAATATTCGATGTCACGACAGCAGAACAGGTTGCACAACGTATTGACGGCGCAGTGATCGCGCTCGCGAACAAGGTACGTTTTCCTGCCCGGCTGCTGCAAGAAAATCCACGCTTGCGCCTCATCGGGCTGACGGCAACCGGTACCGATAATGTCGATCTGGCCGCCGCGCAGGAACTCGATATTGCCGTGTGCAATATCCGCAACTACTGCACGCAGTCCGTTGCCGAGCACGTCTTCGGCAGCTTGCTTAACCTGACTCACAACCTGTCACGATACGACACGGCGGTGCGCCGTGGCGAATGGCAAAAGTCGCAAGATTTTTGCCTGATGACTTACCCATTGCGCGAACTGTCCACAATGACACTCGGCATTGTTGGTTACGGCGCACTCGGCAAAGGGGTTGCCCGACTCGCGCGTAACTTTGGTATGCGCGTCATTGTCTCTGCACGCCCCGGAACTTCAGACTCCGAAGAAGATCGTGTGTCGTTCGACGCTTTACTGCGGCGCTCGGATGTTATCTCGCTGCACTGCCCGCTTACTCCGGACACCGCCGGGTTATTCGATGCCGAGGCGTTCAGCAAAATGAAGAGCGACGCTATCCTGATCAATACAGCGCGCGGAGGCCTGGTCGAAAGCGCAGCACTCGTCACTGCTTTGACTCGCGGCGATATTGCGGCAGCCGCTATCGACGTGTTGCCGGAGGAGCCGCCAGTAAACGGCGATCCGTTGCTCGACTACACCGGGGACAACCTGCAGATCACACCACATGTAGCCTGGGCCACCGGTGCAGCCCGCCAGGCTGCCATCGATGAACTGGTCGCGAACGTCACGGCTTTTTTGCATGGCGAAAAACGTAACCGCGTCGTCTAGCAGCCTGTTGAAAAAATACTTGCGGCCTCAGCGCGCATCGACAGGCTGCTAGGCGCCGATAATCTGCCTTGCCCACGTGACGATCTGGCGTACACGCGGCGACGCCAAGTCGTAGGCCTCGTCGAAAGTCACCCAGCGCCATTCATGATGCTCCGGCACACCGGTTTCGGGCGATATCCCCATTACAACCTCACTTCGCTCAGTGCTTCCAAGGTAGTAGCGTGCGACCTTGCCGCGACTGTAAGGGCCGGACTCAAAATAGCGCTCGGCCCATGGCAGTTCCAGGTCATCGATTCCAGTCTCTTCAAGCACTTCACGCAGCGCCGTCTGCAGTGGTGCTTCACCCGGTTCTCGAATACCTTTCGGAAAATCCCAGTGATGGTATGCGCGCAGCAACAGCGTTAGCCACTCGGACCCGCTCCTGCGCACCACAACGAATCCGCAGGACAGTTTTTTTTCCATCAACCACCAGCCTCTCGCAATACCGCTGCCGGTCGCGCGTTGACGGCACCACGGGCTGCGAAGTATCCGCTGATACAGACAACAAACACGCCGGCCGAGACCCCGGCCAGCCACAGCATCGGGCTGAACTCATACGGCAGCTCGAACAATTGCGTCGCAACGAGGTAGGCCAGCACGGACGCACCTGCCGATGCCAATACACCCGCCGCCATACCCAGTGCAGCGAACTCCGCCATTACGCCGGCAAATACGGTGCGGCGCTTCGCGCCCAGTGCCCGCAGCATGGCACTTTCAAAGCGGCGCTCATCGATCGTCGACTGGACTGCCGCAAACAACACGGCGATTCCCGCCGCCAGCGTAAATACGAATACCGCCTGTACTGCCAGGCTCGCTTTCTCAATGATGCCGCGCACCTGTTCGAGAATTGCGCCAAGGTCGATTACCGAGATACTTGGATGGGCGCGCATCAGGCTCACCAGCGTCGCCTTTTTCTCTTCCGGCACGCGCATGCTGGAAATATAGGTCGTCGGCATCCCGTCCAGCGCGCCCGGCGACAACACGATGAAGAAATTCGGCTGGAACGAGTCCCAGTTAACCTTGCGCGTACTGGCGACTTCAGCCTCGACCTCCTGCCCGGCCACGATAAATGTCAGGCGATCACCAATGTCCAGCCCCGCGTTGGCCGCCGCTTCCGATTCAATGGATGCCAGCGGTGGGCCTGAATAGTCTGTCGGCCACCACTCACCCGATAAAATCTCGTTACTGCTGCTCATTGCACCCGCCCACGACAGGTTAGCCTCGCGATTGGCGAGCCAGCGGCCGTCCCGGTTCGGGTACTCACGATCCTTTACCGACTCGCCATTGATGGTAGTCATGCGCGCGCGCACCAGCGGTGTAAATTCTGGTGGTGCAACGCCATTTGCGTCAAATAACGATGCCACGGAATCGAGTTCATGCGGTTGAATATTAATCAGGAAGTGATTCGGTGCGTCGTCTGCCAACGTTTGTCGCCAACCTTCCAGAAGATCCGTGCGCACCAGTGTCAGCAACAGCAACACGGTAATGCCGAGACCGAACGCCACGACCTGCACCGCACTATCGCGACCGCGGCGCGCGATGTTGGCCAGGCCATAACGCCAGGCCACTCCAACGCCGGATCGTGCACGACCAATAAACGCGACCATGCCGCGCCCAAGCAGGTACAGGCAACCCGCAATCACGATGATGCCACCGACGAGAATCAGCAGCATGCGAGCATCACCGACCGAGCGATACAACAATGCCGCAACCGCCGCGAGCGACAGGCCTGCAACAAACAATCGCGACGGCGCAGGTGGCATTGCATCATGCCGCAACACTCGTAATGGCGGTGTATTGCGAAGCTGAATCAACGACGGCAAAGCGAACCCGAGCAGCAAGACCATTGCACTGCTACTCGCCAGCAGCACCGGCCGTAAACCCACTGCCGGTAGTTCTCCTTGCTGCAGCAAATCGATCAGAATGCGTGACAACAGTTCTTCGGCGGCAAACCCGACCAGGCTGCCACCGGCGACACCGAGGATCCCGAGCAGCAAGAGCTGTACCAGTGCAACGGAAATAACGAAGCCTTGCGTTGCGCCAAGGCTCTTCATCAGTGCGACCGTATCCATGCGCCGGTGTGCAAAGCGTCGTGCTGACATCGCGACAGCGACAGCGCTGAGCAACAGGCTAATAACCGCCGTCAGAGACAGAAAACGCTGTGCGCGATCCGCCGCATTGTAAGCGCGCTCGCTGCTTTCCTCCTGGCTGCGTACGCGTATTTCGTCCGGCAGGACATCCTGGATCGCGTCGTTAAAATCGGCGACGTTTGCTTCGTCACCGGCAACCAGCAGTGCGTAACGCACCCGACTGCCCTCGCCGATCAGGCCACTGCTTGCTACGTCCTCAATGTTCATCAGCAGCGACGGCGCGAGCGACGCAAAGCCGATCGACTGATCCGGGCGATAAGTCAACACTGCCGTTACACGCAGATCCAGTTCACCGACGGACAACGTGTCACCGACATCGGCACCGACACGTGCCAGCAACGCACCATCCGCCCAGGTCTCACCCGGCGCAGGGATCCCGTCCGCCTCACGCTGTTCGCCGAACAACTCGTCTGCAATTCTTACACTGCCACGCAGAGGGTAAGTAGCACTAATGACCTTGATGGTCGCAAGCGCGCTGTCGTCTTCATTAAATACGACAGACGGAAAGCTCAGCGTATCCGCTGTCTCGAGCTCGTAGTCCATGGCGAGATCACGCCACTCCTGCGGGACCGGCTGCTGAGACCGCAGTCGCAGGTCCGCAGCCAGCACTTCGTTCGCCTGGCGCGAGACCGCCTTGCCGATACGGTCTGTCAGAAACCCAACCGCTGTCAGGGCCGCAACGGCGAGGCCGACGGCCGCGAGCAAAACGAGGACCTCGCCCGAGCGCAGTTCGCGGCCAAAACTCCGGAATGCAAATGCCAGTGCTTTCACTGCGCCGTCCTGCTGTCACTAACGAGCTTGCCGACGTCAAGCGACAGAATTCGGTCACAGCGCTCCGCAAGCTTCTGGTCATGGGTCACGAGAATCAACGTCGTCGACGAATCCCGGTTTAGCTCGAACATCAATTCCATGATGTTTTCGCCGGTGCGGCTGTCGAGGTTGCCGGTAGGTTCGTCGGCGAACAGGACCGCCGGTTCCGTTGCGAATGCGCGAGCGATGGCGACCCGTTGTTTCTCGCCGCCAGACAGTTGTGCCGGGTAGTGGCTCCAGCGTTCGCCCAGGCCGACTTTTTCGATAATCTGCCTGGCAGCGTTTCGAGCGTCGCGTTGGCCGGCAAGCTCCAGCGGCAGCATGACATTCTCCAGCGCATTCAGCGATGGCACCAGGTGAAATGACTGGAACACGAAGCCAACACTTTCAGCGCGCAGACTGGCCCGCCCATCCTCGTCCAGTTGCGACAGATTGGCGCCATTTAACACAACGTGGCCACTTGTCGGCAGGTCCAATCCTGCCAGCAAAGCGAGTAAGGTTGATTTGCCGGCGCCCGACGGCCCCACAACAGCGACCGACTCACCGGCAGCGATCGTGAAACTGACGCCTGATAGGATGGTCAGAGTCCCTTCCGGGCTGCTAACCTGCTTACTTAAGGAATGGGCTTCCAGGACCTTTGTTTCATTTGATGAAAGATTCGACATGCGAATAATTGCTTTCCTTCTGATACTGATGCTTGCCGGCAGCGCTGCTGGCACCGAAACGCCAACGGTGCTGGTTTTCGGTGACAGCCTGAGTGCAGGTTACGGTATTGAGGTTGACCAATCCTGGCCGGCTTTGTTGCAGACCAGGCTGAAGCAGCAAGGGTACGAACATCGCGTCGTCAACGCCAGTATCAGCGGCGAAACCACCGAAGGCGGCGTAACCCGGATCGATGCGGCGCTGGAGAACTTCTCTCCCGACCTGCTGATTCTCGAGCTTGGCGCCAATGATGGCCTGCGTGGCTTCCCGCCCGCCCGTATGAAAGCCAACCTCACGGCAATGGTCGACCGCGCCAAGGCGTATGGCGCGACAGTCGTGCTGCTCGGCATCAAGATCCCGGTTAATTACGGTCCTCGCTATTCGACGGCATTTGAGTCGGTATTTCGCGAGGTTGCCGAAGAAGCCGATATCAAGTGGATCGAGTTCTTCATGGAAGGCATCGCAATGAACGAAGAATTGCTGCAAGACGACCGCATACACCCGAACGCCATCGCGCAGCCGATGCTGCTCGACAACGCCTGGCCGATAATAAGCGCTACACTGAACGAGTAAGTAAGGCACGAACAAAGAGGGGATTGTTTTGGAGAAAGTTTGGCTCAAGTCTTATCCGCCGGGCATGCCGGAAGAAGTTCCAACGCCACCTTATGGCTCTGTACGCGAGCTGTTTGAGCAGGCATTCGAAAAATACCCGGACAATGCCGCCTATACCAATATGGGCACGACGCTCAGCTACGCGGACCTCGATCGGCTATCGATGCAGTTCGCCTGCTATCTGCAGAAAGATCTTGGCCTCACGCGAGGTGAGCGCGTGGCCATCATGCTGCCGAATATCCTGCAATACCCGGTGGCGATGTGCGGCATTTTTCGCGCCGGACTCGTCGCAGTGAACGTCAATCCGCTGTATACCTCCCGCGAGCTGGAACACCAGCTCAAGGATTCCGGCGCCCGCTGCATAGTCATACTTGAGAATTTTGCGCACATACTTGAGGAAGTCATCGCCGATACCGATATTCGCGGCGTTGTCACCACTGGCGTGGGTGACCTGCTCAAGTGGCCAAAGAGCATGATCGTTAATGTCGTATTGCGCCATATCAAGCGCGTGGTGCCGCCGTACAAGTTTTCCGACAGCATGACTTTCCGCCAGACCCTGAAGGCCGGCAGCGGGAAAGTACTCGACGATGTGGAAATCGGTTATGCCGACATCGCGTACCTGCAGTACACCGGCGGTACGACCGGCGTGTCGAAGGGTGCGATGCTCAGTCACCGCAACATGGTCTACAACGTCTTGCAGTCCATCACCTGGCAGGCTAACGCCTACGAAGGCGTCAAGCCGATCGTCGCTATCACGGCATTGCCGCTGTATCACATCTTTTCGCTGCAGGGGAATTGCCTGACCGTCATGGCGCAGGGAGGCGAGAATATCCTCATCACGAATCCGCGCGACTTTGAGGGCTTCGCCAAAGAAATCGCGAAACACAAGTTCAACATGTTCACCGGCGTAAACACTTTGTTCGCCGCACTGATGGATACACCGAGTTTTTCAAAAATCGATTTCAGCTATCTGCGGGTATGCGTGGGTGGCGGCATGGCCGTGCAACCGTCCATTGCAAAGGAGTGGAAAGAGAAGACAGGGACGACAATATTGCAGGGCTACGGTCTGACAGAAACCTCACCGGTCGCAATCGTGTGCCGCATTGACAGCGAATACACCGGCACGATCGGACTTCCTGTGCCGTCGACCGAGGTTATGATTGCAGGCGATGACGGTAATCCGTTACCGATCGGCGAAGTCGGTGAAATTTGTATCCGCGGCCCACAGGTCATGGAGGGCTACTGGCAACGACCGGCTGAAACGGCCGAAGTGATGCTGCCTGGCGGATGGTTGCGCACCGGCGATGTCGGCCGCATGAACGAAGACGGCTATACCTTTATCGAAGATCGCAAGAAAGACATGATTCTCGTGTCGGGCTTCAACGTCTACCCGAACGAGATCGAGAATGTCATCGTCGAGATGCCCGGGGTCCTGGAAGCAGCTGCGATCGGCTTGCCCGACGATCGCTCCGGAGAAATCGTCAAGGTGTTTGTCGTACGCAAGGACCCCGCACTGACCGAACAGGATGTCATCGACTACTGCAAAAAGAACCTGACGGGCTACAAGCGGCCGCGCATTGTCGAGTTTCGCGACGACCTGCCGAAGACCAACGTTGGCAAGATCCTGCGGAGGGCCCTGCGCGATGAATAAACTTGCGGCAAAACTATTGTCACTGCTGCCATTGTTGCTGCTTGCCGCAGTGGTCGGTGCCGCGGTGCCGAAACCACTGGACCCTGTCCGCGTCGCACCGCACATTTTCTCGCTCGAGTTCGAAAACGAGCGCGTAAGAGTATTGAAGCAAATCGTCCGCAATGGCGAGAATCAGCCGTTACACGCGCACCCGGATCGGCTGCTGGTTTACCTGCAAACCTGTGGCTGGCTTGAAGACGACGGCAACGGCGGTCAGCGTATGCAGGAATTCAAATTCGGTCAGGTCGTCTGGGCGGATGCCGTCACTCACGGTGGTGAAAACGCCAATGTTGTGCAGCAGTGTCAGATTCTTGAGATTGAAATTCTTTAATTATCCGCCTATGCGGCGAAATAGCTGTTTCCGGGAATGGCTCGCTTCGCTGCGCTTTATTTCCCCGAAACAGATATTCCGACACATAGGCAACACAGCATAGATTCATGCAAGTGATCACTCCGTAATGCAACATAGTGAGTGTTTTGGAGAATGTTTACCGGAAATAAAGCGCAGCGAAGCGAGCCATTCCGGTAAACATTCTCCGGAACGCTCAACTAGTCGTGATACGCAGGACTCAATTCATGCACCGCGTCTATTAACGCACCGAGGTGTTCGGGTTTGATGTCGGGTGTGATGCCGTGACCCAGGTTGAAGACATGACCGGGGCCACTGCCGTAGCTGGCTAATGTATCAGCCACACCCTCGCGTATGACGTCCGGGCTTTCCCTGAGCGTTGCAGGATCGAGATTGCCCTGTAGTGCAACCTTGTCCTGGGTATATTCTCGTGCCGTGGCGAGGTCGGTGGTCCAGTCGACTCCCAACGCATCACAGCCGGTCTCGGCAAGGTCTTTCAACAGCGGGCCCGCGCCTTTCGTAAACACGATTACCGGCACCTTGCGCCCATCACTGGTTCGCGTCAGGCCGTCGATTATTTTTTGCATGCTTGCCAATGAAAAACGACGAAAGTCATCCGGCTCGAGCGCAGCGCCCCAGGTATCGAAGATCTGTACTGCCTGCGCGCCCGCATCGATTTGTGCATTCAGGTACTCGATGGTCGTCTCAGCAACGGTGTTCAGCAAGTGCTCCAGGACTTGTGGCGATTCTTGCGCCATGCCCTTGATGGTCGGAAATGTTCGGCTCGAGCCGCCCTCGACCATGTAGGTCGCAACCGTGAACGGGCTGCCGGCAAAGCCGATCAACGGCGCATCGCCATCGAGTTCCCGGCGAACACGCGCCACAGTTTCAAACACGTAGCCGAGCTTTTTGTCTACATCCGGAACGCTCAGGCGTCTGACAGCGCTTTCATCCTGAACCGGGTTTTTGAATTTCGGCCCTTCGCCAGTGACGAAATAAAGGCCCAGCCCCATTGCATCCGGAATGGTCAGGATGTCAGAGAACAGGATCGCCGCGTCGAGCCTGAAACGCCGCAGCGGCTGCAAGGTCACCTCGCACGCCAGCTCGGGGTTTTGGCACAGGCTCATGAAGTCACCGGCCTGCGCTCGCAGTTCCCGGTACTCGGGCAGGTAACGGCCGGCCTGACGCATGATCCATACAGGCGTGCGAGATACCGGTTCGCGCAACAAGGCGCGCAGTAAGACATCATTCTTCATTTCGCTCATGCGTTACCTACCTGTGCTTCGATCGAGGCCTGCATCGCTTCGGCCGCGGCTCGCGGGCTTGCCGCATCCCGTATCGGTCGTCCGACAACAATATAATCCGCACCGTTCGAAAATGCCGTTTCGACGGTGACCACGCGCTTCTGGTCACCCATCGGCTTGTTATCGACCGGGCGAATACCGGGTGAAATGACCAGCAGTTTATTGTCTACGTGTTCGCGCAGCTTGGGCACTTCGAGCCCGGAGGAAATGACGCCGTCGCAGCCCGCGTCGAGTGCCTGTCGCGCCCGCGACAATACCAGCGCATCGAGATCGCAGGCAAAACCGAGATCATCGAGATCACCGCGGTCAAGGCTGGTCAATGCCGTCACGCCCAGTACTTTCAGCGTGTCACCCTTGTTCTCGGCTGCCGCCTCCATGATGGAACGGTTGCCGTGTACCGTTACGAAGGTAGCGCCACGATTTTGCAACTGGCGCACCGCGGATCCCACGGTTGCCGGTATGTCGAAAAATTTCAGGTCGCAGAATACTTTCTTGTCACGCTCAAGCATCCAGTCGAGCAACTCGAAGTACTCGCCACTCATCATCAGCTCCAGGCCGATTTTGTAGAACGTGATCGAATCGCCCAGCTCGTCGGCGAGCTCGCGGGCGCGTGTACAGTCCGGCACATCCATGGCGAAAATCAGCCGGTCCCGGTTGGCAATATTCTTGTGTTGCACTGGGTTTCCTCGTTCGCGGAGGCCGGATGATATCAGCCTGCGATGGCCTCGTGGGCAGCAATAGCGTAGCGGTCAGTCATCCCGGCGATGAAATCCGCGACGATTCGTGCTCGTCCGGCACCGTCAGCTGCATCGGCCGCGGCAGCAAATTCGCTCGGCATTTGGGCTGAGTCGTCCATGTACACGGTGAACAGATCCCTGACGATAGCCTGTACTTTTTCTGTCATCGCCAGCTTTTTCTCGTGGCTGTAGAGATGCTCATGCAGAAACTTCTTCAACGCACTGTGCTGTTCGTACAGCTCATCTGACATTCGGATCAACGTTTCACCGGCCGCGCGCACCTCGTCTATCGATGCCGGATCTGCCGCTTTAATGCGACGACGCGACTCCTCAATCAGGTCGCTGACCACCGCGCCGATCATGCGACGTATGACTTCATAAATCAGTCGCCGATCGTCCAGTTGTGGATAACGTTGCTGCACCACGCGGAGGCGGTCGCCGAACAATGGCTGCGACTGCAGTTGCTCAAGGCTCAGGAGCCCGGCGCGAAAGCCATCGTCAACATCGTGGTTGTTGTATGCGATCGCATCGGCAATGTTCGCGATCTGCGCTTCGAGACCGGGCTGGGTGCGATTCAGGAAACGCTCCCCCACATCGCCCAATTCCCGCGCATTGCGCTTTGAGCAGTGCTTCAGGATTCCTTCGCGGGTTTCGAACATCAGGTTCAGGCCCGGGAAATCCGCGTACTTGCTCTCCAGCACGTCGACCACGCGCAGCGACTGCAAATTGTGTTCAAAACCGCCGTAGTCGCGCATACATGCATTCAGTGTGTCCTGCCCGGCGTGGCCAAAAGGAGTATGGCCGAGATCGTGGGCAAGACAAATCGCTTCGGCGAGCGCTTCGTTCAGCCCCAGTGCCACCGCCACGGTACGACCAATCTGCGACACTTCCAGCGAGTGCGTCAGTCGCGTTCTGTACAGGTCGCCTTCGTGGTTTACGAAAACCTGTGTCTTGTACATGAGGCGCCGAAACGCCGTTGAATGGATGATGCGATCCCGATCGCGCGGATATTCACCGCGGTAGGTCGAGCCAACCTCCTCATAGCGTCGGCCACGACTGCTGTTTTCCTGAGCTGCGTACGGTGCCAGCATTGCCTGCATCAGGCGCTTGCACCGATGATTTTTTGCAGGCGTTCGGCATCGTAAGTGGCGGTCACATAAGCATCGCCGAGCTGGCGCAGCAACACGAAACGCAGGCTGTTTTGTTCGACCTTTTTGTCCATACCCATGGCCTGCAACCATTGTTCCGTTGCGATTTTCGGTGGCGCCACCGGTAAGCCCGCGCGCTGCACCAGGTCGCGGAGCCGCTCAATTTCGCTGCGAGCAATACCGCTGAGTTCGGCGGCCATCGTCATGCCCGCGCCAACAGCCTCGCCATGCAGCCATTCACCGTAGCCCTGGCAGCGCTCGATCGCGTGACCGAAAGTATGCCCGAAGTTCAGGATCGCCCGGCGCCCAGCCTCACGCTCGTCTTCGGCAACCACCGCCGACTTGATCTCGCAGGAGCGGCGAATGGCATGTGCCAGTGCCTCGGGGTCTCGGCGCAATAATGCATCGATGTTGTCTTCCAGCCAGGCGAAGAATTCACGATCGCATATGGCACCGTGCTTGATCACCTCGGCGAGCCCTGCTTTCAGTTCGCGGTCGGGCAGCGTCGACAGGGTCGCGGTATCGATCAGCACCAGTCGCGGCTGGTGAAATGCGCCCAGCATATTCTTGCCGCGCGGATGATTGACGCCAGTCTTGCCGCCGACTGATGAATCGACTTGCGCCAGCAGCGTCGTCGGCACCTGGATGAACGCCACACCACGCATGTAGCAGGCAGCGGCAAACCCGGCAATATCGCCCACGACCCCGCCGCCCAGCGCGATTACTGTAGTGTCGCGAGCCGCGCCACTTTCTGCCAATTGATCGAGGATCGTCTGCATGGTGGCCAACGACTTGTGCTCTTCGCCATCGGGCAGGTCGATGCTGGTGACAGTCTTGCCGGCCAGGTTTGCCAACAAACGCTTCCGATACAGCGGCGCGACTGTCTCATTGCTGACGATCAGGCAGCCGGGGCCGCGCACATGCGGCGCCAGATCATAAGCACCATCGAGCAGGTCGCTGCCTATGACAATCGGGTAGCTGCGATCACCCAGCGCTACTGTGAGTTCGGAGAGTTTTGACATGCCGCTAGACTACATGAATGCGGCAGTATCGCGCACGCCCTGCAAAGCGGTCAGGACACTTGTTCGATGATTTCGTCGGCGACGGACTTAACTTTGCGCCCATCCGTTTCGACAACCGCATCGGCAATTTCCCGGTACAACGGGTCGCGGGTGTCGAGCAACGCCTGCAATTTAGCGCGTGGATCGGTATTTTCCAGCAGCGGCCGCTCACGCCCCCGCTGCGTACGCTTAAACTGCTGATCAACGCTGGTATACAGATAGACGACGAATCCCCGGCCACCGAGGCGGCTGCGGCTGTCCGCATCGACGATGGCGCCGCCGCCTGTTGCCAGCACAACGCCATCCATTTTACTCAAGTCATCGATAACGACTGCTTCTCGTTTGCGAAAGCCCGCTTCACCTTCTTTTTCGAAGATGAATGGAATATCGACACCGGTGCGGGCTTCGATTTCGTCATCGCTGTCAACGAAAGTCAGATGCAATGTGCGCGCCAAATAGCGCCCGACGGCGGATTTTCCGGCGCCCATTGGCCCGACAAGAAATATGTTTTTAGGCTGATTCATTGACGATGTCGTCTTGAAAAAAGAAAGCCAACCCGGAGGTTGGCTTTGCAGTTTATGCGAGCGTGCTCCGATTAGTAAACGCTGGCGCCTTCCTCAAGGATACGCGGCGTTACGAAGATCAGTAATTCCGCCTTGTTATCAAGTCGCTGCTTGCTGCGGAACAAAGCGCCGGCGAACGGTATATCACCGAGAATTGGAACCTTGTTCACCGTCTCGCGCCGTTCTGTTTCGTAGATACCACCGAGTACGACGGTCTGGCCGTCGGCCACAAGTACCTGCGTTTCTACAGAGCGGGTATCGATACTCGGCACCGTACCGCCGGTACCGGTCGGAATAATTGCGCCAATATTATCCTTGCTGACGCGCAAATCCATGATGATGTTGTTATCCGGCGTTATCTGCGGCGTTACAACCAGCTCCAGCACAGCTTCCTTGAACTGCACGGTTGTTGCACCTGACGATGCTGCCTGCTGGTATGGAATTTCCACACCCTGCTTGATCGTCGCTTCGCTCTGGTTCGCTGTAATAACGCGCGGTGTCGAAACGATCTCGCCACGACCTTCCGCTTCCAGCGCCGACAACTCCAGGTCGACAAGAATGTCACTCTTGATCAGCGCCAGCGAGAATCGGCCCGCCGCATCGGCGATTGGCAGGTTCACGTTGTAGCGCTCGTTTTGCGCCGGGTATTCAATTGCCGTCTGGCCGGTTGGATCGTTGAATGCTTCGGCGATCGAGTCAGCGAAGTCGTTCGCACCAGTCCCGGTGCCCGACGTTACCAACAAGTCACGAGGACCGATGTTGTCAGTGGTAACACCCAGGCGGATACCAAGATCGCGACTGAAGTCATCATTCACTACGACAATGCGCGATTCGATCAGGACCTGCTTGATCGGCACGTCCAGAATTCGAACCATGCGGCGAACGTCCTGCAGACGCTCAGCCGTGTCCTGCACCAACAGTGTATTGGTGCGATCGTCAACGCCAAGACTGCCGCGCTCGGACAACAGGGTGTTGCCGCCACTCCCGCCAGTGATCAGGCTGGCGAGGTCAGCCGCTTTCGCATAGTTGACCTGCAGGAACTCGGAGTACAACGGCTCCAGTTCGCTGATGGCGAGCTGTGCCTCGAGATCCGCTGTTTCGCGAGCCGCGATTTCTTCAGCGGGTGCGACCATAATGACGTTGCCATTCTGGCGCATGTCCAGACCTTTAGTCGTCATCACGATATCGAGCGCCTGGTCCCATGGAACGTTGCGCAAGCGCAGTGTCACATTGCCCTGAACGGTGTCAGAAACAACGATGTTCTTGCCGGATGTTTCGGCCAGCAGCTGCAATACTGCACGGGTTTCGATGTCCTGGAAGTTCAGCGTCAGGCGCTGACCTTCATATTCTTTGTCGGACGAGAACAAGCTCGACTCGGCGTCCGTGGTTTCCGGCGCCGGATTGATCTCAATAGAGAACTCGTTATCAGACTGGTAAGCGAGCTGCTCATACTTGCCCTCTGCCGAAATCACAATACGTGAATCGAGGTTGGTACGCAGCGTATCGACCGTGGTGACCGGCGTTGCAAAATCCATCACGTCAAGGCGACGCATCAGCTCGGACGGCAGGCTGGTGTCTTTGAATACCGCAACAACACGACCGCCTTCCTGGCGAATGTCGACCGGCGTTGACGGGTCCGTCAGATTAACAACCACTCGACCACCACCATCGCGTGTACGACGGAAATCAACGCTGGAAATTGAGCGGCTGCCCGGTGCTGCATAGGAACGGCTTTCGGTAGAGGCTGCGCTGGCGAACTGGGTGGTACCTGCGCTGTAGCCTTCTCCGTCACCTAAGGTAACGGTAACCGTATTACCGCTGTAAGCTGTCTGATACTCGACCATCGAACCCAGGTTCAATACGACA
The DNA here is from genome assembly GCA_963976215.1 of uncultured Woeseiaceae bacterium. GTDB lineage: Bacteria > Pseudomonadota > Gammaproteobacteria > Steroidobacterales > Woeseiaceae > UBA1847. The sequence goes on along the minus strand of CAXBJV010000018.1, from coordinate 11,634 downwards.
CGCGTACGACCATTGGCTTCGGCGGTCAGAACCGTGTTCAGCGGCCCCAGGTTCACATCGCGACGACGCGACGTCAGCCCGAGCGCTGTATTCGGTAAATCAAGCGCAATGCGCGCGGGATTTTCGATGGTAAAAGCAAGCGGCTCAGGTGCCGTTTCACTCATGATGAGCTTCAGCTCGACACGCTGGCCGGGCAGACTCTGAACCTGAATATCCTGGAGCCGGTTGCCTTCCTGTGCGCTTGCAGACGCACCACAGAAAAGCAGCAGCGCCGCTTGTGCCAGTACAGCCAGTGTAAACGTCGAACTACGGCGTCCGGCTGTCGGTTTGAATTTGAACATCATTCCCATAACTCCCAGTTCCATGCAGGTGTCAGTCTGAAAGACCAACCGCGGCATCTCTTTCGATGTAACCGCCAATACCATCAGAAATAATCTCTACCAAGCCGATTTCCGATTCAGAAATTTCCGTAATTCGTCCGTCATTTTGCCCCATGTAGTTGCCGGGAATGACACGGTGAATCAGACCGTCCGAAGTTTGTACCAGGCCGTACATCGTTTCGCCGATGTACAGGGTACCCACCATGCTCAGCGTATCCAGCGGAAAGCTTTCAAGGTACTCGCGACTGCGTTCAACGTCGGGTCGCGGACCACCGCCCTTGCCGCCCGCCTGTGGCGTATCCGGCCGGAAAGGTGAACGCAAACCCTGAACGTCAGCTACGTAGCTGAAGACTTCGTACGGTGTGATTTCAGGCAACGGCTCGATGCGGCCACCCGGACGCGCTTTCACGTCATTAATGTAAGCGTCAAGGTCATCGTCAGCTCCGCCGCAGGCAGTCAGTGACGCCGCGAACATGGCCAGCAGCAAACCTTGTTTGATTAGTTGAGAAGCGCGCATTATTCAGCATCCTCGTCAAGGTAGCGATAGGTTTGAGCCGTCACTTCCATGCTCAACACGTCAAAGCTATCCGTTGATTCAGGTGTAATCGTAATATTGTGCAGTGTCACAATTCGCGGTAACGCGGCGATACCGCTGACAAAATTTCCGATCTCGTGATAACTGCCGGTCAAGCGGATATTGATCGGCTTTTCGGCATAGAAATCTTTTGGAATTTCCGGTTGCGGTACAAACAGCTTTTCCTGCAAGCCCGCTGCCAGACCCGTCTGTGAAATATCTACGATAAGGCTCGGGATTTCGGTTTCGCCCGGCAATTGTCGCAGCATGGTGCCAAAGGATTGCTCAATCTGCTCCAGCTGTGCTTTGTAAGCATCGTAATTGACAGCTTTTCTTTGCTTGTTCTCAAAGGTTGTCTCGAGCTCTTTCTGGTGCGCTTCCGCGCGTTGCAATTGCGGGCGCTTGTCTTTGATGATCGTGAAATAAATTCCAAGACCGACAACACCGGCGAAGACCAGCCCGATGACGGCAGCACGAAATGCCAGCGGCCAGCGGCCAACGTCGTTTACATCCAGGTTTTGGAGTTCGTCAACGATACTCATACGTCGTCCTCCAGGTCAGCGTCGGAGCGAACCTGTTTCGCATAAACCACGAATTCTGACTGCCGGGAGCTGCCGGACTGCGTCGTTTCTACGCGCTCAACTTCGGGGTCGGTCAACCACTCCGATGCATCAATCTGGCGCATCAGGGCGGACACTCGCGTACTCGACTGGGCGACGCCGCGCAGCTCGATTCGTGAACCGGTCTGCCTCATGCCGGTCAGATATACGCCTTCCGGAAGCTGTCGCACCAACTCGTCAAAAAGATGCACGATCTCCGGGCGACTCTTTTGCAGTTGCTCGATGATCTCCATGCGCGCGATCAGGCGTTCTTTCTGACGTTCAAGGCTGTCGATTTCCTTGATGCTCTCTTCGAGAATTGCAATCTCGGCGGTCAGGCGCGCGTTGCGTGAATCCTGTGCTGAAATCATTTGTGAATAGGCCAGCATCGTCAGCATCACGACCGCGATACCGGCAACAACGGCGCCACCCATGGCGACACCGAAATCGCGTTGACGTTTTTGGCGTTCCGCCTCGCGCCAGGGGAGTAGATTAATACTCGGCATTAGTCAAAACTCCTCAGTGCGAGACCGCAAGCGGTAAGAAGTGCAGTCGCATCTTTGGTTACGCCCTGTGATTTGGCTTTTGATGAAATCTTCATTTGGCCGAGCGGATCGCCCACCTCGGTCGGAATGCCAACACGGCTTGAAATGACATCCGCGATTCCCGGGATATTGGCGCAGCCGCCGCAGACCAGGATCATGTCAGGTTGTTCGCGGCCACCGCCCGATGCCAGGTAAAACTGCAAGGAACGGCTGACCTGCTGCGTCATGTCGTCAATAAATGGCTCGAGAACTTCCGGCTGATAATTACTGGGCAGACCACCCTGCTTCTTGGCGCGTCCGGCATCTTCCATGGACAGGCCGTAGGTGCGCATAATTTCTTCGGTGAGCTGCTGGCCACCAAAGTTGAAGTCGCGTGTATAAACCACCTTGAGGTCAGCCAACACACTAAACGTCGTGCTGCTGGCGCCGATATCGACAACCGCTACCGATTGCCCGATACCGCCGTCCGGAATCTGGTGACTGAGCAGTCGGCAGGCATTTTCGAGCGCGAATGCTTCGACATCGACAATCTGTGTTTCGAGGCCCGCGGCGGTTACTGCCGTCTGGCGCTGCTCGACATTTTCCGTTCGCGTAGCGACCAGCAACACGTCCATCAGCTCAGGGTCCTTCTCATTCGGACCAATCACTTCGTAGTCGAAGCTGACCTCTTCCATCGGAAACGGAATGTACTGGTCGGCCTGGATCTCGACCTGGCCTTCGAGGTCCCTCTCGGAAAGACTCGACGGCATCTGGATGACTTTGGTAATCGCGGCGTCACCACTAATGGCGACCGCAACATCGGTGGCCTTGGCCCCTGCGCGTTTGACGGCGCGGCGAATGGCTTCACCGACGGCCTTGGCGTCAACGATCGCTTTTTCATTCACTGAACTGGGGGGTGTTGGCTCTGCTGAATATGACTCGACGCGGTAGCGCTTTCCGCTCTGCGAAAGCTCTATCAATTTAACCGACGATGTCGTGATGTCGAGGCCCAGCAACGGCTGTGATTTATTGCCAAAAAGCACGTTTTTTTCCTTCTAAGTCGGTAAGTTGCGAGTCAATTCTAGGTCGGACATTAGCAACGCGATTTAACTATATATCAATAAAATGTTAAATAAAACGTGACTTTGATCACGATCCCACTATCCCTAGTTTAAAGCGACTTGCTGCCGCGATTCCGTGAACCAGTCGGCGGGCAAGCGTGAGACTCCTTATTGCAGCTATCCGGTTTTGCCGTCTATCATCGGCCGCCTGATGCCACATCCGAGCTATTGCCCCAAAAAAGCCACATTTCCCGCACTCGCCGGGCACCACATTAACGTTTTATAAGGTGAATAAACGCCTTGAAAAACAGGGATGTTCGGCTGAAAACGCCCGTAACTATGCATAATCCAACGCAAAAAAAAGCGAAACCACGTCACATAAGACGACGAAGAATCTTGAGATCGCTCATTTTTCTGCTCGGTATGGGCGCAATTTCCGCAATCGGTGGCGTTGCCGGTGTAATCGGCGCTTATTATTACGTCCAGCCCAGCCTGCAGTCCGCCGATACGATTCGCGATATCCGCCTCGAGGTACCACTGCGGATCTTCAGTCGCGACGGCCACCTGATCAGCGAGATCGGCGAGCGCCGCCGCATTCCGATCACTTACGAGGACGTGCCGCCGCATGTTGTACACGCCTTCATCGCGGCCGAGGACCGGCGATTTTTCGAGCATTCCGGCATTGACTACCGCGGAGTACTGCGCGCTTTTTCGCGGCTTCTTCGTACCGGTAACGCGTCGGGCGGCGGCGGCAGCACACTAACGCAGCAACTCGCGCGCGACTACTTCCTGACCCGCGAGCAAACCTTGCAGCGCAAGCTCACCGAGGCGTTTCTCGCCGTGAAGATCGAGCAGGAGTTCACCAAGGAACAGATCATGGCGCTGTTCCTGAACAAGATGTTCTTCGGCCAGCGAGCTTATGGCGTCGCCGCATCTGCCCAGGTGTTTTTCAACAAGGACCTGAGCCAGATCAATATCGCTGAAGCGGCAACGCTGGCGGGGGTCCTGCCGGCTCCGTCGCGTTATAACCCGGTGTCCAATGCCGACAACGCCAGGGTGCGGCGCGGCTATGTGCTGGGGCGCATGCTCGACCTCGGCTACATTACAAGGGCTGAGTACGACGAGGCAATGGAGTATCCGATGGAGTCGCGCCTGCACGGCGCCGCCATCGAGCTGAATGCCCCCTACGTCGCCGAGATGGTGCGCAGCCAGATGCTGGCACGCTACGGTGAGGATACCTACAGTGCCGGTTACCAGGTGGTAACGACGCTGGACTCGCGACTGCAGGAAGCCGCGAACTATGCGCTGCGCAACGGCCTGCTCGAATTCACGCGCCGCCGTGGCTACCGGGGTCCTTACGATCGCATCGAGTTAAGCGACGAGTTGCTGGCAACGCCGGTCGATGAGTGGCCACCCGAAATTCTGCAAACGCTCGATCGCTATGCGCTCGGCGGACTGTCTTTCGCACTGGTCACCGCGGTCACCGATGCGAACGAGGCGCACATCGTGTTTCACGATGGCGAAAAGGCCATCATCCCGTGGCAGGGACTGCGCTGGGCAAATCCGTTTATCGACCGGGAGAACTTCGGTCCGGCACCGGAAACCGCGGACGAGGTTGTTGCGGTCGGCGACATTGTATACGTGATGCCTGCCGCCAAGGATTTCTGGGCATTGGCACAGGTGCCGGAAGCACAGTCAGCGGTCGTGTCGATGGACCCTTACGATGGTGCCGTCACAGCGCTCACTGGCGGCTTCGACTACACCGTCAGCAAGTTCAACCGTGCCCGCCAGGCCTATCGCCAGCCCGGCTCCTCGTTTAAGCCGTTTATTTATTCGGCCGCGCTGGAACATGGCAACACACCGGCAACGGTCGTACTTGACGCGCCGGTGGTTATCAGTTCATCCGAACTGGAGGCCATCTGGCGGCCCATCAATTACAGCGGCCGCTTCTACGGCCCCACTCGCATGCGTGAAGCGCTGGTGAAATCGATGAACCTGGTGTCGGTGCGCCTGCTGTTGTTCGAGACCGGCATTGGCAACGCCGTGCGGCACCTGGAGAAATTCGGTTTCAGCGACGCGACGCTGATCCGCAACGGCTCACTTGCACTGGGCGGCGGTCAGGCCTCGCCGCTGGATATGACGCAGGCGTATTCGATGCTGGCCAACGGCGGTCGCGCCATAAAGCCGTATGTGATTGACTCGATTTTCGATTCGACCGGCCAAGCACTGTTCCGTGCCGAGCCTGCCGTTGCCTGCGACGAATGCGAGCCGGATCTTGCCGGACAATCTGTCGAGTCGATTGACGAGCCGCAAGCAGACGATAGCGAATTCGTACTCGAGCAAATGGCCGATGTCGTCGAAACCTATCGGCCCGATGCCAAACTGGCGCCGGAACTGTTCGAGAACGTCAATGTGGCACCGCAGGCGATCACCCGACAGAACGCCTTTCTTGTGCAGGACATGATGCGGGATGTCGTGCGCCGCGGCACCGGCGCCAGGGCACGACGCGAACTGGGCCGTTCGGACCTTTCCGGCAAGACGGGCACATCGAATGATCGTCGCGACGCGTGGTTCGGGGGCTTCAATGCGGACCTCGCAGCCGTTGTCTGGGTTGGCTACGACGACGACCTGCCGCTCGGTCCGCGCGAAGAGGGCTCGCGCACTGCATTACCGATCTGGATTGAATTCATGCGCATCGCGCTGGACGGCGTACCCGAACACCAGATGCCGATGCCGGAAGGCATTGTATCGGTAAGAATCGATCCGGAGACCGGCTGTCCGTCGGGTGTCGGGCAGGCAAACTCAATGTGGGAAGTATTCCGGGAAGGCAATGTGCCGGATTGCGAACGGCTTGAGGCTATCCCGGACCCGTTCAATGATGCCGCCGGAATCGACCCGGTGACCGACGACGAAGGCGACGAGGAAGAATCGGACGAACCGCTCTTCTAATACGACATGCCCAGAAAACGCAGTATTGAATCAGAACGCGCACGCCAGGTCGTAGCGCAGGAAGCAGCCCGCATCATCGTCAACCATGGCGTGCGGGACTATCGTGTCGCCAAACAAAAAGCGGCCGAACGACTTGGCATGAATGGTCGTGGTTCCTTACCTGGCAACGCCGAAATTGAAGCTGCGGTGGCCGAACACTTGCAGATATTTGGCGGCGAATCACACCAGGACCATCTACGGCTGATGCGTGTCGCGGCATTGTCGGCGATGGAGTTGCTGTCGCCATTCTCGCCGCGGCTTGTCGGCCCGGTACTCGCAGGAACCGCCGACGAAAACTCGGCCGTCAACCTGCATGCATTTGCTGACAGCGCGGAAGTAGTGGCCATGGAGCTGGCCGACATCGGCATCAACTACAAGGCCTACGAGCGGCGCCTTAAGAGTCGGCGCGGGCAGACCGAACTCTACTCGGGATTTGAGTTCCACCACAGCAACACGCCGATCCAGGTCACTGTTTTTCCGATTGACGGCATCCGCCAGGCACCCATGAGCCCTATCGACGGCAAACCCATGAAACGTGTCGACTCCAACGCCGTACAACAGCTACTCGAACACGTGTAGGAGCGGCCCCTGGCCGCGAAACGCCCCGTAGGAGCGGCCCCTGGCCACGAAACGCCCCGTAGGAGCGGCCTCTGGCCGCGAAACGCCCCGTAGGAGCGGCCCCTGGCCACGAAACCTTTCCGTAGGAGCGGCCCCTGGCCGCGAAGCAACGCGGCGGCCGCAAGGCCGCAAAAAAGCGCCCGGCAACAACCGCGGTCAATCGAGGACGGGGCGGAGTCGCGGCCAGGGGCCGCTCCTACCGTTGTTTAATATCGACGTAGTCGCGAGCGGCAGGTCCTGTGTAGAGCTGTCGTGGTCGCGCAATCTTGCCGGCCGGATCGGAAATCATTTCGCGCCAGTGTGCGGTCCAGCCAACGGATCGACCGATCGCAAACATCACCGTGAACATTGATGTCGGGATGCCAAGCGCCCTGTAAATAATGCCGGAATAGAAATCGACATTCGGGTACAGGTTCTTTTCCTTGAAGTAATCGTCGTTCAGCGCGACCTGCTCGAGTTCGAGTGCAAGATCGAACAGCGGCGTATCTTTACGGTCCAGCTTCTTCAGGACCTTGTAGCACATCTCACGAATGATGGTCGCGCGCGGATCGAAGTTCTTATAGACGCGGTGGCCGAAGCCCATCAGGCGGAACGGGTCGTTCTTGTCTTTTGCCTTCGCGACGTACTTCTGAATCTGGCTGACATCGCCAATTTCCTGCAGCATCGTCAGCACGGCTTCGTTGGCGCCACCGTGAGCGGGACCCCACAGCGCCGAGATTCCCGCGGCTATCGCGGAATACGGATTGGCACCGGAACTGCCCGCCATGCGAACCGTCGATGTCGAACAGTTTTGTTCGTGGTCCGCGTGCAGAATGAACAACAGGTCGAGCGCTTCAGCGGCAACCGGGTCTATCTCGTACGGCTCTGCAGGCACCGCGAACAGCATGTGCAACAGGTTCTCGGTAAAGTTCAGGTCATTGCGCGGGTACATGAACGGCTGGCCGACGTTCAGCTTGTACGCCGCTGCCGCAATCGTCGGCAGCTTCGCCAGGATGCGATGCGCAAAAATATCTCGATGTGTCGGATTCGAGGCATCCATTTCATTGTGATAGTAGGCCGACATCGAGCCGACGACAGCGGATAAAATCGCCATCGGGTGTGCGTCGTAACGGAAGCCACTGAAGAATCGCAGCATGCCTTCATTCAACATCGTGTGGCGACGAATAGTGTGTTCGAACGACGCCAGCTCATCGGATGTCGGCAAGTTGCCGTGCAGCAGCAGGTAGGATACCTCGATGAAGCTGGAATGCTCCGCGAGCTGTTCTACCGGATAACCCCGGTACATGAGGATGCCCTGCTCGCCATCAATATAGGTGATTTCTGACTCGCAGCTGCCTGTCGAAACAAACCCGGGGTCGTAGGTAAAGACTTTCTGATCACGATACAAACGTGCAACGTCGATCACATCGGGGCCGACCGTGCCTGTCCGGACCGGCAGGTCCATTTCCCGGCCATCCGGGCTTGTCAGGCGGAATGCTTCCTCGCTCATAGTTATCCTCAAATTTCCGTATCAATAACCAGACGAGCATAGCAGAGGTCCCGGACTTCCGGGATCATAGAAAATCGTATTATAAGAAACCGTTTCTCGCGTGAGCGAATCAGGTTTTGCCCATACCGTATTTCTTGCGGAACTTGTCCACACGTCCGCCGGAATCGACGATCTTCTGCTTGCCCGTGTAAAACGGGTGGCACGAGGAGCACACTTCAATCAGGAGGTCCTCGCCGAGCGTCGAGCGCGTATTGAACTCGTTGCCACAACTACAGGTGACTTTGATGTCGTCGTAATTGGGATGGATGTCGGCTTTCATGGTCTGGCTCTCCCGAGCGGGCTACTGCGTAAAAAAGGGCGCGTAGGATATAGCTAAGATGCCGCCGCCGCAAGCCCCCGTTTCTTATCCACAGAAGCTGTGGATAAGACTGTGGATGAAAATTGAGTGAATGCCCTAAGCTGCGGTTTTTCAAGAGGCGTTGTCAGAATGACTAAAATCTGTCCATTTTCGTTTGGCAATAAAAAACAATGGCTTACGGGCGCTTTGCAACGCTTCAAATGAATTCAGGGCCCTCTTACGCTGAAAATATAGGGATCACTGCCTCGTTGTGCATAAATGAAAATTTTGGCCGACTCTTAAGGAACCCCGTAATTGCCAATCGTCGGCGCTGATTTTGCGCCGGCTCAGCCGGCCCCGGAGATAAATTCGGACTGCAAATCGTTGAGAAACCGCCGCCCGAGCTCAGTTGGCCGCCAGGTCTTGTCGTCGCTGCGCGTTAGCAAGCCCCGCTCCACGGCACCGCGGCTTGCTTGCTCAAGATCAGCCACCGCAAGGCCGGTCCGGTCTACAAACAGCTGTTCGGCGAATCCGTCGTTCAAACGCAGCGCATTCAGCATGAAATCGAACACTCGATCGACCGCCTCGAGCGGTACCAAGGCCGCAGCTTCATCATCGAGCTCCCGGGAATGCATGTATTGCAGCGGATTGGCTGGCTTGTGATAGCGATAGATCGAGTCGTCATCCGTAATCTTGCCGTGCGCGCCGGCGCCAACGGCGAGGTAATCGCCGAATTGCCAGTAGTTCATGTTGTGCCGGCAGCGGCGCCCGTCACGGGCATAGGCCGAGACTTCGTATTGCTCAAACGCATTATCGGCGAGTAATTGCTGCCCACGACACTGGATCTCGAAGGCGAGTTCGTCGTCCGGCATGTTCTGCGGCGGCCTTGCATAGAAGACCGTATTCGGCTCCAGCGTCAGCTGGTACCAGGAAACATGCGTTGGCTCGAGTTGAATCGCGGCACGCAAATCCTCTATTGCCTGGTCGACGGACTGACCCGGCAAGCCGTGCATCAGGTCGATATTGAAATTGTCGAATCCCGCCGCCCGTGCATCGTCGACCGCGCGGCGAATGTCGGCACTCGAGTGAATGCGTCCCAGGGTCTGCAACATGCCATCGTCAAAACTTTGCGCCCCGATTGACAGGCGAGTGACGCCGGCTTCGCGATATCCAGCAGGTGCGCCGCATTCCACTGTGCCGGGGTTTGCCTCCATGCTGACTTCCGCATCGTCTGCAACATCAAACTGTTGCCGCGCGGCTGTCAGCAGACGATCAATTTCGTCTGGCGCGAACAAACTCGGCGTGCCACCACCAAGAAAGATACTGTGTACTTTGCGATCGCCGGCACGCACGCTTTCCTGTTCCATATCGGTAATCAGGGCGTCGAGGTAGCGCCGCTTCGGCGTGGCGTCGCCCGCTGTGTGCGAATTGAAGTCACAGTACGGACACTTTCGAACGCACCAGGGCAGGTGCACGTACAGCGACAGTGGCGGCAGCTTCACGAGTAGTGCTGTTCGATCAGTGCAACGAGTCCTCGCAATGCCTTGCCGCGATGACTCCGCGCGTTTTTTTGTTGCGGCGTCAAGAGTGCCGCGCTGAGCCCGCTTTCCGGATCCAGAAATACCGGGTCATAACCGAAACCGCCATCGCCTTGCCGCTGCTGCAGAATTGAGCCGCGCCACTCGCCTTCGAACACCAGGGCAGTCGCATCGTCCGGTGTGACGAAACTCGCCGCACAATGAAACGCTGCTGTGCGCGCGTCGCTTGCAACACCCTCCAGCGCTGCAAGCAATTTGTCGATATTGCGCGCGTCGGTTGCATCGGGCCCGGAGTATCGCGCTGAGTAAACGCCGGGCGCACCGTCAAGTGCATCGACAGCGAGACCCGAGTCATCGGCGATCGCCGGGAGCCCGGTTTGCCTGGCGGCATGACGCGCTTTGATCAGTGAATTTTCAACGAATGTCGAGCCGGTCTCTGCGGCATCGTCGACGCCGAGTTCCGACTGCGCCACGACCTCGATACTCAGGCTATCAAGCAGCCGCGCGATCTCGCGAATCTTGCCGGCATTGCCACTGGCCATGACGACCCTGGCTGGCAACGCCGTCATGACTGTGCGCTGGCAATCGCCTCGCTTTGCGCTGCGATAATGTCCGCAATGCCGTTGCGCGCAAGTCCGAGCATGGCGTTGAATTCTTCGTCAGAAAACGCGTGGCCTTCGGCCGTGCCCTGCACTTCGATAAAGCGTCCGGCATCGTTCATGACGATATTCATATCGGTTTCGGCGTCCGAGTCTTCCGCATAGTCGAGGTCGAGAACAGGCGTCCCCCGGTAGATGCCGACAGATACCGCACCGACCTGGCCGTGCAGCGGGTTTTTCTTCAGCTTGCCCTTCGCAACCAGGCGCTCGGCGGCGATGGCCAGCGCCACAAAGGCGCCACTTATCGACGCCGTGCGCGTGCCGCCGTCTGCCTGCAACACGTCGCAGTCGAGCGTGATACTGCGTTCACCGAGCGCCTTCATGTCTGTGACCGCCCGTAACGAACGTCCGATCAGGCGCTGAATTTCAACTGTGCGGCCACCCTGTTTGCCGCGCGCGGCTTCCCGACCGGAACGGGTGTGCGTCGCGCGCGGCAACATGCCGTACTCGCCGGTGACCCAGCCGCTGCCCTTGCCACGCATCCAGCCGGGAACGCGTTCTTCGATACTTGCCGTGCACAGCACTTGCGTATCGCCAAAACAGGCCAGCACGCTACCCTCCGCGTGCTTGGTGAAATTGCTGACGAAGCGAACTTCGCGCATAGATGCAGGATCGCGGCCGCTCGGACGCATAGTATTTCTCCAGAATTGTACGGGGTACTGCGCGTTAAGCGCCAAGCCACCTTAACGCGGCGCCTGTTGTATTGTCACTGTACGGCGCATTGGTTTCGAGCGCCTTGATGCTCAGTGCCTTAAGGTTCTCGATGAGATTATTTTCGCCAGGCGCGCCAATCTGCGCCATATCGTCGTCAGACATTCCCGACCAGAGACCGTCGGAGCACGCCAGCAGCACATCGCCATGCTGCAG
>CAXBJV010000017.1:0-71866 GCA_963976215.1 uncultured Woeseiaceae bacterium | reverse complement strand
TCGCGGCCAGGGGCCGCTCCTACCGTTCTTTGTCGCGGCCAGGGGCCGCTCCTACGGGAGGTCGTCGATCAGGGTCGGGTCCTTGACCGGTTCGATCAGGTCCTGAGGATTCACATCCAGTTCCAACGCGGTGGCGCTCGCGGTGTAAATCGACGAGTACGTGCCGACGATAATGCCAACGATCAGCGCGATCGAAAACGGCGCAATGGATTCACCGCCCAACACCAGCAGTGCGACCAGCACCAGCAAGGTTGTGAGGCCGGTTATCAACGTGCGCGCGAGCATTTCATTGATCGAAATATTCATCGTCTCTTCGGCGCTTCGTCCACGCAGCCCGAAAAAGTTTTCACGAATTCGATCAAAAGCTACCACGGTGTCATTCAACGAGTAGCCGATGACGGCAAGCACCGCTGCAACGACCGTCAGATCGAAGGGAAAGCCGAATATGGAAAAGAAACCAACCGTAACGATGGCATCGTGCGCCAACGCCGCGACCGCACCCGCGGAGAACTTCCACTGAAAGCGGATCATCACGTAAACGAAAATCATCAGCAACGCGAATATCATCGCCAGCGCGCCCTGTTCCGCGAGTTCACTGCCAACTTGCGGACTGACGGACTCCACACGACGCAACTCTGTATCCGCATCATTGGCATGCAGCACCTGCTGCAGCTGTTCGCGAATTGCCTCGACTGCGCCCTCTTGCGGCGGCAGTCGTACCAGCACGACATTTTCCGCGCCGAACAACTGCACTTGCGCACCGTCATAACCGGCAGTCGCCAGATCGCCGCGGATAAGGTCAAGATCGGCCGCCTGCGGATACTCGACTTCAAGCAGTATGCCGCCAGTAAAGTCGATGCCAAACTCCAGGCCACGAGTGGCAAGCGACGCTAGCGAGACCACGATCAGCAGGACCGATATTGCCAGCGCAATGCGACGCCGGGTCTTGCCGAGGAAATTGATGCTGGTTTTGTCTTTAATCAGGCGCACGGTGGTGTTTCCTAAACAGGCAGCGACTGCAGCTTGCGCCCGCCGAATACCAGGTTAACGATGGTTCGCGTTCCAATAATGGCGGTAAACATCGAGGTAATGATGCCGAGCATCAAAGTAATCGCAAAACCCTTGATCGGGCCAGTACCAACACCGAACAATACGATTGCCGCGATCAGCGTCGTTATGTTTGCGTCCGCGATCGACGACAGTGCTTTCTCATAACCTGCGTGGATTGCAGACTGCGGCGATACACCAGCGGCAAGCTCCTCACGAATTCGCTCAAAAATGAGGACATTCGCATCGACCGCCATGCCGACGGTCAGCACGATACCGGCGATGCCCGGCAGCGTCAGCGACGCCTGCAAAAACGACAGCATCGCAACAATAAACACCAGGTTGGAAAACAGCGCGACATTGGCAATCAGACCAAACGCCTTGTAGTAGATGACCATGAACAGGATGACAGCGAGAAAGCCGATCTTGATAGCGGCAAACCCCTGGTCGATGTTGTCCTGGCCGAGGCTCGGGCCAATGGTGCGCTCATCGATAATGTAAACCGGCGCGGCAAGCGCCCCTGCGCGCAGCAATAACGCAAGATCGTGTGCTTCACCCTGCCCGAGACCGCTGATCTGGAAGCGATTCTTAAATGTGCCCTGAATCGTCGCGGTATTGATGATCTCTTCAGTCTTGACCTCGCGGTACTCGGTCTCAGTGCCACGCCTAACCGCCTCACGCTTGGTTTCGATAAACACTGTGGACATCGGTTTACCGAGATTCTCCAGCGTGGTCTGCAGCATGCTTTCGCCGCCCGCGGAATCAAGTGTAATTGAAACGATAGGTGCGCCCTGATCGAAACCGGCGGCAGCATCGATAATCTGGTCGCCGGACGCGATAACTTTGCGCTTCAATATTTGCGACTCTTCGCCGGGTCGCCCCGGGTAGCGCCGGGAGCCTGGCTCGGTACCCGACTGATCCACCAACCGGAACTCGAGGGTTGCCGTCGCCGACAGGATATCCTTGATCTGGTTCGGGTCCTGCACGCCTGGCAGCTGCACGACGATTCGATCCACACCCTGTCGTTGCACGATCGGTTCGGCGACGCCGAGCTGATTGACGCGATTTCTCAGCGTCGTGATGTTTTGCTCAACGGCAAAATCCTGACGCGCCTTGATTTGTGCCTCGCTCATACGCACCAGCAAGGACTTGCCGTCGCTGCCATCGGTGACCAGCAAATCCACATCGGCCCGCTGCACCAACTCGCGCGCTTGTGCAAGGTCGCTGGCATTGCTAAGGCGCACCGTAATGATACGGTTGTCGAGGCTGACCAGGTGACGAATCCTGGCATCGCGCAGCGTGTCATCGAGCGCTTGTTCGTACAATGTCATGCGCGTATCGATGGCCGTTTCCATATCGACCTCAAGCAATACATAAACGCCACCGCGCAAGTCGAGTCCGAGGCTCATCGGACTCAGTCCGAGATCGCGAACCCAGCTCGGCACCTTCGGTGCCAGCGTTTGCGCAATACTCGCGGCCCGCCCGTAGCGTGCCTTGAATTCGTCGTTGATGGGTGCGAGTTCAGTACCCGCGTTGTAACGCAGCACCGCACGCCCGTCTTTCAGGAATGCCGCCTCCGGAACGTAGCCGGCTGCAGTCGAAAACTCGACAAATTGCTGCAGGCGCGCGTCGTCGTATTCGCTGCTATCGTTCTGCGCAATCTGGATCGCCGGCACGCTGCCGTATATATTGGGCAATGCGAGCAGACTGCCTGCCACTAAAATGGCAAGGACCAGTACATTCAGCCAGGCGGGATACTTGTTCATTATTGTGCTTGCGTCCGCTTTCTAACAGATCAGGCTTCGTCGTATGTACCCTTGGGTACAACGACGGAGACACTCGATTTTTGAATCTTGATTTCGGTCGAATCGGAAATCTGCACAACCGCATAGTGCTCGCTGACGCCGGTAATCTTGCCGAGAATGCCACCCGCCGTCAGGATTTCGTCGCCGGCCTTCAGATTCGACACCAGTGCAGCGTGTGCCTTTTGCTTCTTTTGTTGCGGCCGGATCAACAGAAAATAAAAGGCACCGAACATCAGCACCATCATGATAATAAAACTGGTGGAATCGCCCTGTGCAGATGCGCCCTGCGCGTAGGCGTTTTGAATAAAGAAATCCATGGTCGTCACTTTTTGGGTTTGGGTGGACTCGAGGCGCAGCCCCGAAAAAACAGCGCGGTATTATGGCACAAGCAGAACGTATGGGGGCGACTTGTCCTTTCGCAAGCCCCGATAAGGTCTCAGGCGTCCAGGTCGTAGGCCTGGCGCAGCGAGGCCACCATCGCCGGCAGTTGATCTGCGCGAATCGCTGCTCGAATATTCGCCATAAGCTGTTGATAATAATGTAAATTATGAATCGTCGCCAGGCGCGGTCCGAGGATCTCACCGCATTTCACAAGATGACGGAGATAGGCAAGCGAATAGTGGCTGCAGGTATAGCAACTGCAGTCCGGGTCCGGCGGTGCCGTGTCGTCACGATAGCGCGCATGCCGAAACTTCACAGTGCCACGTGATGTAAACAGCTGCCCATTGCGAGCGTGCCGCGTCGGAATGACGCAATCAAACATGTCGATGCCGCGCATAACACCTTCTGCAATATCCACGGGCGTGCCGACACCCATCAGGTATCGCGGCGCATCGACGGGCATATTCGGCATCAGCGCATCAAGTACCGCATGGCGTTCATCTTCCGGCTCACCGACCGCCAGGCCGCCGACGGCATAGCCGTCGAAACCGATGTCAACCAGCCCGGCGCGAGATTCCTCGCGCAGCTCGTCGTAGATTCCGCCCTGGACGATAGCAAACAGTGCCTCACCCCGATCCGGCTCGTCGCGTTTCAATTCATCGAAATGCTTGCGACTGCGTGCTGCCCAGCGCAACGACAACTGCATCGATTCGCGCGCTTCGGCAACTGTCGCGGGATACGGCGTGCACTCGTCAAATATCATCGTAATGTCAGCATTCAGGTCGTGCTGCACTTGCATCGACTTTTCCGGCGTTAACATGACTTCATCGCCATTGATTGGCGATTGAAATCGGACCCCCTCTTCGGACAGCTTGCGCATTGCCGCCAGCGAAAACACCTGGAAGCCACCGGAGTCGGTCAGAATCGGACGATGCCAGTTCATGAATTCGTGCAGTCCGCCATGCGCACGAATGACATCAGTCCCGGGCCGTAACATCAGGTGGAATGTGTTACCGAGTATGATCTCGGCGCCATCGGCTGCAACTTCTTCGGGCGTAACACTCTTGACCGTGCCATAGGTACCGACCGGCATGAACACCGGCGTTTGAATATCGCCGCGACGAAACTTCAGCGTGCCGCAGCGCGCCGCGCCGCATTGTGCGTGTCGTTCAAATTGCACTTTAGTGTCCGGGAGTCAGGAACATCGCGTCACCGTAACTGAAGAAGCGATACTTCTCACGTACTGCGTGACGATACGCCGCGAGGATGCGTTCCTTGCCCGCAAATGCAGCGACCAGCATCAGCAACGATGATTGCGGCAGGTGGAAATTCGTAATCATTGCGTCGACACTCCGGAATTCGTAGCCGGGCAGGATAAACATGTCCGTCTCGCCGGCAAACGGCTCAATTGCGCTGCTAGCGGATGCGCACTCGAGCGCCCGAACGCTGGTGGTACCCACGGCAATTACACGCCCTCCCGCCGCACGCGTTGCCCGCACGGCATTGCAGCAATCTTCGCTGACCACGACACGCTCGGCGTGCAGCCGATTCGACTCGATGTCTTCCTCGCGCAGCGACTGGAACGTTCCGGCACCGACGTGCAGCGTTACCCAGGCATGCCTGGTGCCCGCGGCCTGCGTTTCGGCCAGCAACGCCTCGTCAAAATGCAATCCCGCCGTCGGCGCCGCCACCGCGCCCGGATCATTGGCGTACACCGTCTGATAGCGCTCTACATCGACCGCGTCAGCATCGCGCCCCAGGTACGGCGGCAACGGAACTTCGCCATGACGTTCCAAAAACGCCAAGACGTCAACGCTAAACTCAAGTTCGAAGAATTCGCCGTCGCGTCCCAGGACTGTAGCGCTCGCCGCATCGGCCAACAGCAGCTGCGATCCCGGTTTTGGCGATTTGCTCGCGCGCACGTGCGCCAGCGCTCTGTTTTTGTCCTGCACCCGCTCCACCAGGATTTCAGCACGGCCCCCGGTATCTTTACGTGCATTGAGGCGTGCCGTGATGACGCGCGTGTCATTCATCACCAGCAAATCGTTCGGCTGCAATAAAGTCGGAAGATCAGCAAAGCGTCGATCACACAGGCTGTCACCGAGTTGCAACAGCCGACTGCCGCGACGATCCGCAGCGGGATAGCGTGCAATGAGCTCATCGGGCAACGCGTAATCGAAATCTGAAATCAACATGGGCGCGCATGGTAGCAAAGCCATGCGCGCCCTTCTTTATTAAGCGTTATCAGTCGTTGTGCCGGGTGTTTGCCTGCCGTTCAGGTCGACGCTGTCTCAGCCGGTGCCGCTGCAGGTAACGGCGCCGCCTGTGGCATCGGCGCGCTTGCCGGACTGGCCGGCAGCGGTGCGAATAACGAACCGCGATGATCCGCAGGCACCTCAATTTCGATCGTACGCTTGCGCTTATCCCGCATGATGCCAAGCTTCAACGACTCGCCACTCTGGTACGAGCCCAGGATGCGCATCGCATGCCGAACATCTTTCGGTTCGCGCCCATCGATCGACTGGATCACGTCACCGTCCTGCAGGTCGAGTCCCTCGGACTCCGGCGCCTCAACAACCAGCAGGCCCTTGTCGGTACCAAAGTACTTGCCAAGCCCTTCGTTCAACTCGACAAGCTCCATACTGCCCCACGCGGTACCGGCAAACGGGAAGCTGTATTCGAAACTGTATTGCCCGACAGATTTGGGCGGGAACGCGAGCCCGGGTGCATTGGGAATGTGCAATTTTTCGGCATCCGGAGCCCACGCCATGATGTGCATCTCGGTCACTCGCGGCGACAAATCGACAACGCCTTCATTGCCGTTTCTCAGGTATTTGACGGTCAGAATATCGCCTTCTTCCACACCGTCCATAAACTCAAGCAGGCGTTTGTTCGCCCCCATGCTGCTATCGGCTTGCAGCGGCTCGTCATTGACGCTGGTAATAATGTCGCCTGCCCGCAATCCCGCATCGTCTGCGGCACTTTCCGGTGTCACCCCGCTGATCTCGACGCCTTGCACCGCCTCCTGATTGTCATCGCCGTCAATCGTAATACCGATCCGTGGCTTCTTTGAGTACTCAAAGCGTCGCTCGATCTGCGCCATTTGCGGCAATCGTTCGCGCGTGATGTCCGCGATTTCTCGCGCCGCCCTTTCCATGCGCTCCTCTGCTTCGCGGAGTCGTGCAGCCGTCTCAGCCTCCCGGGCCTCCATCTCCCGAACGACTTCAACGCGACGTTCGGCCTCCTGCGCTGCCCGCTGCTCCGTGCTTTGCGCATGACTTTCCGCCGCAAACAGCAGTAAAGCTGCAACCGGCACATATCGTTTCCATTTGTTCATTGGGTCTTACTCCTGGTCAAAACGCTGCCCGTTGTGCCTGCGCATAGCGCAACTGCAGCAGCAAGTTCATCAGCCTGACGCGTTCGCGCCAGAAAATTTCACGTTCCCCATCGGCCCATTCGACCGTCGGGTCATTCAACTGGTAGTCTATCGCCGCGATTCGGTCTTCGATTTCCGACATGGTCGCCACGGTGCCGGCGCGCGCGACTTTTGGCTGCTCCGGCAAAGCGCGTAACTCACGTTCGATCTGTTGCGACTGTGCCTGTAACACCCTCAGGTCCGACAGGTCAGTAATGTTTGTCGGGTTGCCCTGAGGAACCACGATTCCCGGCGTCGGCCGGCCAGTCATTATCACGGCGGCCAATACTGCAGCCGCCGCGAGGCCGGCTCCCAGGTACCACCTGCCGTGGCCGCGAGGCGTTGTGCTGGAAAACAGACCTTCGGCTTCCGCCTGCTCGCGAATCTTCCGCCACACATGTCGCGGCGGCATTGTGTCGGGGAGCTCCCTGAGCCCCCGCTGCAACAGCTCGTGTTCATCCGCTGTGAGTGCACAAATCATCTCTTCGTCCTTCTTGTCACTGCTCATGGTTTCAGCAACTCCATTAATAAAGCTTGACGGCGGCACCGTCTGGTTGCGCGCCTTCATTGACGCCCAACATGGGTCGCAGTCTCTGGTATGCCCGCGACAACTGCGATTTGGAAAAGCTCTCTGTCTTGCCCATCAGTCCTGCAATTTCTTTATGCGTGAATCCTTCAACATCGTGCAGCCACACCACTGCGCGACTGACATCCGGCAGGTTCGCCAGGGCTGCATCCAGGTCCATCGCATCATCCGGATGACTGGAAATGCCGTGACTCACCGGCTCACCCGCCGTCATATCGTCCCAGTCGTCACCGAGTGACTGCCCGCGCTTGGTCCAGGCCGAACGCAGGAACATGAGCGACTTGGTCACGGCAATGCGACGTATCCAGCTGCCCAATGCCGCCTCGCCACGAAATTTTGCGATTGATCGCATAATTTCAATAAACGTCTCCTGGACCAGGTCTTCCGCATGCGCCGGCGTTTTCGTGAATCTCAGGCAAATCGAGTACACCGGCGCCGAAAACGCACGATAAATAATCTCGTGAGCACGGGCGTCTCCCGCCGCCGCTCGTTTGACTATCCCCGGATCGATCTGAATGTCCGCAAACTTGCTCATGTCTGGAATCTTAGATGCTCACAGGGCAGAAAGGGTCGCATTATTTTGCGGATCGGAGCATCCATGAATATACTGTGCGCCGTTCGAGCCACGCTCGAGCGCTCTTACGAGCCCACTACACCTTGCCGGGGTGGCGGAACTGGTAGACGCGCCGGATTCAAAATCCGGTTTCTTCGGAAGTGGGGGTTCGATTCCCCCCCTCGGCACCATTCTGGATCTGAAGCTTAAGATGAAGTTTTGCCCCAATTGCGGCGCGACCGTTAGCTACCGGATTCCCGACGGTGATAATCGCGAGCGTGCAGTGTGCGATGCGTGTAACACAGTGCACTACAAGAATCCGCTGTTGGTGGTCGGCTGTGTCGCGGAACGTGACGGCAAAGTGCTGCTGTGCAAACGCTCGATCGAGCCTCGCTACGGCTACTGGACAGTGCCCGCCGGTTTCATGGAGCTGGGTGAAACGCTCGCGGCCGGCGCAGCGCGAGAAACACTCGAAGAAGCATTGGCGCCGGTCGAAATCGGTCACCAGTTTGCCTCGGTTGACGTAGTTGACGCCGGGCAGGTGCACGTATTTTTTACCGGTAAACTGACCGGCGACTACGGTGTCGGCGAAGAAAGCCTGGACGCCGCATTATTCAGCGAGGATGAGATACCCTGGGACGAACTGGCGTTTCACAGTGGCCGCTTCGCATTGCAGAAATATTTCGAAGACCGCGGCGCGAACAACGGCGTTCATTTTCATGAGCTGCGGCGCAAAGACCTGAAGCTCTGAGTTATTTTGCTGCCGCAGCCTGCTGCAGCCTTGCGGTTAATGCATCCGGCGGCAAATAGCCGCTTATCAGGGTACCGTCGTCGAGCACAATGGCCGGCGTTCCGGTCAGGCCAACATCCTGTCCCAGCATGTAACTCTCAGTCACTTTCGACGCATCGCAGGTTTGTGACTCGAAGCTGTGGTCGAGTTTCGCCGCGGTCAGCGCGCCCTGCCGATCACGAGCACACCATACGTCTTCGGACGTACTCCAGGATGGCGATGCCGGTCCGTTGCGCGGATACAGCAGATATCGAACCTCGATTCCCTGCGCCAGGTAATCCTCGATCTGGCTGTGCAGTTTGCGGCAATAGGTGCAATCGACATCGGTGAACACGGTCACCCGGTACTTAATTTCTTGCGGTGAAAACAGTATTCCCTGGGAGTCATCTATCGAAGAAACCAATTCCCGTCGAGCATCCACGCGACTGCGCTCGGTCAGGTTGACTTGCTCGTCCAGGTCAATCAAATCGCCCTGCAGAAGATAGCGGCCATCCGCCGAGACGTAGGCGACGATCGACCCTTTCTGCACCTTGTACCAGCCATCGATCTGGCTGACGTCGACGTGTTCCGGTTTGATTTCCTGGAACATCTCATCCATTTTTGCGCGCACCGTTTCGAGCGTCGCGTCTTCCTGTGCGAACGTGCTGCCGCCTGTCGCCAGACAGACTAAGAATGAGAAGAGTACTGTGGTGAGCTTGCGATTCATGGTGGTTTCCTGGAGAGGTGTCCCTGCTTATTGGGACCGGTTCAATTGGCGCTGGTTCCGTGGCACAGCACGGAGTCTAGCAGAGCTTCAAACCAGATCGAACTGCAATTCGACGCCCCGGCAGCGACAATCTCTAGCCGCGAGGATGATGTTCGCCGTGCAGTTCCTTGAGCCGCTCTCGCGCCACGTGCGTGTATATCTGCGTGGTTGACAGGTCGCTATGTCCCAGCAGCATCTGCACCACGCGCAGATCAGCACCTCGATTTAACAAGTGGGTCGCAAATGCGTGCCGCAGGCTGTGTGGTGACATCTTCTGGCGGACGCCGGCTTTTTCGGCGTAGCGCTTGATGATGTGCCAGAACGCCTGGCGCGTCATGCGATCGCCGCGGCGCGTCGGGAACAGGTAGTCTGTCTGCCGTTCCAGCAGGATTTCCATGCGCGGACCGTTAATGAATTCCTTCAGCCAGCGTTGCGATTCTTCACCGAGCGGAATAAGTCGTTCCCGATCGCCCTTGCCGACGATGCGCAACACGCCCTGGTTGAAGTTGACCTGCAGCTGTTTGAGATTGATCAATTCCGATACGCGCAGGCCGGTCGCGTACAGCAATTCAAGCATGGCGCGATCACGGTGACCCAGCGGTTCGTCCGTGTTCGGTGCATTTAACAGTGCATCGACTTCGTCCTCGGAAAGCGTCTTCGGCAGTGAACGACCGATACGCGGCATTTCGATGTCCGCCGTCGGGTCGGTTGCGCGCATGCCTTCGCGCATGATGTAGCGGAAGAAGCGACGAAAACTCGACAGCTGACGCGCGGTCGAGCGTGGTTTGGCACCGCTTTCGACGCGGCCGGCAATGAATTCAAGCAAGTCCGATTTATCGGCCTTGTCAATGGGCTTGTCCGCCTCAGCCAGACTGCGGGCAAGTGTCATCAAATCGGCGCGATAGGCACCCAAGGTGTTTTTGGACAACCCACGTTCCATCCAGATGGCGTCAAGAAACTTGTCCACCAGTTCCGCAGAACGGGTGACAACCACTGATTCGGATGTGCTTTGTTTGTTGCTACTACCCATAATGTCCAACTTTTAGTCGCGCAATCCTTTGCCGCGATACATCTGCAATCCGGGCGTTCAGGCTGGTAGCATACGCCGTTCCGCGACCGGAACAGCCTATCAGCGCACCCAAGCGATCAGCCAATGCAACGCCAAACGACGGATTTATCAAGGTTTATGAGTATGAGCACCGCACACGCTATGAGGCGTGACCGCTGTCACAGAAAACACAAGGCGTTAACATAAAGTGAACTGGTTCACACGCGTTAAAGACGCTGCCTGGGGTCTTTACGGCCTGTCCTGTTTCGGCCTGGCGTGCATTTTCTCCCTGCTGGTCACGATCCTGGTACCGGGCTTGTACCGGCGTCAGAAGCTGGTGACGTGGGCCGCGCGCATGGTCTTCGTGCTGTCTGCCGTGCGAGTCACCGTGCTCGGCCGAGAAAACCTGCCACAGGACAGCTGTGTTGTCGTTGCCAACCACGCCAGTTTTATCGATGGGATCCTGCTAAACGGTTATTTGCCTGCGCGCTTTGGTTTCGTCATCAAGGGTGAATTGCGCGATATTCCCGTGGTGCATTTCCTGCTGCGACGCTCGGGCTCTAAATTTGTCGAGCGCAAACTGGCGTCCGGTAGCGCGCGCGATGCGCGCTCGCTGGTCAAGGCGGCCAGAGGCGGTGAATCACTCGGTTTTTTCCCGGAAGGCACCTTTCGCCTTGAGCCCGGCGTTGCGCGTTTCCGGCCCGGCGCATTCGTTGCTGCGATCAAGGGCGACATGCCGGTTGTGCCGATCGCCATCAAGGGCACACGCCGAATGTTGCCGTCCGGGCAGTGGTTACCGCGGCCGAACGAGCTCATTATCGAGATATTGACTCCGATTGGTCCGCAGGACGAGGCATTCCACGGGCACCGGGAGTTGGCAGAAGCCGCGCGGCAAGAAATTCTTGCTGCACTGGGGGAACCGGATCTTGCCTGACGCCGGTTCGGGTCAATTACCTGATTCGTTGTATTGCACCGCGCCGCAATTTCCCCGAAAGTAGCGCCCCTGATCGGGAATACACCTGCTGGAGTACACCTAGAATGAGTTCCGACCCTGTCGTTATTGTTGCCGCCAAACGTTCGCCGCTGGGCGCTTTCCAGGGCTCGTTGTCCGGCGCCCAGAGCCCGGACCTCGCCGCCACTGCGATTCGTGCTTGCCTCGAGACGAGCGGCGTCGACGCTGCCGAAATCAATGAAGTCCTGATGGGCTGCGTGCTCCCGGCAGGCGTCGGCCAGGCGCCGGCCCGACAAGCTGCGCTCAAGGCGGGTATTCCGCTCAGCGCCGGCTGCACGACTCTTAATAAAGTATGCGGTTCCGGTATGAAGGCAACCATGCTGGGCAACGACCTGATTCGCGTGGGCAGCGCGAACCTGGTTGTTACTGGCGGCATGGAATCGATGTCCAACGCACCCTATCTGATGCCCAAGGCGCGTAGCGGGTATCGAATGGGCCATCAGGAAGTGCTGGACCACATGTTTTTCGATGGCCTGCAAAATCCTTACGACGGCAACATGATGGGGCATTTCGCGGAAGTGACCGCGCAGAAATACGGCTTCAGTCGAGAGGACATGGATAACTTTGCCATCGAATCGGTGACGCGAGCCCGTGCCGCAATGGCGGATGGCGCTTTTGACGACGAGATCGCGTCGGTCACGATAAGCGGCCGCAAGGGCGACACGCTGGTCAGCGAAGACGAAGGGCCCGGCAATGCACAAATCGAGAAAATACCGACGCTACGGCCGGCGTTTGCGAAAGACGGCACTGTCACGGCCGCGAGCTCTTCGTCGATTTCAGATGGTGCCGCCGCGCTGATCCTGATGAGTGCCAGCGACGCATCCAGCCGCGGGCTGGAACCACTGGCCACGATTGTCGGTCACTCGGGGTTTGCTCACGAACCCGAATGGTTCACCACGGCACCGGTTTTCGCCGTCCAGGCGCTGCACAAGAAACTCGGCTGGGGACCGGACAATGTCGATTTGTATGAAATCAACGAGGCTTTTGCCTGCGTCACCATGGCGGCGATGGTCGATGTCGGGCTTGATCACGCCAAGGTAAACGTTAATGGCGGAGCCTGCGCGCTGGGCCACCCGATCGGCGCAAGCGGCGCAAGAATTATCGTAACCCTCGTGCACGCACTGCGAAATCGCGGTCTGCAACGCGGCGTAGCGTCGCTGTGCATTGGCGGCGGTGAAGCGGTCGCGATCGGGATCGAAGTCAATCAGGCATAAGGACAAACAATGGATCTTACGAGTGCAAAAGCAGTCATCACCGGTGGTGCATCAGGACTTGGCTATGCGACAGCGGAACGCGTCATCGCTGCAGGTGGCCACGTTGTGTTGCTCGATATCAATGAAGAGCAAGGCGCGGCCAGTGTTGGGCAACTGGGCGAGCGCGCGCTGTTTGTTCGCACCGATGTCGCAGACGAAGACGCTGTTAAAGCGGCGGTACAGTCGGCCAGCGAATTCATGGGCGGCATTACACTGGCAGTAAACTGCGCCGGCATCGCGACGGCGGGCCGAACGCTCGGCCGCGAGGGCCCATGGCCCGCGGAAAACTTCAATCGCGTTATCCAGATCAACCTGGTCGGCACCTACAACGTTACGAAGGAAGCGGCTGCCATCATGCAATTGAATGAGCCAAACGCAGAGGGCGAGCGCGGCGTCGTTATCAGCACCGCGTCGGTTGCCGCCTTCGAAGGCCAGATCGGCCAGGCCGCGTATTCCGCATCGAAGGGCGGGGTTGTCGGCATGATGCTGCCACTGGCACGCGAATTCGCGCAGTTCGGCATACGCGTCAATACCATTGCACCGGGCATTTTTATGACACCGATGATGGCAGGCATGCCGGAAGACGTGCAGGATTCGCTCGGCAAGCAGATTCCGTTTCCGCCACGCCTGGGGCGGCCCGAAGAATACGCCGACACAGCCGCGTTTATTTACGGCAACCCGGTCGTCAACGGCGAAACCATACGCATTGACGGCGCGATTCGGATGCAGCCCAAGTAAAGACTGCGGGCGCCAGGCCTACATGCCGGTGTAATTCGGCCCGCCGCCGCCCTCCGGTACCGTCCAGACAATGTTCTGCCGCGGATCCTTGATGTCGCAGGTCTTGCAGTGCACGCAATTCTGCGCATTGATCTGGAATCGCGGTGATCCGCCCTCGTCGACGATTTCGTAGACGCCGGCAGGACAATAGCGCTGCGCCGGCTCGTCAAACTCCGGCAGGTTGTACGCGACAGGTATTGATTCGTCTTTAAGTTTCAGGTGTGACGGCTGGTCTTCTTCGTGATTGGTGCTCGACAGGTATACCGATGACAGCCGGTCGAAGGTGATCACACCGTCGGGTTTCGGATAGTCAATTACTTTCGCATCGGCCGCACGTTGCAGCGACTGATGATCAGCTTGCTTGTTGTGCCAGGTAAAAGGCAGCTTGCCAAAGAAAATATTCTGGTCGATGAATGCAAACGCCGCGCCCCAGAAATTGCCGAACTTGTGCAGTCCCGGGCCGAAATTTCGGCCGCGATACAATTCCTTGTGCACCCAGGATGACTTTACACGCTCCGCAAAGTCATTTAATTCCGCACCGCCCTCGTCGCCCGTCGACAGCGCTGCATGCACGCTTTCCGCCGCCAGCATGCCTGTTTTCATCGCCGTATGCGTACCCTTGATCTTCGCGCCATTCAGAAAGCCCGCCGTGCATCCCACCAGCATGCCGCCCGGAAACGTCAGCTTCGGCAGCGACTGCAAACCGCCTTTGTTAACGGCGCGTGCGCCATAACCGATACGCTTGCCGCTCTCAAGGTAGCGGCGAATCTTCGGATGCAATTTCCAGCGCTGAAATTCATTAAACGGTGACAGGTGCGGATTCGTGTAGTTAAGCGCAACGATATATCCGGCATACACCAGGTTATTTTCGGCGTGATACAGGAATCCGCCGCCTTCGGTATGCGAGTCCATCGGCCATCCCGCGGTATGCACGACAAGGCCCGGTTCGTGCAGTGACGGATCGATTTCCCAGATTTCCTTGATACCCAGCCCATAGTGCTGAGGATCGGCATCCTTGCGCAGATCATACCGGGCGATCAGCTGTTCACCCAGGTTGCCACGCACGCCTTCTGCGAAGATTGTGTACTTGCCGAGCAACTCATATCCGGGGACAAAGCCTGATTTTTTTTCGCCGTCCTTGCCAATGCCCATGTCGCTGGTGGCAACGCCGGCAACGGCACCGTCTTCGGTATACAGAACTTCGGCAGCCGCAAAACCGGGGAACACGTTGACCCCCAGCGCTTCCGCTTGCTCACCAAGCCACCGGCACAATTTTCCGAGGCTAATGATGTAATTGCCCTTGTTGTGCATCGGCCGCGGCAAAAACAGCCCTGGTACCGGCACGGCGCCGGTCGCACTTGTCAGGTAGTGCACCCGGTCTGTGGTGACACTGGTATTGACCGGTGCGCCCTTGTCGCGCCAGTCCGGGAACAGTTCATCCAGTCCGCGTGGCTCGAATACATTGCCGGATAAAATATGTGCACCGACTTCCGAGCCTTTTTCGACAACGACTACCGACAGGCTGTCGTCCAGTTGCATCAAACGACAGGCGGCCGCCAGTCCCGCCGGGCCGGCACCAATGATTACGACGTCAAATTCCATCGACTCGCGTTCCGTTTCGTCTGACATGTGGATCTTTCCCTTGTGAAATTTTGCGCAACATTCTAGCAGCGACTGTGGCGGCAATGTCTGGCGCACGGTAATCTTGCCGTGCCGCAGTTCGATGCAACATACAGGTTAAACGGTAGTTTGAAAATTCGCGATGCTTACGAAGACAGCCTCGCCCGGGAGGGGCATGTCCGCGATCCGGTACAGGTTGCAGCCATCGAGCGACTGGCCGATCTGCAGCGGCGTATCGTCACAAACCAGACTCGCCAAGCGGAATGGTGGCGTTTTTGGTCGCGCGGCTCGAAATCAGCCACAAACGTCAAGGGCCTGTACCTTTGGGGTGGTGTGGGACGAGGCAAGACGTTCCTGATGGACCTTTTCTTTGAAAGCCTCAATACCCCCCTTAAAAAGCGCATTCACTTCCATCGCATGATGCATGACGTACATGCGCGCCTGCGGCACCTCGGTGATATCGAAGACCCGCTGGATGCCGTTGCCGGGCAAATAGCGCAAGAAACGCGCGTTTTGTGTTTCGACGAGTTTTTTGTCAGCGATATTGGCGACGCGATGATTCTTGGAAGACTGTTGTCGGGTCTGTTCGAGCGCGGCGTAACGCTCGTCGCAACGTCGAATGTACAGCCGCGCGATTTGTACCGCGACGGACTGCAGCGACAGCAATTTCTACCCGCCATTGCATTGCTCGAACAACACACTGACGTATTCCACATGGATGGCGAAACGGACTACCGTCTCCGGCTACTGCAGAAGGCCGGGACCTATCTCACACCGGATGACGCAGATGCGCAGCAGCGCCTTGATTACTTCTTCGACGAATCGGCAACCAGCGATGTCCGCGAAAATGTGGCCATCGATATCAATGGGCGCCCGATTCAAACCCGCAAGTGCGGCAAGGGAATCGCGTGGTTCGAATTCTCAGCGCTTTGCGATGGCCCGCGCAGCCAGGCCGACTATATTGAAATCGCGCGCTGGTACCCGAGCGTTATCGTGTCGGGCGTGCCGGAACTTAGTGCCCGGCAGGAAGATCAGGCGCGGCGCTTTATTGCACTAGTGGACGAATTTTACGACCGCCGGGTCAAGTTGATTCTGTCCGCACGTCACGATGTCGATTCATTGTATTCAGGCAGCCGCCTGCAATTTGAATTTGAACGCACCCAGAGTCGACTTATCGAGATGCAATCGACTGAGTATCTCGCCCTGCCGCATCTGGCATGATAAATTGAAGCTATGAGTGACGAACTAATCCTGGAAGACTTCCTGCCCTACCAGCTGGCCGTGCTGTCCAACACCCTCAGCACCACTGTTGCGCGTGCCTACGACAAGCGTTTCAAGGTATCGATACCGGAGTGGCGAGTCATTGCAGTGCTGGGCCGCTTTCCAGGCTTGTCGGCCGTTGAGGTGGCGGAGCGCACACTGATGGACAAAGTTGCTGTCAGCCGCGCGGTGACCAAACTCATCAAGAACGGCCGTATCGACAGGCAATTCGCCGACGCAGACCGGCGTCGTTCGATCCTCAACCTGTCCGAGGAAGGCAGGCAGTTGCATGACGAGATCGCACAGCTTGCGTTGCAGTTCGAACGCGACCTCGTGGAGGGCTTCAGCGAAGAAGAAATGCAAAGCCTCAATAGCATCATGGAGCGCCTGATGGCGCGCGCCACGCTGATCGGACCACCGTAACCGCAACCACCCTGGCGGCAATGAGATCGTAATGCGCTAGTCGCCGATTTCGGTGCGCACCGTTAATAGCTCGGGAAAAAATTCGATTTCCAGTGCCTTTTTCAGGAATGGCACACCGGACGAGCCACCGGAGCCGCGCTTGTGGCCAATAATACGTTGCACCGTCTTCATATGGTGGAAGCGCCAAAACTGAAAATTGTTGCCAATGTCTACCAGGGTCTCGCACATTTCATAGTGCGCCCAGTACTGGGCCCTATTCTCGTAAATGATGCGAAGTACGCCGATAATTTTTTCATCCTCGTCGCGCATCTTGCTGAAGTCGCGCTGCTTGAAGTCCGCCGGCACAGGCATACCATCACGCTCGAGGTACAGCAGGAATTCCTCGTACAAGCTCGGCTTTTCCAGCGCTTCTTGCAGGCGCGCGTACCAAACCGGCTGCTGTTTGTAGACCGCCATTGTCTGCCGGCTCTTGTTGCCTAATACGAATTCGAGAATTCGGTACTGTGCCGACTGCAGGCCCGATGCCTTGCCGAATACATGCCGGAATTCTGCATATTCCGACGGCGTCAATGTATCCAGAACCTTCCATTGATTATAGAGCTGGTTTTGTACATGGCGTACCCGCGCCAGATTCTTGACTGCGGGTTGCAACTGATTTTCGTTCAGGTGCCGTATTGCGCCGCCGATTTCGTGAATGACCAGCTTGATCCACAATTCCGCTACCTGGTGCTGAATGATGAACAGCATTTCGTCGTGGTGTGCAGGATCACTCAGCGGAATCTGGGCGTCCAGCAACTTGTCCAGCTGCAAATAGCCGGTGTAATCATCGTCGCGCGACAAATTTGTGTGGATCGACTTTTCGAGATTTCTCTTTTTCATTTTGATAGCGGTACGGGGATAGTTTCCATTGCAATTACGGTATAATGCCACGCGCCTTTTCGGGTCCCTAATTATTTAGTCGGTTCGTCCGGCTGGAGCAACAACGTGGCAACAAAAGAACGCCGTCGTATCGGCGATATGAAACAAGCCATCACAGCTGGCATCCTCAATTCAGGCGTCCGCTCGAAGTCAATCAGAAGTCAGGCTCAAGTCAAGCAATTCCTCAGGCAGTACGTTGAAAACGTGCCTGTCGAGGACCTGCAGGGTCGCGACGAAACATTAATGGCGCGTGCAGCCGTCGATCACCTGGATTTTGGTGTTAAACGGCGCAGAGGCAATCCGCTCCTCCGAATTTTCAATCCGACCAGGAAAGAAAACGGATATACATCTATATACACCTTCGTTGAGATGATCAACGATGACATGCCATTCCTTGTAGATTCAGTATCCGCCGCGATCAATCGCCACAACCTTGCCGTACACATCACGGTGCACCCGATCGTTGCGGTAAAACGTGACAGCAAGGGCAAAATTACGGCAATTGCGAAGCCCGGGAGCAAGGGCTCAATCACCGAATCTTATGTTCGCTTTGCGATTGACCGCGAGACGGATGCCGGAGAGCTCAAGGTGCTGCGCCAGGAGATCCTGCGCGTCTTGTCCGATGTGCGCAGCGCTGTCCGCGACTGGCAGCCGATGCGCGAGCGGATGTTCGAGACTCGCGACTTGCTCGACAATGGTCCGAGGAATGTCGATGAGGAATTACGCTCAGAAAGCAAATCATTGCTGGACTGGCTTGCGGACGATCACTTCACATTCCTGGGCTATCGCGAGTACAAACTCAGGAAGCGTGGCAAACGCGTCTTTTTGCATTCTGTGGATGGCAGCGGACTCGGGTTGCTGAGTCGTGACGACCGCAGTTCGAAAGCGGTCGAGTTGACGACCGAGATGAAGCGCCTGACGCGCTCACGAGACTGGCTCATCCTGACCAAGGCGAACTCGCGTTCGACGGTACACAGGCCGGCATTTCTCGATTACATCGGCGTGAAGGTCTACAACAACAAGGGCGAAGCGGTTGGCGAGCGTCGCTTTATCGGTTTGCTGACATCCGTTGCCTACAGCGAAAGCCCGAAAAACATTCCGCTTATTCGGCACAAGATTAACAAGGTGTTTGCTCGCGCCAAGGTTGATGAGCTCGGCCATCGAGGCAAGGCGCTGTCGCATATTATTGAAACCTTCCCACGCGAAGAGTTGATACAGAGCAGCGTTCAGGACCTGGCCCGAACGACCTTCGGAATTCTGAATCTGCAAGACCGTCAACGCGTCAAATTCTTTTTGCGGCGCGACGCATTTCGGCGTTTTTTCTCCTGCCTGGTGTTTATTCCGCGCGAAAAATACACGACGGCAATCCGGCGACGCGTTGAGCAGCTGCTAAAGGAAGCGTTTAACGGCAAAACAGTTGACTCGGCCGTTCAAATTTCGGACTCAGCGCTCGCGCGCTTGCATACGATCGTGCGTACACCGGAAGGCGTGCGTCCGCGTATCAGCATTCAGGATATCGAGAAACGCATTGCCGAACTGGTCGTAACCTGGGCCGACCGGCTCCACTTGCAACTGCTGGAAAGCTTCGGTCAGGACGAAGGCCACCGCCTGTTCAAGGCCTATGGTCAGATATTCCCGGCCGGCTATCAGGAAGACACGCTACCGGCAGAGGCCTGCTCGGATCTTCGCGTCATTGATAACATGCTCACGAACGGCATTGATCGAACGGTCGACCTGTACGTGCCCGACGATTCCAAGGCCGGTCACCTGAATTTCATGATTTACAGCCGTGTAGAACCGATCGCACTTTCGGATGCGCTGCCGATCATCGAAAACATGGGCGTTTCGGTGTATTCCGAGCGACCCTACGAGGCAACACTCCCGTCGGGCGACAAATTCTGGATGCAGGACTTTCACCTGGTTCACAACGGCGATAGCAGTATTGACTTTGTTGCCGCTGACGCACGCTTCGAAGCCTGCTTCATGGCGGTACTGAACGGCGACGCTGAAAACGACGGATTGAATCGCCTGATTCTGAGCGGCGGCCTCGACTGGCGCCAGACATCGTTGCTGCGTTGTTACACGAAGCACATTTTGCAACTCGGGCTGCCTTTCAGTCAGGCCTACATGGAAGATGTACTGGTGGCCAACGCGGGTCTGGTGCCGTTACTGGTCCAACAGTTCGAATTGCAGTTTGACCCGCAGGTTTCGAAATCAAAACGTAGCCGCGATCTCAAGAAAATAACGGCCTCGGTGTCGCGAGGCGTCGCTCGCGCCAGGAACGTGGACGAGGACCGCATCCTGACAGCCTTCTCGGGCGGTATTTCCGCGACCCTGCGCACCAACTACTTCCTGAAAACGGACGGCAAGCCCAAACCGTATATTTCGATCAAACTGGACCCCGAGAAACTTCCGGAAATTCCGCTCCCACGGCCGAAATACGAAGTCTTCGTTTACTCGCCGGATGTTGAGGGCGTGCACCTGCGCGGTGGCGCAGTGGCCCGTGGCGGACTGCGCTGGTCGGATCGTCGTGAAGATTTTCGTACTGAAGTACTCGGTCTGATGAAGGCCCAGGTCGTCAAGAATACCGTTATCGTCCCAACTGGCGCGAAAGGCGGCTTCTACCCGAAGCGTGCACCACACGGCGATCGCGCGGCGATCATGGAAAACGGCATCAAGTGCTACAAGACATTCATTAGCGCGTTACTCGATGTGACGGACAATGTGATCGACGGCGAAGTCGTTACACCGCAAGGTATCGTTCGCCGCGACCGCGACGACCCCTACCTGGTCGTTGCGGCAGACAAAGGCACTGCAACGTTCTCGGATATCGCCAACGGAATCTCTGCCGACTACAACTTCTGGCTTGACGATGCGTTTGCGTCCGGTGGCTCCGCCGGTTATGACCACAAGAAAATGGGCATCACGGCGCGTGGTGCCTGGGAAGCGGTCAAACGGCATTTCCGGGAGCTGGGACTCAACACACAAAAGGACCCGTTTACCGTTGCCGGTATCGGCGATATGGCTGGCGACGTGTTCGGCAATGGCATGCTGCTGTCGCGCAAAATAAAACTGGTAGCCGCATTTAATCACCGCAATATTTTTCTCGATCCGGACCCGGACCTGCCCTCCAGCTACAAGGAGCGACAACGGCTTTTCAAAACGCCAGGCACTGGCTGGGAAGACTACGATTCGACTCTGATCTCGAAAGGCGGCGGCGTGTTTTCCCGCGAGGCCAAAACCATTCGCATCAGCAATGAAGTTCGCAAACTGCTCGACATTCAGGCGGCCACTCTGAAGCCTGACCAGTTGATCAGTGCCATTCTGCGAATGCCGGTCGATCTGCTGTGGAACGGCGGCATCGGAACGTATGCCAAGGCGAGTTACGAAGGCAATTCCGACGTCGGAGATCGCAGCAACGATGCGGTTCGCGTCGACGCAAATGAACTGCGCTGCAAAGTGATCGGTGAAGGCGGCAACTTGGGTCTTACGCAACTCGCCCGCGTCGAATACAGCATGCGCGGTGGGCGCATTAATACGGACTTTATCGACAACTCTGCCGGTGTCGACAGTTCCGACCGCGAAGTGAATATCAAGATCCTGCTGTCCGATGTCGCAAAACAAAAAGGCATGACGCGCAGCAAACGCAACAAGCTACTCGAATCGATGACGGACGATGTCGCAAAACTGGTGCTGCGCAACAACTATTTGCAGACCCAGTCGATCAGCATGAGCGAAACCATATCGGCCGCACGTATCGATGAAACGGCGCGCCTGATTACCGATCTTGAGAAGACCGGCCTGCTCAACCGCGAGATCGAATTCCTGCCTGACCCGGCGCAAATTGAAGAACGCCGCCAGCGCAAGCTCGGATTTACGCGTCCGGAACTCGCCGTTGTCCTGAGTTACGCCAAAATCGATCTATACAACGGTCTGATCAGCTCGAAAGAGACGCTCGAAGATTTTCTCAAGATCGATCCGCAACGCTATTTCCCGGCCGTATTGCGCCGTCGCTATGCCGACCTGCTGCCTGGCCACCGCCTGAGTCGGCAAATCCTGGCCACGCTGGTCGCAAACGACCTCGTCAATCGAATGGGCCCGTCGTTCGTCAAGCGTGTGCAGGTGGATACCGGTGCGCAAATCATCACGGTCGCGCGCGCCTATGAGGTGGCGAGAATAGTGTGTCGCGCGGCGCCGCTATTACACACCATCGAATCGCTCGACTATGAAATTCCGGCCAGCGCACAGGTAGAAATGATGTTCGAAGTCAGCCGCACATTGCGCCATGTTTGTTACTGGCTGATCGAACAATACGGTGACAGTCTCGATATCGTGGACGCCGTCGAACGATTCAAAGACAACATGGCGCGCATCTATTCGCGCTCCGCGACATACCTGTCCCGTGCCAGTCGCACCCGCAACGAGAACGCCGAGAACCACTACCTGTCGCTCGGCGTGCCCGCGAAACTGGCAAAACGCATGTCCGACCTGCTGCTCACGAGGCCCGCGCTGGACATGGCGGATCTCGCGGCAGAACGCAAACGCGATGTCCTCGACGCAGCAAAGCTGTATTCGACCTTCAACGATGAACTGGAATTGCACTGGCTGCACAATCGCGCCGAAGACCTGACTGTCGACGGACGCTGGCAGGCGATGGCGCGCAGTAACCTGCGTGACGAGTTTTATCGACTGCGTCGCGAACTCGCGTTCAACCTGCTGTCCGCACGCACCACCAAGGACCCGGGCGACGTCGCCGCTGCCTGGCTGAAGAAGCATGCGACAGCCGTGGACCAGTTCAAACGCATGATCAACGAGATGAAACTCCGCGACGAGATCGATTTTGCTACTCTTACTGTGGCTGCACAGCAGCTGCGAAATTTGATCGCGAACTAGCAAGGTTCGCACCACCCTCGAACATATAGGTGCTTAATGGCAGGCAAACTTGTGTTGTGTCGTCACGGACAAAGTGACTGGAATCTGAAAAACCTGTTTACCGGATGGACGGATGTCGACCTTACCGAGAAAGGTAACAAGGAAGCGATTGCGGCCGGCCAGTTACTGCGGGATCAGGGCTTTCATTTCGACGTGGCGTATACGTCGGTGCTCAAGCGCGCAATTCGCACACTCTGGCATATCCAGGACCAGATGGACCTGATGTGGATACCGGTAATACGAGACTGGCGCCTGAACGAACGTCATTACGGTGCATTGCAGGGGCTCAACAAGGCCGAGACCGCCGCCAAATACGGCGATGAGCAAGTGCATATCTGGCGTCGCAGTTACGATATTCCGCCGCCTGACCTGGAACAGACTGACGAACGCCATCCGAGTCACGATCGGCGTTACGCCGGAATACCCGGCTTGCCCTCCACCGAATCGCTGGCGACAACCTTAGAGCGCGTCATGCCTTGCTGGAACGATGTCATCGCGCCCGAACTCACGGCCGGCCGCAACGTTTTGATTGCTGCGCACGGCAACAGCCTGCGCGCGCTTGTAAAAATGCTGGATAAGGTATCAGACGACGAAATTACAGGATTCAATATTCCTACTGGTGTGCCGCTGTCGTACGAACTTGATGACGACCTGAATGCGATTTCACGAGAATTTCTCGGCGACGCCGATGCCATTGCAGAAGCGGCGGCAGCCGTCGCTGCGCAGGGTAAATCGCAGTAGCCCTTATTTCTGTTGGCCGGGTTTTGAACGCGGCTTCCACTGATCCGGCTCAACGATCCGCATTAATCCTTCCTGCGCGGTCGATGCGAGCAATCTGCCGTCGCGGGAAAAAAACTGGCCGCGCGCCAGGCCGCGCGCACCCATCGCTGCCGGACTGTCGGTTGCATACAGCAACCAGTCGTCCATCTTCACTTCATGATGGAACCACAGTGCATGGTCGAGACTTGCCATGATGATGTTGCCACGCGTGAACAACAAGCCATGCGGCAGAGTTGCGGCACCGAGCAGCTCGTAATCGGACACGTACGTCAGCAGGTTTTGATGCAACACGGGGTCATCCGGTAGCTTGTCGACCGCGCGAATCCAGACATGCCGGTATGGCTCGCGTTTTTCCGCGCGTGCGAAGTGCACCGGTTCCACGTGGCGAAATTCGAACGGGCGTTTCTTGGTCAGGAAGCGGCGCATCTTGAGTGGAATGTGTTCCAGCATGTCGCGGGCAACATCCCGCGCATCCTTGAGGCCGTCGGGGCCCGGTACGTCAGGCATCGCCGCCTGGTGCTCGAGGCCCGTCTCCGGCACCTGGAACGAGGCGGCGAGATTTAATATTGGCCTGCCGTGCTGAATGGCAACCACACGGCGGTTTGAAAAACTGCCGCCATCGCGCGAGCGGTCGACCTCGTAAATAATCGGTGCATTCACATCGCCGCGACGCAGGAAATAGGCGTGCAGGGAATGCGCCACACGCGACTCGACCGTGCGTTGCGCGGCCGACAGCGCCTGGCCTATCACCTGACCACCGAAAACCTGCGGACTGCCGATGTCACGGCTATCGCCGCGAAATATGTTCTCTTCAATGCGCTCGAGGCCAAGCAGCCCGATAAGGTCTTTCAGTACCGGGTGCATTGTCAGGCGCCGTTACGGCCACCGTCAACGGCGACTCCGGTGCCACTGACAAAGGTTGCATCGTCGCTTGCCAGGAACAGCACAACTTTGGCGATATCGACCGGTTCGCCGATCCGGCGCGACGCGGACATTTTAAGACAATGGTCGCGCAGGGCCTTGTCTTTGCGGAAAACGTCGCGGCTGTCGGGCGTCATGACGCCGCCGGGCTGCACATAATTTGCGGTAATGCCGAATTCGCCGGTCTCAACCGCGAGCGCGCGAGTCAGGTTGGCGAGGTCCTGTTCCGCGCGATGACAAGCATCGCTGGCAGCGACGGAAAATACACTCCGCAAGAAGCCCATATTAATGATTCGGCCGGCGGGGCTGCGTTTCAAGTGCGGCAGCGCGGCCCTGCAAATCGACAATGTCAGTGCGGCCCGGGACTGCAACAGCCTGTCCAGCTTGGCCTGGTCAGACCCCAGCGGTTCGCCAAATGTGATCGGAAATTCATTTACCAGAATATCGATACCGCCAAGCTGATCGGCTGCCGCGTCGATCAGCGCCGGCATCTCGTCGGCATCGGTCAAATTTGCCGACAGGCCGGTAATCCCTTTTACCGCAGCAAAGTGCCGCTCAACCCCGCTGTTGCGCGTGTCGGCGGCGATCACTGTGGCGCCGTGTTTTATCAGCGTCCTGGCAGTTGCTTCGCCGATACCGCCGGCGGCACCGAGCACCACCGCATTCAATCCATAAAGTCGCAGGGGATCGCCCATTAAAATTCCTTTGTCTTACTGTCCAATCAAGATTCGGCAGTGATCGCCAAAACATCAGCTTTTCATAAGTTTGCAGTGCGATTCTAACGCGGAAATTCATGTTATGCTCACTCAATAGTTGACCAGTGTGATCCTTAATTTTGGGGGAAATTATGAAACGGACTAACGCAGCCATGATGGGCTACGGCTCACTCACTGCTTTTTCACTCGGCCTTCTGCTGACCGCGTCACCCGCATTCGCTCAGGACGATCCGGTCTATATCGAAGAGATTGTCGTACAGGCTCAACGACGTGACCAGAATCTCTCCGATGTACCGGTTTCGGTCAGCGTCATTAGCGGCGCGGAGATCGATGCCGCGGGCATCAAGGACATGTTCGATATGCAACAGAACGTGCCCGGGCTGATTGTCGGCCAGAGCCAGACAACGACGTCATCCAATTTCGCGATCCGCGGCATCGGCAGTACCGCCAACAACTTCGGCGTCGAATCCTCGGTGGGTCTGTACGTCGATGGTGTGTATCGTTCCCGACAGAGTTCGATGGTCAATGAATTGATCGACGTTCAGGCCGCCGAAGTGCTGCGTGGCCCGCAGGGCACGCTGTTTGGCAAGAATACAGCGGCAGGTGCAATCCTGATTCGTACCGTAGCACCCGACCCCGATTCGGCCAATGCCTTCATCGACGTGACCGCTGGTGACTACGGACTCGCCCGCGTTTCCGCAGCGACCAATATCGGCCTGACCGACAATCTCGCAATGCGTGCGACCGTGTATTCGTCACGGCGTGACGGCTACGTCAGCGACCTTTATCGCGGCGACGATATTTACAATGACCGTGATCGTTTCGGTCTGCGTATGCAGCTCGGTTTGAACGATGCGAGCGACGATTTCAATATGCGAGTCATTGTCGACTACTCGGAAATTGACGAAGCATGCTGTGTCGCAATATCCCGTGTCGATGGATTGTTTTCGCAGGCGAGCGTCCCGGCCTTCCCGGCGCTTGTGCCCGGTTCGGATTCCGCCATCGTGTCACTTGGCGGTACGGTGTTTACCTCGTTTCCGTACCCGGACAATCTGATCAACGCCGTATTCGGCCCGGCGGCCGTGAATGTTCGGTCGGCATCCTATGAAGACTATGTGGTCGCACAAAATTACTCGCCCGTGTCGCAGAATGAAGATCGCGGTATTTCGCTGGAGATGAACAAGGCCGTTGGCGATCTGACATTCTCGTCGGTTACCGCATACCGCGCTTTTGATACATTCGATCGCATTGACGGCGACTTTACCAATGTCGACGTTTTCGAGCGAACAAATGACGCTGTCCAGACATCAATTTCGCAGGAATTCCGACTGTCAGGTGACATCGGCGACAAAGGCAGCTTCTTCCAGGTCGGCGTGTATTACTTCGGCCAGGAAATCAAAAGCATCACCGATACCAATGGCGGCACCATGATGAATGCCTACGTACTGGCTGTGCAGCCGGACCTCGTGTCCATCATTAACGGTGTCAACGCAATCTCCGCAGGATCCGGCGGCACACTACCGCCGGCAGCCACGCCCTTTCCGGCCAGTACCTTTGCCCACGATGAGATCGACCAGGATCACGATGCCTGGGCCGTGTTCGGACAAACCGATATCGTTTTTTCGGAGAAGCTGACACTGACGCTCGGGGCACGCTACACGGATGAGAAAAAGGACATCACGGGCATCTACACGCAGACATCCGCCGGCCCGGCACCGGATCTCGACGCCATCGGCCTGAACCTGTTCCTGGCATCTCAGGGCATGGCTTTCGACTTCATGCCGCTGCTCGCTGTAATGCAGCCGAACGACGGCTGGGGTGGCTACCTGTTTGCACCGCTGGCGCCGCGACCGAATCTTGCGGCCAGTGTGGATGACGATCAGTTCACCGGAACAGCAAAACTGTCTGTCTTCCCCACTGACAGCACCATGTTCTATGCCTCATACGCCAGTGGCTACAAGTCCGGTGGCACAAATACCGACCGCATCAGCCCGGTATTCAGCCCGATTTTCGGACCGGAAACATCCGACTCGATCGAAGTCGGTTTCAAAGGTACGTTCGACCGCTTCCGCGTTGGTTTTTCCTACTACGAGACCGATTACGACGACTTCCAGGCGAACTCGTTCACCGGTACAGGTTTCAACCTGCAAAACGCCGGTAAGATCGAAACCAACGGCTGGGAATTGGAGTACACCTGGCAGCCTTTCGACAATACGACGATTAGCGGCTACTTCGCTCAGAGCAAAGGTGATTTCACGACCTTTGTCGGCGGCACCTGCTGGGACGGAACGGTGTTTCACACCGGCCAGCCGGATCCCGGCAGCAACGGCGATCCGACAGCGGAAGTCTGTGACCGCTCCGGCGGCCGCATCCCGTACAACCCGGAAGACCGTGCGTTCGTAGCGCTGACCCAGGACTTCCCGCTCGCCGCCGGTAATCTCTTCTTCCGCGCCGAGTACACCTATGCTTCAGATCTGTTGACTGATGGCGACCTGGACCCGCTGACCCGCGAATCCGGTACCGACCTCATCAACCTGCGCCTCGGCATGGATATCGACAACTGGAATTCGACCATTACGCTGTGGGGCCGCAACATCACTGATGAACGAAGCTACCACGGATCATTCGATCAGCCTCTGGGCCTTGGTCGCATGAACTCCTACCCGACCGAACCGGCGACCTACGGTATTTCGTTCATGAAGAGCTGGGACTAGCGCTTTCGGCTACAAAAACGAAAGGGCAGAAGGGAAACCTTCTGCCCTTTTTTATTGCAAACGTGTCAGGCGTCGTCCTCGCTAAAGAAGAACATGCCCAGCGTTTCGGCAACACAAGCAGGTTTGCGCTGGCCTTCGACTTCGATACGAACCTCGGAAGTCAGTAGCAACGCCCCGCCACGCTTGCGCGCCTGCAACACCGTCGCCCGGCCGCGCAGGCGTGAGCCGACCGGTACCGGCGTATAAAAACGCACTTTGTTCAGCCCGAAGTTTATCGCGCGCGCAAGATTTTTCACCTCGACGAACTTGCCGGTCAACGCCGGAATCAGTGCCAGCGTCAGGTAACCGTGAGCAATGGTCTTGCCGTCCGGCATCTCCCGGGCGGCACGTTCTATGTCAACGTGAATCCATTGATGGTCGGCGGTCGCCTCGGCAAACTGGTCGATACGGTGCTGGTCGATAACTATCCAGTCAGACAATCCGACCTCCTGCCCTATTAGCGCTTTCGCATCTTCAATGGAGTTTATAGCGCGCAACTCGGGTTCCTTATGGGCCGGGGTCGTTGTGGCGATGACTCACGTTAGCACAGCGCTCACAATTCACCCAGCCAGAGTCACCATCGACATAGTGTTCTTTTTTCCAGATGGGCAAGCGTATCTTGATTTCGTCAATAATATAGCGACAGGCCTTGAATGCCTCGTCCCGGTGCGCTGCTGCGACCCCGACCCATACCGCACAATCGCCGATTTCCAGCAACCCGGAACGATGCACGCAAACGGCATCGAGATGCGGGTATTTACGGCACGCTTCGTCGATGACTTTTTGTCCTTCGGCGACCGCCAGTGGTTCGTAGACCTCGTACTCGAGGCGCGCCACAGTACGCCCTTCGTTTTCATTGCGCACCCAACCTTCAAACACGCAAAAGCCGCCCGCCGCAGCATTCGCCATCTGCGTTCGCAGTTGCTCAACCGCAATCGTCTTGTCCGAGATCTGCATCACATCAGCCACCCGCAACCGGCGGAAACAGCAGCACGGTATCGCCGTCCTGCACCGCCGATGACCATTCCGCCATCACATCGTTTATTGCGACCTTGCAATGCCCCAGCGGTTCGGTCGAGCCGTGGCGGTCTCGGGTCTGGACGAATACGTCCTCAGCCGTCGCAACGTCCAGCGACAGCGTTTCTTCGCCGCGGCCAGCACGCTCCCGAAACATCGCGAAATAGCGCACATGAATCGTCTTCATGCGTTGTCCTGCAATACACGATTTTTCTGCAGGTCGGCCGGAGTATTGACGTTATCCAGCGACGCGGCGTGCAATTGCTGCAGCAACAGCGTTTCCGATCGAATCAGGATCTTGCGCGGACAATGCATGCCGTCGTCAACAAACGCCTGGATGATATCCGCGCAGCCCGCATGGTAAAGCGCACACAACGGCTCCGGCAGTGCATCATAGCTGCTCGCATAGGCAGTGAAATACTGCTCGCCGTCACGCTGCACGAGAATATTCGCGATTGTTTCATCATCGATATTCGGCAAATCACACGCGACGACCAGCCAGTCGGCTTCCGGGTATTCCTTTATTGCCGACAGGATGCCGGCCACCGGTCCGAGATCTTCAAAACGATCGATGATCAATGGGTACTGGCTGCGTTCTGAGTCGGTCGCAAGCTCGGCACTGGTCGACACAAAAACCTCGTCCACATGTCTGCCCAGCAGTTCGACCATGTAGGCCAGTTGCGACTGACCGCCACGATCCAGCAACGCTTTGTCGCGCCCCATGCGCTTGCTCTTACCACCTGCGAGCACCAGCCCGTGAATGTCCCTAGACGCCACGTCGATACTCCGTCTTGCCACCGGACTTCGATTGCAGCCGCGTGTCCCGAATGACGATATCGTGAGACAAAGCCTTGAGCATGTCGTAGACCGTGAGTGCTGCGACACTCGCCCCGGTCAATGCTTCCATTTCGACGCCGGTTTTGTGAGTGACCTTGCAACGACAGGTGATCACTGCGTCACTCCCCTGCAGTTCGATATCGACCTTGCAGCTCGTCAGCCCGAGTGGATGACAGAACGGGATTAATTCGTGCGTTCTCTTCGCCGCCATTACGCCGGCGATAATCGCTGTCGCGAAAACCGGCCCCTTCTTGCTGGAAATTTCGTTACCGGCAACCTGCGCCAGGACCTCGTCAGGGAGGCTCACTATTGCCTGCGCGCAGGCTTCCCGTTCGCTGACGTGCTTGCCACTGACATCGACCATCGTCGGGCGATTATCACTGTCTACATGACTGAGTTTGCTCAATTCATCCACCTATTCGGTACATTTCGACTTTGCGCAGGATATGGTGTTCTGCGAGGCCCGGCCGACGCAGCTCACTGTATCGGTCCGCCCGCTGTAGCCAGATACTCGACAGAATATCGCGAATTTCGTCATCGGCCGCACCGTTTCGCAAGGAGGCGCGCAGGTCGGTACCCTGGTTGGCGAACAGGCAGGTATACAGCATACCGTCTGCCGACAGCCTGGCCCGGCTGCAGTCGCCACAAAACGGCTCGGTCACCGAGGAAATAAAGCCGATTTCTCCGCTTCCATCGACGTATTGGTAACGCCGCGCGACCTCGCCCGGGTAATTTCTGCCCACCGCGCGCAAGGGCCAGCGTGCCTCGATCACCGCCAGCAGCTCGCGTGACGGGACGACTTGCTGCATGCGCCAGCCATTACGGTTGCCAACATCCATGAATTCGATCAGGCGCACGATCGTGTCACTGCCACGAAAATGATCGAGCAGGTCGACAACCGTGTGATCGTTAACGCCTTTTTGCACGACGACGTTGATCTTCACCGGTCCCAGTCCGGCGTCCCCCGCCGCCGCAATTCCCTCAAGCACCCGGTCGCGGTCGCCCCGGCCACCGCTCATCGCCCGAAACACCTGCTCGTCAAGACTGTCGAGGCTGATCGTTACGCGGTTGAGGCCCGCCGACGCCAGGGTTTCGGCAATGGGTGCGAGTAGCATGCCGTTTGTCGTCAATGCCAGATCGTCGATCCCCGGAAGCGATGCTATTCGACTGATCAACTCCGGCAATTTCTTGTCGAGCAAGGGTTCACCGCCGGTCAGGCGAATCTTGCTCACGCCGAGTTCACTCGCGGCCCGCGCGACACGCATAATTTCGTCGTATGTCAGGCGCTGTTGTTTCTTCAGGAACTCGTAATCGGAATGATACTTGGCGACAGGCATGCAATACGGGCAGCGAAAATTGCATTGATCAAGGACCGAAATACGCAGGTCGTGTAGCGGCCGACCCAGCGCGTCAGCAACGGGTGCTGATTTCGGCTCGGCAGGTGCGGGTTTTGGCGTTGCGTGATCCATCTGTTCATTGTGCATTAAACACCTTGCCAGCCCAAACGATTCGGACCTCATCGAAGGGGTTTGGTAAGCTCAATTAATCCATATTGAGCGGGTCACGCACATGAATGTCACTTTTA
Organism: uncultured Woeseiaceae bacterium; assembly: GCA_963976215.1. Taxonomy (GTDB): domain Bacteria; phylum Pseudomonadota; class Gammaproteobacteria; order Steroidobacterales; family Woeseiaceae; genus UBA1847. The sequence continues at coordinate 40,692 of CAXBJV010000017.1, read as the reverse complement.
GCGATGAGGAGCTCGCATTTCGAGCCGAAGTACGATCGTTTTTCGAAAATGACTTTCCACAGGACATTCTCGACAAGCAGAACCGATCCATTCCGCTGTCGCGCGACGACGTGGTGCGCTGGCACAAGACAATGCACGAACGCGGCTGGGGAGCACCGAACTGGCCAGTCGAGTACGGCGGCACTGGCTGGACAACCGTGCAGAAGTACATTTTTGCCGATGAACAGGCGCGCGCAAATGCACCCGCCTATTTGCCATTCGGCGTTTCAATGGTCGGACCGGTTATCTATACCTACGGCGACGACGAACAAAAGCGCCGCTTCTTGCCGGATATCCTGGAATTCAACAGCTGGTGGTGCCAGGGCTATTCGGAACCGGGAGCCGGTTCCGATCTCGCATCGCTGAAGACCCGCGCCGACCTGCACGGCGATCACTACCGGGTCAACGGCACCAAGACATGGACGACACTGGCGCAATATGCCGACTGGATCTTTTGCCTGGTACGAACCAATACCGACGTTGCGCGGCGCCAGGAGGGCATCAGCTTCCTGCTCATCGACATGAAGTCGCCGGGCATCTCGATAAAGCCGATAATTTTGCTCGACGGTGAGCACGAAGTGAACGAAGTCCACTTTGACAACGTCGAAGTACCCGTCGACAACCTTGTCGGCGAGGAAGGCAAAGGCTGGACTTACGGTAAAGTACTGCTGCAACACGAGCGCACCGGGATTGCCGGCGTCGCGGGTTCCAAGTTCAAACTGTCCCGACTCCGTGCACGCACGCAGGAATCAATACGCGGTAGCGAGCCTCTCGCAGAAAACCCTGTTTTCATGCGCAAGCTGGCGGCGGCAGAAGTTGAGTTAAAGGCCCTTGAGTACACTGAATTGCGAACACTTGCGTCGGTTTCTTCGGGCAAGGCCCCGGGACCCGAATCATCGATACTGAAAATTGCCGGCACTGAATTGCGGCAGCGCATCGACACCCTGGTCATGGAAGCCGCCGGCTACTACGCCCTGCCCTACGTGCGCGAACAATACGACGCCGACTTCCCGCATGAAAATCGAATCGGTGCCGACAACGAAACCTGCAGCGCGTTGAGCTATTTCAATGACCGCAAGGTATCAATTTTCGGCGGCTCAAATGAGATTCAGAAAAACATAATCGCCAAGCATGTACTCGGGCTCTAGGACTTCGCCATGGATCTTTCACTGAACGAAATGCAGGAAATGCTGGCCGACAGTATCGAGAAATTTGTCGCCAACGACTATGATTTTGATACTCGACAGAAATATGTCGCCAGCGAGGCAGGATTCAGCAGCGACGTCTGGCAGACTTTTGCAGACCTGGGCTGGACATCGATTCTACTGAGCGAGGCAGACGGCGGCTTCGGCGGCGGCCCGGTCGACCTGATGGTCGTCATGGAGCGGCTCGGTCGCGGACTTGTTGTCGAACCGTTCCTGGCGAATGTTGTACTGGCTGGTGGTGTCTTGCAGCGTGCCGGGAACAAGCAACAAAAGTCGGATTGGCTGACAGCAATCCTTGCCGGCGAGTTGCAGGCCGCCGTCGCGTTTGCCGAGCCGTCGTCCGCATACGAGCCGGCCAACATCACGACCAGCGCAACCCGAAACGGTGATAGCTGGTTGCTGCATGGTGCAAAGGCCTATGTCCTGAATGGTGGTCGCGCCGACTTATTGGTCATCCCTGCCCGCGACAGCGGTGATCGAATGGATGAGGACGGCATCACGCTGTTTGCGATTCCGGCCGACACGCCAGGCGTGACCGTCCGCGACTATCCGACGGTTGATGGGTTGCGGGCAGCCGAGATCGAGCTAGACCAGGTATCGGCTACGGATGCCCAGCTCATCGGCCAGCTCGGACAGGGTTTTCCAGCGCTGCAAGCAGCCATCAATGACGCAACCCTCGCGGTCTGCGCCGAAGCCGTCGGTGTCATGAACGTACTGACAGAAAAGACCATCGAATTTGCGAAGAACCGGGTGCAATTCGGTGTGCCGATTGGCACCTTCCAGTCGTTGCAGCATCGCATGGTCGAAATGTATACCGCGTGTGAACAAAGCCGTTCGCTGCTGATGTGGGCAGCAATGACACTCGACTCCGGCGGCGCTGATGCGGGCGACGCAATCCATGCGATCAAATACCAGGTCGGTACTGCCGGTCGGAGAGTGGGTGAAGAAGCCGTGCAGATACATGGCGGCATGGGCGTCACCTGGGAACTCGACGTCGCACATTACTTCAAACGCCTGACCGCGATCGGACTGATGTTCGGCGATGCAGACTGGCACCTGGACAAGCTCGCCGCTCGGCGCAAGTAAAGCCTCACGGTATGATTCCCGAGGTCGTCGCGGCATTTTTTACAGCCAACCAGGAAGCGCTCTGGCTGACGACCTTATGCGTCGATCTCGCCGGGACCGTATTGCTCTACCGCCTGTTCGGCAAGGCGGGTCTGCAAGTAGCCATTGCGACAGCAATCATCCTTGCGAATCTGCAAGGACCAAAGCTGACCATCATCTTCGGCATGCAAACCAGCCTCGGTGTAATTTTTTATTCCAGCATATTTTTCGCCACCGATGTCATTAGTGAAAATTACGGGCGCGCGGAAGCAAACAAGGCTGTGCGCATGGGCTTTGCGGTAAGTATCATCGTTTTGCTCATGCTGAGCCTCGCGCTGCTCTACCAGCCGAGTGACCGACCCGACACCGCTGTGTTCTCGAGCAATATTCATAACGCGTTCGCGACCATTGTCGACTTTACGCCGCGTTTCGTTTTCGGCTCCCTGCTCGCGTACTACGTTAGCCAAAGCTTTGATGTCTGGGCTTTTCACAAGATCAAGGCGATCACCGGCGAACGCTTGCTCTGGCTGCGCAACAACCTTTCGACGATGAGTTCGCAGGTCGTCGACACGGTGATTTATTCACTGGTCGCCTGGTGGGGAATCGTCGACCTTAAAACGGCACTGGCACTTGGAGCAGCCAAGTACGTGTTCAAACTCGCGATTGCGATGATCGACACGGCGTTCATTTACTGGGCGAAGTTCGCCTTCCAGCAGCGTCATCAGGCGCAGGCTTCCAGCAGCTGATAAAGTAGGCAACACGAGAAGAACATAAGGTGCGCTTCCATGCATTGGTCAGGTGTCATTACGCTAACCACAGATTTTGGGCACAAGGGACCGTTCGCCGCCGTCATGCGCGGTGTAATCCTGACCCGCAATCCGGACGCCCGGGTCATCGATCTCGCACACGACATTCCGCCGCAGTGGCCGCCGGAAGCGGGCTTTTGGCTCAGTCGCGCCTACTCCTATTTCCCGCGTGGCACTATCCACCTGGCGATTGTTGATCCGGGCGTCGGTACGGAACGCGAGATCCTGATCGTCCAGTATGACAAGCATGTTTTTATTGCGCCCGACAACGGCCTGCTTGCGCCGCTACTCGATCGTGCTGAGGACGCACAGGTTTGGCAGCTCGATGTGCAGCGACTCGCGAACCTGGATTTGCCCGAGCCCAGCGCTACGTTTCATGGCCGCGATATTTTCGCGCCGGTCGCAGCAGAACTCGCCGCCGGAAAACTGTCATTGACTGCCATTGGCCGTTCGGTACAGGAATGGACACCCGGCTGGCTGGATGAACCGGAATCCAAGCCGGGGAAAATCGTCGGCACCGTCATCACCATCGACACCTTTGGCAATCTGATCAGCAACATTGACGCATCGTTACTTGGCGAATTTGACCAGCCGGTCGCAATGATTGGCGGCCGCGAAATCGAGATGCTTAGCACTTATGGACGCGCGAAACCGGGCAGCCTGCTGGCCCTTGTCAATTCATTCGGCGTAGTGGAAATTGCGCGGGCCGAAGGTAGCGCGGCCGATGCGCTGGGCGCAGAACGTGGTGCGCCGATTATCATTCAGAATGCAGGCGGCGCCTGAATTACTTCTGCTGCTGCATCGCCTGTTTTTCGAGCTTGGCCCAGGAATCACGCAAGGTAACGATGCGATTGAAAACCTGAGTGTCGCGCGGATCGCTTTCACTATCGATACAAAAATATCCGAGGCGCTCGAACTGCACCGGCGTGTCCGGCGCGAGTTCAGCTAATGACGGTTCCAGCACCGCTGCGGCAATATGCAATGAATCTTTGTTCAGTACCTGGTGAAAGTCTTCGGCGGCGTTGGGATTTACTTCGGTAAACAAGCGATCATACAGGCGCACGCGCGCGTCGATACCATGTGCACAAGACACCCAGTGAATAGTCCCCTTGACCTTGCGATCGCTGCTGCCGGTACCGCTGCGCGTCTCCGGATCGTAGCTGCAACGCAATTCAGTTATCTCGCCACTAGCGTCCTTGATGACCTCGTCGCAGCGAATGATATAGCCGAATCGCAATCGCACTTCGCCGCCAGGCTTCAGGCGGAAAAATTTACGCGGCGCCTCCTCCATGAAGTCGTCATGCTCGATGTACAATTCGCGTGAAAACGGCAGTTCGCGCGTGCCCATTTCCGGATTGGCGGGATGATTCATTGCTTCCATCATCTCGACCTGGTCCTCGGGATAGTTCGTCAATACGACTTTTAGTGGCCGCAAGACCGCCATTCGCCGTGGTGCCGAATCGCCCAGGTTCTCGCGAACGCAATTTTCTAGGACGCCCATCTCGATGAGCTTGTCTTTTTTAGTGACACCGGCACGCCGCACAAAATCACGTAACGCTGCAGGCGGATATCCACGGCGTCGCATGCCCGCAATGGTTGGCATTCGCGGGTCATCCCAGCCGTCAACGATGCCCTCCTCGACCAATGCATTCAATTTGCGTTTGCTGCTGATTGCGTAGGCCAGATTCAGGCGTGAGAATTCGATCTGTCGCGGTCGATGCGCCGGTTCGAGTTTATCGAGGAACCAGTTGTACAGCGGTCGATGGTCTTCAAATTCCAGCGTGCAAAGCGAGTGCGTAATTTCTTCGAACGCATCGCACAGTGTGTGCGCGAAATCGTACATCGGATAGATCGGCCATTGATCACCGGTGTGCTGATGTGCAACATGACGAATTCGATACAAGGCCGGGTCACGCAGATTGATGTTCGGCGAACTCATATCAATCTTTGCGCGCAATACCATTTCACCGTCCGCAAATTCACCGGCGCGCATACGCTCGAACAGGTCGAGATTCTCCTCAACACTGCGATCGCGGTACGGGCTTTCCTGCCCGGGTTCGATCAACGATCCGCGATAGCGGCGAATTTCCTCGGCGCTCAGGCTATCGACATAGGCAACACCCATCTCAATCAGTTTCGTCGCGGCGGCGTACAGCTGTGCGAAGTAATCGGACGCATGCGTGAGCCGGTCTTCCCAGTCAAAGCCAAGCCAGCGCACATCCCGTTCGATGGCCGCAACGAATTCGACGCTCTCATTGCCCGGATTGGTATCGTCAAATCGCAGGAACGTGCGACCGCCGGTCTCTGTTGTGACACCGAAGTTCAGGCATATGGCCATGACGTGGCCAATATGCAGGTAACCGTTGGGTTCGGGAGGAAACCGGGTAACGATTTGCGGATGTTTTCCAGACGCCAGGTCATCATGGATGATTTGGCGGATGAAATCCCGCGATTCGGACTCGCTCATAAAGAATCTTTAAGATTTTCGAAGGGCGGCCATTGTACGCGAAATGTTTATCCGCGGGGCAATTCGCGTACAATAGCGCGCCGTTACGTCTGATACCCGCGAAAGCTGTTTAAGAAAATGCCCAAAATTACATTACCTGACGGATCGGAACGTCAATACGATGCACCGGTCAGTGGAGCCGAGGTTGCGGCCAGTATTGGTGCCGGACTCGCGAAGGCGGCTGTTGCCGTGCGCGTTGAAGGCGAGGCCTGGGACCTTGGTCGGTCGATCGAAAACGATGCCGCCGTCGAGATCGTGACGCGCGACTCAGACGACGGCCTTGAACTGTTGCGCCATGATGCGGCACATGTGCTGGCCGAGGCGGTAAAGGAGCTTTGGCCGGAGACGCAGGTCACAATCGGCCCGGCCATCGAGAACGGCTTTTACTACGACTTTTCACGCGCGGAGCCGTTTACCGACGCAGACCTCGAAACGATCGAGGCCCGTATGAAGGAAATTGTCGATCGGAATGAGGTCATTCAGCGTGAAGTCTGGCAGCGCGACCAGGCAGTCGAATTCTTTCGTGGCATCGGCGAAGAATACAAGGCCGAGATCATCGAAAGCATTCCTTCCGATGAAGATCTGACCCTCTACCGCCAGGGCGACTTTATCGACCTGTGTCGCGGGCCGCACCTGCCCAGTACCGGCAAGCTGGGTAAGTCGTTCAAATTGACTCATGTGTCCGGCGCATACTGGCGCGGTGATTCCAACAACGAAATGCTGCAGCGCGTGTACGGCACCGCATGGGCGACGGACAAGCAGTTGCGCCAGTACCTGCATATGCTTGAAGAAGCGGAGAAACGCGACCATCGGCGTCTCGGCCGGGTAATGGATCTGTTTCATTTCCAGGAAGAAGCACCCGGTGCGGTTTTCTGGCATCCGAAGGGCTGGAGCCTGTTCCAGCAATTGATCGGCTTCATGCGGCAACAGCAAAATGCTGCCGGCTACCAGGAAATCAGCACACCGGAGGTGGTGTCGCGATCGCTGTGGGAGGCATCGGGTCACTGGGCGTCTTTCGGCGATCACATGTACACCACAGAAACGGTGGATGGCCGCACCTACGCGATCAAACCGATGAACTGCCCCGGGCACGTACAGGTTTTCAAACAAGGCATCAAGAGCTACCGAGACTTGCCGTTTCGCCTAGCAGAGTTCGGCAAGTGTCATCGCTACGAGCCGTCGGGTGCGCTGCACGGCATGATGCGCGTGCGTGCCTTCACGCAGGACGATGCACACGTGTTTTGCACGCCCGAGCAAATCACGGACGAGTCCATCGCCGTTAGCAAGTTGATTCTCGGTATTTACCGGGACTTCGGCTTTGCCGACGTGCGCATCAAGTTTGCAGACCGACCGGAGGTCCGTGTCGGCGAAGATGCGGTCTGGGATCAGGCCGAAGCAGCACTGGTTAAAGCACTGGAAGTGGCCGGCCTCGATTACACGCACAATCCTGGGGAAGGTGCTTTTTACGGTCCGAAACTCGAATTCGTATTGCGCGACGCGATCGGTCGCGACTGGCAGTGCGGCACGCTGCAGGTCGACCTCAACATGCCCGGACGACTCGGCGCCACCTATATAGGTGAGGACGGTGAGAAACACACGCCGGTGATGTTGCATCGGGCCATTTTTGGTTCGCTCGAACGCTTTATGGGCATCCTGCTCGAACACCACGCAGGTAACCTGCCGCTGTGGCTGGCACCGGTGCAGGTCAAGGTCCTGACAATTACCTCGGATGCTGATGCCTACGCGAGCGAAATCGAAAACCTGCTGCGCACGAACGGACTGCGCGCCGAAGCTGACCTGCGCAACGAAAAGATTTCCTACAAGGTGCGCGAGCACAGTGTCGCAAAAATCCCGCTACAATTTACTGTGGGGCAACGCGAAATGGAAAATCGCAGTGTCGCGGTGCGGCGGCTTGGCTCGAAGAAACAGCAAGTTATGCCATTGGATGAGGCGTTGGAGATGCTCAACAACGAAGTCCGTACGCATGGCATGGAATCCTGATCGGGCTGCATTCCACGCACAGAAATATTCGTCTCTCCTGCAAGCAATTTTCGCTGTAATTTGTCCGCTGCCGGCATGCGGACGGCAAACGTGACGCGCCCTGCATTCGCACTGTGCGCCGTGTCACAGATTCAGACATCTGTCGCGGCCTGACGACATGATCGCTGCAACCCTTGGCTATACTCTAATGACGCATGGACCGCGCGAGCGATTCGACATAAGACTTTGGAGGAAGCGAAGTGCCGTTGGACCACTACAAGACACAGGTATTGCTGCTGCATAGCGAGCAATCCACGCTCGACAACCTCAGCTCGGGCTTCAGCGACAACTACACGGTCCATTGCGCCACCAGCGGCAGCGAGGCACTGAATACGCTGGTCGAAACTCCAATCAACATTATCGTCACTGCCCAGGACTTGCCGGGCATGAGTGGCCTCGACGCCTTGCGCGAAGCGAAGAAACGTTCTCCCGAGACCATCGGGATTCTGCTGGCCGGTGATTCCGGCAACGACGTCCAGGCACTGGTTGGTGAAGAGGAAGTCTTTCAGGTTGTTACCGGCAGCGTCACCAGCGACACACTGATCAAGCTGGTCGACAACGCGACCCGACAGATGCGCCTGATGGCGCTCGCGGGTGCCGCCAACGATACCGTAGCCAGTGTCGACGAACCTGCGGAACACATTATCATGGAGACGTCCGACAACGGCTCCACAATCATCAGCTCAGGAATGACCGGGCAGGTTCCGGCACTCGACCCCAAGAAAATTTCGGCTGCCGCGAACGTCGGCTCACGTTCGGTTGATGTTCTGGTACTGACCAAAGACCAGGAATTCCTTGAGACGGTCAGAGACTCATCCAAGGGCATGCACAAGGTTTTTTATGCCAACACGCTTGCGCAGGCGAACGACGCTATCGCCAAACACAAGATTGGCGTCGCTGTAGTCGACGCGGCAATGGTTGGCGAGAAAATCGAACAACTGACGCAGCATCTGCGGAAAGGATCACCGCGCCTGGTCTCCATCGTTGCAGGACGTCGCGACGACGGCGAAATGTTGATGGACCTGATAAACCGCGGCAAAGTCTATCGATTCCTCCTGAAGCCGGTTTCGCCCGGTCGCGCGCGGCTGGCAGTCGAAGCATCGGTCAAGCACCACCTCGAAGCACCGGATGCTGCATTCCAGATGGCAGGCACAAAAGCGCCGGCCGCGATGCCAGCCAAGGCTGCGCCGCCGGCCGCCAAAAAGGAAAAAGTACCGGCGGCTGCATCGACGAAGCCAGCGCGAGCGGCAGAGCCCAAGGCGGCTCCAAAGCCGGCCGCCAAAAAGGAACAAGCACCGCCAGCCGCCGCGAAAAAGCCGGCACCCGCTCCCAAGGCACCGGCTGATCCACCGCTCGGCTCCGTCATAGAGCCGCAGGGTAAATCGCCTATTGAAGATGGTCTTGCGGATGCGTTTGGCCAGGACGATTCCAGCTTCACCGAAACGGTAACAGGCCTCATCAGTTCGGTTGCCGATAAGTTCACGTCGAAAGAGAGCCATGTTGAATCTGAAGACAACATGGCCCCGACGCCCGACCCCGCCGCCGAGAATACTTCCGGCTCGGGTGGTTCGCCGTTCTCCGACCCAAAAATACTTGGTATTGGTGCCGGCGCGCTGGTCATCATCGCCACTATCGGTTTCTGGTATTTCGGTGCATCACCTGAAGTTGCAGCACCTGACGTTGCAGCACCGGCAGAAGAGCCCCTGGCAACACCGAAAATCTCGGAAGCCGACGTGGTCTTCGAGCAGCAGCCGGTGGCACCCCAGATCGACGTTGATGCGATACTTGACGAAGCACGGCTCGCTCAGGATGCTGGCCAGCTATTTAACCCGGCAGGCAGCAACGCAATTGAACTGTTTGCCGAAGCGCTCGCCGCAGATCCGGACAACGAAACAATCGCAGCGGAACTCGAAGCTGCGATTACTGCGGCGCTAGGCATGTCGGAAACGGCGATGCTTGACTCGCGTCTCGACGATGCGGACGCCGCCTTGCAGCGTGTCGCCAGCGTCAGCCCCGACCACGCGCGCCTGCCGTTCCTGACAGCACAACTGTCACAGATGCAGTTGCGCGGCTACATTGTCGACGCGCGCACTGCCATTCGCGAGAATCGTTTCGAAGACGCTGCCAATACGCTGGGAATTGCGCGCACTGTCGCCACGGGCGACAACAGCGAGATTGATGCCGTATCAGAAGAGCTCAGCGCAGCACGCAGTGAGCAACAAGTGGACGAAGTACTTGCCATGGCAGCACTGCGACTTGACAGTGGCCAGCTGCTCGCACCAGCCAACGACAACGCGCGATACTATTACCAGCTGGTATTGTCGAATGATGCGAACAACACAGCGGCCCGCCAGGGCCTGAGCGTCATTTCCAGCAAGCTGGTATTGCAAGCACGAACGGCAATCGAAAACGGCAACCTGAATGGGGCCGAGGACATTCTGGCCGATGCGCAGCAGGTCGACCCCACGAATGCCGATGTATCGGCAACGCTGGACACACTGGCGGGTATCCGTGCCGCGAATGCAGAGCGCGAACGCCGTGCTGAAGCCGAGCGACAGGCAATCATTGCGCGTGAGGCCGCAGCCGCCGAAGCAGAACGCATTGCCGCAGCCGAACGCCAGGCGAAGGCCGACCGAATGGCCGCCATCGCGCAACTCGCAGAAGCAGGTACCGGCGCAAGTGAAGGTGCAGCAATTGACGATGTAAATGAGGTCAGCACAGATATGCAGGCCCGTAACACGGATACCCAGGGCGTGGGTCTGCCGGAGCCAGTGACGAATACGCCGCTGGAGATACCTGTCGCGAGTGCCGCTGAATTTCGACCGGCCGCTGGCAGCAACGAACAGGCAGCCCGGTCCGATCAACGCGGCACACTCGAGCCCGCCGCTGAAATGCCGGTGGCCATCAGCTCGCTTAACCGCACACGCTACGTAGCACCCAAGTATCCCCGCAATGCGCAGCGTCGCAATCAGTCCGGCTGGGTCGACCTGGTATTTACGGTCACCGTGGATGGCACGGTTCGGGATATCGAGGTACGCGGCTCCGAACCCGGCGAGGTGTTCGTCAACGCGGCCGTCAAAGCCGTGGAAAAATGGGAATTTGAACCGGTCGTACAATACGGACTGGTGGTGGAACGGCGTGCTGGCGTCCGCATGATGTTCGAATTGGAGTAAGCACGACAATCTTTGTCCACCCGGTCAAGTTTTTTTCCAATGTGGACCAAAAGTCCGATACCCGCTACAGTTGGAGGGACTATAGCGGCGGGGATGGATGCGGTGCACGACGATCAGACTTTACATAACGAGCCGCCAGCTCGGAAACAACAACAACGAAGTATCGTCACACAGAAAAAATTGCTCGACGCCGCAGTAGAAGCGTTTTCCGAAAACGGCTTCAAGGGCACGTCCACCCGGGACATCGCCGAACGGGCCGGTGTACATCACCCACTCATCACCTACCATTTCAAGAACAAGGACAAGCTGTGGCGCGCGGCGGCCGACTATGTGTTTGATGCCTGTACGCGGTCACTGACGAACTCACTGGAAAAGCACGCCGACAAGAATCCGAAAGAACGCATGTCTGCCCTGATTCGCGCGTACGTCGATTACGCGAGGAGTCAACCGGCTCTGCACAAGGTCCTGGTGCAGGAAGCAAGCTATCCGAATCCGCGCCTCGACTGGCTGATTGAAAATCACCTGCAACCGATTTTCGAAGTGACGTTTGGCATGCTGGCAAAACTGCAGGAACTCGGAGTTGCCGTGCCGGGCAACCCTGCACTGCTGTTCAATATGATTCGACTGTCATCGGGCGGCTTGCTTGCATTGGGCAACGAACTCAAGGCGTCCAGCAACATCGATATCGATGACCCCGATACGCTGGACGAAATCAGCGACATGATCGTGCGCGTTTTCCTTCCCGGCGACATGCCGGAATCCGCCGAACAAGAACACCCGAGCTAGCATTTAGTTTCAGGGATGCGCTAGCGCCCATCCGGGCGGCTGGCATACAGGTACAACATTTCCATGGCCAGGTGCGCCGCCGCGAGCGACGTTATATCTGCACTATCGTAGGCCGGAGCGACCTCGACAATGTCCATACCAATCACATTGATGCCGCGCAGCCCACGCAACAACGACATGGCCTGATGGGTTGTCAGGCCACCGCAGACCGGTGTGCCGGTGCCCGGCGCATAGCTCGGATCCAGGCAATCGATATCGAAAGTTACGTATACCGGCGAATCGCCGAGGCACTCTCGCGCGAATGCAATACTCGCGTCCAGCGATTGGCCGTGAACTGCGGGCGCATCAATAATGTTGAAGCCGAGCGTGTCCGGGTTGTGGGTGCGAAGCCCGATCTGCACCGAGGTCTTTGCATCGATCAAACCCTGTTTCGTTGCCCACCAAAACATGGTGCCATGATCAATTCGATCATTCTCGTCCTCCCAGGTATCCGAATGCGCATCGAAATGCAGAATGGAGACCGGCCCGCCGTGTTTTTTCACATGCGCTTTGATTAGCGGGTAGGAGATAAAATGATCGCCGCCGAGTGACAGCAGTCCCGGACCGGCTGAAATAATCTGCAGCGCCGCGTCCTCGATTGCCGCGGGCACCGCTTCCGGGCGGCCGAAATCCCACAAGGCATCGCCCGCATCGACAACGGCCAGTCTGTCGAAAGGGTCGAATTCCATGCCATAAGGACGCTCCCAGGCCATGCTGGTCGATGCGCCACGAATCGCCCGCGGTCCCAAGCGGGCGCCGGAACGATTGGTGGTAGCCGTATCGAATGGAATCCCAAGCACGGCGACGTCCACACCGCTCATATCCTTTGTGTACTTGCGACGCATGAACGACGTTATGCCGCCGTACGTCGGCTCCGGTGTCGTACCGCGCAAGTCGTCACGCGTAATTGCAAAATCATTGCCGTGCTTGTCCATAGTATTAACCGGCCAATGCTGCCTTGGTTTTATCCAGTGCCTGCCACGTGGACTCCATCATTTCGTCGACCTCCGCGTGCGACAACACAAATGGCGGCGCGCAAACAATTGTGTCGCCAACAGCTCGGAGGCACACACCGGCATCGAGCGAATTATCGCGCATCAGGATTCCCGCACCCACGTTCTCGTCAAAGCGTTGCACGGGTTGTTTGCTCGCAACAATTTCCAACGCCCCCATGAGTCCAACCATGCGGCTGTTGCCGACCAGCGGATGGTCTGCCAATGCAAGCCACTTTTCCTGCAGGTAAGGGCCGATATCGTCACGAATCCGATCGACCAGCTTTTCCCGTCGAATAATATTGATGTTTGCCATCGCAACTGCGCAGGATGCGGGGTGACCTGAATACGTGTAACCATGGAAAAACTCACCGGCTTTCTCGATCAGGACATCAGCAACACGGTCGCTGACGTAGACACCACCGAGCGGCAGGTAGCCTGACGTAACGCCTTTTGCGAACGGCATGAAGTCCGGTCGCGTGCCGTAATAGTCGGCGCCGAACCACTCACCCAGTCGCCCGAATCCGGTAATGACCTCATCGGAAATCAACAGAATTCCGTATTCGTCACATATTTTTTGCACTGCAGGCCAGTAGCTTGCGGGTGGCACGATGACGCCGCCTGCTCCCTGGATGGGTTCGCCGATAAATGCGGCGACCTTGTCCGCACCGACTTCCTGAATTTTCTGTTCGATACGTCCGGCCGCCCACAGGCCAAACTCGTCTTCCGACATGGACTGGTCACTGCCATACCAGTATGGCTGTTCGACATGAACGATGCCGGGTATCGGCAACCCGCTTTGCTTGTGCATCGCCTTCATCCCGCCGAGACTCGCAGCGGCGACGGTCGATCCATGATAGGCATTGTTGCGGCTGATTATCGTATGCCGTTCCGGCTGCCCCATCAGGTCCCAATAAGTCCGCACCATGCGCACAATGGTGTCATTGGACTCGGATCCTGAGCCGGTGAAGAAAATGCGGTTCAGGTGCGGCTGACTCAATTCGCGGAGCATCGCCGCGAGCTCGATAGCCGGCGGATGCGAGCACTGAAAAAAACTGTTGTAGTACGGCAATTCCTGCATCTGCGCAGCGGCCGCGTCGATAATCTCCTGTCGGCCGTACCCGGCATTAACGCACCATAAGCCGGACATACCATCCAGAATACGCTTGCCGTCGGCGTCGTAGATATAGACACCTTCCGCGTGCGAAATAATCCTGGAACGCTGTGCGTGCAGTTCTTTGTGATTGGTAAACGGGTGCAAGTGATGGCTCCTGTCCATCTCCTGCAGTTGTTCTCGCGTGTGCTTTTCTATTGCAGCCATACAAACCTCGACGTGTCCGAACAGCGAATCTAGCAGTCCGCTGCTGCGGCGTCAGACAAACACCATATACTGAAATGCGACACCAAAAATCAGACGTTAAACATCAGGATTTCACGTTCGTAGGGTGTGATGATTTCCTGGAACTCCCGGTACTCCGCATCCTTCAGCGCCGTGTACAGGCTTACAAACTCGTCGCCCAGGATACTTTTCATCGCGGCGCTGTTTTGCATCGCCGCAATGGCCGGCAAAATGTGCCGATGTAACTCGAAGTCACCGCTGTAAGCGCTTCCTTCCGCCTCCGCGGTCGGCGCAATCCCTTCGACCATGCCAAGGTAGCCGCATGCCAGCGACCCGGCAATAACCAGGTACGGATTTACGTCGGACCCGGCCAGGCGGTTTTCGATACGCCGTGCCGCCGGCTGTGCATCCGGTATGCGGATTCCAACGGTGCGGTTGTCTGTCGCCCAGGCAAGATTGACCGGAGACGAATCCGGGTTCATGAAGCGCCGGTAGGAATTCACATATGGCGCGAACAACAACAATGCCTCTGGCATGTAGCGCTGCAAGCCGCCGATGAAATGATAAAACAGATCGGTCGGCGCACCGTCAGCGCCGGAAAAAATATTGTTGCCTTGCTTGTCGATGATGCTCTGGTGAATATGCAACGCACTGCCGGCATCGTCGGACATTGGCTTGGCGAGAAACGTCGCATGCATGCCATGTTCAATAGCCGCTTCGCGAACAGTGCGCTTGAAAAGAAATACCTGGTCGGCAAGTTCGACGGCGTTGCCGTGTAAAAAATTGATCTCGAACTGGGCCGGCCCCATTTCCTGCGACAGCGTATCGATCGGCATGCCCTGCGCTTCACAGTAGGCATAGACGTCGTTGATGAAGGGATCGAAGTCGTTCATCGTGTCGATGCTATACGGCTGCCGCGCCGATTCAGTCCATCCCAGCCTGCCCTCCGGCGGCTCAGCTTCGGCATTTGGATCCGAATGTGCACTGATCAGGTAAAACTCGACTTCGGGTGCAACAACCGGAATCCAGCCTCTGGCTTCGTACTTCGCAAGCACATTACGTAACACCGCCCGCGGCGATTTGCTCACTTGCGATCCATCGCGATGGTAGCAATCAAGGAATACCGACGCGGCCGGGTCGGTTGACCATGGCACAGGACGCAGCGTCGTCGAATCAGGAACCAGGACCATGTCGCGATCTTCAACATTGCTTGGGTCCGCTATGTAGTCGCCAGAGATCGTCTGTGAAAAAATCCCCTCCGGCATTTTCATTTCGCCCTGGCCGAACTTGTCCGCGGGCAAAACCTTGCCGCGCGCCGAGCCAGCCATGTCCGGCACGAACGCCTCTACATCGTCAATTTCATGTTTTGACAACCAGGATTGAAAGACTTCGTCCTTGCTCACATTACACCTGTCGTTGTAAGGCCCGCGTCCGGCATGCATCACCGAACGCTTTGAAAATTGCCATCGAAAACGGATTCTCCGTCACTCGCCATTCCGGGTGCCATTGCACCGCCAGGTTAAATCCCGGCACCGTGTCTACGCGGAATGCCTCAACGAGGCCGTCATCCGCCACGGCCTCGACTACGGCCCCTTCTGCCAGTCTGGCAATGCCCTGCCCGTGCAGCGAGTTGACCATTTGTGTGTCGGCATCTGCCAGCGGCCTGAGGAGACTGCCCTCAGGCAGGGTCACCGGGTGTGCCGGGCCGTATTGCACGTCGAGTGGATCATCCTTGTTTTCGAGATGATTATGATAGCCCGGGACATTCGCCACATTCTGGTGCAGCGTTCCGCCCAGCGCGACGTTGAGTTCCTGGTGGCCGCGACAAATTGCCAGCAGCGGCACGCCTTTCTGCAGCGCCTGCAACGCCAGCGGCAGTGTCATGGCATCACGATGCGGATCGTGAAAACCGGGATTGTCCGATGCCGTATCACCATATTGACGCGGCTCGACATTTGAGTAGCTGCCCGTCAGTGCCACGCCGTCCACGCGTGCAAGCAGGTCGTCGATATCAATGTCATCAGCCAGTGACGGCAGCATCAACGGTACTGTGCCCGCACCATCGATCAGCGCACGCAAATACTTCTCGCCGACGACATGGGACGGGTGCGGCTCCAGCATACGCCGGTCCGCCGATACCGCAACAATGGGTTTCGCCGTCATACCGTTCAAGCCTCAGCGCGTCGTCCCAGGGTTTTCAGCACCGCGAACAGAACTGCCATACCAATGAGCAGCGAAATCCAGGGCGACAAGCCATAGCCGCCTGGAATGGTACCGGTCGCAAGCGCGACGACGCCGACCAGCAAGGCGTAGGGCAACTGCGTACGAACATGCTCGATATGATTGCAACCACTGGCGATTGATGACAACACCGTGGTATCGGAAATCGGCGAGCAGTGATCACCCCAGACCGCCCCGGCAAGGCAACAGGCCACGGATGAATACAGGATGTGCATGCCACTGGGGTCCGCGATACCGTTCACCGTCATCACCGCCCAGGACAGTGGAATGACCAGCGGTATCAGGATCGCCATCGTCCCCCAACTGGTCCCCGTCGTAAATGCTGTAATGGCAGCGAGAACGAACGCGATCGCCGGTATCAAGGCAACCGGCAGGGAATCGGCGAACAAGGTGACCAGAAATTTCGCGGTACTCAATTCCGCGGTGACGTCCGACAACGACCACGCCAACACCAGGATGATCATGCCAAACAAGGTCGCTCGCAGACCGCCGTACCAGGCATCAATCGTTTCGTGCACAGACAATATTTTTTGCCCCATTGTGAGCGCGGCCGCGACCAGCACGCCGACGAACGACGAATACATCATGGCCTTGTAAGGATCGGTCGTCCCCAGTATCTCGGTAACCGTTGTGCCTTCCCCGAGCGCGTACAGGCTCAGGCCCAGTGCAACGATCAACGCGATGATCGGGATGAACGCATTCAGTGCCCGTAACGGAATGTTGTCTTTCGGCGTCAGTTCTTCACCTTCAAGCGCAGGAAGCGCTTCATCCGACACCGGTTTAACGACACCCTTTCGGGCACGAACTTCGGCTTTATACATCGCACCAAAATCCAGCCCCGATGCTGCCACCATCAGAACGAACACGATCGCCAGTATTGGGTAGAAACTGTAGGGAATGGAGTGGATAAACACGGAGTAGGCGTTGACATCGCCGATTCCGTCGATGGTGCCGAGCGCCTGGTCGATCAACCCTATCTGGTAGCCAATCCAGGTTGTGATCAGCGCGATACAGGCGACCGGTGCAGCCGTAGAATCGACAATATAGGCAAGCTTCTCGCGTGAGATTTTCAGATGATCGGTCAGCGAACGGGCCGTATTGCCAACCACCAGCGTGTTGCTGTAGTCATCAAAAAATATCATCAGCCCCATGAGCCAAACGGCGACCTGGCCGCCTATCGCCGTCTTCGCCCTGCTGACGATGGCGAGCACAATACTGGCCATACCGCCGTTGCGCGTAATGATGCCAACCATGCCGCCGATCATCATCGTGAAAAGAACGATCGAGGCCCGATCCGAATCTGCCAGAGCGCCGCGTACGAATACCTGGAAGGAGTCAAGCAAACCAATACCCGCGCCCTTCAAGGTAAAGGAAGTCAATGCGGTTGCGCCGAGCCATAGCCCGATCAGCAGCGCGGGAATGACATTGCGCAGCGCTAACGCGATAACAATTGCAATGACGGCAGGCAAAACCGACATCCAGCCGGGAATAATTCGCTGTTGCACGCTTAGCGCTTGAGTACCCGCCATTGCGCGCAGATCGATACGCCCCGGACTTGCAATAACAATGTTCGGAAACTCGGCACGACCGTCGGCATCCGCGGTTGCGGTGTATGAATTTTCACCCACAGCCAATTCGACTGTGTCGCCACTTTGCGCACCGCTGACCGCATAGTCCATCGCGACCCCCGACAGGCTCACGGTTGGCGCTTCAAGTTCTATGGCGTTCGCGGGAAAAGCGATTGATGCCGCAAGAAAAGCGACAGTAGCAAGTAGCATTTTCGTTGTGTTGTGGACCAGCTTGCGAGTATTAATTTTCTTATTCCTGCCGCTATAGTCGACGGCATCTTAGCATGCGGGAAGCGTATCAGTACCGCGGTTGCAAGGTCGCCGCGACCGTGCAGAGCGTCGCGCCGAACTGTGCGCGACGATCCTTAGACAATCGACTGCTCGGTCCGCAGATCGACAATGCACCGAGCGCCTCACCCATGCCACCACGGACAACCGCGGCGACGCCGGAAAAGCCATCCTCGAGTTCATCCACGGTCTCCGCGAATCCGCGACGCCGTATATCCGAAAGCTGTTGTTCCAGCTTGTCGTGCTGTGTGATTGTCTTCCCGGTAAGCGCCACCAACTCTTGCCGCAGACGCGATGGCCCGCGCGGCTCGAACGCGATAAAAACCTTGCCCGTCGACGTTGCATGAATTGGCCAACGGGTGCCCACATTTCCCGATGCGCCCAGTAAATGTCGCGTGGTCACTTCGTCAAGAATCAACATTGTATCCTCGACCGGAACCTCCAGCGTTGCCGTCTCACCGGTGTCCTCCGCGAGTCTCTTCAGAATCGGCCGGGCACGCAGTCGCAGGTCATTGCTCGACAATGCCTGTACCCCGAGCGCCATCATGCCAGGCCCCAGTCGATAGGCACTGCTCGCCGGATTACGCTCCAGCAATTCCTCGCTCAGCAATGCCTGCAACAGCCGGTGCGTCGTTGTCTTGTTGAGTCCGGCGCGCGTACTCAGTTCGGCCAGCGACAATTCCGGTGCGTCAGACGTGAATTTTTTCAACAAACGTATGGCTCGCAGCGCAGCCTGTGCCCCTTGAGGCGGTGTTGGTTCGCGCATATTATTTCACATTATGAAATGATAATTCACAATGTAATATTATGGCGTCTATTGCGCCGGCAGCGCAAATAGTTAATGCTCCCGAGCGCACACGCGAACGGATGAATGTATGGCAAGGCGCAATGCAGTATTGACGGAACTCGGCGCGGTTCAGAAAAAGCACGGCAAATTTCAGGCACTTGAGCTGTTAGTTCCCGACCTGAGCGGCATTTTGAAGGGCAAGCGTATCCGTCCGCCTGATTTCGCCAAAGCCTGCACAGACGGTTTCGTTTTTTGCGCCGGCGCAACACTGCTGACGACCCTCGGAGAAACAGTCGCCGGCATACCCTTCGGCGATGGCGATGGCGATCCCGATTTGCCCGCCTCGATTGTGCCAGGCAGTTTGGCACCGGTCCCCTGGGCGACCAGAGCTGCAGGTCAAGCACTGTTTCGGCTCATGGACGATGATGGCCAGCCATTTTTTGCTGACCCGCGTGCGGTTCTGGAGCGGGCTCTCATGCCGCTTCGGAAGATGCAACTGCAGCCCGTTATGGCGACCGAGCTCGAATTTTATCTGCTGGATGGCAGCGGCAACGAGCCAATGGTAGCCGCGCCTCTGGTCCCCGGCAGTGCAAAAGTGCAACCGGGCCCGCAGGTCTATCACCCGGACGATCTCTACGAGATCGAAGCATTTCTGAATGACGTTTATGATTATTGCGATGTGCAGAATATCCCCGCCGAATCGGCAATTTCCGAGTATTCGCCGGGGCAGTTCGAAATCAACCTGCGGCACGTTGCTGACCCGGTACTGGCCTGCGATCACGCGGTGTTGCTGAAACGTGTTGTGAAAGCCGCTGCGCGAAAACACGGCTTCATTGCCTGTTTCATGGCGAAGCCTTTTGCCGAAGATGCCGGTAGCGGGCTGCACGTTCACATGAGCCTGCTTGACCGCCACGGAAAAAACTACTTTTCTCAGGGAAAGGAGAAATTTGCCGTGCCGCCGTTCTCGGCACGCCTGCGCTACGCCGTCGGTGGCTTGTTGAAATCGATGTCCGATGCGACCGCCATCTGTGCGCCGAACGCGAACTCGTTTCGCCGCCTGCGTCCCGACATGTATGCGCCGGTTGAACCCAACTGGGGGGTCAACCATCGGGCTGTGTCAATACGCATACCGGCGTCCGACGAGAACAACCTGCGTTTCGAACACCGCGTTGCCGGTGCCGACGCGAATCCATACCTTGTTACTGCAGCGATTGTTGCCGGCGTTCACTACGGGCTCAAGAACAAGTGCGATCCCGGCAAGATGATTGAACAAGGTCAGCGCATAACGCCGAAACTGAAAATCCCGAATCGCTGGGATGCAGCAATCGACAAATTTTCACGCAGCAAAATATTGCCCGAATACCTGGGCGACGCCTATTGCAAGTACTTTGCAATGAACCGCAGAGCCGAGAGCGCGCAGTTTCACAATACGGTCAGTGAACTCGATTTCGACTGGTACCTGCGCGCCGTATAACGCGAATCAGTCGACCCTGGCAGCTTCCGCTGCAACGCTGCCCGCACTGGGGCGCCGTGGATCGGACGCGCCGAAAAAGACGCCATCGCGCATGCCGACAGATTGCAGGCTGCCCATCGAATTGCGATTTCCAGAGATCAAATGGCCGCGCTCTTCCAGGATGCGGATTGTGTCCGGGCTAACACCTTGCTCCAGGCGCAACGAGTCGGGATACCACTGATGATGCGCGCGCGGCGCTGAGGTCGCCTCTGCGATATTCATTCCGTGATCAACGACGTTAACGATCATTTGCAGCACTGTCGTGATGATTCTCGAACCACCGGGACTACCGGTTGCAAACCACGGCTCGCCATCGGCGAATACAATGACGGGCGTCATTGAACTTAACGGACGCTTGTCGGATGCAATCGCATTCGCCGCACCACCGAGCAGTCCATAGCCGTTGGCCGAACCGGGCTTCGCCGAGAAGTCATCCATTTCGTTGTTCAACAAAAATCCGGCACCAGTGACCGCAATTGCCGAACCAAAAGAGAAATTCAGCGTGTAGGTATTCGAAACAACATTACCGTCGCTGTCGATGACGGAGAAATGCGTCGTATTGTCGCTTTCAAACGGCGGCGCGACGCCGGGGGCGACTTCGCTCGACGGTCGCGCCTTGTTCATGTCGATGGTTGCGGCCAGGGTTTTGCCATACTTTTCGCTGGTCAGCCACGCGACCGGCACGTCATGAAAATCGGGATCACCCAGGTGTTTGGAGCGATCCGCATACGCGAGCCGTGCAGCTTCCGCAATCGCATGAATACTGTCGGCGCTACCGGCCCCCATGCTCGCGAGTGGAAAGTGCTCGAGGATATTCAACATTTGCAGCAGGTGGACACCGCCGGAACTGGGCGGTGGCATAGAGATTATTTCGTAGCCGCGGTATTTGCCTCGCAAAACACCGCGAGTGGCCGCCTTGTACGCGGCCAGCGACGCTTTGTCGACCAGGCCGCCATTGCGCGCCATCTCGGCTGCTATACGGTCCGCAATCTCGCCTTTGTAGAATGCGTCCGGGCCCTGCTCGGCAATCAACTGCAGCGAATGCGCGAGGTCTTCCTGCACGAGTAGTTCCCCCGGCTCGTACGGCACACCGCCAGGCTTGTAGAAATATTCGCAGGCCGCCTTGAAGCGGCACAGCATATGCTGACGCCGCTTGAGCAACCCGGCCAGTTCGAAGCTGACAATGACGCCATCGCGCGCCTGTTTGATCGCAGGTTGCAGCAGCTGTTTCCAGGGCAAACGACCAAAACGCTGGTGTACGAGATACATTCCGGCAACCGTTCCGGGAACACCCGCCGATTGGTGGCTGAATCGCGCCCGCTGGTTATCAACTTCGCCGTCCTCGCCCAGAAACATATCGCGCGTGGCAGCTTTCGGCGCCATTTCCCGGTAGTCAATTGCGACCTGTTCATTGCTCTCGGCATCGTGGATCAGCATGAAGCCACCGCCACCGATATTGCCGCTGCGCGGCTGAATGACCGCCAGCGAAAATGCGGTCGCAATCGCGGCATCTATCGCATTACCACCGTCCGCCAGTACATCCGCGCCGATTTGTGCCGAAAACCTGTTTTGCGCAGCAACCATGCCGTGAAAACCGAATACCGGGTGGTGCCGCTCCAGCGAACTGATAATGGAGTCGTCGTTTTGCTGCCCAAGGGTCGGCAGCGGAGTGAATGCGAAAAGCAGGAGTAATGTGCAATAACGAGTATTCAACTGGGTTTTCCTACGGCAGAACCGCTCTAAAGATAAAGAAAAAGACGATGGCAAGAAATGCACCGGCTGGAATCGTCACGACCCATGATACAAAAATACGCATGACCACACGCAGGTCGATGGCTTCGATGCCGCGTGCCATACCGACGCCAAGAACTGCACCGACCAGCGTATGTGTTGTCGAAATCGGAATACCGGTTCCGGACGCGATAACAATAGTGGTTGCCGCCGCGAGTTCAGCGGCAAAACCGCGGCTGGGCGTCAACTGGGTGATCTTTTTGCCGACAGTGGCGATGACGTGCCGACCGAATGTCGCCAGGCCGAGAACGATGCCGGCACCACCGATGACGAGCACCCAGACCGGCAATGTTGACTTGGCCGATATGGCCCCGGTGGTCGCGATTCCAATAACCGCAGCGAGCGGGCCGATCGCATTGGCAACGTCGTTCGACCCATGCGCGAATGCCATGCCGCAGGCTGTCACGATCATTAGCACACCGAACACACGCTCCACGGTATAAAAATGCTGGCTTTTTTCTGCCTTCGGATCCGGCTTGATCTTGGAAATAAAATACGCACCGATCAAGGCGATCAATATAGCAATCGCGATCGCCAGGATATAGCTGTCGCGCAGTGCCAGCTCCAGACCGACATGCTTCAGTCCTTTCAGGATAGTGACAAGCGTTATCGTAAATGCAGCGAGGAAAATGTACACCGGCACATAGCGCTTCGCCTTTGTCAGCGGGTCTTCCTGGTGCAGGATCAGTCGCTGCACACTCAGGTAAATCAGAAACGCAATAAATCCCGCCGTCAGCGGCGATACAACCCAACTCATGACGATCGTACCGACCTGGCCCCAGTGCACGGCATCGATACCAATACCAACCGCGGCAAAACCGACAATGGCGCCGACAATCGAATGCGTTGTTGAGACCGGCCAGCCATTCTTCGACGCCACCAGTAGCCAGGTCCCGGCCGCAAGTAACGCGGCCAGCATGCCGTAGATCAGCAGGTTCTCGCTCCCCTGCAGCAACTCAGCGTCGACGATGCCTTTGCGTATCGTCGAGGTCACTTCGCCGCCGGCCAGCACGGCACCTGCAAACTCAAAGATCGCTGCTACAAGAATGGCCTGCTTGATGGTCAGCGCGCTTGAACCGACCGAGGTTGCCATCGCATTGGCTACATCGTTGGCACCGATTCCCCAGGCCATGAACAGCCCGAACGCCGCCGCCAGACCAATATAAATGTATTGCGCTTCCATTCCCCGCTCCCGAGGCGCACAGGCCTCGCTTGTTTATTATTTTTACTGAGAGAGCAACAACTCGAGACGCCGCCCGACGCGTTCTGCCATATCCGCAATTTCGCCCGTGAGTTCGATAACCTGGTACATGAATATCGCGTCGACGGGATCAAGGGTCTTCTCCACGCCGTACAATGCGGAGCGAAGCGCCGCCTGCTTATCGTCGGTGTCAGTTTCGATGCGGTCCAGTTCCTCGATCAGACCCGAGACAAGATCGACCTCTGCGCCGCGGAATCCGGCAGTAAACAACTCATCAAGCTCACGCACACTCTTGCGCGCCTGTTTGGCCGCATCGATATTGCGATCGACAAACTCGAGAAACTGCTCGGCAATTTGGGCAGGGAACTGCAGCTTGCGGCCCAGCACCAGGCCCGAAACGTCCTTGGTGCGATTCGCAATTTTGTCCTGCACCAACAGCAACTCCAGCAGATCTTCACGCGGCACCGGCATGAAAAGGCTCTTCGGTAAATTCAGCCGGATTTCTTTCTTCAGGTCGTCCGCCTGATGCTCGAGTGCCTCAATTTCGTCACGAAAGGATTCTGCTGCATCCCAGTCGCCCTTGAATGCGGCGGCAAAAAAACCGCTGAGCTGTTTCGCACACCGGTAAGCGATATTGATATGTTTTTCGAGCGGCTGAACCGGCGAGCTGCCAAATATGTTAGCGAGAACGTTGGACATTCGAGACATTCCCCTTGTCTGGGACTGGAGGTCGAGCGGCAATCCTATCACAGCAATGTGCCGCAAAAAGCGCCCTGCGACATGATAGACTGCGGCGCCTCGAACCCCTCACACGGAACGTTACAAGACTATGGCCTACTGGCTGATGAAATCCGAACCCGATGCCTACAGCATTGATGACATGCAACGCGACGGCCGCGACATGTGGGACGGAATTCGAAATTACCAGGCGCGCAACAGCATGCGCGACGACATGAAGATTGGCGACGAAGTGTTCTTCTATCATTCGAACTGCAAGGAACCGGGCATCGTGGGTATTACCCGCGTCGTCAGCGAACCCTATCCGGACCCGACTCAGTTCGATAAGAAATCAAAGTATTTTGACCCGAAGAGCAAGCCTGAAAATCCGACCTGGATCCTGGTTGACGTCGAGTTTGTCAGAAAACTGAAACGCACCATCAGTTTGCGGGAGCTCAAGGCGGACAAGCGGCTCGACGATATGGTGCTGACGCGCAAGGGAAATCGCCTGTCGGTAATACCGGTCAGCGCAAAGCACTGGAAGCACATACTCGGTCTTGAGTAAACGCGGCGCTACGTTGCGCCAAGTTCTTTAAGACGCGCCTGAATCTCGCTACCGCTTGCCAGCGCCAGCATGATCACCAGGTCGCCCTCGCCAGCCCAGGCAAGTGCATCGTTCAATGCCTCTAATTCCACTTCCACGTGCGCTATCTGGTCCTGCCTGGCGCCGCAGGCCAGAAGTTCATCCTGCATTACGGCGAACACTTCGCCGTACGCACGACCGCGATGATAATCCGCCAACTCGGAGACAATGACGCGGTCCAGCCCGATCGCCCAGGCATTGCGCGTCATCTCCCGAATCAGGCCATCCGGTCGATCCCCGGCCTGGCCGAAGCACAAAACCCTGCGCTTCGCCGGCAACGCCTCCGCCATATCGAACAGCGCCTGCATGGCGGCCGGATTGTGTGCAAAATCAACCAGCACCTTGCAAGCATCCACTGCGTAAACATTGCAGCGACCAGGATTCTCCTGCTGGCGCATATTTATCAGCCCCTCGCGCACGGTAGCCAGAGAAAAGCCAAGGCAGTAGGTCAACGCCGCGGCCGCCAGCGCATTGGCGATATTGTGGCGAGCGCGTCCGCCGAGAGTGAGTGGAATTTCGCTGCTTTGACAAAACGCCTGTACGCCGTCGCGATCGATTTTTTGCAATTGATCATCGTCAAGTGCAAACACCAGTTCGCCGGCCGCAATTCGTTGTCGAACGAACGTGCTGTTCGCGTCGAGGCTGAACCATGCGAGCTCGCCGTCAAACTCGATCGCCTTTTGCCGCAGCAACGCGTCGTCGGCATTCAGGATCAACCGCCCTGACTCACGCACCGCCTTGCTCACGATCCACTTTACATCGAGGAGTTCGTCCAGGCTTTGCGAGCCGAAATCGCCCAGATGGTCTTCGGCAACATTGGTGATCAGGGCCGCATCGGCACGATCGACACCAAGTCCGCGCCGCAGCAAGCCGCCTCGGGCCGATTCGAGAATCGCGACGTCGACATTCTGCTCACGCAGGACGGCTCTGGCGCCTCCTGGCCCGGACCAGTCGCCCCTGTCGATAATTTTGTCATTGACCGCAATCCAGTCGGTTGAACTAAGCCCGACGTTCCTGCCCGCGGCGCGTGCGATATGCGTTGCCATGCGTACGGTCGTCGTCTTGCCGTTGGTACCGGTGATCGTCGCAACTGGAACATCACGGTACTTTGGCCAGTCGATGTCGGGCGGTATTTCACGCACGGGCCGGGTTTCCGAACCGCTGCCCAGTCCAAGCGACACGTGGTCATCGTCCCATAACGCCGTCACACCGTGCCGGCGCGCACCGGCAAGTAACTGCAGCAGTTCCGGATTGGCTTCTTCGGCAATCGATTCCTTGATCGCTGCCAGCGTTTCGTCAAAGTCGGGTGCGCAATCTGCGGCACCGAGTTCCTGCGCGCTGGCCGCCCAGGCCCACTCATTGATCTCCGATGCCGCGTACAAGGCATCAACCGGTGCCGAGAATGCCAGGCTGATTCCACCCAGCAACTTGCGCGATGCAAATTGCGGTGCCGCCCAGCCGACTGCCTTGACCATCGCTGATACATGCCGCTGCCAGACGGGCAGCAGCCTGTCCGCCTCCTGCGGCGTACATTCGACTTCGAGAATTGCGCCCGGCCCGTCGAAAATCAGGCTCGGCCCCGTCAGTCTGCGCGCATCGAGGAACTGCATACGCGTCTTTAATCGCCTTCTTCGCGAGCGATGCGCACACCGCGCTCGTCACTGATGATTTCGATGTCCCCGTCGAGTTCGATGCCGTCGAATTCGGGCAGCTCAACCGCCGGCGTGACTTCCCGATCAGCTGCCGAGGTTTCACCGGAATTGAAGTAAATGATTTGCTTCCAGGTGCGCTTGATGTTGTCGCCGAAGATCATGATCAGATCTCCGGCCTCCGCCATGTCGAGCGCATGATTGGTTGCGTCCTGTTCGTCCGGAATGACTTCTATCCGATCTGCACTGATGCCCGCTTCCAGCAACGCGTTCTGTTGCATGATGGCCACTTCACGCTCGTCCCGGCCGCGGCGATTGTCATCGCAACGACAGATGAAGTGATCGAAATGTCCAGCAGCGAGCGTCGCAATTTCCTGAATATCTTCATCGCGCCGGTCGCCGGGCGCTGCGAGCACGACGATCTTGCGGCCCGTTGCGTCGAAGCGATCCGCCAGGCCACACATCGCTTTGACCGCAGCCGGGTTGTGCGCATAGTCGAGAATGACGCGGAACGGATGCTCGTCGTAAATATTCATCCGGCCCGGCGCCTGGAAGTAAGTCGAGTCGAAGGTCCGTAGTCCCTGCCGGATATGCTCCAGGCTGACATTCATGTTGTACGCCAGCGCGGCCGCAAACATCGCATTTTGCACATTGTGCAGTGCACGCCCCTCAATGGTTGCCGGAATCAGATGTGTCCAGACCAGTGGCGTATGCACCTCGTTGTCGTAAATGGAAATCATGTGCCCGTTCATCCCCTGCTCGAGCACAAATGCCTGTCCGCCCGCGCGTATGTGCTGCTTCACCAGCGGATGCGCGGAGTTCATTGTGACGTAACTGACCTTTTCTGCATCGGTATAGTCGGCCATCTGCAGGCAATACGGATCGTCTGCATTCAACACGGCCGCATCGGTGGCGATTTCGACCGGCACCCGTTTGACCTCTGCGAGTTGCTCCAGCGTGTCTATTCCGCGCAAGCCAAGATGGTCAGCCGTCACGTTCAGGCAGCACGCGACATTACAGGTTTGAAAGCCCAGGCCGCTGCGCAGCATTCCGCCACGCGCGGTTTCCATAACGGCAGCATCGACTGACGGGTCGCGCAAGATCATTTGCGCCGAAACCGGCCCGGTCATGTCGCCCGAGACACTCAGCTTGCCATCGATATAGACGCCGTCGGTCGATGTCATGCCAACGGTATAGCCGTCCATCTTAAGTATGTGGGCCAGCATTCTTGATGTCGTGGTCTTGCCGTTGGTGCCGGTGATAGCCGCGATTGGAATGCGGCTGGGCGTATCGGGCGGAAACAGCATGTCAATCACGGGCCCGGCGACGTCGCGAGGCGTGCCTTCGCTCGGGGCCACGTGCATGCGAAATCCGGGTCCCGCGTTCACTTCGCAGATGCCGCCGCCAGCATCGCGATACGACTCGGTGATGTCATTTGTCAGAAAGTCGACGCCGCCGATGTCGAGACCGATTGCATTGATGGTGCGGATCGCCATTTCACGATTGTCAGGATGAATGACGTCGGTCACGTCGATTGCGGTGCCGCCTGTTGATAGATTTGCCGTAGATCGCAAGTAAACGATCTCGCCTTCGGCCGGCACGGTTTCGGGCGTATAACCCAGTTTTTTCAGCAGGCGCTCAGCCTGGTGATCGAATTCAAGGCGCGTCAGGACTTTTTCATGGCCGACACCGCGACGTGGATCTTCGTTGGTCTTGTCCACCAGTTCGCGAATCGTATTCTTGCCGTCGCCGACAACATGGCCGGGAACACGTTTGGCTGCCGCGACCAGCGTGCCGTTCACCACCAGCAAGCGATGATCGAATCCCTCGATATAGCTCTCGACAATAACCTGCCTGCTGTGCTCGCTGGCCTTGTCAAAGCCGGCTTCGACCTCTTCATCGCTGCGCAGATTGATCGCAACGCCACGGCCGTGGTTGCCGTCGACCGGTTTCAGCACAACCGGGTAACCAATGCGTCTCGCGACGCGCACCGCATCGCGCTTTCTGCGCACCAGCGCCTGCCTGGGAACCGGCAGGCCGAGATCGCGTAGTATGCCGTTGGTTTCTTCCTTGTCACCCGCAAGCTCGACGGCAATATTTCCGGTGCGGCCGGTCGTCGTCGCCTGAATGCGTTGCTGATAACGACCCTGGCCAAACTGCACCAGGCTGTACTGGTTCAGACGCAACCACGGAATGTCACGTTCTTCCGCGGCCTTGACGAGTGAGGCGGTACTCGGACCGAACTCCCGGCGCTGCGCGAAGCGAATGAAGCGATCCCGCTCTGCGGCGAAATCCCAATCCGGATCGGGCGCATCTTTAGGTTTGAGATCAGCAGGTAACAGGCTGTGGATCAGTTGCAACGCAAGTTCCGAAGCCTCACGACCGACAGTGGCATCCTTGTACTGGAACACCATGTTATAGAAACCCGGTCGACCGTCGATCGATCGAGTACGGCCATAGGTCACGTCCGAGCCCGCAACATTCTGCAGTTCAATCGCAATATGCTCCATCACGTGACCGAGCCAGGTACCTTCGTCTTCCCGCAGGCGACGCACGAAACCGCCCGGCTCGCGATACGAACAGCCGTGCTCATGCAGGCCCGGAAGGAAAGTCAGTAGCGGGTCAATGAAGGACTCGCCCAAACGACTTGTCGGCCACTCTTCCAGTTCGCCAAGATCCAGTACATGCCGAATCACCGGGAAGCGCGCGTACATGCTGGGCCCGACGAATACGTTTGTGCTCTCTATTCTCATGACGTGTGCCTGTCGTTGTTATTGTGGGCTTTATTCGGCGTGCGCTTCTCTCGTAGCTATATCAAAGCGACCGCCTGCTACCAGTATATGCAGCTTTACCCCTATGAGGCTAACCGGTTGCCCCCGGCGGGCCTGGTCCATTGACGAATACTCGAGGTCTGTCGGGTCGATCACGGTAATGCCGCCGCTGCCAACGACTTCGACATCGTCCCCCGGTCGAATAAATGCCGCCGTATCCTCGTCGAGACCGATGCCGACCGCGAATGGATTGTAGGCCAGTGCGGTTAACAAGCGTCCCAGCCGGTCGCGCTGCCGAAAATGCTGATCGATGATGAATGCGTTGGTCAGGCCAAGTCCGGGCGCCATGGTGACCTTGTCCGGGCTGGGCGTGCTGCCCTCCTCGCCACCGGCGATCATGTGCTCCGGCATGAACGCAGCGCCTGCCGATGTGCCGGCCACGTGCATGCCTTCGGCATTGCGCCGCCGAATCAACTGCGCCACACGTGTACCACCGAGCGTGGTCGATAATCGCAACTGGTTGCCACCCGTCATGAAGACGCCGCTGCATTTTTCTATGTAGTCAACGTCATGGCCGTTCTGGCAATCGTCGCGCGTCATAAAAGGCAGCACACGGGCATGCTTGATGCCGATATCGCGAAACAGTTTTTCATAATTCCGCCCGGTATCCTCCAGTTCAGATGCGGTGGGAATAATGCCGATACGGGCACGCTTGCCACCGCAGACCTCGACAAAGCGGTCCAGAATTTCGCGATTCTGGAATTTCTCCTCCGCGCCCCCAATCGGGATGATGTAACCGCGTTCGGTATCGGGGATTTTTTTGGCTGGACACATTGAGTCGGGCTCCGCAGTGATTGCAAGCGTGTGCTAACAGGGCGTAAAAAAGGCTGGGTATTTTACACAAGAATTCAGCCATTCCCGCGCCTAATGCTGCAAAATACGCGTAAGTTTTTTCAAGGGACACACCATCGTGAGCGATGCAGAGCTGCCACTCGGCCGGGAAACCGGCTACCCGGAGCAATACGCGCCGGATCTTTTGTATCCGATCGCGCGCAGCGACAGCCGGGAAAGCCTCGGCAAGGACGATCTGCCCTTCCGCGGCACCGATATCTGGAATGCCTGGGAACTCACTTGGCTGTCTCCCGGCGGTGTGCCGGCTGTCGCAACGGCGGAGATTCGTATCCCGGCGAGTACGCCCAACCTGGTCGAATCCAAATCACTGAAGCTGTACCTGAATTCGTTCGCGATGACCGTTTGCGAAAATGATGCCGAAGTCAGCGAAAAGATTGCATCAGACCTAGGCCATTGTGCCGGTGGTCCGGTGTCGGTGACATTGATGAACGCTCATCACCCGACAGCAAACGCCATTGCCGCGCTTCCGGGCACGTGTATCGATACGCTCACCGCAAGCGCCACGCAGTATGTGGTCGACGCATCACTGTTACGGGCCGACAGCAATACAGTCGTGGACGAGACCCTGCACACGCATTTGTTGCGCAGCCTGTGTCCGGTCACCTCGCAGCCTGACATCGGCAGCCTGATGTTGCGCTACTCGGGCCCACGCATCGATCCGGCTTCGCTGTTGCAATACGTGGTGTCGTTCCGCTCTCACAATGACTTTCACGAAGCTTGCGTGGAGCGAATGTTTATCGACATTCAGCAACACTGTGGCGCGGAACAACTCTCCCTGTACGCGCGCTACCAGCGGCGTGGCGGCCTGGATATCAACCCGTTCCGCAGCAATTTCGAGTTCGATCCGCAGAACCTTAGACTCTGGCGGCAATAATCAATCGGATTTGAGGTCTTCTGCGCTGAGTTTGTGGCCCCAGCCGAGTTTGGCGTTCAGGTAGCGCCGGTTGTTGTCGCCAACGCCGCTAACGTGCTTCACCCTTTCGATGTCGCGCAAGCCAAATCGTGTCAGGTCTTCGACTTTTTTCGGGTTGTTCGTTAACAGGCGAAACGGCGATGCTGACAGGAAATACTTCAGCAGCGCGGCTGCATCGCTGAAATCACGTGAATCATCCGGCAGGCCGAGGCTGCGGTTCGCCTCGTAGGTATCCTCGCCCGCGTCCTGCAACAGGTAGGTCGCGGCTTTCGCCCACAACCCGATGCCGCGCCCCTCGTGTCCTGACATGTATATGACCAGCCCACCTTCCTCGTCTGCCTGGATGCGTTCGAGCGCGGTCTGCAATTGCGGGCCACATTCGCAGCGCTCGGAGCCGAAGACGTCACCGGTCAGGCAGCTCGAGTGCACCCGGACCAGCGGATTTTTCCATTGCGACGGGTCGCCGATAATCAACACGCTATTCACGGCCATGAACGAGGCCAGCGTGGCAAAGGACTGCTGGCCGTTCTGCTCGCGCAGGTCGTCAGCCAGCTCTTCGATCTTTCCGAGTTCGGTATTGCGAACGCAGGCATACCATTGCACGGCCACTTCCGCCCCGCAGCGCTTCAGCGGCAACGGGATCGGACCGAGGATGCTGATAGTCGAACCGCTTGCCGGGTGCTTCTCATCGACGCGGGCGCCGTTGCGGTCGATCTGGAACAGGGTCCCCTGTTCGCTAAGGTGCTGCCGCACGGCGGGATCAATATAGGTAAACATGCCGCGGATTATGCCGGATTCGTGCGGTTTTGCGATGCTTGTCACTTGCTGAACGCACGGTCATTAATTATACTTACTGACTTTAGAGTCATTAATTGCCTCGTATGAGCAAGCCGCGCTATCGCCGCCGCAAGGAAAAACGCCCGAAGGAGATTGCTGAAGCCGCGTTCGATGCATTTGCCGAGCACGGCTACGCGTCGACGCCGGTTGAAGAAGTCGCCCGGCGTGCCGGCGTCAGCAAGGGGCTTTTGTACCTGTATTACAAGACCAAGGAAGAGCTGTTCAAAGCGGTTGTTCGCAATGTCGTGGTACGCCGCGTCGACGCGCTAATCGATATCGCGGACACCACGGAGCTGTCATCCGAGGACTTTGTCCGCGGGCCCGTCTGCGAATTTCTGAAACAGGTCCCCGGTTCACCCGTCGCGGTCATCGTACGGCTGTTGATCGCCGAGGGACCGAAGCACCCGGATCTGCTCGAGTTCTATCACCGGAATGTCGTTTCTAAAGGACTCGCTACCGTGCAAAACACCATCGCTCGTGGCATCGCGCGGGGAGAATTTCGCGCCAGCGCGGTAGATAACTTGCCGCACCTTGTCCTGGCACCGGTCCTGATGTCGATTATCTGGGGCATCCTGTTCACGAAAAAATCGCTGGATACCGACAAACTCATCGAAACGCAGCTCGACATGTTGCTGCACTACATCAAGGCCTAGGCGGAGTCCGGTCATGAAAAAACCAATAATCACAATCTTGTGCATCGGCCTGCTGGCATCCTGTGGCGGCAGCGAAAATGGCAATCGTGTCGTCGGCGAGCTGAGCTCTGATCGCGTCGAAGTATCGGCGGATTATGCCGAAGCAATAACGTCAATAGAGGTTGCCGAAGGTGCCCGTGTCAGTAAGGGTCAACTACTGCTTTCGCAGGATGACTCGCGTGCGGCAGCGAACTTGCGGGAAGCCGAGGCGGCGCTGCAACAGGCTCAGGCCAGGCTGGATGAGCTGGTGCGCGGCCCGCGCAACGAATCGATCACCGCGGCCAGGGCGAACGTCGAAGGTGCGACCCAGGAACTGCAATTCAGGCAAGCTGAAAAATCGCGCATCGAATCGATTTTTCAGCGCGGGCTTGCCCCCGAAGAATCTGTCGATGCAGCAACGGCGGCCTTCGATACCGCGCAGGCGAATTTGAAATTGCGCCTCGCGCAGCTGGAAGAGTTGTTGACGGGAACGACACTCGAAGAACTGGCGCAGGCCGAACAAGCCCTCGCGCAACAGGCCGCCCGCCGTGACGGCGCACAACTGGAAGTCGCACGCCATCAACTGCGCGCACCTGTCGATGGCATCGTTGACAGTCGCCTGTTCGAGTTGGGAGAGCGGCCGATTGCCGGCGGGCCCGTACTGGTTATGCTTGCCGGCAAGCAGCCGCATGCGCGGGTGTACATCCCGGAAGCACTGCGAGTCCATATCAAGAGCGGCGATGCGGCGACGATTCATGTCGATGGCATGGCATCACCCGTTGCAGGCATTGTCCGAACTGTTGCCAGCGAGGCATCGTTTACACCCTACTTCGCACTGACCGAACGAGATCGCGGCCGCCTGAGCTATGTGGCAAAAATCGATATCGTCGAAGAACGTGAGCGGCTGCCGGACGGCGTGCCGGTTGAAGTGGAATTTCAGCTGGACTGACGATGGCGGCAGAATTCGCAATTGAAGCGCACAACCTGAGCAAGTCGTTCGGCGACCTCAAGGCCGTGAGTGCACTGGACCTCAAAGTTCCGAAAGCCCAGATCTATGGTTTTCTCGGGCCCAACGGCTCGGGCAAATCCACCACTATCCGCATGTTGTGCGGCCTGCTCACTCCGAGCGCGGGCAGCGCGACGGTGCTGGGTACGGCGATACCCGGCGATGCGCGATTACTGAAGCCGCGCATCGGCTACATGACACAAAAGTTTTCGCTGTTTGGCGATATGACTGTCAATGAAAACCTGCAGTTTATCGCAGAGATTTATTCGTATCCGCGCAAGGAACGCAGCAGTCGTATCAGCGAATTGCTTGAAAAATACGACCTCGTCGCGCAAGCCGGACAACTCGCCGGCACGATGAGCGGTGGCCAGAAGCAGCGACTCGGCCTCGCCTGTGCTGTCCTGCATCACCCGGACCTGCTGCTGCTGGATGAACCGACCAGCGCGGTCGATCCACAAAGCCGGCGCGATTTCTGGGCCAACCTGTTTCGACTCGCCGAAGGTGGCACAACGATCATGGTGTCGACACACTACATGGATGAAGCGGAACGCTGTCACCGGCTGGCGATCCTGGACCGCGGCGTAAAAGTCGCGGACGGCACACCGCAGGAACTCCAGTCGCAAACCGGCATGAACATCATTGAGGTTACGGCCGAAGATCCGTACGCGGCACAAGCGGTGCTCGCAAAACTGCCCGAGGTCGTCAGCGTCACGCAACTCGGTGTTCGCCTGCGCGTCCTGGTACCGGAGTCCTTCCCGCACCCTGCGGAGACGATCCGCACAGCGCTCGCCGCGGCGCAGCTTACCGCACGCACAAGCAAAACTGATGCAAGCCTTGAAGATGTTTTCGTAGCAGTCACGATGAAAGCGAATTAATACGATGCTGCGATCGATGTCGCGCCTTGGCGCCATTGTCAAGAAGGAAATTCGTCAACTCAGTCGGGATCGCCTGACTTTCGGCATGGTTTTTGGCCTGCCGATTATCCAGATATTGCTGTTCGGCTATGCCATCAATACCGATGTGCGCAACCTGAAAACCGCGATTGCGAACCAGGCCAACACGCATCTGTCGCGGCAATTTGTCGCGGATCTCAGGGAAACACAGGTTGTTGACGTAATCGCTGCGGCCAACACCGCGACAGATCTTGAACTCCTGTTGCGACAGGGGACGATTTCGATTGGCGTATTGATTCCGGCCGACTTCGATCGCCGTGTCGTCGACGCGCAACGCGCTGCCGTACAACTTCTGGTGGATGGCAGCGACCCGACAATCCTGGCAGTCGCCAATCAGCTCCGCAATATGCCGATTGCATTCGATGTCGGTGCGAAAACGCAATCCGTGCAGCAGCTCGAGGTGCGGCCCTATTACAATCCCGAACGTCGCACGCCGGTCAATATCGTACCCGGATTGATGGGCATTATTCTGATGATGACGATGATGCTGTTCACTGCGGTTGCGATCGTTCGCGAGCGTGAACGGGGCAATCTCGAATTACTGATCAACACGCCGGTCAGCTCAGCGGAGCTGATGATCGGCAAGGTACTGCCGTATGTCGCCATCGGTCTGCTGCAACTGGCGATAATCCTCGGTTTTGGCAGGTTGCTGTTCGATGTCCCGGTACGCGGCAGTATCGTCGATTTGTATATCGCCGGTTCGGCATTTATCGGTGCCAACCTGGCACTCGGCCTGCTGATATCAACGATGACGAACACGCAATTCCAGGCCATGCAAATGACGGTTTTCATTCTGATGCCGTCTATATTGCTGTCCGGCTTCATGTTTCCATTCGATGGCATGCCGGTGCTGGCGCAGTACATTGGCGAAGTATTGCCGACGACGCATTTCATCCGGCTGACGCGCGGCATCATGCTCCGTGAGGCCCCTTTACGCGAACTTGGTCTCGATTTCGGCTACCTGATCGCATTTACTCTCGTCGCTATGACAATTGCAGCAATGCGCTTTAGCAAACGCCTCGACTAGGAACCTGATTCCGCAGTCGCCGCAAGGTACTTTGGCCGCCACCAACTAATCGTTACCGGCACCAGCAG
Source organism: uncultured Woeseiaceae bacterium (assembly GCA_963976215.1). Lineage (GTDB taxonomy): Bacteria > Pseudomonadota > Gammaproteobacteria > Steroidobacterales > Woeseiaceae > UBA1847. The sequence continues at coordinate 5,107 of CAXBJV010000017.1, read as the reverse complement.
GTTGAGGAAAAACGCGGTAATCATCAGGGTAAAAAACGCTTCCGTATTCATGATCGGGTGTTGCACGTAAGCGATATCCATCACGACAAACGCGAGCTCGGCACGTCCCAGCATGCCAAAGCCGATCATCAGGCTCTCGGCATAGTTCATGCCACTGGTGTAACGTGCCGCCAAGCCCGCAGAAATGACCTGTATCGTGGCAATCCCGATCAGCATTGCCGCTGCGTACGGCAACACTCGCAGCAAGAGATCCCAGTCAAACAATATCTTGGCACCGAGATCGACGAAGAACACCGGGCCGATCCAGCTAAATGCAGCACTATCGATGATGCGCTTGGTTTCCGCGTAGACGTTGGCCGTCTCGTCCTGTTTTGTGCGATCGCCAAGGTCGAAATGCTCCTCTCTGACGATCAAACCCGCCATATAGGCACCCACGGCCGGGTGAAACCCGAAAGCGTGCGCAGCGATGCCCACAACCAGCGCCAGTAGTAAAATTGCGAGTGTCGCGTATCGCCCCTCATCGAAAGTCACGTAGTCCTGCATTCGCAGCCAGCGCAGGACAGGCAATCGCTTCACCCAGCCGACCGGGCTGCCGGGGAATATCCAGATGCCGATCAGCGTAACGATCAGAAAAAACACAACTGCCTTGCCGGCCGTCATCGCGATACCGATCATGGTCAGCTCGCCGGCGCCGGTCGCGATCGGGACCACGAGAGCGACCATGACGAGAGAACCGATGTCGTCGAGCAAAGCCGACGTCATGATCCTGGTTGCAACAACCGTATTCGACAGCCCGAGGCCCTGCAACGAAACCATGGTGAGTGATACCGCAGTCGCGGTCATCGCAAGTCCGACCATCAACGATACGTTCGGATCATTCCATATATAATCAGCGATCAGGTACGCAACAATGAACGGGCCAAGCGCGCCGAATAGCGCGATTCCCCAGCTCCGCTTTACGCTCGACAAAAAGTTGTCGGTAGATTCCTCGAAGCCGAGTGAAAACATGATGAATATGATGCCGAGCTCGGCAAAGATGCGAATGAAGTCGCCGGACTCTTCCGGCAATATGCCCATGTTCGCCAGCACACAACCGATAAACAGGAAGTACAGTACCGGTGTCAGGCGTGTTTTCTTGGCCGCAACAACCGCGACAAAAACAGCCGCCCAAACGATTGCGAGGTGAACCAGCGGACTCACAATAACGCCCGCAGGGCTGACAAAAATTCGCAAATTGTCATGTGTTCTGCTCCAATAATTGCCAATGAGCCCTCAAACTGAACCTGAGCCGACCGTATTTATCGTCGATGATGACGCTGCCATCCGCTTCGCTATGCAAGCTTTGATGGAATCGGTGAACCTGCCACACGAGATTTTTGACTCCGCGGATGAATTCCTTGCCAGCGTGCCCGGCCAGCGGCCCGGTTGCCTGGTACTCGATATTCGCATGCCCGGTCTCGGCGGACTCGAATTGCAACAAGAACTTATCAATAGAAATAATACGCTGCCCATTATTTTTATCACGGGACACGGCGATGTCCCGATGGCAGTGGAAGCCATGCAAAAGGGCGCCGTTGATTTTATTCAAAAACCGTTTCGCGACCAGGAACTGCTTGATCGCATTCGCATAGCCCTGGAGACTGATGCTGAGCGGCGGGTGGAGCAGCAACAACGATCTGCGGTACAGGCACGACTGGAAAAACTGACGCAACGCGAGCGCGAAGTATTCGATCTCGTCGTTACCGGTAAACCGAACAAGATCATCGCATTTGAACTGGACGTCAGTCAGCGCACCGTTGAAATTCATCGTGCGCGTGTCATGGACAAAATGCAGGCCAAGTCGCTTGCCGACCTGGTGAAAATGCATTTGACACTCTAGCTCAGTGCCTGGCGGCGCTCGCCGTCCTTCGCGCAGTCAATACACTCGTGAGCGTAGGGATAGGCCCGGACGCGTTGCAAATCGATCGGCTCGCCGCATTCCGCACACACCCCATAGCTCCCGTCGTCCATTCTTTCCAGCGCCGCACTGATTTTGCTGATTTCGCTGCGGGCCTCGTTGCCGAGCGCATCGACCACCTCGGAGTCTTCAAGCTCCTTGGCCATTTCTTTCGAGTCAGCGGCAAAACCGCGCTGCAGGTTGGCTGAGATGCGCTCAAGGCGCGCAGCCAGCTCTGATTTCTTGGCCAGCAATTCACGACGTAGGTCGTCAAGGGGCAAGTCGCTCATGGATGTGCTCCTGCGCAGATAACTGTGATTATAGTACCGCTCCCGGACACCGTCCCGCCGTAGGTAATTACCGACAGCAATTAGGCAACAGGCCGTATTTGCTTTCGATGCAGTGCGCGTATTCTGTTGTGGCGTAATAACCGTTCTCATTTTCAGGACACAACCATGACCAAAGTCACTAAAATCCTCGCGGTAATCGATCCAACGACAAACGAACAGCCCGCTCTGGCACGAGCCGCCTGGCTGGCCGGGCACCTCGATGCCGAATTGCAGTTGTTGGTCTGCTACTACAATGAGTACTTGAGTGGCGATCGCCTGTTCGATTCTCCGTCGCTTGAAAAGGCACGACAGGAAGTGCTCGACCACCAGCAGCAGCACCTTGAGGAGCTTGCCGGGCCGCTGCGCGAACAGGGCATAACTGTCACGACAGTCGCCGTGTGGGACCACCCCTTGTATGAAGGTATTGTGCGTCAGGCGATCGCGTCAAAAGCGAGCATTGTCGTCAAGGATACACACCACCATTCTGCGTTCGAACGCGCGTTGCTCACCAATACGGACTGGAACCTGATTCGCACTTGTCCGGTGCCGCTGTGGCTGGTCAAGCCACAGGAGTTCGCCGAAAAGCCGGTGTTTGTCGCGGCAATCGACCCGTTGAACCAAAACGACAAACCGGCAGCACTGGACGATGAAATCCTGCAGCTGAGCAATCTGTTCGCTGACAGTGTCGGCGGTGAGCTGCATGCGTTCCATTCCTATGACCCGCGCATTGCGGTGGCCACGGCGACGGCCAACGCGTACATACCAGTGTCGCTGCCGTACGATGAGATTGAGCAGCAAATGCACGAAGACCACCAGAAACGTTTCAGCGAGATCACTCAGTTTCACAAACTGGACGACGCGCAAACGCACCTGGTCGCCGGGCTCACGCACGAAGAACTTCCCGAGATTGCGAACAAACTGGAAGCCGATGTCGTCGTCATGGGAGCGGTTGCACGCAATCGCTGGAAGCGGCTGTTCATCGGCGCTACCGCCGAGCGCACGCTGGAGCACCTGCCCTGCGATCTGCTGATCGTCAAACCGGATTGGTTCAAAACACCCGTCGATCAGGACACGTTTGAGGCGGCATAAAAAAGCGGAGCCCCGCGAACGAGGCTCCGCCGGTTCCAGCCTTCTACTGCGCTCTAGTAGTCAGCTGTGAACACGATCCAGAATTTGCGAGTGTCAGTCATCGATGCGGTATCGCTGCTGAAAAAAGCACCCTTGAACAAAATTCCGAAGTTATCGTTAATTCTCGTCGCCGCCGACATATCGAATTCTGTACCGTAATCAACATTGCCAGTCTCCGCGGAGAAATCATGGTAGATACCGGTCAGATACCAGCGGCCAGCCTTGTATTTGACGGTCGCGAACAGATCATCGACACCGGCGTCCGGCGTTGCCAGGAACATATCGGCCCAGCCCTGGAATGCGTGCAGCGTTGCCAGTGGCGTGCGAAATGCCATCCCCGGCGCACTGCTGCCACCGAGTGATTCGAAGTCGAAGCCCAGTGACAGGTATTCGTTCGGCGACCACATCGCACCCAGGTGATAATACTGCGCGTCATAGTTGACCGGATTATTGCCGGCATCGTCCTGCGTCGCGAACTCCGCATAGACCCCGAGCGTACCGTCCCCGGTCTTCAGGGTGCCCTTGACACTCGCGCCGAGTGTCTGCGTCGAGAACGACGCAACATCATCATTATCGATCAGGTAAAAATACGGGGTTGCGGACCACTGCTCGTTAAATACGACTTTTGCGTTTATGAGATGCGCATCGACAGCATTGCTCCCGGCCGATACGTCATCACCGAAAATACGGCGCACATGCGAAAGATAGCTGTATGACAGCGTCGTATCGGACAGCGCTGTGCTGCTCAACGTCAAGCCATCGTACGTCTGCTCGTTCTGGCGCCAGCCGACGCCACCGACGAAGCGCTGATTATCGAGGAGTATGCGCTGTCGTCCGAGCCGCAGTTTGCTCTTGTCGTTAAAACTGTAGTCGAGGTACAGCTGATTCAGATCGGCGCCCTTCGGGTCGGCGATCACCGGATACTGCGTTTTGCCAGGGCTGCTACCACCACCACTGTTGAAGTCGTCCAGCAGGTGAAACACGTAATCGAACTCGGCGAATGTCTGCAGCTGCTTCCACGGTGCACTGCGATAGTTCAGGCGCAGGCGCGTAGTCAGAGCGTCGGCATCCGCGGCGAAAGCATCCTGACCCACGTGCTCATAACGGGCTCGGACGGCAACGCTCGCCTCGCCAGACGTTATCGCCGACCGTATTGTTGAATCGGGGCTCGCGGCCTCATCAGCCGCCGAAGCGCCTGATGAGGCCAGCCATATCGCTGCCAACATGGTCAGCACAAAGCGTTTCATAAAGCCTCGCCTTTAGTAAATATCGTGCAAGGTGTTGTAGATATTGAATTTGCCTGTCGGAGTTACAATCTCCGGTCCCTTGATGACCGCTTTGAGTTCGCGCGTCTTGTCATCAACCACAACGATGGCCGAATTCTGCTCCTTGCCGTTCCAGACGGAGAACCAGACCTCGTCACCGGCCTTGTTGAACTCCGGCTGCACGACGCGCTTGGGTCCCTCGCCGAGATCAGCCCATTCGGCAATTGGCAACACCTCGAATCCCGCATCGAGATTGGCGATGTCAAATACTGCAACTGACTGGCTGAACGCTTCATCAGGATGCAGCGGTGCATCGACCCACAGGTTGCTCGACTTCGGATGCGATTTTACGAACAGCGAACCGCCACCCATACCATCGATGGTACGAACGTTTTTCCAGGCCTTGTCCGGGTTACCCTCCGGATCCGTGCCCAGGAAGGAGACGTTCG
>CAXBJV010000016.1:0-72501 GCA_963976215.1 uncultured Woeseiaceae bacterium | reverse complement strand
GAGCGACGGACTCATAACCCGTAGGTCGGTGGTTCAAATCCACCCTTCACCACCAAGTTCAAAATAGCCCTGCTAATCAAATGGTTAGTGGGGTTTTTTGGTGGTGGATTATGGGACCGAATTGCAGCCGCCCGGGTGTCTAAGACTAATGTCAACCGTGGCATGGACGCGTGCGAAGCAATGCAAGGCTTGCTAAAACAGTCCTTTGGCGTCTTAAGCTAGCAACTAACACCCACGTGTATTGATCATCGAAAACACGGGGTACCGATGAGACTACGGGGCACTTTCGGGGCAGTTCAGTAATGAATCGATGCGGGTAACTAACCGTTAAAAAGGAGCTTTAAAATGAACAAAGAAGTAATTGGTGGTTCGAATATTCTGGGACTTCCCTATTCAAAAGCAATTCGGGCCGGTGATTTCGTTTATGTTTCCGGCCAAGTCGGGTTTGATGAAGACGGCAAGTTAGTCAATGGTGGAATCGAAGCACAGACTCGTCAAACTCTGCACAATATTGAAACTATACTAGGCCTGTCCGGATGCACGTTGGATACCGTGATTAAGGTCAACGTCTGGCTCGATGATGCTCGGGACTTCGGTCGGTTCAATGCGATCTACGGAGCGATATTTTCCAATGATCCACCCGCTCGCTCGACAGTCGTGTCAGAGTTGGTAATAGATGCCAAGGTTGAAATTGAATGCATCGCGTATGACCCGCAGAGTGGCCCAGTGAAACAGTGATGGTTATTCAATTGATCGCCCTCTGTGTCACCCACGTTGGCTTGCATTTGTGGGGGTGTTCTTGACCTCGTATCCGGCCGTCATATTTCAATATTCGTCGTTCCCAACCTTATTTGACCAAACAGGGGTGTGTCTGTCTCGCCGTATAATCGGATAGTCGCTTAATGGCGGCATAAAATTGACAAGGACTGCTCTGTTGGTTCCGGACGCATTCCGGCTTCCCATAAACCTGTGAGCAAGGATCTCTCTCCTGCCGCATCTAAATCTACTGTAGGAAAGTTGATCGCGTCTTCTCATGAAAGCAGGCGATAGCACAACGGGAGTTGACTGGATATAAACTATAACGTTAAAGTTCACGTAACGAATGTGCCTTTTGGCGCCGACGTCTTTTAAAGCACTGCTTTCACGGACACTACATTTTGCGAAAAGGGACAAGAAAATCGTGGCGCGACAAATTGCTTATAGGGGAGTGCGAGTTGGCGGTAAAACGTGTAGGCCCGGCAGGCGTTTACGTTAACCCCGTACGACAATGCATCATTGACGAGCCGAAGCTGTTTAGACCAATGGCTTGCGAATTGAGGCTCAGCAACGCTGCGGCACTAATTGGCGTAGCGTAACTTGAAGGAGTCACCGCACATTGATGCATCAACGGAATCGTCAGTAACAACTGAGATGTTGGTTGCAATGTTCCGAGAGTTCATCGAAGACGATTACGTCGTGTCCGATGCGGATTCAAAGCGACCGTTTGAGTGTGATGGCTTGTCTGTCTACAAGCAAATGCCACGATTGGTCATCTTGCCGGGGTCGACGGAAGAGGTTCGCAAAGCAATGCGACTTTGCGATCAATTGCATCTTCCAGTTGTGGTCCGAGGAGCTGGAACCGGGTTGTCTGGCGGAGCGTTACCACATCCGGATGGTGTGCTAATTTCTTTGACGCGACTATCAAGCATCCTCGAGATTGATGCGGAGGCTAGGTTGGCGCGTGTCCAACCTGGCGTTCGAAACCTCCAGATCAGTGAGGCATGCGACCACTTTGGGCTGTTCTATGCGCCGGACCCATCATCCCAAATTGCTTGTTCAATTGGCGGAAATGTTGCAGAAAATGCGGGTGGAGTGCACTGCCTCAAGTATGGACTAACCGTTCACAATGTATTGCAGTTAACGTTCGTCACCGTCGAAGGTGAAAAAATTACAGTGGGGACCGAGGGCCTGGATAGCGCTGGTCCGGATCTGATGGCATTGATGATTGGTTCCGAAGGGTTGCTTGGAGTCGTCACCGAAATTACTGTCAAGCTGCTGCCAAAACCGTCACATTGCCAGATTGTTCTGGCGTCGTTTGAGGAAATCAAACCTGCTGGCGACGCCGTAAGTGCTGTAATCGCGGCGGGAATAATTCCTGCCGGCTTCGAAATGATGGACAGCAATGCCGTCCGGGCGGCCGAGGATTTTGCCCATGCTGGATATGACACGACTGCTGCCGCGCTGCTGCTTTGTGAGCTGGATGGTACAGACGATGAAGTTCATGACGGCATTGAAAAGGTCGCACGAATTTTCGAGCAGCACGGTGCGATTACAATTCGAGTATCACAAGATGAGGCGGAAAGAACCCTGTACTGGAAGGGAAGAAAATCGGCATTTCCGGCGATCGGACGAATCTCACCGGACTATTACTGCATGGATGGCACGATTCCCCGACGGATGTTGTCGCGTGTTTTAGGCGGGATCAGCCAGCTTTCCTCCGAATTCGGACTTCGCGTCGCCAACGTCTTTCATGCTGGCGATGGCAACATGCATCCGCTAATTTTATTCGATGAAAGCAAACCTGGTGAACTGGAGAAAGCAGAAGCATTCGGTGCCAGGATCCTTGAGTTGTGTGTCGAGGTTGGGGGTAGTATCACGGGCGAGCACGGCGTGGGAGTTGAAAAAATTCGGCAGATGCGGATTCAGTTTGATGATGACGAGTTGTCACAGCTGAATGCGATCAAAGATGCGTTGGACCCGAAAGGACTACTTAACCCCGGCAAAGGAGTGCCAACGCTGAATCGTTGTCAGGAGTATCGGGCGCTTTGAGTAAGCTATTGCAACTGCAAGATCAAGTTCGCAGCGCAGTATCCGATGCGGAGCCATTGCGAATTGTTGGCGGAAACAGCAAAGAAAACCTGGGGCGCGAGCTTGTCGGTACGCCGATCAACTTAGGTGCTTTCGCCGGTGTGGTTGATTATCAACCGACCGAGCTGATGATCACAGTTCGCGCCGGCACTACGCTATCGGACCTTCGGGCGGTATTGGCAGAAAAAAACCAGATGCTCGCGAGTGAGTCGCGGGAGTACGATGGCAAGGCAACAATTGGCGGTACCATTGCATGCAATCAGTCCGGTCCATCGCGCCCTTGGCGCGGGTCAATTCGCGATCATGTTTTAGGGGTTCGACTAATCAACGGCAAAGCCGAACATCTGCGATTCGGCGGCCAGGTTATGAAGAATGTCGCCGGCTACGACGTGTCGCGACTACAAGCAGGTGCCATGGGAACGCTTGGGCTCGTGACGGAAGTCTCGCTAAAAGTCGTACCACGACCGGATGCTTCGATAAGTATCAGGCGGCCAATCGATGCGAGCGGCTCAATTAAGGCAATGAATGAGATTTGCAGCATGCCAATACCATTGACGGGTGCTTGTTGGTACGACGGTAACATGTACATTCGACTGTCTGGTGCGTATGAGACCATCAAATCATTGGCAATGCGGCTGGACGGTGAGATTCTTACGAACTGCTCCGAGTTCTGGACGCAACTGCGGGATCAATCCTTGCCATTTTTCGACACAACTAGTGAATTGTGGCGATTCTCTATCCGTCCCAACTCATCGCATATGATGCCGAACGGCGATTGGCTCATTGACTGGTGCGGTGCGCAACGATGGCTAGCAGGCAAGTACGACCTCGATGAAATGGAGAGTAGCTCGAAAAGGTTCGGAGGCGAAGTCAGCCGACACCAAGCAGTCGATCGCAAAGCCGAGGTGTTTCCGTCAATCTCCGAGGCCAAAAAAATGTTTCTTACGCGTATAAAAAATTCATTCGATCCAGCGGGCGTGCTCAATCCCGGTCGCTTGTATTCCTGGATGTAAGTGGTGTTGTTATGCGTGTAAATCTGCATCCGCAGTTCGGTGAGTCTCCAGCGGCCCAAGAAGCTGCCGATATTACTCAGAGCTGCGTCCATTGCGGTTTCTGTAATGCAACCTGTCCGACGTATCAGGATTCGTTTGACGAGCGTGATGGCCCGCGGGGTCGAATTTATTTGATTAAGCATATGCTGGAAACTGGCCGGGCTGGTACGGCGGCTCGAACTCACCTCGATCGCTGTCTCACTTGTCGTGCGTGCGAAACAACCTGCCCATCCGGCGTTAACTATGGCCGACTGGCAGACATCGGACGCGAAATGGTTGACAACATTGCTGACCGATCGATCGTACAGAGGTTAGTACGGTCAGCACTCTCATGGACTTTCCCTTTTCCGCAACGCGTAAGAGTGATTCTTTGGTTGGGACGGCTATTCTCCCCAGTATTGCCACAAGCGCTCCGCCGGAATATTCCACCGGTCCAAACGGAATTGATTGAGCCGAAAAAAACGCCAGTGCTGAGCCGCAGAATGATTGTTCTTGGAGGTTGCGTTCAAGCTGTTGCTACACCGAATACAAATACTGTGGCTCGGCGTGTTCTGCGCCGCCTCGGGATCGACTTGGTCGAAGCGAAATCGGCTGGCTGTTGCGGGGCCGTTAGCTACCACCTTGGCGCGCAAGACGCGGGGCTCGATTTCATGCGCCGAAATATTGATGCATGGTGGCCAATCATTGAGGAGGGCGCTGAGGCGATCGTAACGACAGCATCTGGCTGTGGCGTGATAGTTAAAGACTATGGTCAGTTGCTAAAAGACGACCCGATCTATTCGGAGAAGGCCCGTCGCATCAGCGGTTTGACAAGAGATATTTCTGAAATACTCGACCATGAGGATCTGAGTAAATTGAAGGATGTGACAGCCACCCATCGCACAGCCGTCCATTGTCCCTGTACGTTGACCCACGGACAAAACCTGGACGGATGTGTTGAGCGAATCCTCGAGAAAGCCGGCATTCCATTGGCAAAAGTATCGGAGGGGCATCTTTGCTGTGGTTCGGCGGGGACCTACTCGTTGTTACAGCCCGAAATCAGTCAACGACTGCGGCAACGGAAACTGGACGCGTTGTTAGTGGACGAACCGCAACAAATCGTAACTTCAAACGTTGGCTGCCAGCTGCATCTCGGGGCCATATCTGACGTTCCGGTGAGGCATTGGATTGAGCTGCTCGACTCGAGTCATCAGTCAAAATGAATGGCACTCTGCGCTTAGCAAAAGTAGAAAAAAAACTATGGCTTCACGGTTAAGATTGGTTAGTTCGGAGAGTTAGTGCGGGATCATGAAAATTACGGGAATAAAAACGCTGGTATGCCATGCGCGCATGCGCAACTGGATATTCGTCAAAATTGAAACCGATCAACCGGGTCTGGTTGGTTGGGGCGAAGCAACGCTGGAGTGGCACACGCGGTCAGTGGTAGGTGCCATTGAAGATATGGCGGAGCTTCTGGTTGGTGAGGATCCGACACGTGTCGAATACCTGTGGCAGTCGATGTTCCGGCAGCACTTCTGGCATGGCTCGGGGATAGTACGGTCGACAGCGATTTCCGGCATCGATATAGCATTGTGGGACTTGGTCGGAAAAGTACACGACGTCCCTTGCCACCGGTTATGGGGAGGACCTGTTCGCAACTACGTCCGACTCTACTGTCACCTTGGTGGTGGGCGAATGGAAGATTTCTATGAGACGCCCGCCGATAACGCGAAGCGTTTCGGTGAGCTCGCGGAAGAAGCCGTCGAGCGGGGTTTTTCGGCCTTTAAATCGATGGCAGTACCACCAACCATGGCTTTGGAGGGCAATGCGGCGGTGAATGCTGCGGCTGCGGCGGTGCAATCGATGCGAGATGCGGTCGGTTCTGGCATCGATATTATGGTCGACTGCCACGCGCGTCCGTCACCCGCAATGGGGCGTCGATTTGCTGAGGCGCTTGATCCCTACGATTTGTATTTTCTTGAAGAGCCCTGTTGGGTTGAAGCGCCGAGCGACATGGCTTTGATTCGAAACGCGGTGGCGACGCCAATAGCGACGGGCGAACGTCTAACGTATCTGAACCAATTCAAGGATCTTCTCGCGATCGGGGCATGCGACGTGATTCAGCCGGACATCACACATTGTGGCGGGCTGTCTGCCGCTCGAAAGATCGCAGCCATTGCGGAGGCGCATCGAGTTGCGATTGCGCCGCACAATCCGCAGGGTCCGGTGAGTACTTCTGCATCCATTGAGCTTGGCTTTGCGACTCCGGACTACGTAATTTGCGAAACGGTCGATTCGGATGTGCCGTGGCGCAATGATGTGGTGTCACACGGCTATAAGCTCGACGAGAACGGCAGAACGGTAACAGCTAGTGATAAGCCGGGTTTGGGCATTGAGATCAATGAGACGGAGGTCGCAAAGCATCCGTTTGAGCAGGAAGTGTTGCAGCGAACTTTCTACAAAGACGGTTCAGTCGGGGACTGGTAGTCATCGCAAGCCGCGTCCATTCCCCCATCTCAATATCACAGTACTAACAGGAGTTCATGGTGACCCGGAACAACTCTATCTCGCATCCCGAATTCTCCGGAATTATCGGCATCGGTCGAGCAGATATCACGCCACCGCCGGGCATATTTGCGCGCAGCTGGGGTAGCTCGACGCACGACGTTGCGACCGGTGTGCACAAACCGCTGTACGCAAGTTGTGTAATGTTCCGTGGGTCGGATGACGACCTCTCTGTGTATCTCGTGTCTCTCGACTTGTCATTCTGGGGCAACAAGGAGGAGTGGGAAATCCGTTCACAAGTTTTGCAGCGTTCAGGCCTGGCGGAGAAGCAGCTAATACTGCACTTATCTCATACTCATAGCGCACCGCCGACGGATCTGCAGAATGCCGGCAAGCCGGGTGGGGGCCTGATACAGCCCTGGCGAGACAGAATCGTCGCGGGTGCCGCGAATGCGATTGATGAGGCACGAAATAGCGCCCGGGAAAGCGTCATGACCTGGGCCTACGGAACCTGCAAACTCGCACATAACAGGGACCAGGCGGTAATGGAAACCGACGAGCTGACCACAGTCGTCGGTCTCAACCTGCACGATGAGGCCGATGACACCTTGTTGGTCGGTCGTATCGTCGACGTCGAGAGCAACGTTCGAGCGGTCCTTGTAAATTATGCCTGCCACCCCGTATCTCTGGGGGGTGGCAATACCGAGATATCACCTGACTATGTAGGCAAAATGAGGGAGGTTGTGGAAGCCAATATAGCCGGAGGCGTCTGTATTTTTCTGCATGGCGCGTCAGGTGACCTGACGCCGCGACTCAGTTATGCGTCGGACCCTGCTATCGCCGACCAGAATGGGTTGGAAATAGGCTATGCCGTTCTGGAGACACTGGCATCGTTCCTGCCGCCCCAGTCTTCCTTGGAGTTTGATCGAATAGAACAATCGGGTGCGCCATTAGGTCGTTGGGCATTGCAGCCTAAACCTGCCAGTAAGATGGTGGCAATAGATTTCGCCACGGTCGAGTTGGCTTACTACAACCTGCCTTCTCTCGAAGAACTGGATAGCGCGATTCAAGAGGCGACTGATAGTTTTATGCTGGTACGCCTGCAGAGACGAAGGCAGCTTCGAGAAGAAATGGGAAGTAGTGATCGCCGTGAAATTCGTATTCCTGTTTGGCGGATAGGTGATTTGGTTATTGTTGCACTGCCGGCAGAAGCGTATAGCGAATTTCAACAAGCTTTGCGAAAAGCGTTTCCCGACTTGGCAGTTGCAGTGTTGAATATTGCGAATGGCTACTTCAGCTATCTTCCGCCTGAAGAGTCCTACGATGTTGCTGGACTTTACCAGGTCCGAGTGGCGTTGTTCGGACCAGGGTGTTTTGAGCAAGTGCTGGATAGCGCGCAGCAGACAATCAGTAGACTAGACGTCGATGGATAATGCGATTCGTTCGAAATCGATGCGACGGAGAAGTCCGGTGGAGTGAGCACATGAGAACAGAGCAAGATTTCTGATAGCAAATTGTGTAGTGTGCATTTTCACAACGCGTGATTTCGAGGCCATTTCAAACAAAGAATAAAGTGGCGCGCTAAGCTTTAGGTCGTCTATTATTAAGCGGATTCGTGAAATTGGGGCCCCAGTTCCGAACCTTGCTGTGGCTACGACACAGACTGACTAGAAATTGACGAGTATGGCAAAACCAAAAAAAGTCCGTACCAACGTTACCCTTCGGGATATTGCCGAAGCGTCCGGTGTTTCTATGATGACGGTGTCAAATGTCATAAACGGACGTACCAATACGGTTGGCGAAAAAACGAGGTTGCGCGTCGAGCGCGAAGTCAAGAGGCTAAACTACCGACCGAATGTGAATGCCAGGAACCTGCGAGTCTCATCCTCGCAATCTATTGGGCTGGTCGTTTCGGATGTGGCTCCGGCGTTCCTTAGTGACCCATTTATTTCTCAGCTTGTTAGCGGAATGAGTAATTACTTGAGCTCAGTGGATCATTCGCTGGATATTCAGGGAGTGGTGCCGCAACAGTTTGAGCAGGCAAATATTCTCAAGCGAGCGGGCAACGATGCTTTGTGCGCTATTCTGTGTGGGCCTAAGTCTCTACGTAAACGCCACGTCGACTTTCTGAAAAAAATTGGCCAACCTACGGTGATTTTTCAGGAGCCGATCCAAGTTAGACGGCACGATATTCTTATCATTCGGCAAGATGATAAAGGTGGTGGAAGCGAAGTTGGTAATCACCTCATTGGGAAGAACGTAAGACGTGTTGTGTTCTTGAAGCCGGCGTCGGAGTGGCCGGCCATCGAGCAGCGGGAACATGGGTTACGGACTGCGCTGGAGTCAGGTAAGAAAGCAATTGACTTTAGGGTGGTCGTCGCTCCCTCTGAAGGTTATTCTGATTCGAGAGAGGCCGCGAGGCAGTTGTTGCAAAAGAAAACGTCACCTGACGCGATTGTTGCTGCAACAGACTCAATGGCAATTGCTGCAATGCATGCTTGTGACGACAACGGGATGGATATTCCAGGCGATATAAGCGTGGTTGGGTTCAACGGGTTTGAAGCCTGGCGATACGCAACACCAACGTTGACTACGATCAGGTCACCGGCATACGAGATGGGACAACGTGCAGGTGAGGAGTTGATTAAGCGACTTCGAAACGGTGTTTTCGAACGCAAAAGTATTTTGCTTCCGACCGAACTTGAACTCGGTGAGTCCACTTAGATGGCGGACCGGCAGATCATCTAAGTCACCGCAGGGTCGATTCGGCGTTGCATCGTTTTGTGGATTTTGAGCAATTTGACAGTTAAAAACTTTAACGTTAAACTCCAAAATCAACACGCGATCGCCTTGCGGCGTCGATAGAAGAAGCACCTAGATCCTCCAATTCAGAGTTGAAGATATGCAACGTTCCACGATCGGGAAAATCGAAAATAGTCTAAAAAACTGCCATGAATACTTACCCGGCGCGGTCAGTTCGATGAATCGCCTGGTTTCGCCATCGATCGGTTTCGAGCGCGGTGATGGCGCATACATGTGGGACTCTGATGGCAAAAAATACACAGATTTTCATGCGGCATTTGCCCCTCATTTACTGGGGCATAACAACAAAGAGGTAAACGACGCGGTCATCGAGACGATCGGCAAACAGAGAAGCCTGTTTGGTTCCGGGCCAGTTGCTTTGGAGGGCGAACTGGCGGCGTTATTGTGCACTGAAATAGCCGCACTCGAAAAAGTGACCTTCCTGAACACCGGTAGCGAAGCAACGGCTTTGGCCGTAAAACTTAGCCGCGCCGTGACCGGTCGAGATCATTTCATCGTTGTGCAGGGCAGCTACAACGGCAATACCGATGAATTGGCGTGCAACGTCTTTAATACCCTTGAGGAGATTGGTCCACGCGTGTCTCCCGGCGAGTATCCTATTCGTCCGCTCGGCGCGGGCACGGTAATCGATCAGCAGAGACTGGTGCACGTCGTGAACTTTAACGACTTAGACTCAATACGCTACGTCTGCTCACGCTACCCGGTTGCTGCGGTGATTACAGAGCCCGTATTACAGAATATCGGTGTCGTGAAGCCAGATGATGGGTATCTTGCGGGGCTTAGAGCACTGGCCGACGAATTGGGTTTCCTGATGATCATGGATGAGGTCAAGACCGGGTTCAGGCAAGGGGTAGGTGGTTATGCCGCGGTCGCTGATGTTTCTCCAGACTTGTTCACCTACGGAAAGGCTGTTGCGAACGGATTTCCCATCGCCATCTTGGGCGGCAAGTCGAAGTACATGGACGTTTTAGCATCGCCCGACTTGAGTCGCCGCCCCTTGGTTGCGGGTACTTATAACGGGCACCCTGTGGGTGTCGCGGCGGCAATCGCCACGGTCAATATTCTCAAATCGCAAGGTGAAGTGATCTTTTCCCACCTCGAGAAACTGGGAGCTTTGGCGGAACAAGGGATAACGGATGTGCTTACCGCTCGCGGGGTTGCAGGGGTTGTCGCTCGAGTGGGTTCTGCATTTTCATTCTATTTCATGGATCACGCACCGCGTGATTTCCATGATTTGCTGGTCAATCATGACTTCAATCGTGATGTGGAAGTACGTCGCAAGATGATCGGCGAGGGTGCCTACCTGGTTCCTGTGGCAACAAAGCAATGTTCGATTTCTGCTGCACATACTGAAGGCGATATCGAGTTCATGGTCGAGAGATTTGCAGCGGCGCTTCGGTGATCGCATGATCGTTAAGGAGAATGGAGCATGAGATTCGCCAGAATTGGGCCCGCCGGCAAAGAGCGCCCGGCGATTATTGGTGCAGACGGGTCAGTTCGCAGCCTGGACGGTGTTGTAGAAGACATTACGGCTGAGTCTTTATCCCCAGAGAGCATTGCAAAGCTGCAACGGATTGATGTCGATTTACTTCCAATTATTGACGGGCAGGTTCGGTATGGGCCGTGTGTCGGTGCGGTTTCGCAATTTATCTGCGTCGGTTTGAACTACGCTGACCATGCGCGAGAGGCTGGAATGGCGGAACCAAAAGAGCCAATCCTCTTTATGAAGTCACCCAGCGCGATTTGCGGCTCCAATGACAGCATCGTGATACCCAAGCGTGCCCAAAAAGTTGATTGGGAGGTAGAGCTTGGCGTGGTAATTGGTACCCGGTGCTCCTATGTTGACGAGAAGGATGCGCAGGATTATATCGCCGGGTACTGCGTCGTTAACGATATCAGTGAGCGAGCTTTTCAGCTGGAAGGAACGGGGCAGTGGGTGAAAGGAAAAAGCGCGGATACGTTCGGCCCGATTGGTCCGTGGCTAGTCACTCCTGACGAACTGGAGGATGTCCAGAACCTGGACCTCTGGCTGCGCGTGAATGGAGAAGAGATGCAGCGGAGCAATACGCGGCAAATGATATTCAATATTTCGCATCTGATCAGCTATATCAGCCAGTTTATGACCTTGAAGCCGGGGGATATTGTTTCAACAGGTACACCATTCGGGGTTGGGATGGGGCTCACACCGCAGCGATTTCTTAAGGTCGGGGATCGCATGACGCTCGGCGTGGAGGGCTTGGGTACGCAGACTCAGGAGGTCGTTGACTGGGGCCAGCGGTAGCGAATATGACAATGGAGCCGTGCCCGGTAGGCAATATCAATGAGCGAACGAATGTTGTTTGATCTTGTATTAAAAGGTGGCCACGTAGTCGATCCAGCTTCGGGGCGCGACGGCATCAGTGATATCGGATTTCGCGATTCCAGGGTTGCGACGATTGCTGCTGAAATACCGGTAGAGAGTGCCAGAACCACTCTTGATGTCACCGGAAAGTATGTCGTACCGGGTCTTATCGATATGCACGCGCATGTCTATTCCGGTGGAACCTATCTCAGCGTCGACGCAGAGTCGATCGCATGGAAAAGTGGCACGACGACGTTTATTGATGCCGGTAGTGCAGGTGCAGGAAACTTCGAAGGCCTGAAACGGTATGTCATACAAGAATCGCCGCTGCATATTTTCTCACTGCTGAACATCTCTTATGCCGGAATCTATGGGTTGGGCAAAACGGTCGCTGTCGGTGAATGCGGCAATCTTGAATTACTGAACATACAAGAGTGTTTCGATACCGCGGCCGCGCATGCGGATATCATCAAGGGAGTCAAGGTACGGGCGGGTCATCATTCCAGCGATTTTAATGGCTTGATTCCGGTGGACCTCGCCCTTGAAGCGGCAGAGATGCTGGACTTGCCGTTGATGACACATATCGATTTGGGTCCGCCAGGGATCGACGACGTTTTGAACAAGTTGAGGCCCGGGGATATCCTGACTCATTGTTTTAGGCCGTTCCCGAATGCAGCAGTAAGATTTCGCTCCGGGATGATCAGGGATGCTGTGACGAAAGCACGTGAGAAGGGCGTCTATTTCGATGTCGGCCATGGCATGGGTAGCATGTCATTTCATGTAACGCGTAGTTTGCTTGAACAGGGGTTTTGGCCGGATACCATCAGCAGCGATGTAAGCCGGTTCTCTGTTGATGGGCCGAGCTTTGACCTGCTAACGACAATGTCAAAATTTTTGTGTCTTGGAATGGAATTTGGCGAAGTAATCAAAGCAACGACCGCGACACCCGCTAAGATATTGGGGCTGAACGGCCTGGGTACACTTGAGCCAGGCAGTGCAGGTGACGTTGCCGTACTTGAAATTATTGATGGCAATTTCGAGTATCAAGATGCAAACCGGCCGGTTCGCGAGAAAATCATTGGTTCGAAACAGTTGCAGGTTGACAACGTGATTCTAAATGGTGCTATTTGGGGCGGGGTAGAGCCAAATCGTACGCAGCGATGATCAGGCAACTCGCTTTCCGCTTCCGTGTTCCCGGGTATCACAAAATTACCGTCCGGAACGCAGATTGACATTACGGGCCATGTAACGTTAAAGTTCGGTCGTGTTCTGTGAGAGTTCGCTTTTTCTCAAGCACCATTCTTCGCGAGTATCAAACGAATGAAAATTGGAATATCTGGATGACTATCTACCTGGAGGAAGGCCAGCGATGAAAGCGGAGACAATCTCGCCGGGATTTCATCATTGGCACGATCTCACGGCGTCCCAGATATCTCGTGTCGCAGCAGAAGCCGTTGTTATTCTGCCCATCGCTGCGACAGAACAACACGGTCCGCATCTCGCGACCGGAACCGATACCATTATTGCTGACACGATACTGCAGGAACTGTACGATCGAGCACCCGCCACCGGGACCTACCTGTGTCTGCCGACGATGGCCGTCGGCGCAAGTGATCACCACGTTTCATTCGGTGGCACGCTGAGTTTGCCACCTCTCTTGTTCTGCCAGATTCTGGTCGCGCAGATTCGCTGCCTCGCGGCGCAGGGGCACACAAGAGTTCTATTATTCAATTCGCATGGCGGCAACATCGCGCCGATGCAAACAGCTCTTGCCGAATTAGCGGTGGAACTGCATGCAAAACGTGCTGTGGCAGCAGGGCTGTCGTACTGGCAATTGGCACGAGAATTGTGGTCTACAATTCCTGGCCTCGAAGGACGAGCGCTGTCTCATGCCTGCGAGTTTGAGACATCAATAATTTATGCGGCGAGGCCGGATCTTCCGCGAAACCCGCCGCCGGAAAAGTCGGAATGGAGTGATAGCGTTCATGAGCATTGTTCCCTGGCATTGCCATTCTCCGCGATTACCGAGAAAGGTGTATTCGGTGAGCCAAAGGTCGCAACTGCGGAAAAGGGCCAGGAGCTTGTTAAACGCGCGGCCAGTTGTCTTCGAGAGTTTCTCGTCGAGTTTTCTGCCTATGAGCCTTCGCAATGATTTGAATACTTAACTTGGAGAATACAATGTTTGATCGCCATGGCGCGAGGTCAGCGAGGCACGAAGAAGACACAATTACGCCCAAGAGTTACAAGCGACGTGACTTTCTTAAGAAGTCAACGCTCGGCGCGCTTGGTGGGGCAGTGCTTCTCAATCAAGGTGGATGTGCGGCGGAGCAAACACCAACTTCGTGTGACTCGGGTCGATCGATCAAGATCGAGCGTATCGAAACAACTAAAGTTGTTGTGCGTATGAAGCCGGGTACGGTCAACAGTGAAAACTTCGGTCCGAATACCGATGAAAGGCTGTTGACGTTCGACAGTCTTCCGAAATTCATTATTCGCGCGCACACCGACTCAGGCATTGTGGGGTTGGGCGAGACTGGCCACTATCAGTCCAGTGAGCCTTGGTTTGCAGAGGCGTTTTCCGAGAACATTCGCTTTCTCACCGGGCGAAACTTACTCGAGCTGAATCCGGGTGCCCCTGGACTGGGGCTGCCGTACCCTGAGGCGGCGACGGGATTTGAGATGGTCTACTACGACCTGCTCGGCAAGACGCTCGGCGTGCCGGTGCACGTGTTACTGGGCGGGCGGTTCCAGGACAAAGTCGCAGTCACCTACTGGACCGGACAACGCACAATCGCGGAGTTGCCCATGATTGCGCAGCGCGCGATTGATAACAATTTCAAACACTTGAAGTTCAAATCACGTAAGGGCGACCCAATTGTGAAGCAGGTAGAGGCTATTCGAAAAGTTGCGCCCGACCTCGGATTGACCGTTGACTTCAATCGCTCGTATGCAGATTCGGCGGACTTTCTTCCGGTAGCAATGGAGCTGAATAATTTCAAAATCATGATCGAAGATCCCGTCGTCCATACCGTGGATTCCTATCGCGAATTAAGAGAGAAAATGAGCAATACCCTGGTGATAACGCCTGCGCAAGGAGATGCGGAAGGTGCGCTGAGGATGCTCGATGTCATTCAGCATGGGCTTTGTGATGCCGTCAACTTGGGTGGCACGATGCAGGAGTTTGTAAGGGATGCTTACGTTGCGGAGATCGCTGGGATGTCAGCGTGGCACGGCTCGGGAATTGAGCTTGGAGTGAAGGATATGTCATTCATTCATGCGGCAGCCGCAACGCGGAGTTGTACGATCCCGTCGGATATCCTTAGCTATATGCGCGGAAGTGATTTGCTGGTTAATCCGCTGGAGATCGTGGATGGTTACGTTGAGGTGCCGCGAACGCCTGGATTGGGTATCGAGCTGGACGAAGACAAGCTGCAGCATTACACGGTTGTTTGATTCGCGGTAGCTTTATCAATTCGAGTCTTTGAAAACCAATGGCTTTCGACTCGTCGACATCTTGAAAAGGAGCGACGACTTTCTGGAGCGACTCAAAGGCTCCAACCAACGATTGGTTTTTATCTTGTGCTAACCAAAGAACTGTAGTAAGGTCATTCACAAATACATGTAACGTTAAAGTAAAGAAGCGGTAAACGAAATAATATGCGAATTCAACAGGCTGCTTGCTTACATTCAGAGAGTATTTTGGGTCAATAGAAAGCTTCAGGGGATAACCATGATGAGTACTAGATTCAACTACGTGATGGCAATAGCCGTATTATTTCTAGCCGTGCACTGGCAGTCGACTGCCCAAGCGGCCGATGACGATGAGTCCTCCGCCTCTCTTGAGGAGATCGTTGTAACTGCTGCAAGAAGGGACCAGTCGCTGCAGGAGGTTCCACTTTCGGTTTCGGCTCTCTCTGGAGAGTTCATGTCGAATATCGGCGCGGAAACCTTGGAGGACTATTACGGGTTTGTGCCAAGTGTGACCGCAGGGCACAATGCATTTGGTGAACGTGCCGGGCAGAATATTATTGTCAGGGGCGTAAGCAATACCCGAATAACGGGTGTTGATGCGGGCTCACAGTCGGCCACAACCGGCTTCTATATTAACGATATCCCTGTAACGCCGATTGACACCGACTTGTTCGATCTTTCTCGTGTCGAGGTGCTGAGGGGACCGCAAGGTACCCTATACGGCGCGGCATCAATGGGTGGTGCTATCAAGCTGTATACCAATCGCGCCGATACCAGCGAATTTCTCGGCAGCGTCGAGGGGACAGCGGCTGTGGTGACCAACGGTAGCGCAGACGGCGGTATTCGCGGCATGTTAAACGTGCCGATCATTGACGGAGTTCTTGGCCTAAGAGTTGTGGGGTCTTATCGATCGCGCTCCGGCTATATTGATACGAATATTCCATCACTGTCTAACACCGTGCCAAATTCGTCGGTTCTGTTGTCAAATCCACTGCTACCAACTCACCAAATTGGCAATGGCGATACTTATAGAAAAGAGACGAACTCCGGAACTGCGACCAGCTTTCGTGCGGCAGTAACGTATACACCAAATGATCGTTTATTAATTGACTTGGGTTTTCTCTACCAAGATTCTCAAGTTGACGACCTGAACACCTACGGTACAGCCTATCCACGTGAACGAACGAGAGAAGTGTATATGCTTGAGCCGAGAGAAAGTTCAGTGACCTCGAGTTCAATGAAAATTTCATATAATTTTGACGCAATGACTCTCCATTCGGACACCGGCTTCTACAAGCGCGATTATGCCGAAACGATAGACTTCACAGCGATAACATATGGGTCATACGGTGCTGGTCTCGACTATATTCCCGCTCTAGGCCTTCTAGAGGATACGTTCGGAATAGAGGCTTTCACGCAGGAGGTCCGATTACAATCGAACAATGATGGCTCAGGGAACGGAATTCTTAGTCGTTTGAATTGGGTCCTCGGAGCATTTTATATGGAGGAGACAAGGCATGGAACGCAAGTCTGGCACGCCCCTGGTTGGGAAGCTGCGGCGCCAACTAATCCACTTCCTGTAGCAGGTGACATCGTATTCACCGATGAATGGGATCCTATTGATGAGAGTAAGGCAGTATTTGCCGATGTCACATTCGATATCACTGATGATCTAGTGATCGCGGCCGGCATTCGTAGTTTTGACTTGTCAACGGAAATGATCAGAGGCGGGATTGGCGCCGGAAACCCCGATATCCCCGAGCGGAATTTCACTAGCACGGGCGAGACAGGAACGACACCCAGAGTGAACGTTTCATATAATATCACCGACGATTTGATGGCCTACGGTGGCTATTCTGAAGGCTTTAGACTAGGAGGCACCGTCGCACCAGTCGATTTCAACGTTACTCCAGAGTGTGAGTCAGTCATCAATGATAATAACCTGCAACAATTTGCTGGTGGCGAATACGGATCAGACTCAGTCGGAACCTCTGAACTCGGCATAAAATCAACTCTTGGTGGCGGTCGTACAACGATAAATGCGTCGATCTACCAGACCGATTGGACAGATCTTCAAACTCAGGTCACTCTATCAAACTTTCCAAACAGTACATGCACGAGGGTATTAACCGCAAACGTCGGTTCCGCGAAGATTGACGGAGCCGAACTCGAGGTTTCAAGTGTTGTTACAGATGGCCTGATCTTCAGAGGGTCATTATCGTACACTGACGCTCGGATCGATGAGCCAGGCCAAGGCGTCACCGTATTTGAGTCAGGTGATCGGCTTATCAGGACCCCAGAGTGGTCCGGTAGTCTTGCAGCGGATTGGACAACACCAATCAGCGTAGCGGGCGGGGGCGATTTCTTCCTACGCGGCAGCGTGCGCTACATGGGCGATAGATCGTCTGTCGTTGGTGAACCGCTCGACCCGCGTCAGAACCTGGACTCCTACTCCATCCTTCAGATACGAACGGGTGTCTATCTTGAGAACAGTGGCATTACAGTTACTCTGTTTGGCGACAATTTAACGGATGAAATTGTTGAGCTCAATTCGATGACACGATTCGGCGTTCCAGGTGACATCATTGTTAACACCGGTCAGCCCAGAACCATCGGCATAACGGTTCGAAAAGACTTCTAATAAATCTGAGGGGAATTATCGGAACACCAGGCTCTCTTGCTCGGGAGTGTGTTTCACATGTCGCTCTGCCATGTGGGCCAACCGAATGGCCTCGATAGTTCCTCTCAGAACACTTGAATGGCCTGCTATTGCAGGGCACGGTACCTATTTTCTCTCGCAATCGCCGAAGTGATAGCACCGATGAAGTGCAGTCAGCGACACCTAGTACTTTAGGACTTATAACTCGGTAGTTCAGGAAGCACTCTTTACTTGTACTCTGCGTATTCATAATCACGACAAAAAGCACACTCGGAGTAAATTGGCGACGACATGACGATTCCCAGTACCGCAGAGAACGCCGCACCCTCGGGACCAGGCCAGAAAATGCTGTTTGGGCATCCGAAGGGCTTGTACGTACTCTTTCTCACAGAGATGTGGGAGAGATTCAGTTACTACGGGATGCGGGCCCTGCTGGTTCTGTATTTGGTGCAGCATCTAAGATTCGTGGACGAAGACGCCTTCGCAATTTATGGGAGTTTCACCGCGCTCGTTTTCATACTGCCTGTTTTCGGAGGCTGGATCGCAGATCGTTTCCTTGGTTTCAGGAAAGCCGTAATTTTTGGTGGTCTGCTAATGATGGCAGGCCACTTTGGCATGTACTTCGAGGGCAGCCCGCCTGTCACACAACTCCTGGACAACGGCGAAATTCTTGTTCAGCGCGACGAGTTTTCCTTGCAGATTTTTTACCTGTCACTCTCTCTCTTGATCTGTGGCGTCGGGTTTCTGAAACCGAACATTACTTCGATCGTCGGTTTGTTGTATCCAAACAGTCATTTCCAAAGGGATAAGGGATTCACTATTTTCTCTATGGGGATCATGGTTGGAGCGGCTATTGCTCCAATTACCTGCGGATACATCGGCCAGACATATGGGTGGAGTTACGGGTTCGGTCTTGCCGGTGTTGGTATGTTAGTTGGGCTGGTTATTTTCATCTACGGACAACGCTATTTGGTCGGAATTGCCGAAAGGCCCGACTCCTCGCTGTCAGAAGCAAAATCCTATTTTGGACTATCTGCCGAGCATCTCATCTACATTACGACATTGTTGGTGGTCATCGCAATTTGGCAGACGATTCAGTACGAGAGAATCGTGGCGATTCTATTGGGGACGCAAGTGGCAGCGGTATTCGTGGGTATCGCAATTTATGCCATTTGGAGTCTGGAGAGAAAGGACCGGGATCGAACTTTGATCGCACTCGTGGTGTTCGCGCTAACTGCGCTTTATGCCGTGTACATCGAGCAGTATGGAAGCTCCTTGATCTTGTTCTCGGAGCGCGCAGTAGATCGCAGTTTCCTCGGCTATGACATCAAGTCGTCTCAACTTGTTGGTGGCTTGCCCGTCTTCCTGGTTATGCTGGCACCATTATTCGTTTGGCTGTGGGGCTTTCTGGACCGACACCACCTTAATCCACCCTCATTTTCGAAATTCGGGTTGGCATTCATCATTCTGGGCATCGCGTTTGCGGTTCTGTGGCTTGGTACAACAATGCCGGATGAAAGCCACAAAGTGGGACTCAGTTGGCTGATTCTCTGTTTCCTGATCCTCGCAATTTCAGACTTCTGGATTATTCCCATTGGTATGTCTGTCGTCAGTAAGCTGTCTGCGAAGAACATGGTGGGCCTGATGATGGGCGCCTACATGTTGGCACTGTCGGCCGGCTACTACTTGTCGGCCGTTGCGGCGAAGTATTCCCTGACAAGCGGCGATGCGTCGGCACAAGACACATTATTACAGTACAAACAGTTCTTCGCCTATATCTCGGTTAGCGCTGGTTTGGTAGGAATCGCAACTATGTTGCTCGCGCCGCTTATCCGAAAATATATGCATGATGTGCAATAACGTCTGCCAAAATGAATAGGGCATGATCTAGAACGAACGAGGGGTCCTGTCTTTGTTTCGTAATCAATCCTCGGTTCGCTACTGGCAGTGGCAAGTTGCTTGACGAAACTCTGCGAAGGTCGCGATTGGTTTGAATACAACCGATACATGGTTTGGACATCCCAAAGGAATGTATGTTCTCGTACTCACAGAGATGTGGGAGAGATTCAGTTTCTATGGGATGCGTGCGCTCTTGATTTTCTATCTTACGCAGCACTTCTTATATCAAGATGCGCAAGCCTTTGTTATTTATGGCAGTTATGTTTCGCTCGTCTACGTTACGCCTATGTTAGGTGGCTACGTCGCCGACCACTATCTGGGCCATGCCAAAACCGTTGTGTTTGGTGGCATTCTTATGATCTGCGGTCACCTTGGCATGACGTTCGAAGGTGCGGCCGCTACCGTTACCGTACTGGCGGACGGTACCCAGAGCATTCTGAGGGATGAGCAAGCGCTGCAAGCGTTTTATTTGTCTATGGCGTTGCTGGTCGTAGGCGTAGGTTTTCTTAGTCCAAGCATCTATACGCTGCTCGGTCGTCTCTATCCCGCAAAGGGGCACAGAAGGGACGTTGGATTCATTTTCTTCAGCATTGGTATTAACGTAGGAGGAGGTCTGGCCGCCTTCGTCTGCGGGTACTTAGGGATGACTTACGGGTGGGCCTATGGGTTTGGCAGTGCTGGTATTGGGATGTGCATCGGACTGCTGGTGTTCTTGTTCGGTCGACGATACTTGTATGGCCTCGATGTGCCAGCCGGTGCGAAGAACACCATCAGGGTTCACCGTACATTGCGCCTAAGGGTTGAATGGGTGATTTATTTGGCCGCTTGTCTGGGCGTCCTGGTTGTCTGGCGTGTGTTGCAGTTCGGGAGGCTGGGTGGGTACTTGATCGTTGGCCAGTTTGTCGTGGCGATTGGTGGAATTATCTTGTATGCCTTGTTCAAGTTGGACCTGGTCGAACGGCGCAATACGTTTGCCGTGCTGTCCATCATGGCGGCTAGCGCACTGTTTGCCGTTTTTATCGAGCAGTACGGCATTACCCTGAATTTGTTCACGCTTCGCCATGTGGATTTGACAGCGATCAGTAGCGAGTTCAAGGCACCACAGCTTCAGGGCTTATTGGCGATCTTCATAATTTGTACCGCGCCGGCTGTAATCTGGCTGATAAATTTTCTTGCAAACCGACAGAGGAACCCAAGCGGATTCGCGAAGATGGCTGCTGGTTTTGTTCTAATGGGAGTTGGCTATTTGACGGTTACCTACGGGATTGCCGAGGCGGGTCAGGTCGGCAAGGTTAGCGCAGTCTTCCTGGTACTCATGTATTTTATCTGGGCAGTCGCCGATAACTTGTTTATTCCTGTCAGTACTTCTTTGCTTACCAAGTTATCGCCCAAGAAAATGACTGGAATGCTGATGGGGACGTTGATGCTTGCATTTTCAGTCGGTTATTTCGGTGCGTCAATTATCGCTCAATGGGCTGCAGTTGATAGTGAATCCGTAGGCGTTGACTCGCTTGGCCGGTACGGCGAGTTTTTCGCGGCAATGGGTGGTACGGCTATTGTAGTCGGACTAGGCATTTACGCCGTTGACAGGTTTGCGAAGAAATACACGACTGCGGCAGATTAATCTTGCGGCCGTTAGCCCACGAATCGTCGTAATACATTTGCAGTAACCGTCGACACTTGGTCGTCGATAGGAAGCGACAAAGTCCAGGTAAGCGACCCGGTGGAAAAAACCGCGCCACCAGATGGAGTCTCGATAAAGACCAGGTCCGCTCCAGCGCCGTTTTGTTCATAGCCTTTCGCGAGGTGGACCAGGCTGCTCGGCGCATTTGGCCCGATCTTGTCTAGTTCGTGTGCTGATGCTCCGCCCGGGCATCGTTCGTGAAGACTCTTGTGACCGAAAAGGTCGCCGTTCTTGAGTGCCGTACCAGCGAAGATCCAGTGTGAATCATCAAGGACTCGATACGGAGCACCGGATTGAAATCCCGCGTGCGAGTAGGCGAGGCCAAGCAGATGATCGGGAGTCTCGATAAGCCTGTCAAAATAACCTTCACGGCGGCAACACATGGTGGACTCATCGGTAAACTCGACTTCCGCATAGAGTCCGCATCCTCCCAAGTACATCAGCTTGCCGCCGCGATTCTGAGTCCATTCCTTAACGCGTCGGTACATATCGGTCGACCAGTATTCGGGGTGGTGATCCAACACAAGAACCTCGTAATCGTGCAACGGGAAATTGTCGAAATGTAATGCTGTATCGCTATAGAGATCGTAGTGGAATTGTTCGCGATCCAGCCAACCGGTCAGTCGCCATAGACCCGGCGCAAAAAGTGAGTCGGTTCGCCCGGCGATCGGATCGGTAATCCGAGCGTCTTCGGGTACTTGATTGTTGGGCTCTGGACGCTGAAACGATAGCGGCGCGCCAGTTTCCATGAATGGCCACGTACCAGGTTTGGTATATCGGTCCAGATCCTGCCGCGAATTCACAGTCGGACGTTCAGCTAGACCATCCTGACTAAAGTAATTGCTGCGTCCACCAAAGCTATTGTAGGCGTTCCACGTAGTCGTCGATGCCAGAACAGCGATACGTGCTTCAGGTTGTTCCGGAGAAATAATCCAGGGGAAGGAGCAAGACTGGCCCGACCGCGAAGTCGCGTGTAAATAGTAAAGTCCGGACTGTTGTGGCGCACCTATCGCATGTTGCTGATACTTGTCTGTGTAACCGATGCGATTCCAGTCAACTCCTGTTTGGGTGAAGTCATCATCGGGCAATATCTGCGTCATCGCTTTCGGGCCATGTTCTCCACACCAGCCGATGCTACGGACTAGCTCTTTTTCCCAGCCATAACGCCATAGATCCAGTCGAAACTCTTCGCTTGAGTGCACGCAGTACTCAGATGTGCTTCCGGACGGTGTCCATTTTGGCCACATGAACCCGTACATCTGCTCGGAGAGCAGCCGAAATTGAAGCGCTCTTCCTTCCACGAGAACAACATCGGCGTGCTTCGATCCATAGCCTGGCTTCCCCAAGGCAACACGATATTCCCCGGGTTCGAGATCGACGTGCACAGCCCCGGTTATGCTGGAGTAGGCTGCAACGGAGCCGCTTTCATTCTCGAATTCCAAACTGACGCCGGACAATCCGACGTAGTTCTCGTCACTTACGTATCCGGCTAACAAGTTAGTGCCCCTATCTTAAGAAAACATGCGATGCAGGACTTTGTTGCATCAACGACGGTCTGTGACGTCCTGCTACAAAGGGTCGCGATCATCAAAAAAGCGGTGCAATACATTGGCCGTTATAGCAGAGACCTTGTCATCAACTAGTATTGAGCTGACCCACGTGATCGATCCAACTGAGAAAACTGCACCACCACTGTCGGTCGTGTGAATGGTCATCTCTGCGCCGCCGTTATCCACATTCTTCCCTTTTGCCAATCGAACGACGTTCTTTGGCGAACTCGGTGAAACCTTGTCCGTCTCATGGCCGGACGCACCCCCAGGGATACGTTCGTGAAGAGATTCAGTTCCGAATTCGTCACCGTTCTTAAGCCCTGTACCGGAGAAGACCCAGTGAGACTGATTCAAGACGGCATACGGTGCGCTTGTCATTTGCCCTGGTTCCGAGAATACAACTCCCAAAAGGTTGGCTTCTGATTCAATACATTCGTGGAACCGGCTCTCTAACCCTCTCGTGGCCTGGTCTGACTGCTTGCCATTCTTGTAAGCGATCTTGTTGTCGTCCAGGAATTCGACGTCACAATTAAGGCCATTGCCCCCAAGATAGAGTACGCGGCCGCCACGATTGAAGACCCAGTCTTTGAGTTTGAAATACATCTCCTTGGACCAGTATTCAGGGTGTATCAGCAATACGAGGATCTTGTAGTCATCAAGGCTAATTGCATCGCCATGCAGTTGTGCATCAGCGTACAGATCGTAGTCGAGACCCTGTTGCTCCATCCAGCCCAGAAACCGCCATTCGCCTGGTGCATATACGCTTGCCAGCCGGCCCGCGATCGGGTCAGAAATACAGGCATGCTCATCAACCACATTTTCGAGTTCCGGGCGATCCAGCGATAGCGGCGGATAGTCATCGACTCTATAGGTTATGAACTCCGGATTGGTATAACGTTGTAGTTCCTGGCGTGCGTTCACGATCGGCGTACTTGGAAGGCCTTCAGGGTTAATGTAGTTGCTTCGACCACCATATCGATTGTAGGCATTCCAGGTAATATTCGATGTGAGAACAGCAACATCGCTTCCCGCCTGTCGAGGCGCAACGACCCAAGGAAAAGAGAAAAACAAGCCTGATTTTGTCTTCACGTGAAAATAATACAGGCCAGTGCGTTCGGGGGCTGTGACGTTTTGCTGGATGGCAGGATGATCGGGCTTGGGATACCCGACCTTGTTCCAGGCCACACCCGATTGTGAAAAATCGCCGTCGGGCGTTATCTGCATCGTCGCACGTGGCGCATGCTCATCATACCAGCCAAGATTTCGCACAAACTCCTTTTGTTTTCCGTAACGCCACAGTTCAATCTTGTAAGGTTCGGGGGAATGGACGTGGAATTGTGACTGCTCGCCGGACTTTACCCACTTGGGCCACGCATACCCTGACAATTGGTCTGATAGAAGCCGGAAATGGTAAGGCTCCATGTCCGGGGTGACATCAATTTCCACACGTTTTGGACCGTATCCGGGCTTATTCAGGATGACCGAATAAGAGCCAGCAGCAAGATCTGCGTATATCGCTCCAGATGCACGTGAATGGGTTTCTACCGATTGGCTGTCGCTCTGAAACTCGATAGTTGTAGACGGTATGGCGACAAAGAGTTCATCGCTAACATATCCGATTAACATGGTATGACTCCGCATTTGTTGGTTACGCCGACCTCAAAAATCGGCGCCGAAAATGGTCGTAAGAAGGACAATCAAAGCAAGTACCAATTGGCCAGGTCGAGTGTGTTTCTTCGTCAGCCGAGAATTTTCCGAATCTTCTGACCAATCAGTTCGGGCTCCCCGTCCTTCAGGCAGACGGTCCTGAACGATATCCTGCGTTCGCTGGCATAAGTTGGATCGGCATGTATCGACGGTTCGCCGTTCTGCAGTTCTGTAACGAGCTGTTGAGTCGACATACCTGCAGCATCCTCATCCAGTCGCAGTTCGATCGATGGCATCGGATACATTCCACCGCCCGGGTTTAGCTGAGTCGTAATGTTGCGAATATTCTTGAGATGTTTTTCGATGTCCTGAGCCAGGTCCAGTTGTACGCTGTAGTACTGGTCCGGATCCTCCTTTACAAAGAGATCCAGGGCTGTGAGAAGCCCGATAATCTCTTCTTTTCCCACCTTGCATGGTCGGCCGATACCATGATGGGGCAGTCCCGGGATCTTCGACTTAACGATCAGGTTGCCAGGTGGTGAGAACTGCTCAAAATGCACGTCATGGTCAAGATGCTGCAGAGCCGCGGCCATGATCAGGTCGTGGCGGCCGCACAGGATTCCAGACGATTGAGGGCCACGAATTCCTTTTCCACCACTGAACACCACCAGGTCTGCGCCTTTTTCGATGTATGTTCTCAGGTTGGTCACGGGCGGGACGCGACCGGCCGCGTCCACCAATACGGGAACGCCCTTGTCATGTGCGACCTTGATTACATCTTCCAGCTTTGGCAGCGATTGCGGTGCTGCAACATAGTATACGGCGGCGGTATTCTCTGTAATTGCCTCGGAGAACTCCCACGGTTCGGCATCTCGAACACCTGCTCCCGAATAGCGATCCGGGATGCCAACCTCAACTAATTCTATGCCGGCAGTTCGCACAGCGTGGTCATAGAAATTTCGCTGACTCTTCGCAACGACCACCTCGTTCTTCATTCCCTTAGTGTTCGGCAAACGATTCATTTTGCCCACATCAAGGCCGGTCACACATGCTGCGGTTCCCAGCAGAAGTCCGGCGGCAGCCCCTGAGGTAACGTATCCTGCTTCGGCGCCTGTATGACCCGCAATGATCGTGCTCGCTGTCGATTGCAGCGTCGTCATATCCACAGAATACCGCGACGCGTCCTGCATAGCGGCTGCCACCTTGGGCGGCAGAAGCGAGCCTCCGAGCCGAGTTAACGGGCCATACGCATTGATGATTGCGCTCACGCCGATACGTTCGTAAGGATTACTCATGCAGATACCCGTTTACTAGTGAATTCGCTACCAATTTCGTACATGCCTAGTTTTCCAAGTTACTGACGACTGCGCTGCTTTCATGCGGATTTTCGTCCAATGGCCAGACGGGACGGGAAATACGTGTATAGGGGGTTCTGCGACAATCCAGGTACATCGGCAGTCCAGCGTCAACGCGTAACACCTTTGCCGCAATCGGTGCAAAGGCGGCGTAGAAGTGAATGTAGGACTTTACCACCAGGATTTTCCTGGCCGTCGGGTCGATACCCATGTTCGAGAACAAGTCCGGGTCATGCGCCTGGGATCGAGTAGAGACCAGAACCGCGTCTATTCCCTTAAAGCGAATTGCAACCGCATCTCCAAGGGGCATATTACTTTCCTCGAAGCTCTGAGTCGCGTTTCGGACGATCTTGGTTACTTCGACATCTTCATCTATTGGCATCCCGGACAGCGTCGATACTTTACCGGCGAAACGCAACATGATTTTTGCACCTTCGCCAGAGGCAATACAGAATTTCACGGCCTGTGGATCCCAAATCGGGCCAATAGCGGCATTTGTAACTTCGCGTTCAAGCAATCGTCGAAGTATGTACGTGGAGTCACCGGGTGCTCCGCCGCCTGGGTTATCGGCATTGTCTGACAGAACAACCGGCCCACCGGTGGTCTCGAGAGCTTCGGTGATCGCTTCGTCCGGCGTAAGAAACGGATCTTGGGTATTTCCACGCATGGCAAAAAGTTCATCGCCCAATTCTTTCGCGAGACCTAGTCCGAAGTCCTCGCGGTCGTCGGTCATGACCAAGATCTTTGCTCCGGGTGAAGGAACGTCGACCAGAAAAAACCCATGAATAACCGAGATTGACAGGACTCCATTCTTCCCTTCCATGGCCGAAATTTTATTCACGAAACTTCGCATTGGCTCCCTGGTCGTTGGGAAAATATCGAGCAGCCGACAGTCGTACACTGACATCTTGGGCTTTATTTTTTTCTCGGCAGCTTGAACGCACAGGGTGACAACTTCTTCTGCGCGTTCGACAAAGTCAGTATGAGGAACCTCTTTGAAGGAAACGAGCACATCCGCCATTTCGGTCATCGCCGGCGTCAATATACCGTGTGGGTCCAACTCAGCTCCGACAATGCAATCCGGACCAACGAGCGTGCGAACGCGTGTCAGAAAATCGCCCTCACAATCCTCGTAGCCCTGCGCCACCATGGCTCCATGCAGCCCGAGAATGACAATGTTCAGCGGTAGTGCTTCCTGTATCTCGGACAGGATGGTGTCTCTGATTTTCTCATAGACGCTGCGATTGACTATGCCGGCAGGCAGGGCACATGCACTGGTTCCCTCGATGAGAGTCCAGTCTTCATGTTTTGCACGGTTTCGGGTAACCGAGACCGGCGAACTAAAGAAAGTGGGTTCATCTGGATGTTGTCCGGGTGGTGCGTACAGAAAATTTTCGAAACTTTCCATATCAATAGGTATGGGCGAAAACGTGTTGCTCTCACTCGCGAAGGCCGCTGTAAATACTCTCATTTTGGTCTGTCCTCTAAGCGATCGAATCGTCGATTCCTATTGCGCGGCGATCACCATAATTTCGACATCAAGTCCCGGAGCGGCAAGAGCGGAGCCCACACATGCCCGAACAGGCAGATGTTCGGGGTCGACCCATGCGTCCCACACGGCATTCATTTCATCAAAGTTCTTCACGTCGGTGAGCCAGATCGTCGCCGAAAGTATCTTTGACTTCCCACTCCCCACGGCATCAAGGAGCGAACTGATTTTTTCCAGAACTTGTTGAGTTTGTATGCTAACGGATGCACCTGCATCATCTGCGACTTGGCCGGCAAGATAGACGGTCCCGTTGTGAATGGTCGTCATGCTCATTCTTGATCCGGTTCCGAGCCGAGTAATATCCATGTTCTTGTATCCCTGTTTGTTATGGTTTGTCGTTCAAAAAGTCAGTCATGTATTCTAAAAAATTGTACGCTGCCTTATAAGGCATATTCGCGCAGCGTGTTAATCAGAACCACGTCGAAATTGCACCGGTTATGGAATAGTCGTCGGCCACCGTGAGAATAACGCGCCACTTGTCGAAAGTCGTACAGGCATGCGAAACGCCGAAACCGACCATATCTCCGACACGGAGGTCTTCCGACGGTGGGAAACGTAAATAGCCATGTTGATCATTCAACGATGCGACGTAGCAGTCTGCGCTCGTTGGGTGAGTCTCGTGGTCTTCGCCAGGCCGAAATACGTGCAAAGGAATGGGCATTTCAATATCAAACGAGATATCGCGTTTGCCCATTGTGACAAGCGCCAGGCCGGGCTCCGGAATTGATTGAACATACGCCCAGACTTCCAGCGAATGGGTCAATTTCCCCGACGGAGCTTTCGTGCTGTCGTTTCTCTGGAGTAGCCTGTTAAACGAGCGATCATTCAATCCAGAGTCGTGCGCGAGATAACTGCTGCACCTCAATACGGTCATTGTTGGCTTCTGCAGTTCGCATTCGCCAAATGCCCTGACAACCAGGTCGAAATAGGCGGATCCTCCAGCGCTTAATACTACTGGTCCTTCGCCAAATAATTGGTGACTGTCGCACCACCTGGCCATACTGACCACATTGGCCAGCAATTCGTCTACTCGCGCTTCTACTTCCTCATCTCTTTCTGCAACGAAAATAGCTTCATAAGTCTCCAGGCCTCTAAGTACGACTCGTGGATATGCCTCACTGATCGATGTAGCCAGTTGCTTTGCTCTGTCTTCAGCGCGAACGCCCGTTCTCGCTCCCATTGCGCCAATTTCAAGGAGCAACTGCAACGGGCGGCCAATTGGGTTGGCATCGATCGCTTCGAGAAGCGCTTCAAGCCCGGCGGCGGAGTCGACAAGGCAGTAAAAGTCAAAGTCCGGGTCGCTGCGCAACTCATCCAATATATACCGGATGTTCTGTCGCCCAACCAGCTGATTGGCGAGCAGGATGCGTTGTACACCAAAGTTACGATATACCTGAACGTGGCCACTTGTCGCTGCCGTGATGCCCCAGGCCCCGCTTTCAAGGTGGAGGTTAAGAATCTCGGGGCTCATACTGGATTTGCCATGTGGGCAAATGTGAGCTCCCGTTCTATCGAGGAACTTGCTCATCCATTGGCTGTTTTCTTTCAGTGCATTTTCATTGATGACAGCAAGCGGGAGCGGAAGGTCTTCGTTTAGAAGGTTCCAGTTTAATTGTCCAATCTGCGTAGATGAAACAGGCGGCATGCCGCCTGGCATCCCTTTTATGGAATCATCGAGGCTGACGGGCTGAGCTTTGAGTGAGTTCATCGCACATCACTTGTGTTTTTGTGTGGGTTGCTTAGTTGTACTCGGCCGCATTGTCCCATCCAGATTTCTAAGAAGTAAGGGTTGTGATAGCGGGCTGAAATCAAACTCGACAAATTGAAACTTTAACGTTACAGTTACTATTCTACTCAGCTCTTTGAGCGTCTGTCAATCATTGTCAGAGGATGAATTGAGCTTGGCTATTTGTAGGATAATTGTTCCAAGTGAACTGCAGAGGATAGAGATTCATGAACGACGATATGCCAATTTTTGACTGCCACGCCAATATTTGGGACAAGAGCCATTTTCTGCCACTTTACTATGAGCAGCTGGGCAGAGTCCGTCAGGGGGAGTTGCAGGAACTGGCGGATCAGGACACACTTTATGCGGCCATGGAGGGCGTTTCCAAAGCCATCATTTTCTCACCGCGCTATCGCGACTCTGCTGGAGTCGAGGGCGACGACAAGGTCACTGCAGCAGCGGTTGCCAAGTATCCCGAGAAGTTCGTCGGTTTCGCGTTCGTCGATCCGAATCGCGACGACTATGTTGCTTTGCTGCGAAACTCAATCGAGGAGCTTGGTCTGAAGGGAGTCAAGATTGGCCCTATTTACAATGGTGTGCCGTTGGACGACCCCCGGATGAGTCCTGTTTACGCGTATTGTCAGAAAAATGACATTCCTATCACCATGCATATGGGAACCACATTCGCAGCCAATGCACCCGTGGAATTGGGCAGGTCGATTCATGTAGAGCCGGTCGCACGTCGCTATCCTGATCTGAAGATTAGTTTGGCGCACATGGGACACCCATGGTTTGAAGAATGCATCGCTGTCGTTAGGAAGCAGCCAAACGTCTATGCAGAAATCTCTGCGCTCTATTATCGACCGTGGCAGTACTACAATATTCTTATTGCAATTCAGGAGTACAAGGTCGTTGACAAAATTTTCTTTGGAACTGACTTTCCATTTACTACAGTCGATGAATCGGTTCAAGGCCTACGAAATATAAACAGCATGGTTTCCGGGACCGGTCTTCCTCGTGTGACGAAAGAAACCATCAACACAATATTGCATTCAAACCCGTTCAGTCATTGGTGGCATGACCCTATATTGGCGCCATAGAGTAGCCGATTGCGCTGCACCGGAGTTTCGTTCAATAGTATTCGTTCCATTACCCGACATAACAGATTCCGTGAGTAACTCTTGTTTATCGTACATGTCGGATTGATACTTGTTTATGGGTGGGGCTCGCCCCTGATATGGCGAACATCATCTGAATAACTCGGACCGGGGCGTTCGGTTTGCCGGAGGCGCGCGCATTCGTTCGCCGTTTTCAGTTCAAAATGCCGGTGATTGAAACGCAGAATCGGGTAACCTTGCAGTTTGGAAGGCCATGATTTGGTTTTCCGACAGCGTCCAGAGAAAGCCGGGGAAAATGGGGGCAACACCGGGGGCACCTAAACTAATTTAGCAACTAAAATAGTTATAAAATCATATAGATACGATGTGATTGAAGTAGTACCCTTCACCACCACCTTCAAAAAACCCCTGTTAATCAATAGGTTAACGGGGATTTTTCGGTGGTGGAATTCGGAATCGAACAGACTTCTGTTCAAACATCGAAACGCTTGCCCCGCCCGGCCTTAACTCGTCCGGGGACATCTTGTTAAGGCCGAACCTGTCCAATCTCGCCACGCAATGCTCTATCCCAACCAAACGTGGTTGATGCCGATATCGTGGGGTAGCGACGACCATTTGGGGGCACTTTTGGGGGCATCAAACGACTATTTCTTGCAGATGCCCCCGGTCGATTTTCTTGCCTTTGCGCCGTGTTGAATAGCAGTTATCGTATTACCTATTAAGTAGGTTGAACAATACTATAAAATAGGTAGAATATAGTATTCTCACAAGGAGGATATTTCGGTGGCTACACAAGCAACTCTCGAAGCCCTTTTTGGTGGCCAGGCCGCCGCCAAAGTGTTGCTCTTCATACAAAATTATGAAGAGGGGTACGCGAGTGGGATTGCCAAAACGTTCGAGATGCCAGTCAGCGAAGTTCAAAAGCAGCTCCAAAAATTTGAGGAGTCGGGTGTGTTGGTTAGTCGGATGGTTGGCACCAGCCGAATCTACACCTGGAATCCACGCGACCCGGCCCTGGACGGTTTGCGACTGTTGCTTCAGAGCACGTTGGACCTTGGAATTCCGGAAGAAAGGATAGAGAAATATTTTCGACAGCGCCGGCGACCGCGGCGCAAAGGAAAGCCGCTCTAGATGCCAAACATCACTGCTAGTTCGACACTTGAAGACGTTGCAGCGATTGTTTCGAGCGCTCTGGATGACGCTGGAATCGCCGCAACATTGTCAGGTGGTGCAGCAGTATCGATCTATACGAATAATGTGTATCAATCAAAAGATCTGGACTTCGTTACCGCAGCCTTAATCTCTGATTTATCTCCGGTCCTGGCGAAACTCGGTTTTGTTCACTCAGGCGTTCCCAGAATGTCGCAATTTTCTCATCCACTTATCGAGTGGTTCGTGGAATTTCCGCCGACCCCCATTTCGTTCGGCCATCTGTATGTGACCCACGAACAATGCGCCACGATCAAGCTACCATGCGGCACGTTGAGAATCGTTACGCCGACGCAGTCCATTATGGATCGGCTAGCGGCTGCGATTGCATGGAACGATGCCCAGTCGAGAGACCAGGCGATACTGGTCGCGGCGAATAATGAAATTGAATGGGCGGATCTGCGCGTGTGGTTCAAGAATGAAGGGGAGTCCGATGCGGAGTTCGAGCGATTTCGATCTGCGGTGAAAAATGTAGCAGATAAATAGCGTAGTACAAAACGCTGGGACGGCCAATATGTTGCGCAATGATGCGAGCAATTGAGCTCAGAGGGCAGGAAATTCAAACGTAAACCACGAAGCTATGTGGCGCCCGGAATGCGCAAGCCGATACTTCCGATTTGGTCCGGAGAAAGCCGGGTAATTTGGGGGCAACAGCGGGGGCACCAACTTGAAGTGATGAGCGGAAATCACAACCAAATCAGAAAGGTACAGCGTTCCTGACGTAGTACCCTTCACCACCAAACGACAAAGGGTCCCCAACGGGGGCCCTTTTTCGTTTGATCGAGTGTGGAACAGAACCGCCGAAGGTGGTTCATCCGAGGCGGACGAAGTCCGCCGACAGACGCACGCAGTGCGCCCGAAGGGTGAGGGCCAAAGGCCCGAATCCAATCCACCCTTCACCACTAAACAACAAAAATAGGGCCCAGCGGGCCCTATTATCTTGTCTCCTGTGACGGGGTGATTTCGAAGCACCGAAGATGGTTCATCCGAGCCCGACGAAGTCGGGCGACAGGCGCGCGCAGCGCGTCTCGTAGATGGGGCCGAAATAGCAGGAACTGCTAACCCACGTCTTGCCGAGGGAAGTGTCTAATCGCGAGAAGGATGAATGGCACACTGAGAAGCCCTATAGAGTTCATCACCGTTAGCGAAATCGTTAGAGGCTGCTGCAGTCCTAACGCCACAAACAAGTCACTAAGATAGCCGAATAGTGCCGACCCTAACGAGACGCCAAGCGAGTAGGTAATCAAAAGTACGGCCGCCAATACTGTAGAGCGCATATGCGACGGGGATAAATCTTGTATCGACGCGTAGTATGGACCGATCGTCAACGAAGCAAACATCGAAGAAAGTGCTGCAGCAATCCAAAACGACGCCGTGCCGGGTTCGATCCATCTGAGCGCGATCATCGGTATTATGAATGCGACAGAAAAAAGCAAGGCGATAATTCGTCCGGCGCGCCAGCGTTGCGCGAACCAATCGGCGACCCAACCACCGAGCAGAAGGGCTGCGGTTCCGAACCCGAGGTAGAGTCCGCCGAAAATTAGTTGAGCGTCAGCTCCTGCAAACGCTCTTTCTCTTATTAGCCACACGATCTCGGCTGCATCACCACCTAGTGAAAATTGCAGCAAAATCGAGCTGACTATCAGGTATCTCAAGGCTGGGACGTCGCGAATCGTTGACCATAGCTGGCGAAAAACCTTGCCCAATTTCAATTCAATAGCTGGGTCTAGCTTGCCTATACCCTTGCGGGGTGGATCACGAAGGAGAAATACCGGTAATGCGATCGCAGCGCCCAACGCGCCTAACAGCAAGAATGTTCCGCGCCAGCCCAACCAAGGCCCAAGCACACCCGAAACAACCAGGCTAAACCCAGTTCCAGCGGGAACGCCCAAATAGTAAATGGCGGTTACTTTTGACAGGTGTTTTGGTGGGAATACATCCTTCAGCACGGATAGCGCGGAAGGCATTAACGCGCTTTCGCCGATGCCGATGAACGCTCGAGCCGTCGCTACCTGCAAGAAATTCATAGTCAGACCTGTGAGTGCGGTCAATGCGCTCCACACGGTCGCACCCACTGCGATGATGCGCATACGGCTGAAATGATCGGCAAGCACGCCCATAAATATCCCTGCCATTGCATAGAACAGGGAGAAGACCAGGCCGGTCAGCAGGCTGAATTGAAAGTAATTCAAGCCTAAATCAGTAATGATATTGTCGGCGAACGCCTTGAGAAGAAATCGGTCGACAAAGTTGAATAAATTCAACGTCGTGAACAGGACTAGCAGACCAACTGCCTTGCGGTTGGCCGTGCCGGGTGGTGCCCTTAACTCTGCGGAAACCTCGGAAATATGTCTACGGCGCGGAAACTCAGCACCCCTCAGCTCAACTTAAAGTAAAGCGTAAGCTCGGTTTATATAGTATGTCAAGCAATCTGTGATTCTGTTGTGATCAGTCACTGTCGCTCGAATTGATAGTCACTGATATCTTTCAGTGAGCCGTTGGAGACTACTGACAAGGTCATCCCGAATTTTCTTGGCATCCTTCTCGCTCGAATCAATTGCAAGCATGATGAGATGATGCAGCATATTTAGTACTACC
The DNA here is from genome assembly GCA_963976215.1 of uncultured Woeseiaceae bacterium. Lineage (GTDB taxonomy): Bacteria > Pseudomonadota > Gammaproteobacteria > Steroidobacterales > Woeseiaceae > UBA1847. Next base: position 38,489 of record CAXBJV010000016.1, on the reverse strand, counting down.
TTTGACAACCTTCGCATCTCACGTTTACTGGCCGTGACGCCCGTCTCGCGAAGGTAGCTGCCAACGCGCACAAGCGCTGTTTCATCGTACTGCACGTCGAGCTCATGGATGTCGGGCCAAATAGCGATCGCACGAGTAACCGCATGTACTGCTGGGGTCTCTCTATAGCCGCTCAACAGAGAATCGACCAAGCTGCCCCAATACAGCTCTGTATCCTCTCCATTAAGCCTAAGTCTTTCAAATTCAATGTATTTGTCGGTAATCTTGTCAAGCCACCGAACGCAAAGTTCGTGAATTATTGCTTCCTTGTTTGGAAAGAAGTGATAGATAGAACCGATCGTCACTCCGGATCGTCGCGAGATTTCATTCGTCGAGAACTCTTCTATCCCGACTTCTTCAACAATCCTGGCGGCGTACAACAGAATTCGATCGACTCTTTCAGCGGAACGTTTTTGGGTCGGCCGCTTGCGAATCTTGATGTTCTTTTCTCTTGCTGAAGCCATAGGTTCCATTACGCTCGGTCTGTTAGATGTATCGCAGGCGCTTAATAACAAGTAGTCAAGACGACGCCGCTAGAACTTACCATTTCGGAGGCTCGCAGATAAAGACAAAACGCCGGAAACGTTTGACATGCTGTTGCTGTGCGAGTATTTTTGAGGTCGAAACTAGAGCTAGCACTCGGATTATTCAGGTATTCAATTTTGACTGCTGGTCTAGTCGCAAATGGCACTGAAACCGTTTAACTATTCGCGTCGCAATCCGGATGGGGGCTACATCATGCAACTTGTCAGTAAGCAAATCTCTCAGGTTTTGTCAGTACTTCTCTTACTCAGCTACGGCTTCGCAGGCAATGCGCAAGAAAGAGCCACAGTGCTCGAGGAGATCGTAGTCACTGCGCAAAAACGCGAGCAGTCGCTGCAGGACGTACCGATTTCAATCAATGCTTTCAACGAGGAGTTCATCAAGAACCACCAGATTAATGATATGCAGGATCTATACCTCTATACGCCGGGTTATGTAGGCCAGCCAACCTATGATTTTATCGGCTTGTCGACGCTTCGTGGTATTAGGTCAAATGACTTTGGTTATGGTGGTGACCCGGCATTTGGTGTTTTCGTAGACGGCTTTTACCAAGGTCGAACCGGGGCATCGATTAGTTCGCTCTACGATATTTCGCGCGTTGAAGTCATTAAGGGACCACAAGCGACGCTGTTCGGTCGTACTGCGACCTCGGGAGCAATTAGCATTGTAAATAACCAGCCGGGTGAAGCATTGGAAGGCAGTGTCGAAGTCGGGCTGGGAGAGCGAAGCCGCCAAAACTTCGTTGGTACAATCAACCTGCCAGTTACCGAGAACCTGTTCTTGCGCGGTTCCTACCTGAATAAGTCAATTGACGGGTACCTGCCCAATGAGTCGGGAGGCCCAAACCAGAAGTTTCGCGATATTGAAGCGGCAAGGTTTGCCGTTCGAGTCGATAAGGGACGTGTAGATGCGACGCTGACGTTTAACAAGGAAGACAGGAAAGGTAGTGGCAATGATCGGCATCAAGGGTTCACGGCGACGCTGGATTCCGACCTTATCGGTACCGAGTCGCGAATTTTTACGGAAATCGAAGATATTGCCTTGAAAGTGAATTTTGAAATCGGCAATGCGCTCGATCTGATGTGGGCTTCCGCCTATCGAGATACCGAGTGGGATTATGCGGAAGACTTCGATTCACTTCCGATTATCTTGAACGCGCCGTTTCTGCAAGGGCAGAAGTCGGCCCTGGTTAATCACGAACTTCGCCTTACATCGAGCGCCGAATCCGGCCTGACCTGGTTTATTGGTATCAATACTTTTGACGATGATGTTTCCGGTTTCATCGATGAGCAGGTCGATCAGGGCTTTGCTTTTTCAGGACTGCTGGCAAACGTAAGCAATGAACCATTCTTCGAGCTCGGTGAGTACGTCAGCTCATCGAAGGGTTGGAGCGCATATGGAGAACTCAGCTACGACATAAGCGAGGCACTTAATATGACCCTGGGTGCGCGCTACTCTGACGAAGACAAGAGTATGCAAGTTCGCCTTCAGAATCCGGCGACTGATCCGAGAAATACATCCGCCAGTTTTCCCTGTGCCTGCTACCTGTACGGTCTTTGGACATCGGTACCGGTCAGCAGTTCAGGAAGCTGGTCTGACACGAGTTTCCGTGCTGCGTTCACCTATAAAATGACCGAGTCGGTGGCGACGTTCTTCACGTTCTCGCAGGGATTCAAACCGGGTGGCATTGATTCTTTCGGGTTTGATACCGATGACCCGAATTTTCAACGGTTTTTCGGTTTTGACGGAGTTCCGGCTGGCGCTCGCCCTAAAGTCTATGGCCCAGAAGAAATTGATAACTATGAAATAGGAATCAAGAGCCAGCTGCTGGACGATCGGTTGCGTATTAACGCGGCTGCGTTCTTGTACAATTATGATGGCCTCCAGGTTGCGGTGAACACTTCTGGCGCCGCATTCGGAATCGAAAACGTTGGAAAAGTACGAGGCGATGGCCTTGAAGTCGATGCCCTATTTATTGCAAACGAGAATTGGGAGTTTGCGGCGAACGCAGGTATCACAAATACTGAGGTAAAGGAGTTGGCTCCGGGAGTGACTCGGCTTACCGTCGGTGATCGACTCGTTTACAACCCCAAGTTAACGGCATCTGCATTTGTAACCTTCAGGACCTCGATTGGAAGCAACTCAGAAGGCTACATTCGCGGGGAATATTCGTACTCTGACGATATGATGGGGACCAACGGACTTGTGTTGCCGTCTTACAAGGTTCTTGGGCTTCGAGCAGGAGCGCAGCAGGACCGTTGGAGCATTGCTGCCTACGTAAGAAACCTGACTGATGAAGTCTATTTTACGAATGGAACCGGAGAACGTTTCTTTACAAACGTAAATGATCTCGTTGGCGGGCTTGCAGAGCCGCGTACGGTAGGCGTTGATTTACGATTTGATTGGTGACCGAGCACGAGGGGGGCAGTTGGTGTGAACAGCGCGGTCACGGTATCGACAGAGTCCGGCGATGTCTCGGGCCTTCTGGATCCCTCTAGCGGTATTTCCGCATTCCTGGGTATTCCGTACGCCGAGCCGCCAATCGGTTCCCTTCGCTTTCGTCCGCCAGTTCCTGTTCAAAAATGGTCGGGTGTGCGAGACGCGAGTCGGTTTGGTTCAGCTTCTGCCCATATCCACGATGTGCATGAAGGATCCCGCGAGGAGTTTGGCGAATCAACAAGTGACCGAGAAAAGAACTACATTGGCGAGGAAGACAGCCTCACGCTAAATATCTGGAGCAGACTCGCGCAGCGGCCGACGCAACCTGTGGTCGTCTTCATCCATGGTGGTGCAAACTGGGTAGGTACCAGCCGGCTCCCGGTCTACCACGGCGATCAATTCGTTAACCACGGAGACGTGGTATTTGTTTCGATGAACTACCGTCTCGGTTCGCTCGGATTCCTCGAACTGGGCGAGCTTGGTGGAGAGGAGTTTGTCGGCAGCGCCAACAACGGCCTGAAAGATCAACTGACTGCATTGCATTGGATACACCGAAATATCGCGGCATTCGGTGGTGATGCAAGCAATATTACGCTGGTCGGCCAGTCCGCCGGTAGCATAGATATTTCCTGGTTGCTGGCTGGCGGTCATCTCGACGATTGCGTGCGGCGAGTTGTGCTCATGAGTGGTGTTGGCGGCAACAAATTGCGTCATGACTATTCCTTGGAGGGCGGCAACCGCGTCGCAAGAAAATTCCTTCGATTCGCTGAAATCGAATCGATCGAGCACTACCAGCGATTGACAACTGCCGAACTTATTGAACGACATCGCCGGGCATTCCAGCACATGCACGTATTCGAGCAGTCGATGTTCTCGCCGCGCATTGATGGAGAATTCCTGAAAGATTCGCCCATTGGCTATGCAGCGAAGGGGAAGGCCGCAAACATTGATGTGCTAATCGGCCACACGGGATACGAGATGGGCTTGTACTTGCTCTACGATCCTACCCTCGATGACAAGGATTACAAAACGCATTTCAGAAATCTGAAGCTTGGTAGTAGCTACAAAACGGAACTGGCTAGTTTGTATGACGATGTTTACGAAAGTGAGACCGTTGGAGTACGAGCGATGCAATTGCTTTCCGACATTTGGTATGTGATGCCTACTCTATTGTTGGCAGAACACCTCTCGAAGTTCAGTAATCGAGTTTGGGTATACGATTTCAGTTGGGCTCCAGACGGATCACCTTGCCGATCCGCACATGCGTTCGATCTGTTTTTTTGGTTCAACAAGACAAACACGGCACATGGTCAGAAGCTTGTAGGCACGCCACGTAGCAAGAAAGCGGCACGCCAAATGCAGGAGCTGTCGATGCAAATGCAAGCGTCACTCCTATCCTTTGCAAGTGTTGGTGATCCGGATATTGGATTAGGCGGAAGTGGCCTTTGGGCTGCGTACAACAATATCGAACGTCCCACGGCCATTCTTGACACAAAAATTGCAACCAGATTGGATCCGAGAGTGAAGACGCGCACTTGGTGGGCAGGAAACCAAGATCTGATTTGGAGCGCACAAGACGCCGTAGAGCAACAATGAAACGTTCGGCTAAGCTATGACTAAGAAGGATTCATTGCACGCAAATTCGGTAGTTGTCTACTGGCACGATGATATTCTCGCCCACAACACAGGGTCAGGTGTTTTTGAAGATGTGCCGTCACCCTTACTTGCGTTTCAGGAGCCGCATCCCGAGAACCCGACTCGGATTCTCAACATAAAGTCTGTCCTGGAAAAGGGGCCAGTCTCTGAACACTTGCTTTGGAAGGTCGGCAGGCATGCTACAGAGAGCGAGCTACTGTTGTTTCATACGAAAACGCACCTGGAGAATGTTCGCTCTGGTGACTTGTCTGGTCCTGTCAGGTTGGACGGTGCAGGTACGGTCGTCGGGCCCGGGTCGTGGAATGCCGCGCTTGCCGCTGCAGGTACAGGCGTAGTCGCAATGCAAGACATCCTAGATCAACAGGCGCGAATCGGATACGTGTTGGTCCGCCCCCCTGGGCATCACGCGCAGCCTGATCTCGCCGATGGTAGCTGTCTCTTTAACAATATCGGAGTAGCAGTAAATCATGCTCTTGCACAGGGATTGAAAAGAATTGCGGTGATCGATTGGGATCAGCATCATGGGAACGGTACTCAGGAAGGATTTTATGATGACGATCGCGTTCTGACGATATCGCTGCATATGCCGCATGGCTCCTGGGGAACCAATCACCCGCAGTCGGGAGCTATCGAAGAGGTGGGAAGGGGGCATGGTACAGGTTGCAACATGAACATCCCTCTACCGTACGGAGCTGGTGATGCGGCCTATAGCGACGCTTTTCGACAAGTCGTTATTCCAGTGATTGATGATTTTGAACCGGAACTAATCGTTATTGCGTGTGGCTTCGACTCGAATCAATTTGACCCCAATGGTCGCAGTCTTGTGACGATGTCGGGATTTAATCGGTTGTGTCAACAGTCAAGAGCGCTCGCAGAGAAGCACTGTGACGGTCGCTTGCTGTTGTTTCAGGAAGGTGGCTATGCCGTAACCTACACTGCATTCTGTGCTCATGCCGCAATGGAAGGGTGTCTTGGCCGCGGTTCAACCCTGAAAGACCCAGCGGCATACTATGACCAGCCAGCGCCTGGCGACACGAGATCTCCCAGAGATATTCTTGATATGTGGCGGCAAGAGGTAGCGCGTTCGCGCAAAAAGTATTGCGGCAATTAAAGGCAGTTGTTCGCAGATGTCTCTAGGGTACAAAAACGAAATCAAACCATTCCAATAGTCGCAAGACCTAGCATCGTATGACATTTGACGGATAGTTTCGGCCGGTCACGTCCGTATGCTGCCACTTGGCCTTAAGTTTCAACGGTCAACCTGGCAACTCAGAGGAAATACAATGAACAACAAAACTCTTGGAAATGGGGCTCATGGACGAATGGGACTGGTGGTAGCCGCAGTCGCCCTTTTATCCTTCGGTGCTGCACAGGCCCAGCAGCCCGATGGTCGAAGGCCCGATGAGCTCAAGACATACCTGGATCTGGAATCGCAGGAAACCAATGTCAAGCTCGATCAAATCCTGCATCAGCTCTATGACGTCAATCAAAAAATTATCACGTTGTCGTTTATTCAGCGCTATGGCGATAAGATCAAGATGGAGCGGGCTATGGTTCCGAACCAGGACTACGATCTTGTGCCAGCGTGGGTTTTCACACCGGTAAAACGAGAGTCAGGCAAACGCTACCCTGCAGTCGTCGCCGTCCATGGAGGGTTCCATTATTCACTCGATGAGGAGTTCTTCGGCTACATTGAAAGATTTGTCAGCGAAGGCTATGTCGTCGTATTTCCCGAGTATGGTGGCAGTCGCGGGTACGGCCGGCCACACTACAATGACCAGCAATACGGGACTGGCGACGTTGCCGACGTTCTGTCAGTCGCTGAGTGGTTCGCCGATAAATCCTATGTTGATGCCAAGCGTCTGGGTATTGTTGGCAGAAGTCGCGGCGGTATGACCACGTTGCTCGCTATTCAACACAAACCCAAACTCTTCAAAGCAGCCGTGGATGTTGTGGGACTGGCGGATTTCTTGATGTACATGGCATATAAGCCCGAATATCGTCGCAACCAGATCGCCAAGGAGCCACAGTTTAATGGTCTTCCGTTCGACAATTTACAAGCCTATATCGATGCATCGCCGATAATGCATGTTGAAAAGATTGAAGCGCCTCTGTTAATCCATGCAACGACGTACGACACAACGGTCAATCACAAGGTTCACTCTGAGCGGCTGGTCGAAGCACTGAAGGCGCATGGCAAGAAATACGAATACAAGTTATATGACCGCGCGCCTGGCAGCCACGACTTTAGCGACGGTGATTCTCCGGAATCTGCCGACTCGCTGAATCGCATCATCAAATTCCTGGACAAGCACCTGAAGTAATACTTCTGTCGAGCGGACCGGGTTCTTGCAGCGCATTTCGTCGCGACAGTCATTAGTCTGACTTAAGGTCAGCGGAACAATGATTGGACGAAGTGCGCTGCCATCGTTCCAGGAACGCCTGCCTTGCGTTGGCGTCGAGGTGGGCTAGCAGGTCCATATCAATGGCGATCGGCTTGATCACTCTTTCTCTGTTTTGCTCGAACGAAGTCGGTGTGAATTCACCGACAACGTCCGAACGTACAGAGCCGAGCCCGGATTCAGAGATAAGTTGTTGCCCGCGTTTCGATAATACGTAGTCGAGCCAGAGCTTCGCGGCGTTGGGGTGGGGCGCGTCCCGCAAAATGAACATGACTCGACTCATCAATAACGTGTAGTCGTTCGGCAGCACCAATCCAAGTTCTGGCAGATCAGTACGGGCGCGACGCTGGGTGTAAGAACCCAGCAAATTGTAGCCAATCAATGCATCTCCGGACGCAATTAATTTAAACATCGCGCCGCTGCCTGATTGCGGTCGCAAACCCGCGCAGGTCATCGCTTGGGCCAAATTCCAGAACTCATCGTCTGATGTAACCGCATCCTGTGTCATTAGAAGATAGCCGAGCCCCGACGCCACTGGATCAAAGGCAATGACCTTGCCATAAAATCGTTGGCGCTCTCTTAAGAGGAGCTCGATAAATTCAGAACGAGATTGCGGTACTTCTGATGCGGCGAGCAGGGATTTGTTGTACACGATGCCAACGGGTTCAAAGCTGGTTCCGAACGCCTGATTTTTCCAGACAGCCCATGCAGGTAGGTTGGCAAGTTCCGGGCTCTCGTAGGACATTGCGTAACCGTCGTTTACGAGCTCGACTTGAAGGTCCATCGCCGAACTCCAGGCGATATCGGCGACACTAGCATTTTTGGCCTCGTCGATGATTCGGTCATGAAGCGGGGACGTATCCATAGTGACATAGCGCAGCGCAATGTCCGGGTAAAGGCGTTGAAAATCTTCCAGCAGCAGGGGAACTGAGCTTGTTACGCTGTAAACGACAAGTTCGCCTTCTTGCCGGGCGGCCTCAAGAAGGTCGTTGTGGTATTTCGACTTGCTCTCCGGCGAGTCCGCCGCAACTTGCAGAGTGAAACAAACGGTGAGTGCGGCGAATGCTCTGGAAATAAAGGAGATTTTCATAGTGATGAGTGCCCTTCGATTTTGAAGTGTGGAGTACCTGTCACATGCTCGCACTACCGCCGAATTGCCGCTATCCGTCATTGGAAGGATTGACCGGTTGACTGACTTTATGGTCATTAGCGTGATGCAATCCAAATATGCCGTAACAGCAACTAAGGGAGATCGCTAGGATGCTTCGCCGATTTATCATTGCGCCACTTCTTTCAATCAGCATGTTCGTAGGCGGTTCAGCCGTCGCAGGTGAGCCGGAGCTTCCAGCGGATCTTATCCTGTTCAATACGACAGTCTGGACCGCGGACGAAAACGTGCCCGGTGCCGAGGCGCTGGCAATTCGTGGTTCCAAAATTATTGCGGTTGGATCCAATGACGAGGTATTGAAACTCGGCGGTCCGGATTCCCGAACCCTCGACCTGAACGGTCGAATGGTTGTCCCCGGCTTTATCGATGGCCACACGCACTTTGAAAATGCGACAGAGTGGTTCTTCGAGGCGCGCCTGATGGATGTCAATTCACAGGAATTGATGCTTGAGCGCCTGGCCGAGGCGGCGCAACGTATACCGAAAGGTATGTGGATTACAGGCGGCGACTGGGGAGAAATCGCTTCCCGCGAAGCGCAGCTGGCCGGACGGGACGACTTCGTGACTTTTGAGCCCCTCCTGTCGGCGGTGGATGCTGTAAGTCCGGACCATCCCGTGCTGTTTCGACGGCATGACGGCGACTATTTTGCCAATTCTCTGGCCCTTGAATACTTGCGGATCAACAAGAATACGCCAAACCCCGGCGGAGGTTCGTACGGGCGCGACGCTGCAACCGGCGAACTCAACGGCATGTTGTTTGACCGTGCAGGACAGCGCGCTTTTCTTGCGCTTCCCCCGAGAAATAAGGCCCGCATACTGATCGCCGCTCGCGCCTTAATGAAAAATTTCAGCCAGTTTGGCATTACTGGTATTCACGACATGACTCGCGTCGAGGATATATCGCAGCAGCTCATGCTCAGGACTCACGCAGAGCGTAGCAACAGCGATCTCAGCATCTTTACGGATCTACGTGAGGAGAATGCGCTAACGGTGCGTGTCTACGCACAGCTGGCTTTGGACGTTTGGGCAGATCTGTCCGCTCATGGAATCTCGCCCGGCTCGGGTGATGACATGATTCAGTTTGGGGCGCTCAAGTCGTTTATCGACGGGTCCTTGATGTTTGAACCGTTCAACGACACTCCCAATTACGCGGGCAATTTCACATTCAGGGTTCAATCTCCGGAGCTGACGCGGTCCAACTTCCTTGGCGCCGATCGCGCGGGATTCGATATGGCGACTCATCAAATCGGCTCCAAGGCGACGGCGCTGTATCTTGACTGGCTGGAGGAGGCAATTCGTGTCAATGGCCCCCGCGACCGCCGGCCGCGATTAATTCATATGGAGTATCCGCGATTGAGTGATATTCGCCGGGCCGGCGATCTGCACGCGTTTGCAGATATCACCCCAATGCACATGTTGGTGGAGGTGGACCATCTCGACGAGAAACTCGGACCTGCACGCGCGAAGTTTGCGTTTACCGGGCGAACGTTGATCGACAACGGTATACGCATCAACCTGGTATCGGACTGGCCGGGTGGGTTTTACAAGATTGTCGCGAAGCCGCTCGATCCACTAATGATCATCTACCAGGCGGTTGTACGACGTCAGCCTGGAGAGCCGCTCGATCGCGCCTGGCATCCGGAAGAAGGCATCACTGTCGAAGAGGGCTTGCGTGCCTATACGATCAATCCCGCGATGGCATCTCACCAGGAAGATCGGGTTGGATCGATTGCTGTAGGCAAACTGGCGGACATCGTCGTGCTTTCCGATAACGTACTCAACGGTGACCCCGAAAAGTTGCTAACGACTGATGTCAATATGACCATATTTGGCGGCAACATCATTTTCGAGCGTGGTGCCGAATGACGATGCGGTGTAGCAGATTCCACGATGTGAATTGCTCACAGGTTGCCGGCCAGTGACGAAGTAATCTGTAGACTGTCAGTCGGCCGGGGGAAGGTAATCAACCTGAATTTTGTTTGGCAAACGGTGTATCGTCAGATGGTCGTGTCAATTAGACTGTAGTTCATGCAATACACCTATTTGTCCACTTCACGTCGATTGGCTGCAACCAGATTGAGATGCCGATCGATGAACCGCAAGTCACCTGTGGCCGGCAAGTGTCAGGTGTCGAAGTACAGCGTAACGATTGCGGCGTTGATCCTGGGTTGCCTGCAAATTGGTGGTGTGCATGCACAGGATCCATCCGAGTCAGACGATCAGAAGTTTGTAAATCTCACAATAGTCGTACCGGCGCTCGAAGGAGGCGGATGGGACTTGACGGCGCAGGCTGTGAGAAAGACGCTGCGTGAAGAAGGTTTGGTCGACCGCGTTCGTATCGAGCACAGCCCAGGCGCAGGTGGGCTCATTGGACTGGCGCAGTTCATTGAAGGACGCCGCGGCAACGGCTCAGCACTCTTGATTGCTGGTATGTTCACTGTTGGCGCATCCGCACCAAACCGCTCGCGCGTATCGCTTCTTGAAACTACGCCGATTGCGAGACTGACTGAAACGAGTGCCGCAATTGTTGTACCGATTGATTCGCCGATCATGAGTATCGGCGATCTCGTCTTAATGTTTGAATCGCGACCGGACACCATTACCTGGACCGGCGGCTCTTTAGGCGGACCTGACGAGATTCTTGTACAAGCTCTGGCGGCGACACTCGGGGTTGAAGCGGTACAAGTTCACTACAAGGCCCATCCCGGCGGGTCTGAGGTGGGAGCGGCATTAATTTCAGGGAGTGCCAACGTTGGTGTAAGCGACTATAGCGAGTTGGAGTCTCTGATATCGGCCGGACATTTGCGCGCGCTTGCGCTTTCGAGCAATGCGCGGCTTCCTGACGTTGACATACCGACGCTGCAAGAAAGCGGTATCGACATTACAGTGGGCAATTGGCGTGCTGTTTTCGCGCCCCCCGGAATTTCCAGTGCTGAAAGAGACCGCCTTGTAGAAGTATTCGACAAACTTGCTGCAAGCACGGTTTGGAAGGCGGCTATCGATCGACACCACTGGAGTGACTCCTATTTGACCGGGCCGCCGTTCGAATCGTTTCTGCAGTCGCAATACGCAATTGCCAGTGCTATGCAAAACACGTCGCAGCAAGCCGCGCGGGTTGAGACCAGCTTCATCCACCAGACAATCCTGCGGCGCTATCCGTGGATCGTCGCCGTGGTTTTGCTTAGCGTTGTAGTAGCAAGTGTGGCCTTTTGGCAGCGATATCGTGCTCGCCGCAGTGTCGCCGATCTTGCTAAGATCCTGGAGGGAGTCTCGAGTGATGCGGAGCAACTATCTGCCAAACTTGATGACGCATTGCAGGGTCGGATGCGTCAAATCGATGCCGATTTCGAGAAGTGGGGCCTTAGCGGTGCGGAGAAAGAGATTGCGCTGTTTCTATTGAAAGGACTGCGCTTGCAGGATATTGCGGATCTGCGAAATACCAGTGAACGTACTGTGCGCCAGCAAGCCCAGGCGGTCTACAAGAAAGCTGGACTTGACGGCCGCACCGATCTGTCAGCGCATTTCGTTGAAGAGTTCATGAATCCAGTCTCTGATAAATCGGACCATCAAGACCAACCCCAATAGATATCAATCCGTGCTCCAGGCGAAGTATCCGTCATCCGCAGTATGGACAGGTTTGCAGTCGCTGTGGTCCAGTAAATGCTGTATTGGGCATTCGACGGATGGTTTCCGAGTCAATTTCGGGCTATCTAATAGCCCATAGCTTCCTCACATAACAAGACGACCAACAAAGAGACACGAGACCAATGGGCTATCGAAATCTGAGCACCGCGATAATGTGCACAATGCTTGTTGCGTGTGGAGCCGGTGCCGGTGGCAGTGGAGAAAACGGTGCGGCTAAAGTCGGGCCCGCAAGGCCGGAGTGCATTGCGCCGTCCAGGCCAGGTGGCGGTTTCGATTTGACTTGTAAGCTTGCGCAAAAAGGTCTGATGGATATGAAGCTGTTGTCCGGTCCCATGAGGGTCACCTATCAGCCGGGTGGCATCGGTGCTGTGTCATTCAATACGATTATTGCGCAGCGCGGATCGGACAAGGATGTGATTGTCGCATTCTCAGGCGGTTCTTTACTGAATATTGCCCAGGGAAAGTTTGGCCGCTATACCGAAGATGACGTTCGCTGGGTGGCGGCAGTGGGTCTCGACTATGGCATGTTGGCGGTCCGAGCCGACTCTCCCTATCACACCCTCGGCGATTTGATTGGCGCATTGAAAAAAGACCCGACGGCCGTCGTCTTTGGTGCGGGCGGTACTGTCGGCAGCCAGGACTGGATGAAAAGCGCCATTATCGCGCAGGCCGCGGGGATCGATTATCGGGCAATGCGATACGTACCGTTTGAAGGTGGCGGTGAAGCCCAGACCGCGCTCCTCGGCGGTCATATTCAAGCGTACTCCGGTGATATCTCTGAAATCCGGGGTATGTTCGAAAGCAAGAAGTTGAGAGTCCTGGCCGTCATGTCCGACGAACGGCTTGCGGCGCCCTTCGCGGCAGTACAGACCGCGAAAGAGCAGGGCTACGACTTCACTTGGCCAATCATGCGCGGCTTCTATGTTGGGCCGGATGTCAGTGATGTCGACTACAGCTGGTGGGTGGATAGTTTCGCTACAATGATGGCCGATTCACGTTTTGATGCGATGCGTCGAGAGCTTGGAATGTTTCCTTACTCGAAGACAGGTGCTGCACTCGACCTGGAAATCCAGGAGCGCATGCAAATTTATCGTGATCTTGCCGATAGTTTCGGACTCAATGTTACTCCAGCGGAGAGTTTGAGTAATTGACCGACCTAAAGGGGGGGTAGTCGATGGTGTGTATTTTCAGGTCCATGGCGATATGAGTGATCGCATATTCGCCCTTGCGTGGCTGTGTGTGTGCGCGCTGATCATCACCAGGATGTGGCTGCTTGATGTGCCCTTTGCCTACGAGCCCGTTGGGCCAAAAGCATTTCCTTTAATCTTGGCTGTGCTTATGGCCGCTTGCTCTGTCGTATTGCTGGCCAGGCCAGACGGAGACGTAGCTTGGCCACAGTTGCCGTTGCTTGGTAAGGGTGCAGCGCTTGTGGTTGTGCTGCTGGCATATGCGTCATTCTTCGAAGTATTGGGTTTTCCATTGTCCACGGCCGTGATGGTGCTGGCCGTCTCCAGAATCTACGGAGGACGAACAATCCCGGGAGCGCTTACTGGTGTATCAATTGGCGTCCTCGGTTATTTGATCTTCGACCGCCTGCTGCAGGTCAGTCTTCCGATTGGCCGGATATGGGGCTAGATACAAATGGATAGTTTTTCCCATCTGGGCCAGGGATTCCTGGTCGCACTGCAGCCTGTCAATTTTTTACTAGCCGCAATTGGGTGTTTTACAGGTACTGTGCTTGGACTATTGCCCGGCCTCGGCCCGATCAATGGCGTCGCAATCTTACTGCCATTGGCATTCGCTATGCATTTGCCGCCGGAATCCGCACTCATCCTGCTGGCAGCTGTGTATATGGGTTGCGAATACGGTGGTCGAATTTCGGCTATCCTGCTCAATGTACCCGGCGACGCGGGTGCAATTATGACGACTATTGATGGCCACCCGATGGCTCAAAAAGGCAGGGCAGGAATTGCGCTGTCCATTTCCGCAGTATCGTCGTTCGCTGGTGCGATTACAGCGACCATCGGCATCGCATTATTTGCACCATTGTTAGCAAAATGGGCACTGAAGTTTGGCCCGGCTGAGTATTTTGCATTGATGGTTTTCGCAATTGCGACGATGGGAGGCATGCTTGGGGGCAAGCCAGCAAAGGCGCTGCTCGGTTGTTTTATTGGTCTGTCGATGGCAATGGTTGGCATCGACTCAGGAACTGGCGTCTATCGTCTGACGTTTGGCAATGTGCACTTGAGCGACGGAATCCAGTTTATTGTTGTAGTGATAGGTCTGTTTGCTATTAGTGAAATTCTGGTATTGCTGGAGCGAACGTATGTTGGAAGCCAAGTAGTCAAAGTTTCCGGCCGCTTATTATTCAACACCAAAGAACTCCTGCTGGCGGCGATGACGGTGGTCCGGGCATCCCTGATGGGGTTTGGCATTGGTATATTGCCCGGCGCGGGTGCAACTGTGGCAAGTGCAATGGCGTATACGACCGAAAAACACCTTGCAGGAGAGGAGGGGGACTTCGGAGACGGCGATGTTCGAGGTGTTGCCGCGCCTGAAGCCGCAAACAACGCGTCGGCTTGCGGGTCGTTTATTCCAATGTTGACACTGGGCGTTCCTGGCAGTGGCACGACCGCAGTTATGCTGGGCGCCCTGACGCTATACAACATCACACCGGGACCGTTGCTGTTTGAGAATCAGCCGGACATTGTTTGGGGTTTGATTGCGTCATTGTTTATAGCCAACGTTATTCTGGTTGTCATGAATATTCCCCTTATCGGCATGTTCACGCGAATGTTGTCTATCCCAAACTGGATTCTGGTGCCGTTAATAACAGCAGTCAGCTTTATCGGTGTTTACGGTGTCCACAGCGGTACATTCGACCTGGTGCTGATGGTGGTGCTCGGAGTTTTCGGCTACATATTACGCAAGCTGAATTTTCCGACGGCACCCATCATTCTCGGCTTTGTTCTGGCAGAGTTGATGGAGCAAAACTTGCGGCGCGCACTGGCTATTTCGGACGGTGATCCAGGCATTCTATTCGATAGCGGATTGTCGATTATTTTGTGGGGCATGGCAGCCGCTGCACTATTAGTGCCCATTTTTCTGCGCTTTCGTACACGTCGCGCTGCAGCTGCCAAATGAATGGCCTATCAAATTCAGAATCAGATCAGGCCAGTGGGCGCGTCGGTTGTACGCTTTGGGCCCAAATGGCGAGCCATAAGTCCTTTGACGTATCGACACAGGCAAGAATGAAGTGCGTCATTCGTCGTATATGCGGCAATCTTGAGATTGTGTAAACAGTCATTGCGTGAAAGCTTAAAAAGTAGTTCGAAAGAAAACACTGACTAACGCTATTTGGGGAGATCAATGAGGAATTTAACCACACCACTTGCCGGCCTTGCATTGCTAAGCATGTCAGGCGGTTTGCTGGCGCAAACGGATGACACTGACGAGCAAGATGGTCAGGGCGAGACGATAGATGAAATTCTTGTCCAGGCGTCCAGAACAAACGCGACAGTAGCTTCAATGCCTAATCAAGTGACAATAGTCACGGAAGAGCAAATTCAACGAGCTATTACTGTTTCGGACAGTATGTCGAGCGTTCTCGAGAATACGGTTCCAGGTTTTAGCGGCTCGTCGTCGAGTCAGACAATGAGAGGAATTTCTTTAAGAGGCGGCAACCCGTTAATACTGATTGATGGAATCCCTCAATACGTCAGTATGTTTGACAGTAACAAAGAGGCAAATCCTATCGATATGGATTTTGTTTCGAAAATTGAAGTCATTCATGGAGCATCCGCTGTTCAGGGAATTGGCGGCACGGGTGGTGTAATCAACCTGGTAACGAAAACACCTTCAGATGAAGACGGGTTCTCACAGGACTTCACGCTTCGATTGAATGGGGACTCCGCGTTTAGAAAAGATAGCCTTAGCAAGAAGCTTGCGTACACCGCGGGCTGGAATCAAGGCAACCTCAATTTGATGTTTGGTTATTCCAAAAATTATCGCGGGATGTCGTATGACGCCAATGGAGACATTGTTGGTCTGGTCAGGTATTCGGGCAGTGTCGCTGATACTGAAACAGATAATATGATGCTTAAGGCGAATTACAGCACCGGTGTTCACTCGCTGACCGTCATGCATAACGCCTACCAAATGAAAGGCCGGCGAAATTATTCGCCTGTGACGGGATGTCACCCGAACAGGTGCTCTCCCGCCATGTTGCAGTCTGCGGAACCCGGTTGGGACGATTCCGTCCATGCCTTGCCCCCCGAGGATGACAATCAGGCGCTGAATGTTGATTACGTCAATGAGGACCTGTTTTCCTGGATGTTGGTCGCCCAATACTATACTTCAAATTTCGATTATCGCTTCGGTGGTGCGACGAGCGCATTCTATGATGACAACAATCCTCCTGCACCCGTTGTCGGTCAGACGGCTGTAACTTCGGATAAGAACGGTTTCAGGTTTGCTCTATCCAAGACCTTCGCGGATGCCGTCGATGTCACATTTGGGTTTGATTCAAGCTCCGAAGAGACGACTCAGTGGGTACCCCATAATAATATGGTGATCATTCCGCCAACCGAGCTCGATCAATCGGCTCCCTTTATCTATGCCAACTGGTCAATCACCGACCGGCTCAGGGTTAATGCGGGCATTCGTGAGGTCGATAGCAAGGTATCAATTGGGGACTTCATGCCGATTCCCTACTATCTCGTGAGAGGAAGCGGGCCAGTAACGGGCGGCTACACTGACTCCAAAGACACGATTATCAACTATGGCGCAATGTTCGACATTACCGATACCATTTCCATTCACGCGAGTTTAACTGAAGGCTTCGAATTGGCCGAGGTGGGCCGTGTGGTTCGGAACAATGGTGTAGCTGCAGGCGTGACGCTGAACAATGACTACCTGGCGATCTCTCCCAATATTCACGAAAATGTAGAGTTCGGTGTGCGTTACGACGATGGTACGACGTCGTTTGAGGTTGCTGTGTTTGAACAGGATGCGCCATTTGGTAATTCGTACGAACCTAATGAAGAAGGACTTCTGGAGATTTCCAGGTTGGCGACGCGCAGAGACGGTGCCAATGCCCTGCTTACACGACAGTTCTCCGAATCTGTTGGAATAGGTATTAGCTACGCGCATGTTGACGCCGCGAGCGATACGGATGCGGACGGGTCATATGATACTGATCTGGTTTCGCTGTCTGCGGGTGCTCCGGATCAACTGAAGCTTTATCTTGATTTTCCATGGTGGGGCTGGGATGCCAGGGCGTCGTGGATTAGGTATGAAGATAAGGCCTACAAGAACACGGCGTATTCGTTCGAGGGTTACGAGATTGCGAGTCTGGATCTGACCAGAGAATTCGACAACGGCGCGACTGTCGGTATTGCGATTCAGAATTTATTCAATGAGCAATATATCGATCTGTATTCTCAGATCAGCAATAACAACAACTGGTATGTCGCTGGCGTTGGTCGAACATACGGTATTTCGTACAACCAAAGATTCTAGATCCGAGGGTTTGGCGTAATGAAAGCGGCGGCTAATGTGACTTTGCTCAATCTTCACGTTATGCCGCCTGCTTTTGAGTCGCATCGCATCATTGTATCGCCGCTAGATTCCACGCCCGTCACAAGGAATATTGACGCTAGTGAATATGAGTATCAACCGCCCAAAGTTTCAGACTGTCACAATATTGCTTTTTTCGTGGGGCTCCTCTTTCGCAGACGGTTATCAGTTTGGCGCGACATACACCGGAAAGTTTTTGAGTAATGTTTCCGGGGGCATAGAGACCGGCAGCGTGTATCTCGATAACCTGAGTGCGACCCTTGATGTCGATGTGTCAGAAGCATGGGGATTCGGTTCCGGCCGACTATTTGCTCATGGTTTGTACAACAACGGAACGATGTTTTCGGATGAGTTCGTTGGTGACTTCCAGGTGGTCAGTAATATTGAGGCTGGCCATGCGTTCCGACTCTACGAGATTTGGTATGAGCTGAGTAATCAGCGTTGGTCGGTACGGGCCGGGCTTTATGATCTCAATAGCGAATTTGATACAAACGATGTCAGCGATCTTTTTTTAAACAGCTCTCATGGTATCGGTGCTGACATCGGGCAAACCGGAAAGAATGGTCCGAGTATCTTTCCGGTAACGTCACTGGCTGTTCGTGGTGACGTAAAATTTGAAAATGTCGGATTGCGAGCCGCTGTCCTGGATGGAGTGCCGGGAGACCCGAACAAACCATCGCGCACTGCTATCGATCTCGACGATGACGACGGCATATTGTCCATTGCCGAGGTCGATGTACCTTTCGGGGAAAAAAGTCGCTTCTGGTCAGGGGTCTGGCGTTATTCAGGCGAGTTTGATCGACTGTATTTAAACGGTACGTCGAACCGGAATGAAGGGTGGTACGCCGGCATCGAAACGCGGGCTGATCTTGGTGGCCGTACCGTAGCCGGGTTTATGCGCTACGGGCAGGCCAATGATCAGCTAAATGCAGCCGACGACTACTTTGGTGCCGGGTTTGTCGTTGTTGCGCCTGTTTCGTCGAGGCCTGATGACCGGCTGGGAGTTGCAGTTGCCACGATTAGAGTAGGCCAGCCGTACAGAGAATCACTCGAGCAACTTGACCCGAATGTCAGGCATCGTGAAATCAGTTGGGAATTTACATATCGTGCGAAGATCAATGATCACTTGACTCTTCAGCCGGATATTCAGCTCATTCAAAACCCGTCAGCATTGTCCACTATCGACAACGCGATCATCGTTGGGTTGCGATTTGAGATTGCCTACTAAAGAGCGCACAGCTGCGAGGAAACAGCCATGGGATCGAGTAATTCGAAAATCTATCTGTCACGGCGACAAGTGCTTGGTGCAATGGCGACAGGTGCGGGATGCTCACTGGTACCTGTTTCTTTTATGCTGCCCGGAACCGCTCATGCGGCTGCGACGTTTGATGACGGTTTGCCGCGCACGTCGCCCGGTGAAGCGGGGGTAGATCCACGTGCCATTCTGGATTTTATCGATAGTGTATTTGCGAGTGATCTGCAACTGCACAGTTTTATGCTGTATCGAAAGGGCCATGTCATTGCAGAGGGCTGGAGTTGGCCTTATCAGCCGCAACGACCTCACATGATGCACTCGTTGACAAAAAGCGTTACGGCATGTGGCGTAGGTCTCGCGATCGACGAGGGTTATTTCTCGCTGGATGATGCCGTCGTGTCGTTTTTTGAGGATGAACTACCAGCAGTTGTAAGCACAAATTTAGCCGCTATGACGGTGCGCGATCTTCTCACGATGCAGTCGGGACATGCCGAAAGTGTTTCAGGTTCTGTTTTCCGGCAAGTTAAAACCAGCTGGGTCGCTGAGTTTTTCAAAATACCGGTTGTTTTCAAACCTGGTTCGCACTTCGTTTACAGTAGCGCATTGAGCTTCATGCTCTCAGCGATTGTCACCAAAACGACCGGGAAAAGCCTTCGAGAATACTTGGAGCCAAGGTTGTTTCGCCCGCTCGGTATCAAAGGTCTGACGTGGGGCGCTAGTCCGAATGGCATCAACTCCGGCGGTAATGGCTTAAGCTGGACCACCGCGGACACCCTTAAACTCGGCATTCTGCATGCAGACCGTGGAGTCTGGAACGGCCAGCAACTCATTCCAGCGGATTGGGTCGACGAAGCAACGCGTCTGCAGGTGCCTGGTGAGGACTACGGCTATCACTGGTGGCGAGAGGATCCTGTTAACGCGTACTACGCAGAGGGTGCCTTCGGGCAGTTTTCAATTGTATTTCCGGACCACGATGCCGTTCTCGCGTTGACGGCGGGTGTACAGAACTATCCGTTGCTGGATTTTGTCTGGAAATACTTTCCGGCCGCGTTCAGCGAATCAACGACGCAGTCGCCTGGCGGCATAGACGACGAACTGCGTGAACGGACGGAAAACCTGAGATTATTGCCCGAGGTTTACCGTACAACATCGCCGATCGCCCAGCGGGTCTCCGGTCGTACTTACCGGATGGAAGATAACGAAGACGACGTCTCGACTGTCAAGTTAACGTTCGGAAAGAACCAGCTGGAATTCCAGCTAAACGATCATCGCGGCACTCACCAGGTGTTGGTCGGGTTGGGTCAATGGCTGGAAAGTCGCACCAGCATGACCGGCAACAAACTGCATCATCAGTATCAAACAGATGATATGAAAGTTGTCGCCAGTGGCCGCTGGTGGGACGAGCGCACGTTTGAAATGACATGGCAATTCGTCGAAACAGCGTGGGTCGATACCGTTGTGTGCAGGTTTCTTGGTGATCGCATCAGTGTGGATCGACGCGTGAATGCCAACTACGCGCCGCGCGTTCGCCCGACTCTTCGCGGCGACCTTGTTGTCGATGACAGTACTGACTGATGCTGCAACGAATTCATCGGTGGATTGGTGTCGCATTGACGCTATGGCTCGTTCTGGCGACGCTCAGTGGAGTGCTGCTGCTGTGGCAGGATGAGTATTTCGGTTGGCGCTACCCGGCATTGCCGAGTCAGCCGCAGTCGTTATCGCCGAACGCCGAAGTGATCGAACAGATTGTGTCCGATACGAACGGGCGGGTTGAGTCTATCCGCCCCCCAACCGGTTCGCTCCCGGCATACTATGCATACTTTGCAGACGGCGGCGTGGCACTTTTTCATCCCGGTACGGCAGCTCGTATTGCGGAATGGGGTGTCCTGGATACGCTGCCAGCGTTCTTGTTTGAACTGCATGCACATCTGCTCCTGGGCAAGACCGGTCTGAATGTCGTTGGAATATTTGCCTGTCTTCTTTGTGTCAACTTAACGTTGGGGCTGGTGCTTTGGAACCGACGCAGAAATGTATACCGGGTTCGCTATTTCTTGCCCAAGAAACCGTCGCGCCCGCTTTTGCTGCGAGCACATGCCGCGCAAGGATTTTCGCTGTCGGTATTGCTTCTGTTTCTCGCACTCACAGGGGTAACAATGGCTTTCTCTGCGCCTGTCTATGCAGGCTTGAATGCTATTTTTGGGTCGGCAGATTTGCTGCGTCCGACAGTGCGGAAAATCGACGCCGAATCGATTGATGTCAATTGGCCGGTCGTGTTGTCAAGCATTTCGGCGGAGTTCCCCACAGGAGCGCCACGGGAGCTGACGCTTCCAAAATCTGAAGGAGAGCCCCTGATTGTGCGTTTGCGCAATGCTGGCGAGCTGCACCCAAACGGCCGCAGCTATCTCGTCCTGAACGCGGGAACTGGCACGGTACATGAGCGAATTGACGCGACGAAAACTGGTGTCGGCCCGACAATCGGTAATGCGATGTACCCCATCCATTCAGGGAAAACCGGTTGGCCCGGGCACAGACTGGCCCTGAGTCTGTTGTCGATGTCGCTCTTATTCATTGCCGTCAGCGGTTCGTACCTGGCGTTGTCACGCAAATAAAAAACACAATGAAGGACCAAGGAATAGTCTGATGTTTCGAAACTCGATGCTTGGTTTCCTGTTGCTCTGCTGCGCACAGGGTGCGTTCGCTGCGCAAGTGGATGAGGTAACTCTGCTACGCGCTCAGGTGGCCGAGTTGACTCGACGACTGGAAGCGCTGGAGGGCCGCGAACACTCGCCAGTTCCGGTCAAACTCGAGAAAGAGTCCGCCCGACGAAATGTTGAGGATGACAAAGTGAGTTTTCATGGGGATTTTCGATATCGCTACGAAGAAATCGATCTACAAGGCGCAGAACTGCATTCGCGCACCCGAATTCGGGCGCGGGCAAGTCTTGCGCGCAAGGTCAGCGATTCGCTGGTACTGGGTTTCGGGCTTTCCAGCGGCGGTTCCGCACCAACCTCCAGTACTCAGACATTAGGGAACGGTGGCAGCAAGAAAGACATCGACCTGGACCTGGCCTATGTCGATTGGACCCCGGTCGAGGGCCTCCACGTTCTGGCTGGCAAGTTTGCCAACCCACTGTTGCGAGTGCCCAGCCATTCGATGATGTGGGACGATGAGTGGCGCCCGGAAGGCGTGGCACTGACTTACCAGAACGAAACAGTATTCGCGACGGTCCTGAGCACGTGGCTGGAAAGTGACAGTCTCTCTCCCTCACGGGAGCAGTCGTACGGCGGTCACATCGGTCTTCGCCGCCCGATCGGCAGCGCAAGTCTGACCGCCGGGGTCGGGTATTTCGACTTTTCCATTGCCGGAGACGGAACTTATTTTGGGTCCGATCTTGCTTTCGCAGGCAACAGCTTTTTCTGCAGCGATCCGCAAGACTCCACGAGTTGTTCGTACCTGAATGACTATCAGGAAGTGGACCTGTTTGCCGCACTGGATGTTGATCTTGGGGAGTTCAGGATAAAAGTATTTGGCCATATGCTGCAAAATCTCGGTGCCGACGCATTCGACGCAGGATGGACAGCGGGAGCCAGAGCGAGCACCACATTTCGAGATCGAGTTGTCCAGCTTGACTACTTTTACCGCGATCTGGAAGCAGACGCGGCCTACGGTCAACTTAGCGATTCGGACTTCGGTGGTGGCGGCTCAGATGTCAGGGGCCACTATTTTAAAGCGGGCTGGAAAGTTACGCCGCACTGGACACTGTCGGCAACCTATTTTGAAAATCAGGTTGGCAGCAACGCGATTGCCGAGCGTGACTACAACCGCGTTCAATTGAATGCCGACTTCACATACTAGGTATTGGATGCAGGCAAGAAACTGAGTAAGGACAAATGTGTCCCGGCTGGCTACCAATTGTGGCTAACACGGCAATTGACGGAATTCGAATTTTCGACGGTGCCAGCGGCCATGAATAAAAGGAAAGCCACCCAAAACCTGCCTAATACTCTACCAACCCGACTGCCACTGCACCCGCAGAACAACGTAAGGCTCATACGTTCTGGACTGCTTATCAATCGCTTCGATCCCGCCGCTGTCTCGAGGCGCATTAAATAGTCTACGCGTCAGGGTCTTTTTACGACTGCTGAGATTCTGCAGCGCTACCGAAAAGGTCCAGTTCGGTGTAGGTGCGATGTTGGCAAAAACACCGACCCAGGCAGACTCGGTCTCAAGCCGTGTTTCGTCGAGGCGAAACTCGGGTTCTCGTTCCGCAAGAGTCAAATGGGCGCCCCAGCGCAGTCGATAAGCCGGAATATCCTGGCTGAATTCCAGGCGACCTTCCCAATGCTGTGTCTTGCCCGCTATTTGTCGGCGTTGACCCGTGATCGAGTCATCCACCGCGGTATGGCGCCAGGTTATATCGCCCTTGATCGTGCCACCTTTAATCCCGACTTTGGATAAAGATAAGTCCATGCCAAGGCTCAGTTCATTGACCGCACCACTGCCAAGATTACCGGGCCCTTCGAACACTTCATCGATACCGTCGTTGTTCGTGTCCGCGAATATCGGTACGAGGTCCACGACGTTGTCGATACGTGAATGGCTAATGCCAAAAACCAGCGTCGCGTCCTGCTGCAGCCGGCGCTCCCAACTCGCCGACAGGTCCCATGATGTCTCGGGTTCGAGTTCGGGATTGCCGATGTTGACAGTGTCGGTCGAGAGCTCTGCCGACGATACGAAATCTCCGAAATCCAGCTGGCCGACCAGTCTTTGGAGGCGTATACGAACCTGGTCGGTCGCCGACGGCGTCCACGTGACGCTGAGTCGTGGCTTGAGGTAGTTCAAGTCCCGGGATGAATAGCTGTCACTTTGCTGGCTGATCCGGGAGAGCTCGTAGGCAAGGCCTGCTTCTGCCTGCAACGACTCGCCGTTCTCCCAGCCAATGCTGGCAAAGCCTTCGGCGCGATACTCCCGGACACTAACGTCAGCTTCGGGTAGCAACAGCGGGGTACCGCTGTCCGCACTGCCAAAGCGACTGTCGAGAAAGTTGTACGCCAGTTCTGCACCCCATTCGAATGTACTGGCATCCGAGAGCGGGTTACGAATCGTTCCGCGCAGTATCGATTCACCCGTTTCTGTTTCCTCAATATAAGCGGTATCACCATCGACTGTGTTCTCTACCTCGGAAGCATCTTCCTGGTGAAGCTGTTGAATCGCCAACAGCTCCAGGGTGTTGTCATCGAATACTGGTCGTACAAAACGGGCACCGAGTTCGAGCTGGTCGTAGTTTTCCTGTTCCCGAATTTCTGCAGACTCGGAACTCGGCAATATGCTCCGCAGCTGCTCATTATCGGATTTGGTCCCGCTCAAAGCGGCGGCATTCAATCGCAATTTTCCGCCGGCGACTGGCTGTTCGTAACCAAGCGTCGCCTGTAATCCTTCATCGTCTGCAACGAGGCGCGACGCCGCATCGCGTGTGAGCTGGCCAGAAGCGTCGGATCGCCGGCGAAAGCCGGTGCCGCTGTCATCGTCAGCCAGCTTATAGGCTTCCACAGAAGCTTCGAACAGTTGTTCATTCCACTGCCGCGAGAGGTCAAACCGTGCCTCGGGCAATCGCCGGTTGTCACCGTGCGCATACAATGCAACAGTTGCACCAAGCTCGGTAGCACTCGTACTACGTCGCACGATATTGGCAACCAGCATCTGGCCTTGCATGTCGATGCCAGTGTGGGTTCCACGGATCAACTCAATTCTCTGAATTGCGGACGCGGGAATGCGCTCCAGGATACTCTTGAGACTGTCAAATTTGGCGGCCGGTCGCTGTGCCCCGATCAGGACGTTTCCGCTCGCCCCGGAATAACCACGGACATCGTCGTCACCGGGGTCGAACGTAAAGCCCGGCAGCAGCAGCACCATCTCGTAGGCGTTTTTCGCTTGAGCCGCGACGAAATAACTCGGCTCGAAAACGATGACGTTGTCTGTTTCCGCCCATGCCGTTGGGTTTAACCCGAGCAACAGCCACAGAGCAACCAGGAAAACCGATTGTCGCTGCTGTGAGAGACGGGCAGGCCACGGCAGGTTACGTGGACGAGTGTTGCTGTGGTTGTCAAAAATGGCTTGCATGCTGTAACTCTGCCAGCCGAATCTTAAGTCTGGCTTAAGCGGGAAAGACGACTCGTGCCAGCAAACCGTTGGCGCCATCCTGCCTCGCTTCGAGCGTAAACGATGCACCGTGTACGGCAGCAATCTTGCGACAAATCGCCAGCCCCAGTCCGTGACCGGCGCTGCGGCTGTCCATGCGACTGTATCCGACGTTGAGTGTCTCGCGACGGTGCCGCTCAATCCCCGGGCCGTTATCTTCCACCGACAGGCTGACTCTCTGATCGGTCCGCTCCACCCTGACGTCAATTTCAGTCCCATTGCCCGTATGTCGAAGCACGTTAAGCAACAGGTTTCTAAGCAACACCGCGAGTAGCACCTTATCGCCGGGTACTGTTAGCGGGGCGAGCGAACGATGCACAGTCATGCCGGCATCCGTCATCTCAGATGACAACTGGTCCAGTTCCTGCGTGCACAGCAACTCAAGATCGACATCCGCAAAACTCTTGCGCATGTGTCCTTGCTCTACACGTGCCAGGGTCAGCATCTGGTTGACAAGCTGGGTCAAACGATTGACCTCGAACTGCAACACTTCGCTGTCCGGATCATCGCCCGCGAGTTCAAGCTTGAGTGTCGTTAGCGGCGTCCGTAGCTCATGTGCAACGTCATTTGCAAACTGGCGCTCGCGACTGAGCACGTCGTCGACGTTCTTAATAAGTTGATTCATCGTATCGCGCAACACGGCGACTTCCGTTGTTAATGTCCTGACAGACAACGGCGCGAGCGAATCCGGACTGCGAGTCTCAAGTTGT
Organism: uncultured Woeseiaceae bacterium; assembly: GCA_963976215.1. GTDB lineage: Bacteria > Pseudomonadota > Gammaproteobacteria > Steroidobacterales > Woeseiaceae > UBA1847. Next base: position 12,858 of record CAXBJV010000016.1, on the reverse strand, counting down.
CGACTCAGCCGCGCGACGGGCCGCAATACCATGGTAAGAAATATCGCCAGCAATGCCAGGTTGATGCCACCGGCAATGAGAACCGGCTTGGCGATGTCGTCGAAAACATCATCCTGGGCATCACTCAGGTAGTCATCGCGCCGCAGAATCTGGACCAGGTACCGGTCACTTGCGCGCTGCGCGCCGTGCCATTGGTAACCATCCAGTTTGAGTCGTGGAGTCTCGTCGTCATCTTTCGGCATCGGTGTGTTGTGGTGGAGATTGCTGGTAAGTGACCCTGTTGATCGCTCATACACATTCACCCATAACGTGTCTTCATTATCTTCCTCAAAGACTTCTTCAAGCAGGTCTTCGAGTTTGTCTGGCGGCAAGTTATGCGTACCGGATTCCAGCATTTCAGAAAGCAGGCGACTCTGGGTTTCGAGGTCGTCGTCCAGCAGGTCGCGAAACTCATCCTTGGCGACAAAATAGGTCGCTGCAACACCGCCGATCCCGGTCAGTACGGTACTGAGCGCGAGCAATATTCCCAGGTGCGTTAAGCGCAGCTTCATTCGTGTGTCAGCCGGTAACCAAACCCGCGGACGGTGCTGATACGATCCTTGCCGACCACCTTGCGCAACATGTGCATGTGCACATCCAGCGTATTCGAGTCGGCGCCTTCCCCGAGACCGTACAGCTGTTGTATCAGCCGCTCACGACTAACCGGCTTCTTGCCCGCCTGCATCAGGACAGCGAGTAGCTGGAATTCTTTGGCCGGCAAGTGGATTGCCGCGTCATGCAAGTAGAATTGTTGTTGTTGCGGTGAAAAACTCAGGTCGCCGGCGCGCAGCATGGCTTGTGCGGCACCGGATTGTCGTCGCAGCAGGACACGGATTCTTGCCAGTAATTCATCGGGCTCAAACGGCTTGACCAGGTAGTCATCGGCGCCGGTATCGAGACCCCGTACCCGATCGTCGAGCGCGTCGCGCGCCGACAGGATTAAAACCGGTAGCAGTGACCCCTTTTTGCGTATGGCTTGCAGCCAGTCAATGCCGTCACCGTCCGGCAAGCCAAGGTCCAGCAGCACAGCGTCATACTGCGCTGTTGCGAGGTGGTCTTTCGCAGAGGCGAGATTCCGGACCCAGTGCACACGGTAGTGCGGCCGAAGCAGCTTTAACAGTGCTTTGCCGAGGTTCAGGTCGTCTTCGACGAGTAACAGGTACACAGTAGGCTATTCTCAAGATTGCGGCAGCAGAATCAATATGTTCGCGAGGAAAATGGGCTCACACACGGATTCCGACGCCGATTGCGACTCGAACAGCTTATTTCACCAGCCGGATGGAATCGACATCGATCGTGTTGCCGGTTCGATCCTTAGATTGACGCCGTCAGTCATTTCCTGGACCTTGAGAGACGAGACGAGCTCGCGGCCGTCAGGGCCGTTGAAACCGCCGGTCTGGGCATGTGCCGTAACAACAACCAGGCCGAATAACACCACCAGGCAGATCTTTTTCATGGAATGGACTCCTTGTTGAGGGTTCAAGGAGAGCTTAGCGGCGCAACATTAAGTTTATCTTAGGAGCGCGAGAGTCGCGGGTGTCTCGGCTGTCAACCTGTTGTTACTTTAATTTCATGGCGAATCGCGGCCCCTCCAACCTGCCGCGATTCTCTGTTGTCGTAAGCGGCGCTTATCCGGGGCGGGTGATCTCGCCAGGGGTACCCGACTTGACATGCGCAAGGAGCGCGACGATGCCGCCTGCGATCAGAATAGCCAGAAACAGGATTGCCTGCTTCGCAAAGAACAACGGAGCAATCCCGCCAACGAGCATTAGAACCCCGCCAACGAGAAACTTCCGTTTCCAAGACATGATTCCGCCGGTCACTCCCAGCACCAGACTGACGAGCAGCAGCACGCCTGCTGTGCCCATGTTCTGGAGCTGCTCTCCACCCATCGCACGTTGCATATCGTTAAGCTGGCCGAAGTCGCCAAGCCATTTAGCGCCGAGGGCACCGGCAACTAAACCGCCAAGTACACCAAGAATCAATGCCGTTATTTTCATCGTCAATTCTCCCTGTTGATTAGTTTCAGATTTCTTTTGCGTCGGATGCGGTGTGCCTGGCAAGTTTTCGCTGCCTGCGATTCCGGCAACAAACTTCCTTTGAACGCATTTGCGACACTGGGAGAGTACCGAGCCCTGGTCACCCCGCGCATCGACAGCTAGCGGTACTTAGCGGTAATTAACGGCAATTACCGGCTGACCGCGCTGGCGAAATATTTACACCGCTGTGTAATTTTGACAGGGATTCCCAGGGCTCTGGTTCGTGCATCGCAACAGGATTACCAAGCCCCGGGCGCTGCCTTCTATTGGCACAAATACTGCAGGATAACCTGTGTATGGGCCGGCATTCTGCTTGCCGGGGAGGGTCAGCTATGGACAGGCAATTCCGAATTTTCGACCCAAAACCCGCCAGTGTAGCGATACTATCGATTCTGGCTGGGTGCCTCGGGGCTTGTAGTGTGACTCCCATAACCGTTTCGACGGACGAAATACCGACAGTGGCAGATGAGGGTGGCGTATTGAGCGAGCACCAGGCGGACAAAGTTGTCGATGCGATAGTTGAAGACGCACCGAATCCCGAATCGGCGCGAGAGATATTGTCTACGCTGGAGTCTCTCAGCGAAACGCCGCTGTATACGGACAGCCAGGCGACCCTGCTGATTGATGGTCCGAGTACCTACAAGGCAATGCTGGAGGCAATCGGCGCCGCTCGCGAAACGGTCCATATCGAAACCTATATTTTTGCCGATGATGAAGTTGGCCAGCAGTTTGCTGATGCGTTGATCGAACGCAGTCGAGCGGGCATTACCGTCCGCCTGATCTATGACAGTATCGGCAGCTGGATCAGTGACGACGATTTTTTCGAATTGCTTACCGACGCTGGCGTTCACGTTCAGGCATTCAATCGGCTTAATCCTCTCGCGGGCGGTAATCCACTTAAGGCAAATAATCGGACGCATCGCAAATTGCTCATCGTCGATGACGAGATTGCGTTTACCGGAGGCATCAACGTATCGAATACCTACTCCAGCGCATCCAATGAGCGGCTGCGCAGGCGGTCTGATCCGTTGTTGTCGGGCTGGCGGGATACCCACGTAGCCGTGCGCGGGCCTGCCGTCGCCGCTTTTCAGGCAGCTTTTGCAAGTAACTGGGACGGCGACGATCTGTCATTTACGCCCGACGAGTTTCCGGCCTGCAACGCGCCAGGGCCGTGCAATGACGTGGTTGCCGTGTTGTTGTCCGAAGGCGGCAACGGACAAGAGTCGCCAATTTATCGGGCGTACCTGGAGGCGATGCGACGTGCGGAAACCCGGATCTGGATTACCCAGGCCTATTTTGCCCCGGACAAAGCCTTCCTGAATTTGTTAGGCGACGCTGCCGCTCGCGGTGTGGATGTGCGTTTGATCGTGCCGGGGATTTCTGACTCCGCAGCAATTTTGCATGCATCGAGATCTCGTTATGGTGAATTACTCAAGCGGGGTATACGAATTTACGAAACAAGCGGGACCTTCCTGCACGCCAAAACGGCGGTGATCGATGGCATCTGGTCCACGGTGGGGTCGAGCAACCTCGACTATCGAAGCTTTCTCCACAACGACGAAGTAAACGCAATTATTATGGGGCAATATTTCGGCCGCCAGATGGAAGCACAGTTTGAGCTCGACCTGAATGAAACCAGGGAGGTTACGCTGGATGACTGGAAGCGTCGCCCGTTTTTCGACCGTGTGAAGGAGTTCTTCAGCTGGACGGTGGAATACTGGCTGTAAACTCGCGAGTCCGAACTTGTTGAACATACCAACGATCTCTATCATTGATACCAAATATGCAAAGTAATTCAGACACCAATAAACGTGTATTGATTGTTGAAGATGATCCTGCAGCGCGCGAAGCGACCAGTATTTATCTTGAGTACTGTGGCTACGATGTCGCGACCGCCGCGAATGCGAAAGCAGCTTATGCCGCCGTCGTACAACAAGTACCCAATCTGCTGGTCTGCGATTGGCAGCTCGGTGCGGGCGAGAGCGGCGTAAGCGTCGCGCGGCGGCTGCAAGAGCGTTTCAACTTGCCGATCATATTTATGACTGCACATCCGCTCGACGAGCTGTACGAGGAAACAGATGACCTGAATGTTTCCCGCTATTTGAGAAAGCCGCTGTCACTCAGCGATTTGCTTGAAGCCGTTAAAGACCATATCTAGCAACGAAAAAGGCCGACAGCGTCGCTGCCGGCCTGATTATCTTACTTATTTTTACGAGGCTTAGTGTGTCGAGCGCGATTGCCATTCTTCGACTTCGCGCTTGGCTTCGTCAATGGAACGACCGTAGTGCTTCTGAATCGCGCCGACCAGTTGATCTGATTGGCCGTCAATCTGGTCAATTTCATCGTCAGTGAGGCGACCCCACTGTTCCTTGACCTTGCCCTTCAGTTCGTTCCAGTTGCCCTTGATGTGATACTCGTTCATGTCCTTGAACCTCCTTTCGAAATTTGAATTTGCAGAAATTACGGACAATTGACTAGCTGTTTTCTGCAACTGTCAGATTGTTTTCAACGGATTGCGTACCCGTTGTGTTTTTCGCAATCTGCTCGGCCAGCTCTTTTTCCTGATCGGACTCAACCTCACCTGAGAGCGTTACCTGGCCGCTGTTTGAATCAACGTCAATTGACAAGCCACCGGTATTTGAATTGACAAGCAGCTCAGTCTTAATGCGAGCTGTCAGCGTCGCATTAGCTACGGATTGCTTGAAACCTTTTCGCGTGTCAGTGTCGCTCTGGTTGGCCTTCGCGACCTTGTTTTCGTCAATCGTGAGCTTGTTCTCGACTTTGGTAACACCCTCGATCGACTGGGCGATTTCACCGGCGAGATCCCGGTCAATGTCAGACTCGACTGCGCCATTCAGATAGGCAACGCCGTTTTTGACCTCAGTATCGATCGCAAATGAGTTCAAGTGCTCGTTAAAAAGCAATGCACTTTCGAGCTTACCGTCCAACCATGCGTCTTTTACCGCGGACTTTGTCTCCTCGGCGCGATGCTCCATGGTTTGCTTGCCGGATTCGCCCGCATAAACAACGGGTGTAGAAATTCCGCCGAGCAAGAGTGAGCCAGCAATGAGTACGGGAAGTTTGTAATGCTTCATTTTTGATCCTCCTTAAAGGAATTTACGTTTACGCCAGTATCCGACCCACTCGTTCCGGCGCTCGGACCGAGTGCGCGTCGTTACAAAGGTAAGCTGCAACAAGCATGCCAATTGCGCGAGGCCAGAAAGGCGGCGGCCTGGAGCGGGACAAAGGTCTGAGATTCGAAATCAGTCCCGTAAGATTTTCTACGTGCTGTAATTTTTTCAAAAATACAGATACCAGGCCGCCCACTTACAGACCAAAGCTAATTGCCCTAGTCAGAGGTGTCTTCATGATTTCTTCCTCCGATTAATGCAAAATGAATTGAGCCAAAGTGTCGCGGACCAGATTCGGGTTCGCTTAACAGAACTAATAAGCAATGATCGTGCCAGCCTGCCGATGCTCCTTTAGCGCAAGACGTTCCTGAAAGCGAAAAAATCTGATTGCCACTTTTAGTCTGGATGCCTATATTGACACCCTTGCTACACGCTGCCGCACCCATCGCTGAGTACAGGTAAATGGCACAAGTTCTTATCGTTGACGACGAAACTGCATTCACGAGCGGCATGGCCGAGTTCCTGCGTCTGCATGAACACAAAGTGTTTACTGCGAACACGCTGGTTGCCGCGCGCAAAATGCTCGAAGAACGTACACCGGATGTGCTACTACTTGATCTGATGCTTCCGGATGGCAGTGGCCTCGAAATTTTTGATGCGTTTGGCAAGCAACGCCCGGGGCGGATAATTATTATTACCGGGCATACGGGTGTGAAGTCGCTAATTGGTGGCATGGAGGGGCAGGGCGTCTCATACATGAAAAAGCCGATCGAGCCACGCGAAATGCTTAGCGTCGTCAATGCCGTCGCGACAGAGTCTGATGGCGAAACTGGCGAGTACGTTGTGCAGGTCGGGCCTATGGTCGGGGATAGCGACGTCATGCAGGATGTCGTCAACAAGTTACGCCAGGTTGCACCGACCGATAGCACCGTCTTTATCCAGGGAGAGAGCGGAACGGGTAAAGAGCTTGCTGCTGATGCTGTTCATCAAATGAGTAACAGGACCGGCCCGTTTATTCCCGTGAACTGTGGCGGACTGTCGAAAGAACTGATTTCCAGCCAGTTATTCGGTCACGAGAAAGGCAGCTTTACCGGCGCTACGAAACGCCATGCCGGATTTTTTGAGCGGGCAAACGGCGGCACCTTGTTTCTTGATGAAATTACGGAAATGCCGATCGAGCTTCAAACGCACTTGCTGCGCGTCCTCGAAACGGGCCATGTGCTGCGGGTCGGTGCGGAGTCGGAAGTACCGGTCGACGCCCGACTTGTCGCTGCGACCAATCGCGATCCTGCGGAAGCAGTTCGCGAAGGCTCACTGCGCGAAGATCTGTATTTCCGGTTGCGCGTGTTTCCAATTACGCTTCCGCCGCTTCGACAACGACAAGGTGACCTGGAGTTACTGGCGCAGCATTTTCTCGCAGAGCTGAATCGTGACAACCAGACTGATAAGTCGTTTTCCACAGATGCTTTGCAACAATTTGCACAGCATGATTGGCCAGGCAATGTCCGGGAGCTCAAACATACGGTCCATCGTGCATACATCATGGCCGAGCACGACACCGTTGAGGCCCCGGAGAAATTTGACGACGAGCTGGGTGTTGAAGTTGAAGGCCTGAGTGTCGGTCGTTCAATCGCAGATGTTGAGAAAGACTTGATCCTGGCGACGCTCGAACAATATGGCGGAAACAAAAAAGCCGCAGCTGACAGCCTCGGTGTCAGCTTGAAAACGCTGTACAACCGCCTGAAAGAATATGGTGAAGAAGGTGCTTCCTAGCTTCGGCACCAGAGCCGAACGAAGTCCTTCAAGTACCCGGTGTTTGCTTCGCTGAACCTCTTAAGTTTCGCACAATAATCAATTAACAATGAATACCAGGCAGGAGCCTATGACACACGACGCGTATACACTTACCACGGATTGCCCGGATCGCGAGGGCGTGGTCGCCGCTATTTCATCATTCATTGCCGACCACGGCGGCTTGATTCTGGAGGCTTCGCACTATCGCGAACCGGTCGCCAAGCGGTCGTACATGCGTACCGTTTTTTCGGGTGTTGAGAATAAGTCGAGAGACCAGATCGAAACCGACTTTGCGAAAATTGCAGAGACTTTTGATATGCACTGGTCGCTTCGGCCGAGCGATGAAAAGTGCAAGGTAATGATCGCAGTTTCGAAGCAGGATCATTGCCTTAACAGTATGTTGCACCGCTGGAATAGCGGAACGCTCCCTATTGACGTTGTTGGGGTCGTATCAAATCATGAGGCAAATCGGCGCCTCGTGGAATGGTACGGACTGGATTTTCATTATTTGCCAATCGAGCAAGGCATGAAGCAGACACAAGAGCAGAAGTTATTCGGACTGTTTACGGACCTCAATGCCGAGTTGCTGGTTCTGGCGCGGTATATGCAGATATTGTCGGCGGAACTGACGTCTCAACTATCCGGTCGCTGCATCAATATTCATCATTCTTTTCTTCCGGGATTCAAGGGGGCGCGGCCTTACCATCAGGCTCACGAGCGAGGCGTCAAACTTATTGGAGCGACGAGCCACTATGTCACAGAAGATCTGGACGAAGGCCCGATCATCGAGCAGGCGGTGGAGCGGGTCGATCACACGATGAACCCTCAACAGTTGACGGAAATTGGTAACGATATTGAAAGTGTGGTGCTGAACAGGGCAGTTCGCTGGCACGCCGAACGTCGGGTCTTCGTCAGCGGCAACCGGACCGCCATTCTGACCTAGGGCCTTGGTATATGGTTAGGCTTTGCGGGTCGCGTCGTTAGCGCGCGCCTGCAGCGTGCGATCGTCAGGATCGTATTACCGCGAGCTGGAAACCGGTTCCTGCAGGTCACTCCGATTCACAGGTTTATCTCCCACCGGGCTGCGCTGAAATCGCATCCGCAGATTGAATATCCAGCGCCGCAGGTACCAGTTTGCTTTGCGACGAAAGCGGCGTTGCGCTGTTCGGAAGGACTTGCGGCCTTTGTTTCGGTCTTCAATGGTGGTCTCCACGCTAAGCACTGACGGGGCAATAGTAAACGGTGTCAGTGCATATAGTGGTTGCCCGTGTTCCCAGTATTTTTTCATAAAAACATCGACGGGCGCGTGAATGATCCGGGTTTCTTCCAGGAAGTGCCGTGCAACTTTCGGTGACAGGCAATAGCACATCATGCCGTGGGGGGCTTTGACGAAGCGCCCGAGTTGAAAGCCGCTTACCTTTGCAATTTTCGCCTGTTTTGCCCGTAATGTCGTTTGTAAGCGGACGAAACCGACGGTATCAATAATGTTCGCGGCTGCACGCAGGGCATTTTTGAAGCGGGGCAGAACGTTGAAGTCGTCTTCCAGGATGACTAAAGGCTCATTTAATTCAACACAGTGTCGCCACAGTTCCCGATGACTCGCAAAACAACCAATTTCTCCAATGACCGCGTGACGCCCGGTATTCAGCAAGTACGAGGTTTCGTCGAAGCCCTCGAAAATGCAATCGCGAATCGCGATGTCGCCACGAATGGCATCGAAGAACTCGAACGGTACTCCGGCGCGATCGAGCTGTTGTTGCGCACTGCGACGCCGTTCCCCGGAATCTGGCAAGCTGATGACAAACACTTTCATGCTGGTGGCCTCCGTCCCTGATGTGCTCTATGTTTGCGAGCGGTTTGAACGTTTGACCGAAGACCGGAGTAAAACCGGTCGCACAAGCTGCCTAAAACTCCCAGAGAAAGCCTATTGCCGGTAACAGTGGCAGCCAGTAATCGGCGGAGTTTTCGAGAGCAACGTCGCCGTTGCTATCACTGACGTCCCAATCGATACAGCACGTATTGCGACGATTGAACGTATTCGACACTTCGAGAAACGTGCTAAATGTGCCGCGACGAAACTCGAATCGGCGATTCACCCGAAAGTCGATACTGGCGAAACTGTCCAGCCGTAACGCATTGCGCGAACCGGGAACAGCGACCGGGTCTTGTTGCCCGTCAACGTTGACCAGCATCAAGCCGGTTGTCGGCCACCCGGAATGCACGCTGGCCGCGAGCGAGAGGTCCCAGTTCGCATTTGACCAGCTTAGCCCGGCATTGATTGCGTGGCGTTGGTCCCATGACCTTGGTTCAGTGCGCCCATCGATTCTGTCGCGCACTCTCGACAGTGTGTACGACGACCACCAGTCCAGTTCGCCATGCGAGCCACTAATGGAAACCTCGACACCACTGGCGGAAGCACGGCTGGGTTCCAGTTGGACTCGATCGGCCTGCAGCTCAGGAATCAGCGCCAGGGGATCGAACAGGTTTTCAAATCGGGGCCGGACTTTTTGCATGCGTTTATGAAAGGCTTCAACCCGTAGCGCCGTACCCCCGTTAAATCGGTATTGCAGACTGGCAATGTATTGGTCGGCGCGTTGCGCCGGCCAGTAGTCGGTAACACCGTCTTCGACCTGCAATTCGTGAACCCCCTGCGCCTGGTGGTAACGGCCCCAGCTGAGACGAACGTCCAGCTTTTCATTCCAGCGCTTGAGCAGGCCAATGCGCGGGCTGAGTTGCGAGTCCGAGTTCTGGCTCGCGTAAGTCTGGTCATCCCAGCGCAGCCCGAATTCCAGCACCGTTGCCGGAGATAATCGCCAGCGATCTGCGAAATAAGCAAAGTAGCGGCTGCCATCGGGAGCGACATTGACATTGCGTGTGACAAGCGGCGTCTGGTCACGGAACAGGGCGGGGAGGCCGTTGTACTCGGCCTCGCCGTCGTAACGGAATACCGCATCACCCTTGGACAGGCCGTAGCCCCATTGCAACCGATGTGACTCGCGCGGCTGAAACGTCCAGTCCTGGCGAACGCCGATTTCAACAACTTCCCGGTCGTCGTCGACCGTTGCAACGACCTTCTCGGGATCGTTAGTCGAACCCAGGCGATGGTTGTCGTACTCGGTATAAGACAGTGCTGTCAGGCTCTGCAGTTCATTTGACCAGTCACTCCTGAGTTGCAGCCAGGTTTGCAGACTGCGTGTCGTGCTGCTGACTTCCTCGCGTTCTTCCGGGTCTGTTTCGAGCACGATGGTGACGACGTCATCGGCATACAGTATGTTGCCGCTCAAAACCGAGTTTCGCCCGAGGCCGACTTCCAGTTGAGAAAACACATCGTAGTAGGATGGCTGACCAAATTTTTTGTCGATAACCTGGTCGAGGTTGCCGCGACGCGCGGACAGCAGCCATTGCAGGTCGCCGCTGCGACTGCTGGTCAGAAAGGATGTATTGAATACGCTCAATCCGATTTCAGTATGGCGCGGGCTATCGGGGTCAAGGGATTCCAGTACAACGACACCGCTCATGCGGTCGCCAAATTGCACCGGGAAGCCGCCGGTGTAGATTTCGACCCCGTCAATTGCACGCGAGTCAATGGTGCTGAAAATACTCTGATAATCCCTGACGTGAAACGGATCAAACAGGCGATGACCATTCAGGATAATTCCGATCTCGTTTAATTCACCGCCGCGAAAATGCGCGCGTGCCGAAGCACCGCTGGCCGCTACCCCGGGGAGTCTCTGCGAAATTCGTATCGGGTCACTGCCAACATCCGGCATGTCATCGATAGCCTGTTGTGCGATGGCGACGCTGCTCGATGTCGCGTCACGATCCACCTCGTAGCGACTGGCTGACACGGTAATGTTTTCGAGCGATTCTTTCGCCGCGACAGGCGTTGGTGTTGCCGTGGGTTGTGCATTTGCTCGCTTGAGCGGAATCACGACAAATACGCCCTCTACGGCATCGAGTGTCAGGTTGTGCGGTTTCAGTATCTCAAGAATTTTCGGCAGTGCGGCCGTAGAGGTGGGCTCAATGTTGACACGCATCGTCGTCGGGACAAGTTCTTCGCTATAGGCAATCGAGTTGCCCTGGTCGCGGAAATCCTCGAGTACATCGACAATGCGCCTGCCAAGTTCCGACGCAGCCGCATTCGCAGCGATTCCGAGAATCGCTGTTGCAAGCGTTACTGCCGTCATACGTTGCAGTTCAAATCTCGTATCAAGGGCTCCTTTCGTGAATCAACATGACACCGTCAATCTGTTCAACAGTTAATTGCGCGGCTGCAGCACCCACTCGCAGCGTCGCCATCGGCTCATCGCCTTCGACCCCGGTCAATGGCTTCCCTGCCAGAGTCTCGGCCGCATCGCTGGCGAAGCGAAATGACAAGCCAGTTTCGCGGCTTACCCATTGCAGGATTTCGTAGAACGTCTTGCCATTGGTGTCCATCGCCGGTGCCACACTCTGAGTCCAGCGCCATTCCGCGCTGTAGGGCTCGAGGTTGGCGACCACCGGCAGACGGTCGCCGTGCATTACCAGCTGTTTCCCCTGCTGAACTTCTGCGTCGTGATACAAACCGGCGATCGCGACCGCACCTTCGCGTACACTGACGCGCAGCAAATCGGATTCCCTGACGTCTGCCATGTATTGCGTACCGAGGTGCTGCAGGTCACCCTGGTCAGTATGAACAAGCAGCGAACCGGGCACACTGCCGGTCAGGCCCGAATCGTAGTAAACGCGGCCACGCAACAGTTCGATCTGGTCCGATGCGACAACGCGAATGGTCGTGGCGGCATCGAGCCGCAGGGATCCACCGCCGAGCCAGCGCAGCCCCACACTGGCATTGTTACCCGTCATGATGGTTTCGCCGCTTACAATGTTATTTCTGCCGTCGCCGTCTTCAATGAATCCGTCGTCGCGCATGAAATTGAAAGTCCCGTTGACTCTATCGATCGCTGCAAGCGGGATCGGCTGTGCAGGCGGCACCCACGACGTCGACACGAAAACCAGTGCCGCGATCAGTGTTGATGCCGCGACAGCATAACGCCAGCGGTTGCGACGCTGGACGGTTTGCTGCCATTCGCGTTTCACCGCCGCACGGGCTGCCGCAGCCACGTCCGGCGACGGCGCCGGGCGCGGCTCGGCCTGCGCGAGCAGCCGTTCGACCGCGTCGTCGTCCTGCGGCACTGAATTTGCAATCTTCGTCATGTCTGTTGTGCCTCGTGCTCCGCGACGCCAATCGCATCGCTCATTGTTCGATAGACTTCGGCGAAAGCCCGTTTGGCCCGCGCGATAAGTGATTGTGCGGCCTCACGGCCAATACCGAGGCGGTTGGCGATCTCGATGACGGAGTGCCCCTCGATGTATTTCCATTCAAGAACATCGCCGTATTTTGCGGGCAGGCGATCCATAGCAACACTGATCAGGCGGATCGATTCGGAGCGCCGGTAATGTGCGTCCGGCGTGTCAGCGAGCGGCGCCGTCAGGGAATCAACAATGGCCTGCACTGCCGGAAAGTCTTCGGTCAGGACAACATGCTCGGTGTGACGTTGATTCTTCGCCAGCCAGTCGCTCATCTCATTGCGGCATATCGCACAAAGCCAGGTGAACAACGCGGCCTCGGCCTTGTAGGATGACAGGTTTCGTGCGGCACGAGTCATCGTGGTTTGGGCGATATCTTCGGCGGCCTCGCGATTGCCATTGAGTCGCGACAAGGCAAAGCGATACAGGCGTGCGTAGTTTTCCTCGAAAAACCGGTCAAATGCAGCCGTGTCGCCTCGACAGAGGCGTTTTACGAGTTTCCTGTCGTCCAGGTATATCGCCATCGGCGCTGTTCCAGTTGGGTCCCTGATCGTTGGACGGGATCC
>CAXBJV010000015.1:0-75688 GCA_963976215.1 uncultured Woeseiaceae bacterium | reverse complement strand
GTAATCTGCCATTCATCCTTGCCCTGCCGCGGCGGCATCACCGGCCGCACCCGGTTGATGCGGCGTTCGGCATTGGTGAACGTGCCGTCTTTCTCCAGGAATGACGTCCCCGGCAGGAAAACGTGCGCAAACTTGGCCGTTTCATTCAGGAACAGGTCCTGTACCACGATGCATTCCATGTTGCTGAGCGCCGCTTCAACATGATGTGTGTTCGGGTCTGACTGCGCCAGGTCCTCGCCCTGGATATACATACCCTTGAAGTCTCCGGCGATGGCGGCATCGAACATGTTGGGAATGCGAAAGCCGGGCTCCGCATCGAGCGTGATGCCCCAGTGTTTTTCAAAGTCGCTGCGTACCTCGTCACCCGAGATGTGCCGGTAACCCGGTAGCTCATGCGGGAACGAGCCCATGTCGCAGGAACCCTGCACATTGTTCTGGCCACGCAATGGATTGACGCCGACACCGGAACGTCCGATGTTGCCGCTGACCATCGCGAGATTCGCCATGCCCATGACCATCGTCGAGCCCTGGCTGTGTTCGGTTACGCCGAGGCCATAATAAATAGATGCATTTTCTGCTGTGCCGTACAAGCGCGCGGCGGCCCGCAACGTCTCGGCGTCAACACCGGCGACTTCGGCAACCGACTCCGGTGAGTTTTCCGGCTTCAGGATCATTGTTTTCCACGCTTCGAACGATTCCAGGTCGCAGCGTTCACGAACGTAGTCTTCCGCAACGAGGCCCTCGCTGACGATTACGTGTGCCAATGCATTGATGACCGGCACATTGGTGCCGGGCGCGAGCGCAATGTGGTGTTCGGCCGCTATGTGCGCCGATCGCACCAGGCCGATCTCGCGCGGATCGATCACGATGAGTTTTGCGCCTTCACGGAGGCGACGCTTCATTTGCGATGCGAATACCGGGTGTGCTTCCGTCGGGTTGGCACCAACAACCATCATCACGTCGGTATCCATGACGCTGTCGAACGGTTGCGTTCCCGCGGATGTGCCCAGAGTTGTTTTCAGGCCATAGCCGGTCGGTGAATGGCAGACACGTGCGCAGGTGTCGACATTGTTATTGCCCATCGCCGCGCGGACGAATTTTTGCACGACGTAGACTTCTTCGTTGGTGCAGCGCGACGAGGTGATGCCGCCGATGGACTTGCGACCGTATTTCTCCTGGATTTCCCCGAAACGTTTTGCGCTGTACTGGAGGGCTTCGTCCCAGGACACTTCGCGCCACGGCTCGCTGACACTGTCGCGAATCATCGGCTGCATGATGCGGTCGGGATGCGAGGCATAGCCGAACGCAAAGCGGCCCTTGACACAACTGTGGCCGTGGTTCGCTTCACCGTCCTTGTAGGGCGTCATGCGCACCACCTGGTCGCCCTTCATTTCGGCCTGGAAGGAACAGCCCACACCGCAGTAGGCACAGGTCGTTACGACCTTGTGATCCGGCAGTCCGTGGTCGACGATACTTTTTTCCATCAGTGTCGCCGTCGGGCAGGCCTGCACGCAGGCACCGCAGGACACGCACTCGGAGTCGAGGAAACCTTCGTCGATACCGGCGGACACCTTGGATGCAAAACCGCGGCCCTGGATGGTGAGTGCAAATGTGCCCTGGACTTCGTCGCAGGCACGCACACAGCGCGAGCAAACGATGCATTTGCTGCCATCGAACTGAAAGTAGGGATTACTGCTGTCGACGCCAACATCGAGATGATTCTCGCCGTCGAAGCCGTAACGCACATCCCGGAGGCCAACTGCGCCAGCCATGTCCTGCAACTCACAATCGCCGTTCGCCGAACAGGTCAGGCAATCAAGCGGGTGATCGGAAATATAAAGCTCCATAACGTTGCGGCGGAGCTTCGACAACGCCTCGGTCTGTGTGCGGATCGTCATGCCGTCTTCGACGGGCGTGGTGCACGATGCCGGGTAGCCTTTACGGCCCTCAACCTCAACCAGGCACATGCGGCAGGAGCCGAACGCTTTCAGGTTATCTGTGGCGCACAGTTTGGGCACGTCGACGCCGGACTCGCGTGCTGCGCGAAGAATACTGCTGCCGCTCCGGACTTCGGCCGGCATACCATCAATGGTTACCCGAACGGTGCCAGTACCCTTGCTCGCAGGGGTGCCCAGGTCTTTTTGGCGAACCTTGTTCATCGCTTAAACCTCTTTAGAGGACGCAAAGTCCTCTGCAAAGTAGTTTAGAACACTTCTAACAGGATAGGGGGTCATTCCGCCCATTGCACATAATGACGCGCCCTCCATCGTGTCACACAATTCGACCAGCAAATCGTAGTTTTCTTCGCGGTCCCGGCCCGCAATCATCTTGTCGATGACCTCCATGCCGCGCGTCGAGCCGATCCGACAGGGCGTGCACTTGCCGCAGGACTCAATGGAGCAGAATTGCATCGCAAAGCGCGCGAGCTGCGCCATGTTGGCTGTGTCGTCGAAAACGACGATGCCGCCGTGGCCGATCATTGCGCCGATGCCACTGAACGCTTCGTAGTCCATCGGCACATCCAGCTGGTCGGCGGGAATGTAGGCGCCGAGCGGGCCGCCCACCTGGACGGCCTTCACCGGCCTGCCGCTTGCGGTGCCACCACCCCAGTCTTCGATCAGCTCGCGCAGCGTAACGCCGAATGCTTTCTCGACCAGCCCGCCACGCATGATGTTGCCGGCGAGCTGAAATGCGAGTGTACCTTTTGAGCGATCAACGCCCATGCCGGCGTAACGCTCGCCGCCAAGATTGACGATATTGGGGACCGACGCAAGCGTTACGACATTGTTAACGATAGTCGGTTTGCCGAACAGACCCTCGTGTGCCGGCAACGGCGGCTTGGAGCGAACGATGCCGCGTTTGCCTTCGAGGCTTTCAAGCATCGCGGTTTCTTCGCCGCAGACGTAGCTACCCGCGCCAATGTGCAGATCGATATCGAAGTCGAAGCCGCTGTCTTTGATGTTGTTGCCGAGCCAACCGGCACCGCGTGCCGTGTCGAGTGCGCGCGACAGTATGGTGTGCGTGAGCGGATACTCGGAACGGAGATAGATGTAGCCTTTACTTGCGCCAACCGCGAAACCGGCTATCGCCATGCTTTCGATCAGCCCAAAAGGGTCGCCTTCCATCAGCAGGCGATCGGAAAACGTACCGCTGTCGCCTTCGTCCGCATTGCAGGCGATGTATTTCTGCTCGGCGTCGGTATTGGCAACCGTGCGCCACTTGATGCCGGTCGGGAATCCGGCACCGCCGCGCCCGCGCAGGCCAGAGTCCTCGACCGCTTGCAGCACCATTTCGGCCCCGTCGGAGAAAGCCTTTTGCAGTGCTTTGAAACCCTGGTGTTGTTCGAAGTCCTGCAATGACAAGGGGTTTGTCAATCCGCAGCGCCAAAAAGTCCAGCGGTCCTGCTTGATCAGGTAGGAAATGTCTGTCGTCGGACCAAGGCGGCGCTCGTGTTCACCACCGTGCAGCAGGTCCGACTCAAACAGGCTCGCGACATCGTCGGCGGCAACATTCCCGTACGCCACTCGCACGCCATCGACTTCAACTTCGACAAGCGGTTCGAGCCAGCAGGCGCCCCACGATCCGTTGCGTATCAACTCGATGTTGGCGCCGGTTTTCTTGGCGGTCCGAGCAATTTCGAGAGCGACTTCGTCGGCGCCGACTGAAACAGCCGTTGTCTCGCGTGGCACGTAGATTTTCGTGCGTGACATCAGTCGCTCCCCCGCAGGTCGTCAATGATCCGGTTGAAGCGTTGTTCGTCGACGCGTCCGATTGTCTTGCCATCCACCATGACAGCGGGTGAACAGGCGCAATTGCCGAGGCAGTAAACAGGCTCGAGACTGATATTGTTTTCAGTGTCATGCAGGCTCATTGCCAGTGTCTCTTCGGCGTAGGCCGTCAGTGCCTGGCTACCCATCGCCTGGCAGGCTTCAGCCTGGCATATCCGGACAATGTGCTTGCCGGGCTCGCGGGTGCGGAAGTCGTGGTAGTACTCGACGACGCCATGAACATCGGCTCGCGACAGGTTCAGCTCGGTGGCGAGCTGCCGAATGGTGTCTTCAGGTATCCAGCCAAAGCGTTCGACGATCTTCGCGAGGATTTGCACCAGCATTTCCGGTTTGGCGCCAAACTCTGCAACGATCTCGCTCGTTGTGGCCGCGTCTATTTTTGCCATTAGCTTATGCGGTCCTTGCCTGAGTAAATGTTAAACGTATCACCGCGCAGGAATCCTACCAGTGTGACATTGAATTCTTTGGCCAGCGCTACTGCAAGACTGGATGGCGCACTGACAGCAGCGAGCAGCGGCATGCCGGCGAGCAAGGCTTTTTGCATCAGCTCAAAACTCGCGCGGCCGGAAACCATCAGTCCGTAGCCGCTGGCCGGCAACTGATCCCGGGCGAGTAGTGCCCCGACGACCTTGTCGACTGCATTGTGGCGCCCCACGTCTTCACGGACCACCAGTATTTCACCTTTTGCATTAAATGCGGCGGCAGCATGCAGCCCACCCGTCGCGTCGAACGTCTGTTGCTGCTGGCGCAGTGCGCGCGGCATGTCGGACAGCACCGCACGGCTGAAGCGTACGCTACTGTCCGTCAATGCAGCGGCGCCGGCGGCTTGCAGCGCGTCCAGCGAGGACTTGCCACAAACGCCGCAACTCGATGTTGTATAGAAGTGTCGCTGCAGTCGTTCAAGGTTTACTGCAACGTGTGGCTTGAGATCGATGCGGATAATGTTTTGATTACCTGTGTCCCCGGCGGCAGGACCACAATGCTCGATATTGGCGATATCCTGCGCGGACTGGATGATCGTCTCGGAAAACAGAAAGCCGCTGGCCAGTTCGGCGTCGCTGCCAGGGGTGCGCATCGTGATGGAAATACTGCGTGCGGTGTGGCCATCCGGGGTTGCGTATCCGAGTCGAATTTCAAGCGGTTCTTCCACAGCAACGCAGTCCGCCTGCGATTTTGCGGAATCGCCGCAAATTTTTTCGACGGTGATTGCGTGGCTGCTGGCTGTCATTTCGCATCGCTTGGTTGTTGCAGCTTGTCAGTATATCCCAGTGGCGCGGGCTACAGGCCGCAATGAGAATCGTTCTCAAAACCTGAAGTTT
The DNA here is from genome assembly GCA_963976215.1 of uncultured Woeseiaceae bacterium. Classification (GTDB taxonomy): domain Bacteria; phylum Pseudomonadota; class Gammaproteobacteria; order Steroidobacterales; family Woeseiaceae; genus UBA1847. The sequence continues at coordinate 70,581 of CAXBJV010000015.1, read as the reverse complement.
TTCATACGCATATCCCGTTATGCTCGCGTTCATAAAAGTCCGTTAGACTGCGCGCTGATTGGACAAATTTATTGCAACAAAAGATCGTTAAGGAGACTCCCTTGAGCACAATTCCTCGCCGAAAATTTATTCAAATGTCAGCCATTGGCGCCGCGGCTTATCTCGTACACCCGGGTCGCGAAGCGCACGCTGAAGACCTGCCGCACCTGTCGCCGGATGATCCGATGGCCCAGGCGATGAAATACACGCATGACGCATCGTCCGTGGACCCGGCGTCGCGAGCGAACCCCGCTGCGGACCAAAGCTGTGCCAACTGCGCGCTGCTGCAGGGTACCGATGGTGAAGAATGGCGTCCGTGCCAGATATTCCCCGGTAAAGCCGTTGCAGCAGCCGGATGGTGTTCGGTATGGGCACCAAAAGCCTGATACGGCAACGACAATTGAAACGCGAAACGCCGGCCTTTGAGCCGGCGTTTTTGTGTGTACAATGCGCCGCTTGAGCGCCTAAAAACCCGTTGCCAGAGTGGAGAAACCCATTGTTTGAAACACTGCAAGCCGCCAAAGCGGATGCCATCCTTGGCCTGATCGCCGAGCACCGCGACGATCCCCGGCCGGAAAAGATTGATCTCGGGGTCGGCGTTTATCGCACAGCAGACGGTGTCACTCCGGTGCTTGATGTGGTCAAGAAAGCGGAAAAGATTCTGCTCGATACGCAGGTGAGCAAGGCTTACATCGGCACTGCCGGCGCGGCGGATTTCAATGCATCGATGCAGGCGCTGATATTCGGTGACGATGCGCCAGGTGATCGATTGACGACGATTCAGTCGCCGGGCGGGTCCGGATCGCTGCGCGTTGCCGCGTCGCTGATTCTGCGGGCGGCGCCCGATACAACGGTGTGGGCGAGCGAACCGACCTGGGCCAATCATATTCCCCTGTTGGGTGGGGCCGGGCTCAAGCTCCAGCCATACCCGTACTACGACACTGACCGACACGTCATCAAGATCGACGAAATGCTCTCGGCGTTGCGTTCGGCTGCAGCGGGCGACATCGTCCTGCTACATGCCTGCTGCCATAACCCGTCGGGACTGGATCCGTCTGTTGACGAGTGGGCGGCGATTGCGGACGTCGCCGTCGAGCGCGGCCTCGTGCCGTTCATCGATATGGCGTACCAGGGCTTTGCTAAAAACCTTGATGATGATGCCTTTGCGATTCGACATATGGCGGCGCGCGTTCCGGAAATGATTGTGTCGGGTTCATGTTCGAAGAATTTCGGGCTATACCGTGATCGTGTAGGAAGCCTGTCGATTCTGTCGGCCAATCGTGAGCAACGCGATATCGTCAACAGCCAGGTGAATAACGTTGTGCGGACGATTTACTCGGTGCCACCGGATCACGGTGCCGCGGTTGTCAGCTTGATTCTGAATGATTCGGCATTGCGGGAGGCGTGGTTGGTGGAACTCGCTGGGATGCGTGAGCGCATCCAGGAAATGCGCACGCTGCTCAGCAATGCGCTTGCAGAGAAGGCATCGGGCCATGACTTCTCGCATTTGCAGCGCGCAGCCGGCATGTTTTGTTTTCTCGGTATATCAGCCGACCAGGTTGCCAGGCTGAAAAAAGACTACGGCGTGTACATGGTTGATTCGAGCCGCATTAATGTGGCCGGGATTACGCGCGAGAACGTCGATTATCTTGCCGACGCGATTGTTGCCACGCTGCCAGCCGGATAAGCACCACCAGCAGCATCGGTACACCGAGTTTCAGGTATTCGAACTCGCTGAGTTCTTGCAGCGAGCGAGGCACGCCAAAAATCAGTGCTGCATAGATGAGCCCGGTGCGGTGCAGGATTTTCCATCGCTTTGGTCCGAGCGCGCGCTTGGGGCCATCGAACGAGGTAATAACCATCAGGTACAGCAACGCATAGGCACCCCCGCCGACAATCAGGTTGCCGGTCGGATAGCTGAGTTCCGGCGTGTACCAGAAGCGAAAGGCGATCAGGATCAGGTGCGCGGTCATCGCGCCGGCAAAAGCAACGCCAATGATGCGCCGCCGACGCAGCAGTGCCGCAGTCCAGGGCTGCCGCAGCAGTTGCTGCAGTGGCCGGGCGACCATCACCAGTAGCAGGAAAGGATAGGCAAACTGCACGCTGTGACGCACTGGAAGAATAATATTTGCGTCGACTAACTCGACCGTCGACAACCACAGTGCCGATACGGCGATGACGGGTAACATCAAACCCAGGAAAGCAGCCCAGTTTTCAACGCGGGTGGATTTAGCCATCGCCGGACCAGATCAGGCGACTGCGCTTACCGATGTTCAGGCGTTTCGCCGTGCCCGCGTTGAGCTCAAGCACGTATTTTACCGGCGTGACTGAACTCCTCGAGTCGAGTGTTTGCGGAGTTGCGTTTTCGATGATCGAAGACACCGTTCCGTCTGCTTTGGCAAATACCAGGTCGAGCGGGATGTACGTATTCTTCATCCACATCGAACGCACGCTGCTTTGCTCGTAGATGAACAGCATGCCGACATCTGCCGGCAACTGGCGAATGAACATCAGGCCACGACGCTGCTGGTCGGGGGTGGTCGCAAGAAAAATACGAAATTCGTGGACGCGCCCATCATTCGCTTCGATCTGCAGCACGCTGTTGCTGAAGTACCGATCGAGTTCCGGGATGCCCAGGGCTTCAGGTTGAGAAGACGTTTCGCAGGATGCGGCGCCGAGCAACAAAACAAGGAAAAATGCCAGGGCGGTTCGGATCATTGTCAGTTCCAGCTTACTGGCGCAGTAAATGACATTCGGGCGATCGAGACGGCAGCGTCGCCATTGAGTTCGCCCAGCGGAGCGATACAAAAAAGCTCGCCCTGCAACAGGTAATCGCTGCTGGTTCCCTGCACGGATGACTGCGCCAGCACGTCTGTCCAGCACGTGTCGAGGTCGGGGGTGCTGAAAAAGCGGCCGCTGCCTTCGACCGTCGCCGTGACATTGCTGGGGGACTCGACGCCAGCCTGCCCGGGCTGCAATTGCGGCAGTGCAATGATGAACGCGAGAGTTTGGCCAGAGACCTGACCGGCGAGCCGCAGCCGCAGGCCAGCACCGTTCGGTCGCGGCATGCTCTCGCAGCTCATATCGGAACCTGACCAGCTCAGCGTTGTCTCAATCCCGCCGTACAGGGATGTTTTCAGCGCTCCCCGCGCATCGCAGGGCGGCTGTATCACGACCGCAGGTTCGGCCTCGGCCTCGGCGACGGTGGCGGGTTCGCAGGCGGCGATCGGTGCCACCGCCATAAGGGCGATGACGGGCAGTATTCGCGCGAAAACCGGCTTTTGTGAATACTTTTGCAATGGAATGCGGTGCCCCTGGTCTGAATTGAGGCCAATACTAACGAAGACAGGCGTAATTGTGAGGAAAAAATGGCTGCGACCGGTTGGTCTTGCCATGCATCCTCTCTAGAATGGCACGCCGCTGCATAGATCGGAGTAATGAATGAGCGTCGCAAAACAATTCCAAAAACTAGAAGACCACGCCAGCGGCTTGATTATCGGTCAGGCGCACCTGATCAACCGCATGTTGATTACGTTGTTGTGTGATGGTCATCTGCTCGTCGAAGGTGCGCCGGGCCTTGCCAAGACGCGCGCGATCAAGGTGCTGGCGGAAAGCATCGAGGGTGATTTTCATCGCTTGCAATTTACGCCCGACTTGTTGCCGGCGGACTTGACCGGCACCGACATATACCGGCCGCAGGAAGGCACCTTCGAGTTCCGCAAGGGACCGCTGTTTCACAACCTGATTCTGGCGGATGAAATCAACCGTGCCCCGGCCAAAGTGCAGTCAGCACTGCTGGAGGCGATGGAGGAACGGCAGATTTCGGTCGGTCAAAAGAGTTACCCGCTGGAAGACCTGTTTATGGTGATGGCGACACAGAATCCGATTGAGCAGGAAGGCACCTATCCGCTGCCAGAGGCACAGCTCGACCGCTTCCTGTTGCATGTGCAGGTTGACTACCCGAGCGTTGCAGATGAACGACGCATACTCGTATTGAACCGCGATGAGGCCAAAGCGCAGCAGCGGGACGCCTTCTCACCGCCCGAACCCTTGTCTCGCGAATCGATCATGCAGGCCCGGCAGGACGTACTGAACCTGTACCTGGCGCCGGAGCTGGAGGAATATATCGTCAACGTCGTTGCCGCGACGCGCAATCCGGGCGCCGTTGCACCGGATCTCGACGGGCAAGTGCTGTACGGTGCGAGCCCGCGCGCGAGTATGGGCATTGATCGCGCTGCGCGCGCGCACGCCTGGCTGGCGGGCCGGGATTTTGTTGGTCCTGAAGATATTCAGGCCGTGGCCCCGGATGTGCTGCGTCATCGCCTGGTATTGAGCTTCGAAGCGGAAGCCGACGGCGTCGATGCGAACGACATCATCACCGGCATTCTGGACGGTGTCGGAGTGCCCTAGTGCCCAGGCTTGACCACCTTGCAAGCGACGCATCGCCGGTCAGCGTAAGCCAGGCCGGGCTGATTCGCCTGAACGGGCCGGCACGCGCCATCGCGCTCGATGTCCTGCGCGTAAATTCCTTGCAGACGGGCGCTTATGTTTCTCATTTTCGCGGTCGCGGTATGGAGTTCGATGAATCGCGCCCGTACCAGCCCGGTGACGATCCGCGCAGTATCGATTGGCGCGTCACGGCGCGCAGCACGACGGCCTACACGAAACTGTTTCGCGAAGAGCGTGAACGCCCGGTGCTGGTGATGACAGACCTGCGATCCAATATGCACTTTGCAACGCGCGGTTGTTTCAAGTCAGTCAATGCCAGCCGCGCCGCGGCCCTGATTTCGTGGGCGGCGCATCATCGTGGCGACCGGCTCGGTGGCATTGTCTTCGGCGACACTACGCATCGCGAGCTCAAACCGCGCCTGGGCAGGCGTGCCGCGCTGCGCTATGTGCATCAACTGGTAGAACATCCGGACTGGCCGAACAGCAAAAGCGACCGGGTTGAACCTCCGCTCGGCACCGAAAATAAATCTGACCCCTTTGAGCAGGCGATGTCGTCGCTGCGGCGCGTCGCACGACCGGGTAGCCTGGTCGTGGTTATCAGTGATTTCATCGGCTTTTCGCGCGCGGCACAGTCGTACTTGTCGAGCGTTGCCCGACACAACGAAGTGCTCGCTGTTTTTCTTAACGACGCGATTGAGCGCCAATTGCCGCCACCGGGCCGCTACCGGATCGTTTCACCGTCGGACGAGCTCGCCATCGACACCTATTCGAATGCGGCGCGTCGCGACTATGAGCACGAATTCGAGGAGCGCTCACTTGAGCTGGAAACGTTTTGCCATCGATACGGCATACACCTGATGCCAATGTCGACGGAGGACGATCCTGTTGCCACGCTGCAAACGGCGCTCGGCCGGAGGACACATTAGCGATGGACCCGACCCAGCTGCCATTACGCGATTTGCACCTGCCGGAAGCGGTCGGCTGGTGGCCGCTGGCACCGGGCTGGTGGGTGCTTGTTGTTCTGGCTGCCGTACTGTCAGGCTGGCTGGCTTACCGCGGCTGGCGGCAACGCCAGTTCAATGCAGCACGACGCTACGCGATGCGTGAGCTGGCTCAGGTGGAAGCCGAGTATCTGCAACACCGTGACCCGGTCGCGCTGGCACAGCGGGTCTCTGAACTACTGCGGCGTGCCATGCTTGCGTATGCGCCGCGCCACGAAGTGGCCGGACTCACCGGTGAGGACTGGCTACAGTGGCTGGATCGCGATCTGTCGGTGCCGTATTTTCACACGCAAGGGGGCAGGAGCCTGCTGCAGTTGCCGTATCGCAATCCGCAAGCCGATTTAAGCGATGTTGATATTGACGCACTGTTGTCCGCTGCAAGAATGCGTATTGCGACGCCACCAGGAGGGCAGCGCTGATGTGGTCATTGGCCTGGCCGTGGGCGCTGGCAGCATTGCCATTGCCGTTGCTGGTGCGTTATTTCGTACCGCAGGCCGACGGCTTGTCGACGGCTGGATTACGCGTGCCGAATGTCGACAGTTTCAAGACATTGAAAGACCGCAAAGGCCGTGAGCAATTGCTCAACTGGCGTTTCTGGGTTGCAGGTCTTGCCTGGATTTTGCTGGTGCTTGCCGCGGCACGCCCGGAGCGCATCGGCGATGAACTCGACGTACCGGTCGCTGGCCGCAACCTGATGCTTGCCGTTGACCTGTCCGGCAGCATGGATCAAAAAGACTTCGAACTGGTCGGTCGCCGCGTTGACCGGCTGACCGCAACCAAAGCCGTCGCCAGCGATTTTATCGCACGGCGCGAGGGCGACCGCATCGGCCTTATTCTGTTTGGCGAACGAGCCTACCTGCAGGTACCGCTGACGCTGGACAGGACCACGGTCAATGTCCTGTTGATGGAGGCGTTTATCGGCCTTGCCGGTGAGAAGACCGCCATCGGCGATGCGATAACGCTGGCGGTACGCCGTGTTCACGAGCAGGAGGACGATGCCGGTGAGCAGGTGCTGATACTGCTGACAGACGGTGCGAACACAGCCGGCGAAGTGCATCCATTGAAGGCGGCGCAACTGGCTCAGCAAGTCGGTTTGCGCATCTACACGATCGGCATTGGCGCAGAACAGCTCGAGGTTGCGTCGCTGATCGGTGGCCGGCGGCAGATTAATCCGTCAGCCGACCTCGACGAAGGCACGTTGACGGAAATCGCCAACCTCACCGGGGGGCGATATTTTCGTGCTACGGACACCGCCAGCCTGCAGGATATTTATCAGCTCGTTGACGAGCTCGAACCGGTCGAAGAACCGGAGTCCGGATTCCGCCCGGTTAAGTCCTATTACTATTATCCGCTGGGTGCTGCATTCGGGCTGGTGACCTTGATGTGCCTGGTCAGCCTGTTCAGGCGCGTGTCGATGCGACGCGCGACGGAGGTGCAAGCGCATGCCGGCTGATTTCCACTGGTTGCGTCCGGAGTGGCTATTCGCGATTCCCGTCGTCGTGATTCTGGCCGTGTTGCTGGCGCGCGGAAAACTGGGCGCCGGCAACTGGGCAGCGGTGATCGATCCCGCGCTCATGCCGTTTGTATTATCGAACGATCCCGGTCGTGGCCGCGACTATCGCTGGTGGTTGCTGGGCCTCGCGGGTGTCATCGCGGCGACGGCGCTTGCCGGGCCGGTCTGGCAGCGCATTGAACAACCGGTGTTTCGCGCGGAGCAGGCGCTCGTCGTAGCGCTCGATTTGTCGCGGTCAATGGATGCACAGGACGTCGCGCCGAGTCGACTGGTACGCGCAAAACTGAAGATTCTCGATATGCTCGAGCGACGCAAGAGTGGCCAGACAGCGCTGATCGTTTATTCAGCCAATGCCTTTACCGTGACACCTTTAACGACCGACACGGATACGATTGCCTCGCTGGTGAACAGCCTGTCAACGGACATCATGCCGAGCCGTGGCAGCTATCCCGAGGTGGCGATAGCCAAAGGACGTCAGCTGCTGGAGCAGGCGGGCGCCGCTTTTGGCGAGGTGATGTTAATCACCGATGGCGGGTCATCCCCGGCAGCTGCAACAGCCGCGCGCGACCTGAAAGCAGCCGGGTATTCGCTGTCGATCATGGGTGTCGGTACAAAAGAGGGTGCACCGATACCCCGCGCCAGTGGCGGCTTTGTGACGGACAACCGCGGCAAGATTGCTGTGCCGCGCCTTGAAGAGAGTGGCTTGCGGTCACTTGCGGGCGCCGGTGGCGGGCGCTATGCACGACTGACGCCGGACAACAGCGATCTCGATCGGCTGCTAAGTGGTGAAATCGCCGGTGCCGGCGCTGCGGCGAGCGACGATGCACTGGCGACCGACCAATGGCGTGAAGAAGGCCCCTGGTTATTGTTGCTGTTGTTGCCACTTGCAGCACTGGCGTTTCGTCGCGGCTGGGTATTGGTCGTACTGGTATTCGTCGCACCGCTGCCGCAACCGGCTTACGCGGCAAGCTGGTCCGACTTGTGGCTGAACAAAGATCAGCAGGCAATGCAGCTGCTGGAGGCCGGTGAGGCTGCCGACGCGGCAGACCTTTTCGAAGATCCCGAATGGCGCGCGGTCGCGAAGTTTCGCGCCGAAAATTTCGCGGACAGTGCACGCCTTTTTGCGGAGAAGAAAGATGCCACGGGTCTCTACAATCTCGGTAACGCAATGGCATACCAGGGTGAACTCGATGCAGCGATAGATGCCTACGAGCAATCGTTGCAACTCGACCCGGACAATGAAGACGCGCAATACAATCTCGAACTGGTCGAGAGCCTGAAGGAAGAGCAGCAAAAGCAGCAGGAAAACCAGGGCGACGATCAGCAGTCGACAGAGAATCCAGGCGGCGAGGGCGAACAGTCTGACGCCGATAGTGAACAGAGCCAGCAAGGACAGGAAGGCGAGTCGCAGTCGGAGGGAGAGCCGCAGGAAGGTGACGCGTCGGACAGTGGTGAAGAGATGAGTGAAGAAGACATGCGCGCGTTGCAGGAAGAACTGCAGCGCGCCGCCGAAGAGGCGGCCGGTGAAAAGCCACAACAGATGTCCGAGGCGGAACTCGCTGAGCTGCGCGAACAGCAGGAACAGGAGCAGGCGATGGAACAATGGCTGCGCCGTATTCCGGATGACCCCGGCGGCTTGTTAAGGCGCAAATTCCGGCATCAATATCAGCGTTCCGGCGTCGATCAGGACGGTAATGACGTATGGCCAGACAATGAGGTACAACCGTGGTAAGACGTGATCGTGTTTTAAAAAACATCTTCTTGATCATTTGCGGCGTGTTGCTTCTTTCAGCGAATGCAATGGCGGCTGTGCAAGCCCGCGTTGACCGCCCTGCAGTAGATCTCAACGAATCGTTTGTGCTTGAGATTACGGTCGATACCAACATCGACATAGAGCCCGACCTGACCGTGCTGGATGAAAACTTCTACCGCGGGCAACTCAGTCAGCTCAGCAATACGTCGATCATTAATGGCCAGATCAGCCGCAGCCGCACCTGGAGCATTGCGCTGATGGCGAAGAAGACCGGCAAGCAGGAAATTCCAGCAATTACGATCGGCAACGAAAAAAGTGCACCGATACCGATCACGATCAACGAACCGACAAATGCACCGCCGGGCGAAGCCGATGTCTTTATCACCAGCGAAATTGATCAGACTGAAGCGTATGTGCAGTCGCAAATCCTGTACCGCTACAAAGTCTATCGAGCGGTAGCGACGCGGCAGGAGGGACGGCGCGATCCATTGTTTACGGGCGCTGAAGTGCTGTACGAGCGTGCCGGTGATGAGCGCAGTTACGAGGCGATACTGAATGGCAGGGCGTACAACGTGCTGGAGCGCGTCCTGGCCATTTACCCGCAGGCGAGCGGTGAGGTGTCGATCTCACCGGCGCGTTTTGAGGCGCGGGTGCTGCGCGATGGCCGCATTACAGGGCGCAAGGTTTTTGAATCGACCGGCCATACCATCAAGGTGCTACCAATTCCGGCGCCGCCGGACAGTCATCCGGATGCCAAGTGGTTGCCGGCGCGCGATGTGCAGCTCAGCGAGGAGTGGTCACGCGAGCCGGATCGACTGGCGGCGGGTGAGCCGGTTACACGCAAGGTGACGATCAGCGCCCTGGGGCAGATCGAAACACAGATACCGGCAATCGATCCGCCGGATGTCGACGGTATGAATGTCTATTCGGACAAGCCGGACCTCAGCCGCGCCTTCGAAGCAGAGGGCATACGCGGTATTCGACGTGATCAGTACGCGATGATCGGCACGCGCGGGGGCGACGTGGAAATTCCGGTAATCGAAGTGCCATGGTTCGACATTGAGGCCAAAGAGTGGCGCGTTGCGAATCTGCCCGGCCGCACGATTAGCGTTAAAGCGCCGGTTATCGCGGCACCGCCGGTGTCTGAACCGGTCGAGCCGACGCCGCCAGCCGAAACCGCGGAACCCGCGGCGGTGGTTGTCGCGGACAGCTTCTGGAAGCTGCTCACCCAGCTAATTGGCGGCGTCTGGCTGCTGACGTTGCTGGCGTGGTGGTGGTCGTCGCGCGAACGCGATCGAGAACGCGAGCATCGGGAGCCCGAGCCGCCACCGGTCTATAAGCAGCAGGCGAAATTGCTAAAGGCCGCACGAAAATCTGCGGCGGCGCATGACAAGGGCGGTGTGCGCCGCGCGCTGGTCGAGTGGGGTCGTCTGCAATGGCCCGACGATGCGCCGCGCAGTGTTGGTGAGCTGGCATTGCGAGTGCAGCCACCGCTCAGCGACGAGTTGTACGCGTTGTCGGCTTGCAGCTACGGCAGTAGCAACGATAACTGGGACGGTAATGCGCTTGCAAAGGCGCTGCGGTCGATCAAGGTTAACGAGCCAGGCGACGAGCTGGGCTTCGACAGTCCTTTGCCGCCACTGATGCCGCCCGGAACCTGAGGCAGGTTGCAGTTACCTCAAGCGAACCCGGGCGGCCGACAGCAGTGCCCGCGAGTACAGCTTGTGAAAACCCATCAGCAAGCTGATTGACTTGCCAAGCTCGGGCTCCCCGGACGCACTAGTGCTTGCCCGGATAACTGCGGACCCGAAGTAAAGAAATGTCGCATCGCCGTCACGGGCGGTCATAAACCAGGAGCGTGTCCGCCCCCGAAAATCACACATCAGTAGCTGGTTTTCCGCGCGAGCCTCAACCGTCCACGCTGCGAATTTATCCTGTTGCGCATTGACGAGGCGTTGCACTTCGTCATCGGACGACGGTTTTGACAGCAGCCATTTCAGAATGAAGCGCTCCAGCCTGAACAGCCAGGTTGTGTAAAAGGCTTTGACAAATTCGCGATGAGAAACTGGAGATTCGATTTTCGTGCGGTAGCAATCGGTGTAGTCGCCGCTCTCACGATATTTTTGCAACAGCGCATGCTCAGGCAAGGAAGGTTTGTCGATGTCTTTGAACATGTTCTAGCTCGAAGCGTTCGAAACCTGTCGTTTATTCTTGAGTCCGATCATCGCGACTTTGAAACCCGGACATCGGTCTCCGGCGGCAGGTAGGGGTCAGTCGGCAAGTGCGCCTACCTGCCCAGGATAGAAAACATTCAAAGCATGTACCGCGTAAACGAAAGTGCCGGCATTCATCGATGGATCTTTATCCATCAGGGCTGCGACCGACTCCTCGGTTTCAGCCGAGAATATTAGAAGCCCAAGATCCGAATATCGCGCGCCCATTACGATATAGCCTGCTTTTCGCAATTCCTTCAGGTGAGCGGAGTGCTCACTAAAAAACGCCTGTTCATGCGGCGCGATCGCGGCATCCCAGTTTGGACCCACCTTAACTTCGACAGCGAACAGGCGGCGTTCGGCTGTATCAGCCGCCTCGGTGACAGCTGAATCAAGTAGCAGGCAAAAGCACAACAGCAGCGCGATTGCAGCGGTGGCGAATACGGGTCTGGTTTGCATGCGGTGTCTCCATATCACGGGTCGCACAGGATCTTGGCAGCGCCGGGGTAGCACTCCAAGCCACCCAGAGTAGGCCCGACCGGCACGAAGTTCCAGCCCAGCTGGGCACAGGCTGCTTCATCCCAGCTGCCATCGCCGTAATAGGTTACCGATGCGTACTCATTTGCAGGTCTGTCGAGCGCCGCGCGCATGATGCGCGTTCGATCACGTTCATTGTTTGATGCTGACAATGTCAGATCGCTCAGATCAAAAGCAGCAGACTGAAGTTTGAGAGTTGCCGATTCCGACCAGCCGCCTGTGGCAACAGCGACATAGTGGTTGGAAGACGACCTGAGTGCCGTCAGATAATCGCGGGCCCCCGGAATCTCCCGAAAAGCACCATTGTCCGAAATATGCATCTGCAGCGCGTTAACAAAGGTCGTAATAATTTCAGGCGTTGGATCCGGTCGATCGACAATTTTATTGTCGACAAGAATCTGCTGCAGGATGCCGGAATCAGAGACGTGCTCGTAATCCGCCATGGCGTCACGAAATGTTACCGGCCCAAGCACGCTTGTGACTGCCAGCCGGTAGAGCTCATCGTCGACCGCTGCTGATTGCAGCAGCGTTCCGTCAATGTCAAAAACCACAGCGTGCATGGTCAGGCGGTCCGGGCGGAGTCGGACTGGATGCGAATTTCGAACAGGGGCAGCGACCTTCCAGCGATACTGCCCGATTCACGCTCGCCGATCTTTTCGGCGCCTGCCGCCAGGTAAAACTTCTCAGCATTGGGATCGCCCTGAATCAACAGGGATTTGCCATTGCGTTCGGCAACGCAACAAATTGCGTGCTTCATAAGGGCGCGACCAACGCCTTCGCCGATAGCCTCCGGTTTGACGAACAGCGCTTCCAGTTCGAACTGCTGACCGGACAGTTGTTGCAGCGCATAGAATCCCGAGATAGAACCGTTCCTTTCCGCCACGATAAAATCAAACGCCATATTCGAAATCTGATCGGGCCGGTAGGTCAGTTCGCCTTTACAGGCCTCAAGGAAATCCGCCGGGTAACCCCAATGCGCCTTCGACCGAAGTGCCAGGTCAGAAAGGTGTACGGCATCATTCGGAGAAGCACGCCGCATCGCTATCGGGCAGGTCGCAAGGCTCAGTCGAATTTTTTCAACCTGTGACCATTCCAATGCCGACCTCGTCGCATCGTCATCCGGAATCGCACGCAGGCTCTCCAGGTGCGAAGTATAGTTTGCCGGAAAGCGGTGAAATTGCGCGCCGTGGAGTACGTATGCGCGATACCAGTCGAACGGATGCACGGTCTCGTCAATTACATCGGGGGTGGCAACGTAGATCGAGCAATTGCCAAAGCCGTCAATCTCGATCTCGCGATTCTCGTAGCCGTGTCCAGTCCCTTCTATCGTGTCGAGAACTGGGCGGTCGGAATTTGCCAGTGCGTACACAGCAACATGTACGCCCGAACGCCCCGTACTGATATTGCATTTGCCGGAGCCGTCATTTTCACTCCGTTTGTGAAACTTCAGGCTGTAGTTCGGCAGATAGCCAACACCCAGCAATTCTGCTGACGGCACCCTGGCCTGCAAGCGGAGAGGGTGCAGGTTGGAACCGTAAGCGGCATAACGGTAAAAGCTCATTTTCTCAGCCACACCCACAACAGGAAAAAGATTAACCACCGTCAGAGATTCTTGACCATCTTGATGATGACATTCTCTGCGCCGTTGGCACCGATCTGGCTTTCACGACTGACTTCTGCATAACCGCGGGCGCTGTATAGCGGTTCGCCGGGTATCGTGGAGCCGAGTTCAATGGTCTTGAAGCCTGCCTTCCGAGCGGAGTTTTCGCCAAGCTCGAGCAGATATGTACCGATGCCGCAGCGAGTCCAGGATGGATGCGTATACATGGCCCGAATTCGGGCTGCGTCGACAGCGGGGTCACTAAACGAGTCGTCGCGACCGGCAGTGTGGTTGCCGCCGTAAAGCGTTCTGCGTTTTCCCCAGCCGCCGCAACCGACCAGAAATGACTTGCCATCCTGTTCCGTTTCAATCAGGAAATACGTGCCATCTTCAATTAATGTTGCATCGACGCCCATCGATTCCTTTGTCGCTTCTATCTCTTCAGGTGACAAGAAAGCCCTCATGTTTTCGGCAATCGATAGCTGCATGAGTTCGACAATCGCAGGGACGTCGGCTTCAGTCGCGACTCGGTGGCTGAAAGGCATTGCAGATGAATTCGTCATTGATCGATGCGTGATCACCAGTGCCCGGTATTCTCCATGGATGCCCAGGGTTCCTGTGGCGGCAGCGACTCACCCTGTTGCAGAAGCTCGATTGAAATATTGTCCGGCGAGCGCACGAATGCCATATGGCCATCGCGTGGCGGGCGGTTAATGCTTACGCCGCCATCCACTAGCCGCTGGCACAGCTCGTAGATGTTCTCGACGCGATAGGCCAGGTGACCGAAGTTGCGTCCCTCACCGTACTCCTCCGGGTCCCAGTTATAGGTCAGTTCGACCTGTGCGTCCTCGTCGCCAGGAGCCGCAAGAAATACCAGCGTGAAGCGACCCGCCTCGCTGTCCTTGCGCGAGATTTCCTTCAATCCCAGCAGGTCACAGTAAAATTTCAGCGACGCTTCAATATCGGTGACGCGCACCATTGTGTGCAGGTATTTCATGACAACTCTCCGCGTTGGACTCGTATCCGGTTTGAATCCACAATGGTCGTTGATACAGGCACCGACGGCAACCTTGAACGACATACGCACTATTACGCTGGACCTCGACGATACGCTCTGGGAGATTCACCCGGTCATTCGGCGTGCCGAGCAGGCGCTGTACGAGTGGCTGGGCCAAAACTACCCGCGGATCACCGAGTTGCATCAGCCGGAAGATATGCGATTGGTACGTTCGCAGGTTGTTGCCGAACATGCCGACCAGGCGCATGACCTGACTTTTTTGCGTCGCACTGTTTTGCGCCGTGTCGGGAAGGCCGCAGGATACGGCACCGACTTCATCGACGATGCATTTGCGGTATTTGACGCCGTGCGCAACGATGTCGAATTGTTTCCCGAGGTGTTGCCGGCACTCGAATCGCTGCGTGATCGCTACACGTTGATCGCCGTTACCAATGGCAACGCCAATCTTGGAACCATTGGTATTGAGCACCTGTTCCACGACACTGTCACGGCAGCGAAAGCCGGCGCGGCCAAGCCGGCGCGAGCGGTTTTCGATATGGCGGTTGCGGCGGGCGGGGCGGGCCACAAGCAAACGCTGCACGTTGGTGACCACCCTGAGTACGACGTCAACGGCGCCCGCGCCGCCGGATTGCGCACGGTCTGGGTCAATCGCAAGTCGGAGTCCTGGCCCGATACACTGCCGATGCCGGATATCGAAGTGCTGCACATCGGTGAACTGGTCAGCCACCTGGGTGACATTCGTTGACTGCCACACGCCCGTTGATTCTCTATATCCCCGGATTGCTGCCCAAACCAGCACCGCGCATCCATCGAGACGCGTTGCAGGAGTGCCTGCTGGCCGCGATGCGGCGGGTCGATGCGCCGGTTGCCGAAGCGATCTCCGCAGCCACCGATACTTTCGACATCGTTTCGTGGACCTATGAGTTCTATCGCGAGCACCGCGACATCGCGCTTGATCGTGCGTCAATTGATGCCGTCGTCGAACAGGATAAAGCCAGTTTCGAGGACATTCGTGAAGCAACAAAATGGACCCGCCGGCTATCGCGCTGGATCTATACGCTTGGCGACCTGTTGCCTTTCCTGATACCGCATCTGGCAACGGAACGCATGGAAGTACATTTGCGCGACCTGATGCGCTACGAGAAGAACAAAAATGGCATAGCGGACCGCATCCGCAATGCCGTCAAAATTCCGTTGCTGGCTGCGGCAGGCGCGGAGCGACCGATTTTGCTAATCGGCCACAGCATGGGTTCTGTCATAGCTTACGACACCTTATGGGAACTGAGTCATACGCAGGGCGACCCGGTGCGCATCGACACATTCCTGACCATGGGTAGCCCGCTCGGGCAACGATTTGTACAGAAATCGCTCGGCGGCTACGGCAAGACGGGCAAGGAGCGTTATCCGACCAATATTCGCCACTGGAAAAACCTGGCTGCCGTCGGCGACCTGACCGCGATCGACCCGCACCTGGCAAACGATTTCGGAGAAATGCTAGCGCTCGGGCTGGTTGAAGAAATCGACGATGACCACCTGTTCAACCACTTTCGCCTTGATGGCGAGTTAAACGTGCACTCCGAATACGGTTACCTCGCCAATAAAAAAACCGCGCTCACCATCGCAGAATGGTGGCGCGGTCATGCATCCGGATTGCGCGACGCAAATTAGCCGGTTTCGATATTCGGCTTGATCACAATGTCGATGCGGCGGTTTTTTGCACGACCCGCTTCCGTTTCATTGCTGGAAACCGGTCGCGTTTCGCCGTATCCCGTCGCGATCAGGCGATAGGTCGGTATGCGCATGGCGTTGATCATGTACTGCTGCACCGATTCCGCACGCTGTTGTGACAACGCCTGGTTGGAATCGTCACCGCCGTGTGAGTCTGTGTGCCCTTCAATCGTCAGTTCGCTGCGCGGGAATACATCAATGGCTTTCTCAACCTTCGCCAGCAAGTCGAAATTCTCCGGCTTGATTTGCGATGCGCCACTGTCGAAGCTCAAACCAACCAGTCGCAGGATGATCGAATCGCCTTCACGAAATACGCGCGCTTCCTCCTGGGTGAACATCTTCTCCACCTGTTCGAATTGTTGCTTGACGCGCGCCTGCGCTTCCAGTCGCTGGACCAGTGCCGCCCGTTCTGCGGTCGCGCCACCCAGTCTTTCGTCCAGTGCACTCAACTCTTCTTCCAGGTCCGCAAGCCGTACTTCGTTCTCGGCTTTCTCTTGCTGCAACGCCTGCAGCTCGCGCGCCTGATTTTCGAAATAGTCGATTAATTCAGATGCCAGGCGGTCCGGCCCTTCCTGCATGTCAGGAACGACGTCGGCGACACCCGCAATGGCTCGCAGCGGTTGCTCCCAGTTCAGCACCAGTTGCTCGGCCGTCAGATCCTTGTCGCGAACCTTGCGGACAATCTCTGAAAGATACAGCGCATGTTTCGCTTCGTAATTCGCCTGAATCGCGAGGCTGCGCGGCAGGTCGGTATCGTAGCGATTCTCGTTCAGTTCGCGCTCGGCATCGGCCAGCAGTTGCTTGGCTTTTCCCAGCGTAATCGGTGCGTACTTGCCGACGCGTGCACGATCGGCATCCGCGAGCAGGCGGCGCGTGTCACTTAAGTATTGTGTCTTGATCGCGTCGAGTTCGGCATCGCGGTACAAGGTCGTCGCTTCAATTTCGCGCCGTTTCGCATTCTTCAGGTCGCCGCGCTCGAGCAGTTGAATGGCGCGAATAAACTCCTGCTGGGCCTTTTGCCAAAGCTCCGGTGACAGCTTGGGCGCTTGTGCATTCGCGCCGTCCTGGCGGCTTTTGATCGCCTGCGCCAGTGCTGTTTTGGCGAGCTGCGCTGCCTTGCTTGCATTGCGGAAGTATTCCGTGGCATCGGCGGCATTGTCGCGGACATATTCGATATTGCGACCGCGTTCCAGTGCCGATTCGGCGCTGCGGTACTCCTTCATGCCATTCTCGTAGCTCTTGGGTGCGAACAATTCCGCGTTTTCAGCGTCGGCTGCTGCCTTGGCCGCGTCGGCTTCCTTGAAGAATGTGCTGCGCAATTCGTCCTGAGCGTGAGCGCCACCGAAGGCCACCAGGGCCGTGCTTAGAATGACGAATTTCAATAGTCCCGATTTTGCGAACATATAGTTAGATTCCCGTAGGTTACGTCTGGTCCCGCCGTTGCAATGGCGAACGGGCGAAATGTTACATATCGCGTCCGCCAAATCTGTGCATTGCGTCCCTGAAGGTACAAATTTTACGCCAAAAAAGGCCCGAATGTGATTTATGTCAAGTTTTTGCGGATTGTCCGCCCATGAGCGAAAAACTGTGCCGTAGCTCACGGATGCCAAGGGTTGCCCGGCGTAAAGTAGTCCCATGTCCGCGAAGTATTACACGCAATTCATACTGACTGACGCAGATTACCGCGGCGGCAATGAATTCTGCGGCGTAGTAGAGCTGAACGCTCCGATGGAACAAAGTTCCGACTCCGCGGACATCGAAGCCATTCTGGCCCGCAATTTCGACCTGCAGCAAAACGCTGTGAAACTGGTCAGCTGGGCAAGACTGCACTGAATTATCTGGCGTCAGATTCATATTCCCCCTGATTCTCCCGGCTTCGGCCGGGATTTTTTTTACAGGGAAGTTAATTATGCCGCGCAGGCCATGGATGGCAGAGAGCGGCGTTTTATCCGCCGGTCGACTGTGCGACAATTCGCCGGCAATGAGTAAAGACACCCAGAAATTCCGCGGCATCCCCATCGTCGAGAGTGGCAAGAAGTACCAGACAGACGCTGGCTTCGCAGCCGTCAAGAACGGCATCAAGCAGCGCCGCGACTCGGCGCCACTGGTGCGCGGTGACAAACCGAAATGGCTGCGCGCCAAAATGCCATCCGGTTCCGGTTATGCAAAAACCCGCAACATCGTGCACGAACATCGACTGAGCACGGTTTGCGAGGAGTCCATGTGCCCGAACATTGGTGAGTGCTGGAATGCCGGCACTGCGACCATCATGGTGATGGGTTCCGTCTGCACCCGGGCTTGTCGTTTTTGTGCTGTTGACACCGGCAACCCGAAAGGCTGGCTTGATACCGAAGAGCCGCTGAACTCGGCGAAAGCTGTGCAACTGATGGGTCTCGAATACGTCGTCATCACATCGGTCGATCGCGACGACCTCGACGACGGTGGCGCATCGCACTACGCCGAGTGCGTCAAAGAGATCAAGAAACTGAACCCGAATACCGCGGTGGAAGCATTGACGCCGGACTTCAATGGCGTGCCGGAGCATGTCGAGCTTGTGGTCGACTCCGGCCTTGAAGTCTTCGCACAAAATGTCGAAACGGTGCGCCGGCTGACCCACCCGGTGCGCGATCCGCGAGCGAGTTACGAGCAGACTATCGAAGTGTTGCGTCATGCCAAGGCGCATCGCCCGGATGTGCTGACCAAGACCAGCCTGATGCTGGGTCTCGGCGAGCGCGACAATGAAATCATTGCAACCATGCGTGACCTGCGCGATGCGAATGTCGATATCCTGACCCTCGGCCAGTACCTGCGGCCGACGCCGAACCATCTGCCGGTCGAGCGTTATGTGACGCCGGACGAGTTCAATGCCTACCGCCTCGAAGGTCTGGAGCTGGGCTTTATCGAGGTCGTTGCCGGACCCATGGTTCGGTCCAGCTACCGTGCGGAACAGGTCCTGCAAAAAAATAATGTTGGCATCGCCATATGATTGAGTTCCTGGCCGAGTACGGCCTGTTCCTCCTCAAGACGGTCACTATCGTCGCCGCGGTTGTTGTGATCATAGGCGTCGCAGCATCGGCGAATCGCAAGGCCGCGCACGAAGGCCTGGAAGTCGAGAACCTCAATAAAAAGCATGAGTCCAACGTGGACTCGTTGCGCCGCGCTGTTTCCAGCAAAGTCGAACAGAAGCAGGCGGCCAAGGAAAAAAAGAAAAAAGACAAGGCCGAAGCGAAAGAGTCCTCGACGCGGCCGCGCAGCTTTGTTATCGACTTCAAAGGTGATTTGAAAGCCAGCGCTGTGCCATCGTTGCGCGAGGAAGTCAGTGCCGTGCTTGACGTTGCAACACAGGATGACGAAGTCATCGTACGCCTGGAGAATTATGGCGGCGTTGTGCACGAACATGGACTGGCGGCATCGCAGTTATCGCGCATTCGTGACCACAGCATTCCACTGACTGTCTGCGTCGACAAGGTTGCGGCCAGTGGCGGTTATCTGATGGCCTGTGTTGCGGACAAGATCGTTGCTGCGCCGTTCGCCATCCTCGGGTCGATCGGCGTGCTGGCACAGATACCCAACTTCAACCGCATGCTCGACAGCCACGGCGTTGACTTCGAGCAGGTAACGGCGGGTAAATACAAACGTACCGTCACAATGTTCGGCGAAAACACCGACGCCGACCGTGCCAAATTGAAAGAAGAGCTGGAAGACGTGCACGCCCTGTTCAAGGAAGCCGTTGCACGCTACCGCAGCGACCTCGATCTGGACAAAGTCGCGACCGGCGAACACTGGTACGGGACCCGCGCATTGCAGCTCGGTCTTGCCGACGAACTCAGGACGAGTGATGAATTGCTGCGCCAGAAGGCGGCCGATCGCGATCTGTATTCCGTTGTCTACAAGATCAAGCAACCGCTGCAGAAGCGGCTGTTCGGCGGCATTGATAGTGCGCTGGAAAAGGCTGACGCCGCCGGCTGGCGTCGCAAATTCGAGTCCGGCCTGCCACGTTAAACACGCGGAACCGAGCAGCGCCGCTGTGGTCGAATCTATTGCAGGGTGAAGCGCCGCGCAGGGCGCTATAATCCTCAGACTTAACGCGGAGTGTTAACACGATGAAATCGCCTAAAATACTGATTTCGCTACTGGTTTCAGTGCTGGTCGTAGCGTGCTCGACGTCACCGACCGGTCGGCCCCAGTTGATTACGAAATCGGATGCCGAGCTTGAGGCGCAGGCTGCGTCCACGTTTAATGCCTACCGCTCGACACTGCCGCTGACCACGGATCGCGCCAAGATCGATTTCGTTGCCTGTGTTGCACAGGCCGTCGTCACCGAACTCAATCCGCCGTACAGCGATATCGAGTGGGAGCTGGCGATATTTGAAGACAAGCAAATCAACGCTTTTGCCATGCCGGGCGGCAAGATCGGCGTCTACACCGGTATTCTCGAAGTCACCGAAGATGAGCATCAGCTGGCGGCGGTCATCGGTCACGAAATCGCACACGTCACGGCGCGTCATGTGAATGAGCGGGCGTCGCGGGGAGCGCTGACCGGCATTGGAATCGAAGCCCTGGCAGTCATTATGGGCGGCGGCTATACCGGTGGTGCGTATACGGCGAGCCAGGTGCTGGGCGCAGGTGCAGCGCTCGGCATGGAACTGCCGATGGGCCGTGGCCAGGAGACGGAAGCGGATGTCGTTGGGCTCGAATACATGGCAAAAGCCGGATTCGACCCGCGCGCGGCGGTCGATTTGTGGCAAAACATGGCTGCGCAGGGCGGCAAGAAACCGCCTGAGCACCTGTCGACCCATCCGGCCAGCGAAACGCGTATCGAAAACCTGATCAACCAGTGGCAGAAGACCCTGCCGATTTACAACCAGGCGTTGGCGGATGGCAAGAATCCGCAATGCAAGAAGACCTGGGTAACAGCCGCAGCTGACGAGACCGAATAGATTTTCAAGGATCATTTTTCCAGGCAATCGGACGGTTACGCTCGCTACCGTCCAAGCTATCCGGGCGCGTTGTTCCGCTACCTGGCGGCGCTGACACCGAATCACACCTTATGCTGGGACTGCGCCACCGGTAACGGTCAGGCTGCAACGGCGCTCACGGAATATTTCAACCGGGTTGTCGCGACGGACGCCAGCGAAGCGCAGATTGAAGCGGCGGTGCCGGATTCGAACGTTGAATTTGCGGTAGCAACAGCCGAGTCATCGGGGCTTCGCGCCAGCAGCGTTGATCTGTTGACCGTCGGACAGGCCTTCCACTGGTTTGACGAACAGGCGTTCTTCGCTGAAGCAAAGCGAGTTCTAAAGACGGACGGCGTGCTCGCGATCTGGTGCTACGGAATCTGCGCGGTGGACCCGGTTTGCGATGCGATCATCGATAAACTGTACCGCGACATTATTGGTGACTACTGGCCCCCCGAGCGCGACCTGATAGAACAGGGCTACGCCGGCGTCACCTTGCCCGGAGAGCCGGTAAGCACGCCACCGTTCGACATGAGCCTTGGCTGGCAGGTCGATGACATGCTGGGCTACCTGCGCACATGGTCCGCATGCAAGCGGTATGAAGAGGCGCAGGGCAGCGATCCGGTCGCACAAGTCGAAGCCGCGCTGGTTGACGCTTGGGGCCCCGGCATGCGAGACGTCGTGTGGCCACTGACGCTAAAAGTCAGTCGCGCGAATTCGCTGTTAGAATAGATCCGTCATCGAACGGATAGATCGCGTGCACGGAAACTTACATTACATCGCTCGTACAGCATTGCTTGTTGTGTTGCTTACTGTGGCGGGCTGCGAAACGCTCGACAGCTTCATGGCTGGCTTGAAGAGCAAGCCAGGGCCGGATTACATCGAGATCGAAAAACGTCCCGTTGTCGACCCGATCGATATCAATCGATTTGAACTGGCCTCACAGGAGCAATCGGTCGTCGGCACGCCGCAAATTGTATTGACGGGCCCGGACGATACGTTCTCCGATTTAGCACGCGCCTATGGGCTTGGCTACGACGAGCTGGTCGCAGCAAACCCGGGTATCGATCCGTGGTTGCCGGGAAACGGGACGCCGATCCTGCTGCCGACACAGTATGTATTGCCGGACGCGCCGAAACGCGGCGTGATTCTGAACATTGCCACCAAGCGGCTGTTTTACTATCCGCCGGTCGCAGACGGTGAAGTCCAGACTGTCCTGACCTACCCGATCGGTATTGGCCGGGTCGGCTGGGAAACACCATTGGGCGAAACGACCGTCATCGCGAAAGCGAAGAACCCAAGCTGGTGGGTGCCGGCATCGGTTCGGCGTGAACACGCTGAGCTCGGTGATCCGTTGCCGTCCGTCGTTCCACCCGGTCCGGAAAATCCGCTGGGCACGCGGGTGCTTAAGCTCGATATGCCCGGTTACCTGATTCACGGCACCAACCAGCCGTATGGCGTCGGCATGCGCGTCAGTCACGGCTGCGTGCGCCTGTACCCGGAGAACATCGAGTTTCTCTATACGCTCGTCGATATCGGTGAGTCCGTCACGATCATGAACGAGCCCTACCAGGTCGGTCAGGCCAATGGTCAACTTTACTTCGAAGCCCATACGCCGTTGGAAGACGATGGGGTGATGCCAGACGAGCGCCTGCAAAACCTGCTGGCGTCGCTGCAGGGCGCAGACGGGCGGGAATTGAATGTGCATCTCCTCGATCACATTCGCGCGCTCGCGGACAATCCTGTCGGAGTGCCGGTCAGTGTTATTGACTACGACGCGGATGAGTACATGGCGCGCGCGCAAGTTGTGCACAACATCGTGGTCGATGATCCGAACGAGCCCACGCTCGCGGAAATTCGTGAAATGATGGATGAAGTCGTCGCGGACGCCGACGCAGAACCCTCCGTCGCGCAATAGATAGCTATGTGCTGTCGTAGTAGCGCATAAAAGCCTCTGGTAGACCATCGGGCTTCGCAGCCGATGCTGTGCGTGCAGACAAGGCCCGCGAGTTGTAGGTGTTCCAGAACAGGTATCGCGCGTCCGGAGCCGATGCTTCAATGTCGTGCAGCAAAGCGGCCAGTGCCTTGCCGGTATACGTTGTTTCCAGTTTCAGCCCCCACTCGGTGGCGGCAAGATTAACCGCATTCTGTGTTCTTTCATCAACGGCCGCATAGCCGCCGGCGTAAAAGTCGTCGCGCCAGACGATATTCGTTTTGTGTCCCGCATCCGCCGCAATAGCCGGGTCGAGGCGATGCAGCAGTGCCGCAGTCTTGGCAACGAGCTTGTTGAGGAATTCACGCCGCGCGAACGGGTTGTCCGCAACGCGCACGGCATGAATGTCCGACTCGATGTTCGCGAGCCCCAGTCCGACAGCGAGACCCGCGACGCTGCCCATTGTGCCGTTCGCCATGTAGATACGATCCGGTGCTGGCATGCTTCCGGCTTCGATTTGCGCGGCAAGCTCGAGGCCGGCGTTGACGAAACCCACGGCACCCAGCCAGCATGTGCCACCCAGCGGAATCACCCAGGTATTGCGATGCTGCAACGTACGCCGATACAGCTCTATCATGTTGGTTCGGCCACCCCATCGTATGAGTTCAGTACCCAGTTCGAGATGCATATCGAGTGTGTCTCGAATGCGTGGAGTTCGCCGTTGATGCGACAGGAAACAAGTGCACTCGAGGCCGAATTGCCTTGCATGCAGTGCGGTCGCGAGTGCGTGATTTGATCCGACAGCGCCAAACGTCGCGACGCGTTTGGCACCGCGATCCTGCGCGCGGCGAAAAAGATACTCGAGTTTGCGAACCTTGTTGCCGCCGTAGAGTTCGCTAGTCTGGTCATCGTGTTTCACCATAACGTGACGCTTGCCCGCAGTGGTGCTTATTTCGTGCTGCGACACTGGCGTTGGCAAACTCGCAATAGACAGCTTTTTTAGCTTGTCCGCGAGTCGAGGATACGCATTACCGAGAAAATCACTCATGGATTGTCAGTTTAGCAAGTGCATAGGTGGTCGCGAGTGTTTAGAATACGGGCACGCTAATCTGACCGAGTTCGGAGACAAGTTTGTCAGATGCAGTTGACCGCGGTATCACGGTCACCGAAATCGCAGCGATGGATCAACCCATCGATGTGTGTCCAGAAACCACGGCCGCCTTCGTAGGCCGTGCGCTTCGTGGTCCCCTGAATACGCCCGTTCTGGTCACAAACTTTGCAGAATTCCGTCGTCGCTTTGGTGATGTCTGGGGACGGTCGAGCCTCGGACCGGCCGCAAAACAATTCTTCGAGCACGGCGGCGCGCGCCTTTACATTGTGCGTGTTGCGAATAGTGCGCGCGGCGCGATGCTGTGCCTGCCGGCCAGCGGTTCGGCCCTGGTGCTGCGTGCGGTTGAGCCAGGCTCGACTGAGTCCATACGTGCCGCCGTGGACTACGATGGCATCGACGACGCATGCGAAGATGAGTTTAATCTCACGCTGCAACGTACCAATCCAGCGACCGGGCTGGTTATTGACCAGGAGTTTTACAAGGGACTTTCCTGGCAGGACGAGGGCGAGAAGTTTGTCGTCGATGCGCTGCTTTCCTCCGATATTGCTCACGTTGAATTTCCGCTGCCAACACATCGGCCTGAAAAAACGACGACGTCGGGCCGATCCTACGAACCGGCCTATATCGATCACGCCCAGCCGGGCACCGATGGTACCGAGTTGACCAACTACGACCTGGTCGGTTCCCGGCGCGAACAAAGTGGTCTGTTTGCACTGGAGCAGATCGAACATTTTGACTTGCTGTACCTGCCACCGCCCGGTAAAGGTCTGGATGCCGGTCCGGCGGCGATCCTTGCCGCTGAAATGTACTGCCGGCAGCGTGGCGCGATGTTGATTGTCGATCCGCCCGCAGCGTGGAGCAGTGCGGTCGATGCGAGTCGTGGTATCCGCGATTTGGGCTATGCCAGCCCGAACCTGCTCGGTTACTTTCCGCGCATTATCGAACGCGAATATGACGATGGCGTCGCGCGACCGGCAGGTGGCGTGATCGCAGGTCTGTTGTGCAAACAAGACCGGACCTACGGTCCGTGGCAAACACTCGATCAACAGGGCTTTGGATTGCAGCGGCACCTGCAGCCGGCCTGCAAAATTGACGACGACGAAGAGAATCTGCTGGCTCGCGCGGGCTTGAATGTGATTCGGCGTGGACCCATCGGCAAAGCGCGCGTACGTGGTTCGGTCACGCTGGGGCGGGGCAGCGAGGCCTACGCGACTTACGCGAAATTACCGGTACGTCGATTTTGCCTGCAATTGATCAACTCGATCGCAAGCGGAACGCGCTGGGCCGTGTTTGAGCCGGAAGACGACACACTGGCTCAACGCCTGCATGTGCAAGTCAGCAACTACCTCGATTGCCTCGCAGAACTGGGTGCGTTCGCGGATACGAATTTTGTCGTGCAGTGTGATGCCGGCGTGAGCAATCGGCCGGACAGCAAGGAGCATGGCGTGACGATCCTGCTGGTTTTTCATCCGGTCAATTGCGACGAGCCGATCTCGTTGACGCTGCACCAGACCGCATCCGGGTTCCGTGTCGGCAGTACGGCTTTTGGACTTACCATAAGAAGCCCGAACACCTGATTCGAATCCGGCGCTGTCATATGAGCATCTACTTCATGCCACCAACGTATCGGGAGGCGGCATGAGAGACAGCGATGTCCTGGAAAAAAATCCGTACATTTCGCGATCGGCACTGGAAGCCTTGCACGAAGAGGTGTTTTCCTGGGCGCTCTCCCGCTGTGGCTACGATCGCACGATAGCCGAGGACCTGGTGCAACAGACCTACGTAGAACTATTGACTGGAAAGGCACGATTCCAACAGCGATCGTCGCTGAAAACGTTTGTTTTTAGTGTCGTGCAAAATCTGTCGAGAAGCCGCTATCGCCGCCTGGCGTCGCGACTGCGACTTGTGAACGCAATGGCAGTCGAAGTTGAGCCGGCCACCGCCGCCGCGGTGGATATTGACGCGAGTCGATCGTTATGGACCGCGGTCCAGAATTTGCCGCAACGCCAGCGAGATATCGTCGAGCTGGTATTTTGCCGCGACATGACCATCGAAGCGGCGGCAGCTGTAATGGGTGTAACAAAAGGTACCGGCCGCGTGCATTACGATCGCGCTAAGAAAGCCTTACGCAAGACAATGGATCAGAGTGGAGACTGGCTCGATGAAGCATAGCGACAATGCAATACGCGACGCGTTACGACAAGAGCGGCCAATGACCGCAGAAACGCCGCCGTCATTCGATAGCGTCTTCTCGGCTGCTGAGGAACAGGTCCGTGTTCGACGGCGTGGCTGGGCTATTGGCGTTGCGGTTACGGCCATGGTCGCGGTGCTGACAATTGCGCTGCTGCCGGCCGGGAAAGACGAAATTACCTACCTGGATGTAGAGGAGCTGGCGGCGACCACACTGTGGACGGCACCGAGCGATTCTCTGCTGCCTGAATATCAATTTGACATATATCGGGACATGCCACGGCTCTTCGAGTCAACCGATCCCGATGGAGGCGCGTTACTATGAGGAAAGGCATACTTTTGTTAGCGGCATTATCCGCGTTGTGGATGAGCAGCGTGCTGGCGGCCGAGCCGAAAGAGGATGTGTTCAAGGGCAAACTGTTTGCGCCGGACGTAATTCTCGAGCAACAGGCGGCTTTGGGTCTGAGTAAGGATCAATACACGGCGATCCGGACTGCAGTGGTCGAGGTGCAGACGGGTGTCGCTGAGCATGAATGGGATTTGCGGGAAGCATATCAAGCACTTATGGCGGAGCTGGAGCGAAGCCCTATCGATGAGGCGGCGGTGCTAAAACACGTAAATGCGGCACTGTTGGCGGAAAATCAGGTCAAAAAGAAGCAAGTTGCGATGTTGGTCAGGCTGAAAAACCTGTTGACGGCCGAACAGATCGACTACCTCGAGAAATTGGTGGCTCAACCATAAGCCGACCTGGTTCCTCGACCCAAACGGTCAACGGGACAAGAATATGATCAGGATCATGACGATGCATCGACCAATCTCGCTTTTGGCGTCTGCGCTGCTCGGGCTGGCTGGCTGTGGCGGGTCCGGTGGTGGATCTGAGCCGCCACCGCCGCCGGCACCAACCCCGGTGAGCAAGGCGGAAGCCGTCCAGCTGCTCAACCAGGCAAGCTTCGGCTACGTCGAGGCCGACGCACAACAAGT
The DNA here is from genome assembly GCA_963976215.1 of uncultured Woeseiaceae bacterium. GTDB lineage: Bacteria > Pseudomonadota > Gammaproteobacteria > Steroidobacterales > Woeseiaceae > UBA1847. The sequence continues at coordinate 43,557 of CAXBJV010000015.1, read as the reverse complement.
CATCGCGCTGGACATCGAGGGCTGGATCGATAACCAGATCGCTCAACCGGCGTCATTGCAGCTGCCGTTCGTCGAATCCCTGCCGCCGCCGCAGTTCATGTTTGAGCGGCACGAAGATCGCGTCGATATCTGGTTTCGCAATGTCGTGAACGGTAACGACCAGTTGCGCCAGCGAGTCGCATTTGCATTGTCGGAAATCCTGGTTGTGTCACAGCTGGGTGCCTTGCAGGAAGCACCGTACGCACTCGCTGACTACTACGACGTGCTGGTAAGAAATGCATTCGGCAATTACCGCACATTGATGCAAGAAGTCACGTTGCATCCTGCGATGGGCGTCTATCTGAGTATGCTCGGCAACCAAAAGCCGAACCCGGCGCTGAATATTCGGCCCGACGAAAATTACGCGCGTGAATTGATGCAGTTGTTTTCAATCGGGCTCGTGGAGTTGAACCTCGATGGCACCGAGAAACTCGACGGCTTTGGCCAGCCTGTTCCGACCTATGATCAGGCAGTAATAGAGGGTTTCGCGCACGTCTACACCGGCTGGACCTGGGCCGATTCACCCAACTTCGAACAGGCGCGCGGTACGCGCCAAAACCAGGTCAAGCCGATGGAGTTGTGGCCTGACTACCACGACACCGGGCAGAAGCTGTTGTTGAACGGCACGGTATTGCCGGCCGGTCAAAGCGGCGAACAGGACCTCGCCGACGCCCTGGACAACGTGTTTAATCATCCGAATGTCGGCCCGTTTATTTCCAGGCAGCTTATCCAGCGACTGGTGACCAGTAATCCGTCACCGGGCTACGTCAGCCGTGTTGCGACTGTTTTCAACAACAACGGCAGCGGCGTTCGCGGCGACCTCAGCGCGGTGGTCAAAGCCATTCTGATGGACCCTGAGGCACGCCCGACAATGGCGATGGAGATCGACGGCAAGGTGAAGGAACCGCTGTTACGTTTGACGCAATTATTCCGCGCCTACAACGCGACATCGGGCAGCGGGCGTTATCCGCTGGTCGCATCGTATATTCTGTTTGGTCAGGGTCCCCTGCAGTCACCGTCAGTATTCAATTTTTTCAGTCCCTTTTACGCGCCGCCGGGCGAAATTCGCGACAGTGGCCTGGTCGCGCCCGAACTGGGTATTGCAACCGAGTACCAGAATACGTTGTTCACTAATTACATGTTCGGCCAGGTGTTCGGTCTTAACCAAACAAATCAGAATTTGCAGGAAGACGACGTCTACATCGACTTCTCCGAGGAAATGCTGATTGCGGCGGACGCGGATGCGCTGATCGACAGGGTTGCTGAGAAATTGCTCGGTGGACAGATTTCGGATTCGCTGCGCACGGAGATCGGCGGCATGCTGGCGTTGATTCCGGAGACGGACACCGTCGTCCGGGCAGCCGAGGTGATTTATTTCGTCGTGACGTCACCGGAATACGCGCTGCAGCGGTAGCGCAGGGAGAAACGGATGAAAACACTAAACAGACGGGACTTTCTCCGCACCAGTGGTGCCGCGGCACTATTTGCGGCGACGCCCGGGCTCGCTTACTCACAGGTGGTGGGCGGCGGTGGAGCGTTCGATGACTACCGGGCACTGGTTTGCGTGTTTCTGTTTGGCGGCAATGACTCGTACAACATGCTGGTGCCGCGCAGCAGCGCAGAATATGACGTCTACGCGACATCGAGGCAGAATCTCGCCATCGCACAACAGGACCTGTTGCCTATCTCGCCACCCGGGCAGGGCGGCGTAGACTACGGCGTGCACCCTTCCATGGGCGGCTTCCAGAATCTGTTCGAGACTGGCAGCGCAGCGATCGTGACCAATGTCGGGCCATTGATTGAACCGACCACGAAGGATGATTTTTTCAGCGGTGCGGCAACGTTGCCGCCGCAGCTTTTTTCGCACAATGATCAGCAGGATCAGTGGACCAGCCTGCGCGGCAATGTACCCGGCAATACGGGCTGGGCCGGTCGCATGGCTGATTTGATCCGCAGTGGTGTATCGGAGCAGCAGATGGCAACCAATGCCTCACTGTTCGGCGCCAACCTGATGCAGTCTGCTGATGAGACCGTCGCCTATGTCATGGGCCCAGGCGGGCCACTGCAATTCGAAGGTTTTTCGCTGGACCCGGACAATATCCTGTTTCAGCAACGCGAGGCATTCCTGCGCATCGTCAACGCACAGCACGATACCGTCTACGAACGCGCGTTTGCAGATGTGCAACGGCGTGCGATTAATGCCGCCGACACGGTCACGGCGGCCATCGACTCGGCACCGACAATCAATGCCGTATTCCCCGCTTCACAACTCGGTCTGCAATTGCAGACGGTCGCGCGGCTAATCGCCGTTCGCGACCAGCTGGAGATGAAACGGCAAATATTTTTCGTCGCGGCCGGCGGTTTCGATTCACACGACGATCAGGAACAAAATCAGCCCGGGCTATTGGGCGATATCAGCGATGCAATCGCTGCCTTTCATGCGGCAACCGTTGAGCTCGGCATCGACGACAGCGTCACCACGTTTACACAATCCGATTTTGGGCGAACGCTGACGTCGAACGGGGATGGCACTGACCATGCCTGGGGCGGCAACCAGCTCGTTGTCGGTGGCGCAGTCGCCGGCCAGCAATTGTACGGCAGTTATCCATCGCTCAATATTGGCGGGCCCGAGGACGTCGGTGGCGGACGATTTATTCCATCGACATCGGCCGATCAGTACGCGGCAACACTGGCGAAGTGGTTCGGCATCGAAGACGCCGACCTTGATATCGTTGCACCCAACCTTTCGAACTTTGCACAGCGCGACCTTGGGTTTATGATCACCTGATACCAATTCAGGGGTCTCCAAATGAAAAATCCAGCTGCGGCGCTTATCGCCGTTGTATTTCTTGTCGCCGGATGCGGCGAATCACAAACAGAGTCCGTGACCCAAACGCCAGCTGAGGCTACAGAAGCGGCTGATCCGGGCGCGACACTGCACGCGCTGTTCGACGAGCATTTTGAACGCAATCTGGAGATGAATCCGCTGAGTGCGACGTTCATCGGTGATTATCGCTACAACGACAAAATGGCAAATTCGAACAGCCCCGAATACCGTGCGGCCGCGAAAGCCATGGACGAGGAGTTTCTTGCACGCCTGCTCGAAATTGATCGCGATCAGCTTGGCTATCAAGACCAGCTGAGTTATGACCTGTTCAGGATTAATCGCGAGCAATCGCTGGAAGGCTACCAGTTCCCGTTTCACCTGCAGCCGATTAACCAGTTTTACTCCATTACCAATTTCTTCGTGCAACTCGGCAGCGGCACCAGCGCGCATCCTTTCAAAACCGTCAAGGATTACGAGGATTTCCTGAGCCGCGCGGACGACTTTTCGGTGATCATCGACCAGATCATCACGAATATGAAAATCGGCATGGAAGAGGGCGTTACGCAGCCCCGCATCCTGATGGAAAAACTGGTGCCGCAAATCGATGCACATATCGTCGACAATCCTGAAGACAGCAACTTCTATGGACCGGTCGCAAACATGCCGGAGGACTTCAGCGATGCAGATCGTGAGCGCCTGACCGCCGCCTACGAAGACAAGATCAGCACCGTCATCGTACCGGCCTACCAGCGCATCAGTAATTTCCTTGGTGACGAATACCTTGCCAACGCGCGTGACACGGTCGGCTTGTACGCGCAGCCGAATGGTGATGACTGGTACGCATACATGGTTCGGGTTCGTACTACGACCGACATGACACCGGACGAGATTCACCAGATCGGGCTCGATGAAGTGGCGCGCATTCACGAAGAAATGCGCGGCGTTATGGAAACGGTCGGATTTGACGGTGACCTGAAGGAGTTCTTCGAATTCGTCAATACCGACGACCAGTTCTTTTACGATGAACCGGACGAACTTATCCAGGGCTACCGCGACATGTCGGACCACATTACCGAGTTGTCGAAGGAACTGTTCGATGTCATGCCGAAGACTGCGTTTGAGGTGCGCCGGGTTGAACCCTTCCGTGAGGCATCCGCCGCCGGTGGCTCTTACCAGGCGGGTACGCCGGACGGATCCCGCCCCGGAATTTTTTATGCGAATGCGTACGACATCAAGGCGCGCGGCAAGTGGGCCATGGAGTCTCTGTTCCTGCACGAGGCGATTCCGGGACACCACTTCCAGATCATGATTCAGCGCGAGAATGAAGACTTGCCACGGTTCCGTCGTTTTGGTGGCTTCACAGCCTACTCCGAAGGATGGGGACTGTATGCCGAGTCGCTGGGCAAAGAGCTGGGTGTTTACACTGATCCGTACCAGTACTTCGGTGGGCTCAACGCCGAGTTGTGGCGTTCGATTCGCCTCGTTGTCGACACGGGGCTGCACGCGAAGCAGTGGTCGCGACAGGATGTGCTCGACTATATGTTTGCGAACTCCGCAGTGGCCGAAGTACGGGCCGTGGCTGAGGCAGAACGCTTCATGGCCATTCCGGGCCAGGCGCTGGCGTACAAGATCGGGCAACTCAAGATTCGTGAAATTCGAGACAAGGCGGAAGCAGCGCTTGGCGACAAGTTTGACGTGAAGGCGTTTCACCGTGAAGTGCTGAAGGACGGAGCGATGCCGTTGTCAATGCTGGAAGCGAAGATCGATCGCTGGGTTCAGACACAAGTCTGAGATCCCGGTTTGCAGCCTGAGGCGCGCAACAGATGAAACTCGATCGATTTATTCGCATTGCGATCGCGTTCATCGTGGTACTCGTCTTTATCGTTGCCATTGGCGCCTTGCTGTTTATCAGCGAGTCCGCTTTGAACGTGTGGGACCGCCTGCGGGCGGGCCCACCCTTCATTCTCTACGCGTATATTGCCGTCATGAGCCTGCTGGCCATGATCGGCATCTGGCTGATCCTGCGCCTTGTCGTGAAGCGCAAGGTAGCGCCGAAACAGGCTGCGAAGCCGCTGTCCAGGCGCGATATCAAGGCCCGCCTTGAGGAGGCGAAAGCGGCGGGTGTCGATACTCACGAAGCGCAGGCTGAACTTCAGAAGTTGGCGGCAAGCCAGCAAAGCGGCGCCATTCATTTGTGTTTCTTCGGTGAGGTCAGTACCGGCAAGAGTTCACTGATCAAGGCATTGGTGCCGTCTGCCGACGTCCTGATCGATGCTGTTGGAGGCTCGACGTCCGGCGTGCGGCATTACCGGTGGCGCAACCAGGCCGGGCACGAAATCCTGTTGACCGATGTTCCCGGCACCGGGGGTCATGAAGACGGCCTCGATCAACTGGCGGCGGAGGAAGCCAGGCGCTCGCACCTGGTGCTGTTTGTTTGCGACGGTGATCTGTCCCGAGCGGAGCTCGGTGCGATCAAGGCGTTGCTGGCATTCGACAAACCGATCGTACTGGTTCTTAACAAAGCAGATCGTTACAACGACGACGAGCGCGCGATGTTGATGCAAAAGCTTCTGCAGCGTATCGACGAACTCGGCGGCGAAATCGAACGGGATCAGGTTGTCGCGGTGAGTGCCGGCGGCGAGTCGGAGGTGGTCCGTCGCAACGCCGATGGCAGTGAAGGCACCGTGAATATCGGGCGTGCGGCCGATATCGGCGTGCTGGTCGTCGCAATCAATCGCATGCTGGGAGGCGATGTCGCGCCACTCGATGCCCGTCGCGAGCGAGCGGTGTTCCAGATGGCCGCGGACAAGCTGGCGGCTGCGGAAAGCCAGTACCGTAAACAGCGCGCCGAACAGATTATTCGCAGTTCGACTCGCAAGGCCGTCGTAGGCGCAATGGCGGCCGTCAGTCCGGGAACCGATATCCTGATCCAGGGCTATATCGGTACGACTATGACGCGTGAGCTATGCAATCTCTACGGTGCCGCGCCACGCGACCTCGATATCGAAGAATTTCTGTCGCTGGGGCAGAGTAAGATGGGGCGGGCATTGCCTTTGTCCATGGCGGTCGCTGGCAATGGATTGAAGGCGTTTCCTGGCTTGGGGACGGTCGTAGGCGGACTTGCACATGCAGTCGCCTACGGACTCATTTTTGACGCGCTCGGACGCAGTCTGGTGCTGACGCTGTCGCGGCACGGTGAACTGGACCCCAAGATAGCGGCGAACGAATTCGAGGAAGGTATCGGTGAGCATTTGGAAGCGGGCGTACGCCGCATTGCCAAGATGGCCCTGGAAGAAAAAACCGACTGAGACGGTTGTCGACGAAGGCGCTGGACACTTAAGTCTTGCGCGTGAAAGTCTCCGCGAGTTGGTCAATGATTCCCGCCTGCCTGACGGCGTGCGCGAATCGCTGGCGCATGACTATGCATCGGTCCAGGCAATGCTCGACAAGATCGAACACGGTCACTTGCACATTTCGGCATTCGGCCGCGTCAGCACCGGCAAGTCGTCTTTGCTGAATGCGCTGATCGGCGAAGAGAAATTCTCGGTTAGCCCACTGCACGGCGAAACCCGGCAGTCGTCGATGGAATCGTGGCACGAGCTGGAGGCGGGTGGTGTGTTTCTGATCGATACACCGGGCCTCGACGAGGCCGGCGGTGAAGAAAGAGAGGCGCTCGCGAGGGAAGTGGCCGGGAGATCTGACCTGGTCATATTCGTGGTCGATGGCGATATCACCGACACTGAGCTGGATGCACTCAAGGTTGCCATTACGCAGGGCAGGCCAATTCTGCTGGTGCTGAACAAAGCGGATTTGTATACGAGTGATGAGCGCAACGCGCTGCTGCAGTCATTACGCGCGAAGACCGACGGTATTCTCGATCCCGAACATATTGTTGCCGCTGCCGCGCAACCCCGGCCGCAAATCGTGCTGGAAACCGACTCAGCCGGAAATGAAACGGAAACCCGGCGCGAGCGTAAGCCGGATGTCGAGGTATTGCGGGTCAAGCTCTGGGACATCCTGGAAGCGGAGGGAAAAACGCTGGCAGCGCTGAATGCGAGCCTGTTCGCCGCGGACTTATCGGACCAGGTTGGGCGTCGCATCCTTGCGGCCCGCAGCGAACTCGGCGAAAAGCTCGTGCGGACTTATTGCATCGCAAAGGGCATTGCGGTCGCGTTCAACCCGGTTCCGGTCGCCGACCTGTTTGCCGCGGCTTTCATCGATGTCGGCATGGTTGTTCATCTTTCGAAGGTCTATGACCTGCCGTTGAACAAGAAGGAGGCGGGTTCCATCGTCAGGGTCATCATGGCTGAATCGGCCGCACTGATGGGTACCGTCTGGGCGCTGCATTTCGTCTCCAGCGCACTCAAGGTCGGGACCATCGGTCTGTCGACGATACTGACGGCGGGAGCCCAGGGATCGATTGCGTACTACAGCACTTACCTTGTCGGGCAGGCGGCGGCGAAGTACCTGTCGAAAGGCAAGTCCTGGGGTGATGGCGGGCCGAAGCACGTGGTCAAGCAAATACTCGATTCGCTCGATCGCGATACGGTGTTGCGCGATGCCAAGCGCGAGATTCAGGCGCGCCTCGGCATGAGTTGATCGACATGGATCGCGAAACCCGCATGCGCAGAATCTGGGAAACCATCCAGGAGATTCCGAAAGGCTGCGTTGCGAACTACGGCCAGATTGCCGAGATTGCCGGTATCCCGCGGGGCGCACGCCAGGTGGGTTACGCTTTGCGTCATACGCCGAAAGATTTGCAGCTGCCATGGCATCGCGTGCTGACGTCGTCCGGCAAAAGCGCATTCGATGTCGACAGCCGGCATTTTCGCCTGCAGCGTGACCGGCTCGCGGCAGAAGGCGTGCCACTGGTGAATGGCAAGGTGAATATGGCGAAATATCGCTGGGCACCGCAGCTGGATGAGCTGTTGTGGAAGCCGAGCTCGACATGGGACGAGGAATGAATCTGCAGCGCCGCTTGCGATCGAAGTTGCTGAATATCATTTTCAGCGCGCCCGCCGTTCGCGCGCGACAGTACTACTACGATTGGCGGCGACGGCTCAGTGGCAAAGGGCATGTTGTCTCGGTATTTTTGCAGCTTGACGATCCCTATTCGTACATCCTGTCGCACTACCTGCCAGCCCTCAGCGAACAATTCGATATCGAGTTGCGTGTCTACTTGTCGCGTGCGCAGGGTGACGATTATCAGCCAGCGCCGGACATGCTCGTGGAGTACGCCATCAAGGATTGCGCGCGACTTGCACAAGAACTCGGCATAGCATTTCTCGACAAAGGAGGCCTGCCACCGACCGAACATCGTGCCGGTATGTCAGATGCACTGGCCGCAAACGTGTCGGGCGCGACGTTCCAGGCCGACTTTTATCATGCGTTGGCAGTTTATTGGCGGGGGGATTCGGCCATGGCTGCGGAGCTCAGTCATTCGGCACCGGTGCGCGGTGCGGCCGTCGACGTAGTCAATGCGTCACAGGAGTTGCAGCAAAAACTGGGGCACTTCAATAGCGCGACGCTGCACTATAGTGGCGACTGGTACTGGGGAATCGATCGGCTGCACTACCTGGTTGACCGACTCAACAGCGTTGGAGCAGCGCGTGAGGACACGGCGGACCCGCGTCTCATATCGATCAGCCAGGCAATGCAGGTAAGCTTGCCGATCCGGCCACCCGCGGCGGCGAAGGAACTGCCCGCGATCGAATTCTTTCATTCGTTTCGCAGCCCGTATTCGTATCTTGCCCTCGCGAGAACGCTGCAGATTGCCGACGCATTCGGTATCGATGTGCAACTCAGGCCGGTGATGCCCATGGTCATGCGTGGCATGCAGGTGCCGCGATCCAAACTAATGTATATCGCCAGGGACAGCTATCGCGAGGCGCAACGACGTGGCGTCAACTTCGGCAAGATCGCCGATCCGGTTGGCAGAGGTGCAGAACGTTGCCAGGCTGTGTTCCAGTATGCTGATGCCGAGCGACGTGGGCGGGATTTTTTGCTGCATGCCGGTCGCGCGATCTGGGCCGAGGCAATTGATGTTGCGACTGACGCGGGCATGCGTAAAGTCACCGGACGCTGCGGCCTGTTCTGGCCTGAGGTGAAGCAGGCGATGCAGAATGATGGTTGGCGCACGATAGTCGAGGCGAATCGCGACTCAATGATGGCGTCCGGGTCGTGGGGTGTGCCGACAATCCGCATGGGTGATTTTGTCGCCTGGGGCCAGGACAGGGACTGGATGCTGGTGCGGCATATTGAAGAGCTTTGTGATTCAGGGGACGGAATATTGGTATGACAACAGTAATTTTTTCACACGGGCAGGAGAGCGGGCCGTGGGGTACGAAAATACGCTCGATGGCGGAAAAAGTGCGGAACCTGGGCTGCAAAGCTGACAGTGTCGACTACCAGGGCATCGCGGACCCGACGGCGCGTGTCGGAAAATTGCGACAGGTGTGTGCCGATATCGACGACCCGCTGATACTGGTCGGGTCCAGTATGGGCGGGCATGTCGCCACTGCGGCGGCTGAATCACTGGGTGCCGTGGGGCTGTTTGTGCTCGCACCCGCCTATTTTATGGAAGGTTTTGAGGATCTGACACCTGCTCCTCCATCGATGCCGATTTGCATTGTGCACGGCTGGCATGATGATATTGTGCCCGTTGAAAACAGTATTCGGTTCGCTCGGGCATGTTCTGCGACGCTGCACCTTGTGGATGGAGATCATCGTTTGACGCAGAACATCGACGAGATCAACGAATACCTGGAACAATTTATAAAGAGCTTAAATTAATAAGTCATTCGAGAGGGATAGAGACAATGAAACAATTACTGGTTTTACTGGCGAGCCTGGCGCTGTTTGCATGCGGCGGCGACGATGCCGGGGACAAAGCGGAATCTGCGATGGATTCAGCAAAAGAAGCGGCCGAGTCTGCGGTGGATGCGACCGAAGAAGCAGCCGAATCGGCAATGGACAAGGCCGGCGAGATGGCAGACGAAGCTGGCGACATGCTTGAAGAAGGCAAGGACAAGGCTGGCGCGATGCTTGAAGATGGCAAGGAAAAAGCCGGAGACGCCATGCATGACGCAATGGACAAAGCAGAAGGCGTCGGTGACATGCTGAAAGAAAAGGCTGAAGAAGCCGGGGACGAAATCGAAGACGCCACGGACGGCTAAATAGCATCAATCAAGCGGCGGCTGTGGGCCCTTCGAATTTGTCGGGGCCACAGCCGCCGTTTTTTTGCCTGCTGACTATTCAAAATATCCAAATGTCAACGGTCTGTTGAGGCTTTCTTTTGGGTAGACTTGAGCGCCATGAACATCGCAGGTTTCATATTCAGGCCGTTCTACTGGGCCGCTGGCAAGGTGTTCTCGATCTGGGCGCGCCCGGCAATCCAGCCTGATCTGCCATCTGAACTGATAAGCGATACCAGCGCGGCGATTTGTTACGTGCTCGAAACCGGCGGTCTTGCCGATGTCCTCGCCCTGGAAAAAGCCTGTGCCGAACACGGCATGCCATCGCCGACCGAGTCTATCGAATTCTGTGGGGTGCGCGAATCGAATCGCTTCGTTGTCATGCGGCGCATGACGGGCTTCTGGACACGCCGCCCGAGTCCTGTCAGCTCACAGAGATTGAAGCGCCTGGTCGACGGTGCCGCTCATTGCGAGCAGGAGTTGTTGCTGATTCCTGTCGCCATTTACTGGGGGCGCTCACCGGACAAGGAACGTTCGTTCTTCAAAAATGTCTTTTCCGAAAACTGGGATGTCATCGGCCGGACGCGTAAATTCTTTGTCACGATATTGCAGGGGCGAGATACCTTGCTTCGATTCAGTGACGCGCTGCCTATCCGCAGCATTTGTAGCGACGATATCGAATCGTCCGTTGCGGTGCGAAAAGTCTCGCGTATCCTGCGCGTCCATTTTCGTGAGCGCAGAGCAGCGACGGTCGGGCCGGATTTGTCGCACCGCCGAACACTGGTCAAACAGGTATTGCGGGCCCCGTCGGTACGTCGCGTCATCCTCGCCGAGGCCGGCGACGATTTTCGCAAACAGGAAGTCGCGCGTCGCAAGGCTGAGAAATATGCGCTGGAAATCGCCGCGGACATATCGCACCCGACCATTCGGGTTTTGGTTCGAGTGCTGCGCTGGTTATGGAATCGCATCTACGATGGCGTCGAACTCAACCACATGGACAGGCTGCACGAAGTTGCCAGTGAAAAGGAAATTATTTACGTCCCGTGTCACCGCAGCCATATCGACTACCTGCTGCTCGGTTATGTGACTTACGTTTCCGGGCTGCACTTGCCGCATGTTGCAGCCGGCATCAATCTCAACATGCCAATCGTCGGCGGTATCCTGCGTCGCGGCGGCGCCTTCTTTCTGCGTCGTAGCTTCAAGGGCAACAGGCTCTATGCGACAGTCTTCGATGCGTATATTCACGAGATCCTTGTGCGGGGTCATTCGATGGAATACTTCATAGAAGGCGGGCGCAGTCGTACCGGGCGATTGCTCACACCGAAAGGCGGCATGCTGGTTATGACCGTCAATTCCTACGTCAAGAATCCGCAACGTCCGATCGTATTCGTACCGGTGTATTTCGGCTACGAGAAACTGATCGAGGGTGATTCGTTCATTAGTGAACTTGGCGGTGCAGAAAAGAAAAAGGAAACGGTCGGTGGCTTGATCAAGTCGGTCAAATCGCTGCGCGACCACTTCGGTAAAGTCTACGTCAACATCGCCGAACCGATTGAACTGGAGCCGATGCTGGATCGCTTGCACCCGTCGTGGCGTGAGTTCGAATCAGACAATGGCGAACGCCCGTCGTGGCTCGCCGGAGTCGTGGACGAGCTTGGCGACGAGATCATGCAGCGCATAAATTCCGCCGCGGCCGTGACGCCGATCAGTTTGCTCGCCTACGTGCTGTTAGCGACGCCAAAACAGACAATCGGCCTGGGTGAATTGCGCCGGCAACTGGACCTGAGTCTTAAATTGCTGCAACGCTTTCGTTATTCGGAACTCGTCACCACGCCGGACTGGGACGCCGATCGCATCATTGCACACGGTGAGAAGCTGGAAGTGATTAGCCGTTCGACGCACCCGATGGGTGAAGTCATCCACATGAGCGAACACAACGCTGTGTTGATGACGTACTTCCGCAACAACATCATGCATCTGCTGGCGGTGCCGGCATCGGTGGCCTGCTGCTTTATCCAGGGCAGGCAGCTGCCGCACACAGAGCTACAGCGATTGATCAAGCTCATCTATCCGTTCATGAAGAAAGAGCTGTGCCTCAAGTGGCCTGGCGCGGACATTGATGATGTGACCACCGAGGCCATCAAGTCACTGGTTGATCTCGGCCTGCTGAATTACAGCGCGAAAAAGAAAGACCTCGTTCGGCCACCGGCCGGTTCGGAAAAAGCATTCCAGTTGCTGATGCTGGGACAAACCATGGTGCCGATGTTGCAGCGTTTCTACCTGGTTGTGGCGATCCTGGTACGCAATGGCTCGGGTACGTTGTCAAGGCGGCGCCTCGAGAAAATGTGTCAGCAGAGCGCCGAGCGACTGTCGATGATTTACGGGCTGCATTCGCCAGATTTCTTCAGCAACGCCCTGTTCCACGACTACATTCGCGAGCTGCAGGAACTCGATGTGCTGCGCAAGAATGCAGACGGCAACATTGAGTTTGATGACGACCTGACCAATATCGGCGCGGATGCCCGGCTCGTTCTCGGCGAGGAAATTCGCCACAGTATCTTGTCACTGACATTTTCAGAACAATGAAAGTTGTATCGCTATATCGATTCCTGGATCTTCAGGACCCCGACGCATTTCGGGATGAACTCAAAGCCCTGTGTGTCTCGGAACAACTACTGGGCACGATGCTGGTCGCGACCGAAGGCTTCAACGGCACGCTCGCGGGCAGTGAAGCTTCGATTCGGACCGTGATGGCATGGATTCAGAAGCGTCTCGGTATTGACGAAGAACTCGATGCGCGCTGGACCGATGCCGACGAGGCGCCGTTTCGCAAGATGCGAGTCAAAGTGAAAAACGAGATCGTTACGCTGGGTCGCCCGGATTTGTTGCCGCATCGCCGCACCGGTGAACATGTCGATGCGCAGCGCTGGAACGAACTGATAAAGGACCCGGACGTCATCGTCGTGGATACACGCAACCACTACGAGATTGAAGTCGGCACCTTTCCGGGTGCACTCGATCCGGGGAATGACAGTTTCCGTGAGTTCCCGCAGTTTGCAAAAGAGCTGGCAGAGGAGTCCAGAGATCGCCCGTTGGCGATGTTTTGCACCGGCGGCATACGCTGCGAGAAGGCGACGGCACTCATGCTCGAACTCGGCTTCGACGAGGTCTACCACCTGCAGGGCGGTATCCTGAACTACCTGCAAGAAGTGGATGAAGATAATAACCAGTGGCGCGGCGAGTGCTTCGTGTTCGACCAGCGGGTTGCTGTCGATCGCGACTTGTCAGAGGGCGGTTACGTGCAGTGCCACGCTTGTCGCCGACCATTGAGCAGTGACGATCTCAACTCACCGGACTACCGGGAAGGTGTGTCCTGTCCGCAATGTGTGAACGAATCGGACGAAGACCGGCGCGCGCGTCTCGAAGAGCGCCGCAAGCAGGTCGCGTTGGCCGCCGAGCGCGGCGAAAAGCATATTGGGCCGCGCTCGTAGTAGAAACCACTAATGCAAGTACAAAGGCGCCGCCGGCTCTGAAACGGTATTTTCCGTAATGCTCAACATTCCTCCCGCGGGAGGAATATCGCTCCGGTCGAGGGACCCGTAGCCGCAGTCCGGGACCGCAATGCCATCCGGCCGCAAAAACGACCAGCGGTTTTGAAAGTCACGCTCGATACGAAATCCGCCTTCATGTACGTATGTGTGATGCTTGGTGCACAGCAACATCAGGTTGTCGAGGCTGGTCTCGCCACCGTTGGACCAGTGCTCAACATGGTGGCTGTGCAGGTAGCGGCGATTTGTGCAGCCCGGGAAACGGCAGCGAGCATGATCCCTGGCATGCAAGGCCCGTTCGATCGCCCGCGGGACCACGCGTGTCTTGCGGCCAATGGCCAGTGGTTCGCCATGTTCGTTTTCGCTGAGTACCACGGCGTGGCTGTCACAACAAAGTCGCTTCACCGATTCAATAGGCAACGCGGAACGTCCTTCCTTGCCCGCCAATGCAGACTGGTCGACGTGTATCGTGACCAGGTAGTCTTCGTTGCTTCTCGAGGTATCGCCACCGTGCAGGTAACCCTTGAGCACGTTGACCAACGCATCGGCCTGGCGCGTCGACCACGCCGTATCGGCCAGATCGGGGACCTCAAGACATTCATCGTCACGGGCCTTGTCGAGGGCTTTCTCGAGTAGCTCGCCGGTATCGAGCGGCAACTCGACGGTGATCGTCATCATGCCGCGCTGATGATCACGACGCAGTCTTAAAGAACGATTTGCGAAGGCGCGAGCTGCACTATCCGTTGATTCATCGGTACCGCAACGCAACTCTCGGCAGCGTTCAGCAACACTGGCAGCTGTATGGCGTAGCGCGAACGCCAGGAGGTCATTTTCGTTTCGCCGGTTTGCTACGCGGGTTAGTGCACGCACTTTCGAGTACGAGAGTTCACCGGCCTTGAAGTCCCGCGAGATGGCAGGCAGCAGCTTTAGCGCGTGTGCTACCCGAACCTTTTCAAGCGCCGTTGCCATACTTAAATCGCAACGCCACGCGAGCCACTCGGCGCAATTTTTCATGCCCCACTTCAGCCAGCCACAGCGCTCGTCGAATTCGCGAATCAGTACCAGCAACTCGTAAGTTGCCGCATTTATGTGGCCACACAAGCTCAGGATGTTGCGGTCGATATCCTCGATCGGTGTAAGTTCGGTTGCCATGACAGGTCCCTCTGTATGCGCTGGAAAGACCTGTAATTATATACAGTAAATAGATAACTTTCTATTTTAAAACAGTTGGTTACTGGGAAAATTACAACCGCCGAAGGGTATGGATACACGCCCGGAATTAGCACCCGTCGTACGCCAGCCTGGAAGGGCTTATGCGTCGACTCACCGACAGCTTTCGCCGCAAGCGCTCATTAGGACGGCAGGTTATTCAGGCAACGGGCAGGCGGCTAACGCAGCCAATAGCGGTCGGTATTAAACAGGCTTGCATTTCTCCAATACAATCTATTGCTGGCACCAAAATGGCGTCAGATTTATCTTCTGAGAATTGGAAAAGAAACACATCCGACACCTTTCGTGCTGAGTAGGAGACGAAATGGACTTATCAGTGAGCCCGTCCCGACACACGAGGTAAATTGAGTTTTTGCCCAGCGAGCTACCTACCCTATCGAATTGAAAGCGAAAACCATGAAGGCGCTAGCTGGATCTGCTTAATTCCGGTCAGAATAGTTCTGCTCAATATCCGTTCTGATTGCATTAACTATATCAGCAGCATGACTTTTGTTGGTGATCGTGCGCAGGTCTGGTCGTCTTTTCAAGATTTGATGATCGATCGCGAGCCCATCAAGCTTGTGGGCGTCAGCTCGGTCAGCTCGGTCAGCTCGGTCAGCTCGGTCAGCTCGGTACAAGAATGCTGAACATCCAGTGAAGATCTTAGACTGACCTTTGTACTGCCAAGAGAAGTCTACCGAAAGCTGCTTAAATGCTCGTACTTGTATGCTGCAATGAATATGATGATGTCCAAGCAGCTTACTGACAATATATTGAAACAGCTTGCCACGCAGCTGTTTCCGCCGGAACTCTGGCGGCAAATACATCACAAGCCAGTAGTACAGCTGCGGCGCAGGCTCAAACAATATAGTCTCGCCTTTTCGCAAGTACCGAAACCGATGATACCTGGTCACTTGCTAACCCATTTAGCTTCGCCTTTTGTTGGTTTGCTTAGATCAGGGCTTATCGAAACAAACGACCCTTTCCATTCGTTGCCTTGACCACTGATTTCATACGTGAAAGAGCCAGATCGCCGTCGTTCTGGCCGACCTACCTCCGCGTAATGTCCCGCGAGGTATCTGTTATCAATAATGATCCCGTCACCTTGCAACAGGACCTTGTCGTCCCCGTTATTAAACTCCAAAGTCAACTTGACTGGCGTATGGTGAGTCGTGCTTGAAAACGGATGGTAAGCAATTGTAACAATACCCCAGGGCATCCAGGTCTCACCGTCTTTGCCTAATTCGAATGCCTCGTACTTGCCAGTAAGCCTGCATTTGTTAAACCAATCGAGAAAAATGACACCCGCCACTGCAAATATCATTGTAGTGATGACAGTCGCCGCAACACCAACCACAAATGGGTGCCAAACGGACGTTTGGTCGTACCATGCATCCAATAACTTACCCAAACAAACAACTAGATCTCGAGCGAGAAACTGATATACAAGCAAGAAAATGACCAATACAGTAATCAAACTTGGGACGCTGAAATGCATCCGAAGCATACTGCTGACCGCAAATTTGAGTTTCCGTAAGAATGTCATACAGCCTCAGTGTTTTGATTTAGCAAATCCGCGATGTACTTCGTGTTCACGTTGACGCAATCCGATTCATCAAATCCGGCCGACCGCTCTGGCTCAGGCACCGCCACAATCAATCGACAAAATTCTAACATCTTAATGTGGGCTAACACGCTCACAGCAGCCGCTGCGGGGTTAGCGATGTGATGTTGTCCGTCGGATCGACGACCGTCAATCACGCCTAGAACCAGAATGAGGCGCCAAGCAACGCGACCACATCGTTGTTGCTTTCGCCCGCTGCTTCGAGCAGTCGTGCCCTGTCGCCGAAAACGCGTTGCCACGATAGACCGACGTACGGCGCGAACTTGCGGGTGATTTCGTAGTGCGCGCGCAAGTCCACAGACAGTTCGGTAAAACCGGCGTCGATGCCATCGACGTCAGTCAGTGCAGCGGACACGTCGATTCGCGGCACCAGTACCAGCTTTTGCGTCAGCAGAAATTCACGTTCGAATTCGCCATGCACCAATACATCGCCGTTTTCCGTTAGCGTCGCATGCGCGTCCAGTTCGATGCGGTAGGGTGCCATGCCCTCAAAACCAGCCGCGATGCCGGCGGTCGCTTCGCTGCCCTCGCCGAGCACTTCGACACCGAGCAGTAAGTCGAAGAAGGGCGAGACAGGTTTGCTGTATAAAAATTGCGCGCTGTATTCGGTGTCTCGGCTATCGGGCTTTTCGCCTTCGAGCTTCGTTACGAACTGGTGTTCGTCGCTGCCGTAGTTGCCTTCAATATCGAAAAACAATTGTTCCTTGTCGAATTGCCACTCGAGCCGGTGAGCTTCCACCGCGCCGAACAGCATTTCTTCTGCCGCGGCATCAACAACCAGGACAAGTGGCAGTAGCAGGCCAAGTACGCGGGTCATGCGTTGTCACCTGGGCTGGGGACTCGTACAGCGCGCATCATGCCGGCTTTCATGTGATACAGCAGATGACAATGCAACGCCCAAAGTCCCGGTTCGTCCGCGGTGACGTCTGCAACCAGCCGCTCCGCCGGCTTTACTGTCAGCGTATGTTTACGCGGATTGTATTCACCGTTGCCATTCACCAGTTCAACAAACATGCCGTGCAAGTGAATCGGGTGCGCCATCATAGTGTCATTGACGAACACCAGCCGCAGTCGCTCGCCGTATTCGAATTCAATCGGACCTTTCACTTCGGAGAATTTCACGCCGTCGAAAGACCACATATAGCGATGCATGTTGCCGGTGAGGTGCAGTTCGAGCTGCCGGCCGGGCGCGCGCCGATCGGTGTTGGCACGCAGGCTCTTCAGGTCGCTGTAGCGCAGAACCCGGTGCTCGACGTCGTCCAGGCCGAGGCCCGGGTGGTTCAGTCGCGCCATTGGCATTTCGGCAACCATGTCCACGCCAGGGCCCATGCGATGATCGTGCGCGACCGGGTTCATGTGATCTGCATGACCGCCCATGCCTTCGTGCTGCATTCCCATATCGGCCATCGTAAGTATCGGCGGTTCGCGCAGACCGGGCACACTGGCAATGAGCGCCGGGTCGGAGGTCAGCGTGCCGCGCACGTAGCCGCTCCTGTCCATCGATTCCGCCATGATCGTGTAAGCGCCTGCGTCCGGCTGCACAACAACGTCGTAGGTTTCCGCGACACCGATCTGAAATTCATCAACATCGACCGGTGAGATGTTCTGGCCATCGGCCTGCACAACCTGCATTGACAGCCCGGGCAGCCTGACATTGAAGAACGTCATTGCTGAACCATTGATAAAACGCAGGCGAACGCGCTCGCCCGGCTGAAATATGCCGCTCCAGTTCTGTGCTGCGTCGCGGCCGTTCATCAGGTAGGTATACGTCGCGGCCGAGATATCGGCAATGTCGGTTTTTGACATGCGCATTGCGGCCCACATGGCATCGTCCGCCGCCGCCGGGCCGAAGCCGCGTTCCTGCGCCTCGCGCCGATAATCCGCAAGCGTCCAGCGATTGCGGTTGTAGTAGTCCTCCGCATGCTTGAGGTTCGCGAGCACGCGATACGGATCTTCGAAGGTCCAGTCGGATAGCAGCACTACGAACTCGCGATCGTACTGCACCGGGTCTTCGCCATCGGGGTCGATGATCAACGGCCCGTAAACGCCGGATTGTTCCTGCAGCCCGGAATGACTGTGATACCAGTACGTGCCGTTTTGCCGCACTTTGAACTGGTAGTGATAGCGCTCGCCAACACCGATGCCATCGAAACTCAGGCCGGGTACACCGTCCATGTCGCTGGGCAACAGCAGGCCGTGCCAGTGAATGGAACTCGGCTCTTCCAGCGCATTGCTGACGTTCAGGTTGGCGACCTGGCCTTCACGCAGGCGTATCAACGGACCCGGTACCGACCCGTTCACGCCTATCGCCGTCGCGCGCCGCCCGCCGAAACTGACCGAAGTTTCGCCAATTTGCAGCTCGTAGTTGTCGCTGGCCGGGGTGTCAGACGTGCCCGCAATGGCCCAGCGTGGCAATGGCAGCGTCAGTGCACTTAGGCGCAACGCGCCGGCAACAAATGCACGGCGGCTGTATTTACGCATCGAGATCCGGGATCAATTCGCTTTCGAGTGTCGTGATCATGTCCTTCAACAGCAGCTTGCGTTTCTTCAGCCGCCGAATTCGCAGCTGATCGACCATCGGGTCGTCCTGGAGGCGATCGATAAGGTAGTCGAGGTCCCTGTGACTAACGCGTAATTCTCTCAACCGGTCGAGCACCTTAAACGATTCGGTATCGATCTTGTCAGTCATTCGATCATGCTACTCGCTGTCGGGCAGCAGTGCCAACCAGTCGCGGTCGGTCGCTCCGATAACAAAAAAGTGCGGGTTAAGGATGTCGTCTTTTGTATTGTATTTCATGGGCTTACCGTCCAGTGTCACAACGCCGCCGCCGGCCTGCTCGACGACCGCCTGGGCCGCGGCTGTATCCCATTCCGAGGTCAGTCCGAGGCGTGGATAAAGGTCCGCATTGCCTTCCGCGATAACGCAAAATTTAAGAGAGCTGCCCATCGGAATCATGTCGCATTCGCCGAGGTTCTTTAGGTAAGCATCCAGGCTGGCGCCGCGATGGGAGCGGCTGCCAACGACACGAACCGGGCGCGCACTCTTATCGGCGACGCTGATGGCTGAAACGCTGCCGTCACTGTTGCGACGTTCTGCACCCACACCTTCGCAACCGACGTAGGTCTTGTCCTGCACTGGCACGTGTACGACACCGAGCACCGGCTTGTGGTGGTCGATCAGTGCAATATTGACCGTGAACTCGCCATTTCGATTGACAAATTCCTTGGTGCCATCAAGCGGATCGATCAGCCAGTAACGATCCCAGCTGCTGCGAGTTTCGAAGTCCGGTAAGCCGGCTTCCTCGGTGATAATCGGGGTTTCCGGCGTCAGCGCCTGCAGGCCGGCAACAATGCGGCGGTTTGACGCAAGATCGGCCTTGGTGAGTGGCGAGTCATCGTCTTTGCTTTGCACTTCAAAGTCCGACGCGTAGACTTCGAGGATCGCGCGACCGGCTTCTTCGGCCAGCGCCACTACGGGGTCGATCAGAGACTTCATTTACCTTCCAGTATCGTCTTGGGGGCGCGCAGTATAGCAATGAATATGGATCCGAAAACGGCACTGCAGCGCACCCGGACCCTGATGCTCGACATGGATGGCACGATCCTGGATCTGGCGTTCGATAACTACGTCTGGAAAGTACTTATTCCGAGACGCTACGCTGTCGAGAACGACATGCCATTCGAGGACGCGCGCGATCTGTTGTTCGGAAAATTCCGGCAGGAGCAGGGCAAGCTCGAATGGTATTCACTGCATCATTGGGCAAATCACCTGAAGCTGGATGTGGTGCAACTCCATTACGATGTCAGCCACCGGATCGGCTACCTGCCCGGGGCGCTCAGTTTCCTGCAGCAAGTGCGCGAGCGCGACGTGCGCGTCTTGCTGGTGACCAATGCGCACCCGGACATGGTTGATATCAAGGATGCCCGTACCGGTCTCGGCGATCATTTTGATGGCATTCACAGTTCACACAATTATGGTCATGCCAAAGAAAGTCAGGATTTCTGGCATGCGCTGCAAGAGGAAGTCGGGTTTGACCCCGAAACCACGCTGTTCGTCGACGACAGCGTGCCGGTGCTGTCGAGCGCACGCGAGTATGGCGTTGAGATGCTGCTGCGGGTGACCCGCCCGGATTCGACCGAACCTGTGCGATCCTGCGATACGTTTCGCGGCGTGGAAAAAATTGCCGACTTGCTTTAAAGCGGCTTAAATATGGTGACAGTGACCCTATTTCATCAGAAATAGGGTCACTGTCACCGTATTTTAGGAGCGCCGGTTTTGTTGCGGGCGTCTGCCGCCCCCAGAGCGGCTGCCTGAGCGACCACCACCCGACCTGCCACCACGACCCGACTGCGGTTTGCGCTTACGGGGCTTCGGTTTGACGAGTTCGGGGAGATCCGACGGGTCGTAGTTCGCGAACGGAATCTTGTGGCCGATGTAGGATTCAATTTCCGGGAGGGCAACAGCGTAGGTTTCGCAAGCCATGCTCAATGCATTGCCGGACGCACCGGCGCGCGCTGTGCGGCCGATCCGGTGCACGTAGTCTTCCGGGTCCTGCGGCAAGTCGTAATTGATGACGTACTCGACATCGGGAATGTGCAAGCCGCGGCTGGCAACGTCAGTGCCGATCAGCACTGGCAGCTTGCCTTCCTGGAAATCCGACAACAGGCGCTGACGTTTCTTCTGCGGTACGTCGCCGGAGATGGCTGCTGCGTGCACGCCGTTTGCTTCAAGAAAGTCCTGCACTTTCTCGGCTTCGCGTTTCATGTTGACAAAAATCATGATGCGCCCTTTGCCGATCTCGCGAACCAGGCCGATCAGCAGCGGCATCTTGTCTTCGTTCGCCGGATAGAAAATGGCCTGCCGAACCTTGTCCGCAGTCACTTTTTCCGGCTCGATGCGCACCAGCTCCGGCTCGTTCATGTGCTCGTAGGCGAGCTCCATGACGCGTTGCGACAAGGTTGCGGAAAACAGCAGGTTCAGTCGTTTATCCGGGCTGGGCAGGCGGCGCAGCAAATAGCGAATATCCTTGATGAAGCCGAGATCGAACATGCGGTCGGCCTCGTCGAGGATAGCAACCTGTACCTGGTCGAGTTTGAACACACCCTGCTTGTAGAAGTCGATAATACGGCCCGGCGTTCCGATTAACAGATCGACACCATCGGCCAGTATTTTGCGCTGTTTTTCATAATCGGTACCGCCGTAGGCCAGCCCGACGGTCAGGCCCGTGTGCTTGCCGAGCACCTCGGCGTCCTTGGCGATTTGCAGCGCAAGTTCACGAGTGGGCGCCAGGGCAAATACGCGCGGCTGTTTTTGACCGTCCGGGACGTCCGGCTGGTTGCTCAAAAGACGCTGGTAGGCGGCGATCAGGAACGCGGCCGTCTTGCCGGTACCGGTTTGCGCCTGCCCGGCGACATCGCTGGGCTGCAGCGCAATCGGCAGCGTGTTGGCCTGGATCGGCGTACAGAATTCAAAGCCCGCATCACGGATGCCGGCGCGAATGCTCTCATGAAGTTCAAGAGAGTCGAATCTGAGGTCGCTCAGATGGTTTTCGGACATAAAATTAGAACCAGAAAATATGGGGTAAAAGCTTGCAAAATGGCTCGCGAAACGGTCAAATTGACCTTAATTCGACGCGACACCCGTCGCACCCGCCAGTTTCGCTTTCCTTACAATCCAGAAAGAAGCCGGAAATAGTCGGCAACAAAGCTGCGACATATTGCCTGATAGTTAAGGCAGCGTCATCCGTTTTAAGCAAGTTCGAGTGTCAGAGGGGCTGACAGCGAGCAAAACTACCTTCACTCAACCACTTCATTTGGAGGATAAAGCCAGTGAGCGACAAGATCGTGCACACCACGGACGGCAATTTTGATGCCGACGTCACCAACAACGACAAACCCGTACTGATCGACTTTTGGGCCGAATGGTGCGGACCGTGCAAAATGATTGCACCGCTGCTCGACGAAGTAGCCGACGAATACGCGGACAAACTCGCGATCGTCAAATTGAATGTGGACGAAAACCCGAATATCGCGCAGAAGTTCGGCATCCGCAGTATTCCTACCCTGATTCTGTTTAAAGACGGCGCGCCGCAGGCGCAAAAGCTGGGCGCGATGTCGAAATCGCAGCTGGCTGAATTCATCGACACCAACATCTGAGAGAATTTTCTTGGCTAATACAAACGCACCATCCAAAACGCGCTCGAATCGATCGGGTAATAAAGGCAAGGGCAATTCGAATCGCCGCCGGCGCCGTCGTCCGCCACAGAACGAATACCCGGATGACGAGGGATCCCTTGAGGTAATCCCGCCCGAGCAACTCGAAGCGAGCAAGAATGTCATGAACCTGACTGAGCTCAAGACTCGTCCGGCCGCAGCATTGGTTGAGCTCGGTGAGTCGCTGGGAGTTGAGAATCTCGCACGTTCGCGCAAGCAGGACATCATCTTTTCGATTCTGAAGGCGCATGCCAAGAACGGCGAAGATATCTACGGCGATGGCGTGCTCGAGATACTGCAGGACGGTTTCGGCTTCCTGCGGTCGGCGGACAGCTCGTATCTTGCCGGCCCGGATGACATCTATGTCAGCCCGAGCCAGATTCGACGCTTCAATCTGCGCACCGGTGACACGGTATCCGGCCTGATTCGTCCACCAAAAGAAGGCGAGCGCTATTTTGCGTTGCTGAAAGTTGGCCAGATCAACCACGACGCGCCGGAGAATGCGCGTAGCAAGGTGTTGTTTGAAAACCTGACGCCGCTATTCCCGAAGGATCGTCTGACGCTCGAGCAGGGTAACGGCAGCACCGAAGACCTGACCGCGCGCATTATCGACATGGTCGCGCCTATTGGAAAGGGTCAGCGTGGTCTCATCGTCTCGCCGCCGAAAGCCGGTAAGACGATGTTGCTGCAGAATATCGCATCGGCGATCGTAGCCAATAACCCGGAAGTCGATCTCATGGTACTGCTCATCGATGAGCGTCCTGAGGAAGTGACCGAGATGACGCGTACCGTTCGTGGCGAAGTCGTTTCGTCAACGTTCGATGAACCTGCGAGCCGTCACGTGCAGGTTGCCGATATGGTGATCGAGAAAGCGAAGCGCCTGGTAGAACACAAGCGCGACGTTGTAATTCTGCTCGACTCAATTACGCGCCTCGCACGTGCTTACAACACCGTTGTGCCGTCATCGGGCAAGGTCCTGACCGGTGGTGTCGATGCGAATGCACTGCATCGCCCGAAGCGATTTTTCGGTGCTGCTCGCAATATCGAAGAGGGCGGTAGCCTGACAATCCTGGCAACGGCCCTGGTCGATACCGGCTCGAAGATGGATGAAGTGATCTACGAGGAGTTCAAGGGCACAGGCAACATGGAAATCCACCTGGATCGCCGTATTGCCGAAAAACGCACCTTCCCGGCGATCAATATCAACCGATCCGGAACGCGAAAAGAAGAGTATCTGACCGATCCGGACGAGCTGCAGAAGATGTGGGTCTTGCGCAAAGTCCTGCATCCGATGGACGAGCTCGCAGCGATCGAGTTCCTGCTCAGCAAATTGCAGGACACGAAAACCAACGTGCAGTTCTTTGAGGCGATGAAGCGCTAGCCGGTTTCAGTCTTCCAGCTTGGTTCCGCTCCAGGGACAATATTTCCACGAGATATGTGCCGGCTGGCCATTCGGACAGCGGCGCGGTTCGTGGAGCGAATCAAGCGGCAACTGAAATTCGAAAGGTGGGCGCGAGAGCCCTTCGCGTTTTGCCAGAGTAACGCGCAGGACACCCTCTTCGTAGGGTGAAACGAGCCGATCGCCGTTTTTGTCCGTATCCGGTAGTGGGAAAAAGTAGAAGTTCTCACCCATGTTGCCCATAGCTGCCGTCAGGATCGGCGAAAGCTGGTTGAGCAGCAAAACGACATCCGGGTGTGCCAGCTCGTTAATGGAAATATGAACAGGTGAGCGGTTCGCCGGTCGATATTCGACACGCAGTCCAGCCGTTACCTTTTTCTCGTCGAAGAAATGGAATGCACCCTGGTTGGAGATATCGGCCTGCACCACAGCGATAACAGAATAGGGCCGCAGGGTTTCGACGACTTCGGCAACCTGTTGCGGCGTGATGGCCGGATTGCCACTCAAAGCCGCTTCCCAGAATTCCACCGGGATCCACCAGACCAGGTCCATGGCATTGTCCGCGCCGTCGGATTTCTGCGTCTCCTGCGTCAGGATGTTGCTGTCCACCTTGTCGATGGGGAGCCGCTCGGCGGCCTGCACTGAGAGGCACAACAGAAGCAATATCAAGCCAGCCAAAGTTCTCAAAGGACCATCTCCTTTTGCGAAGGTCTGGCGTCCGAGGCTACCCGGATTGGCGGCATTTATCGAGCGTAGCGAAGTCGGTCGCCGGGCTGCAGTCATACAGGGTCGCTGTTTCGTGTAGCGCGATGTGCGTAAGATTCGTGCTATGGAAATGCGCGAAACTATTGGGACATGCGATGCCAGGGCGAGCTGAGCCGACCGCCAATCCCACGCGGATCGCGTCGGTCGATCTGCTGCGCGGCATAGTCATGATCATTATGGCGCTGGATCACGTCCGCGACTATTTTGGCATTGCGTCATTTGTACCCGAAGATTTGTCGCAAAGCGGTACAGCCTATTTTTTTACTCGCTGGATAACGCATTTCTGCGCACCGGTATTCGTTCTTCTCTCCGGTACAAGTGCCTGGCTTTATCAAAGCAATCACGGTGTTAGCAATGCAGGACTCTCGCGCTTTCTGATAACGCGTGGACTTTGGCTGATCGTGGTCGAAGCGACTTTCATCACCATTTTCTGGCAGTTCAGCTATAGCTTCGTGATTTTGCAGATTATCTGGGCCATCGGCTGTTCGATGATCGTGCTGGGCTGGCTGGTTTTCCTGCCGCGCACGCTCATACTGGCTATTGGCATTGCCATGATTGTCCTGCACAACGGCATGCTCGATGGTATCGAAGCGAGCAGTTTCGGCGACTTCGCCTGGCTATGGCACATGCTTCACGTTCAGGGTTATGTGCCGCTGCCGGACGGTCTGCTTCTGGACGGGGTATTCTTCGCCTATCCGCTCATACCCTGGATCGGGGTCATGGCTGTGGGCTACGGTATTGCGCCATTGCTGCAACGCCCTGCCGCTGAACGCAATCGCCTGTTGGTGGTGCTGGGCGCCGCAATCATTGCTACCTTCCTTGTGTTGCGCGGCTTCAATATTTACGGCGAGTCCGGAACCAAGTGGGCGGATGCGGTGTGGCAGGATCATGGCCGCGGACCGTGGGTTGCATTCATGTCGTTTCTTAATGTTTCCAAATATCCACCGTCACTCTTATTTCTGTGCATGACACTGGGACCAATGCTGGTGCTGTTGCCGTACCTCGAAAACTGGCGCAGCACGCTCGCGAACATTGTCAGCGTTTTCGGGCGAGTTCCGTTCTTGTTCTATATGTTGCACATTCCCTTTATCCACGCGCTTTCATCCATCTGGTTGCGGCTAAGCTTTGGCGTCTGGGACGTCAATTTTTTCAAAGTCGACGCGTGGCCAGCCAGCTACACACCCTCATTAACCCGCGTTTATTGCGTCTGGGTATTGGTAGTCGTACTGCTGTATTTTCCGTGCAAGCGGTTCATGGACTATCGGCGCGCCAACAAGCAGTGGTGGTTGAGCTATATCTAGATCGGCCTGATACGACGCAGCGCCCGGGCAGTTTTGAGGTTGGTGGCTTAAATTAAGCATTGACTTAATTAAGTAATTGCTTATTATAGGGCTATG
Organism: uncultured Woeseiaceae bacterium; assembly: GCA_963976215.1. Taxonomy (GTDB): domain Bacteria; phylum Pseudomonadota; class Gammaproteobacteria; order Steroidobacterales; family Woeseiaceae; genus UBA1847. The sequence continues at coordinate 17,343 of CAXBJV010000015.1, read as the reverse complement.
GATATATTTACTGCACTGGCTGATCCGACGCGGCGCCAGATCATTGAGTCGCTGGCGGCTGCAGACACGTCGTTCGGTGAGTTGGCGGACAAATTTGCCATTAGCCGACCGGCGGTTTCGCAGCATCTCAAGGTGCTGAGAGAGGCCGGCATCGTTGCGGCTCGTGCGGATGCGCAACGCCGCATCTATCGGCTTAACGGCGACCGGCTTGGTGAAATCGAATCATGGTTGGGCAAGGTACGGGCGTACTGGGCGCCACGGCTCGACAAGCTCGAGCAGCTACTGAGCGAGAAAGAACAGGGGGATTAGTGATGAGTGATTACGGTGAATTGCTGGATGCGAGCACGGTCAGGTTTGAACGCCTGGTGCCCGGGCCAATCGAACGCGTCTGGAGCTTCCTGACTGAGGGCGATAAACGCGCCAAATGGTTATGCAGTGGTGATGTCGCAAACGGTGTTGGCGGGGTGGTCGATATGCATTTCCACAACAAATCGCTGTCGGGTGACGACGATATTCCGCGCCCAGAGAAATACCAGGGTCGGCCGGAGAAAATATCTTTTACCGGAACAGTGACCCGATTTGAGCCGCCGTACATTCTTGAACACACCTGGGAATTTGGCGAGGAGTCGTCCGAGGTTTGCTACGAACTGAGTGAGCAGGGCGATAAAGTAAAGCTCGTACTCATTCATCGAAAGCTAGAGTCAGCCGATACGGTACGGGACGTCAGCGGTGGCTGGCATACCCACTTGAATGTGCTGGTCGACGTCCTCGAAGGCGCAAAACCCCGTCCGTTTTACAAGATGCAGACGCAATACGAGTCGGAGTATGCAGAGCGACTGCGAGGCAGGGCCTTCAGTCATCGATGTCTCACTCATACCGTATGAGTTTGACCCGCGGCTAGTGACTGGCGTTGTCCGATCGAAAATGAGAATCCGGGCCTGCGTTCCGCGGTCAGATCCACACGTCATTCTCGGCGGTACGCTCGCTATCCTCGTTTCCGGTATTCGTCACGCTTTGGGCATCAACGCGCTATCCAGCGATGCAAGAACACCGGTGTCCCCGCCGGAAATTCGGTTTGTTCCCTGGGGAGTTCGACGTAGCCATCAGTCCCGGACAGCGATGCGAAGTCTCCTGACGTGTTGGTTTTGACCGGCATTGCGAGCTGCTGGCCCGCGGCACTCGAAACCAGTTTGACCGGTTGAAAACAGGTGAGGTCAGGTTTGAACGACACGTTGGATGCGAGGGCTGCAAACTCCGGGGCGCGCCGTACGACGTCGGACGACTTTTCCAGTGATGGGATTACATACTGGCGACAACAGACCAGCGCCGATACCGGGTTGCCTGGTAACGCGAAGACGCGTTGTCCATTCGGCCCGATACCAAACCACATTGGCTTGCCGGGTCTCTGGCTTACTTTGTGGAATACGATCTCAACGTCCAGCTCCGCCAGCACCGCGGGAACATAATCGGCCTTGCCCATCGAAACGCCGCCGCTAAGGACGAGTACGTCAGCTTCATCGAGGTGCGCTTGCAGGCGTTCGCGCAAGATGTCGATATCGTCCACGATGTGATCGTGCCGGGTGTCGCGGAAACCGTGGCTTTCGAGCAGCGAAACGATCGCCGGACCATTCGACATGCGAACCTGGTGATCCTTAATTGTATTGCCGGCCGGCACGAGTTCGTTGCCAGTGGAAATTACCCGGATGGCCGGGTTGGCCGATACCGCTACTTCAGTAACGCCGGCCGACGCGATGATCGCTATATCCAACGGCGAGATTCGCGTGCCGGGGTTCAGCAGGTGTGCGCCTTTGCCATAGTCCGAGCCCTCCGGGTGGACAAAGCGATCTTTCTTAACCGCATAGCCGTCTTCAATACTGGCCACGCCATCGGCCACAGTCAGGCGCTCGACGGGGACGATGCAGTTCGCATTCTCAGGCAGTGCAGCGCCTGTCATGATTTCAATGCAATGGCCGGCGTCGAGTTTGAGCACGGCATCGCCTGCAGCCTGCATCGCCTGGATCGGAAATCGGCGTTCTCCCGCTTCGTAGTCCGACCACGCGAATGCGATGCCGTCCATCATGACGCGATCGAAGGGTGGCTGATTGCGTTCTGCAACAACCGTCTCGCGCAGTACGCGACCCGTGACGTTGTCTGTTGCAAGTTTCTCGGTCTTCGCTACCGTCGAGTTCGTCAGTACAGCCTGCAGCGCTTCAGCCGTCGTCAACATGCCGCGCTCAGTTCTGCTCGCGTGCGATGGCGCGATGCCCGATGTCACGTCGGCAATACACGTCCTGCCATTGAATTTTGCCGACAGCCTCGTAGGCTGAACTGGCGGCATCTGCAACGGTGTCGCCGAGGCCGACGACGCACAGGACACGACCGCCACTGGTCACAACGTTGTTGCCATCTACAGCGGTCCCGGCGTGGAAAGTTTTTTGATGTTCGCTGTCTGCACCGCTAAGTCCGCTGATCGTTGCACCTTTTGCGTAGCTGCCAGGGTAGCCGCCAGCCGCGAGCACAACGCCCAGCGCTGCGCGAGAGTCCCACTCGGCTGCTACGTCCGCCAACGTGCCGTTCAGGGCCGCAGAACAAATGTCGGTCAGGCTGGAGCGAAGCCGCATCATGATGGGCTGAGTTTCCGGGTCACCCATGCGACAGTTAAACTCGATGACCTTCGGCGTGCCGTCCGCCATGATCATCAGCCCCGCATAAAGAAAGCCCAGATACGGATGCCCGTCCGCTCGCATGCCGGCGAGCGTTGGCCTGATAACCTCATCCATAATGCGTGCTTCGATCTCGGGTGTGACGACCGCGGCGGGAGAGTAAGCACCCATGCCGCCGGTATTCGGGCCGCTGTCGCCTTCGTCGCGCGCTTTATGATCCTGTGATGTGGCGAGTGGCAGCACGGCAGTACCGTCAGTGACAACAATAAAGCTCGCTTCTTCGCCATCGAGAAACTCTTCGACGACGATACGTGCGCCGGCGTTGCCGAACGACCCGCCGGCCAGCATGTCTGTTGCCGCCTGTTCGGCTTCCTGTAATGTCGTCGCGACGATCACACCTTTGCCAGCCGCCAGTCCGTCGGCCTTAATGACGATCGGGGCGCCCTGGTCGCGAATATAGGCAAGTGCCCGATTGAGGTCAGTAAAGCTCTGGTATTCGGCCGTCGGAATGTTGTGGCGTGCGAGAAAATCCTTGCTGAACGCTTTCGAGCCTTCCAACTGTGCCGCCGCGGCAGAGGGGCCGAAGCAAGGCAGCCCAAGTTCGCTGAAACGATCGACAATGCCGTCGACCAGCGGTGCCTCCGGACCAACGATTGTCAGGCCAATATTTTCGTTGCGCGCGAGTGTCGCCAATGCCTCAATGTCGTCAGAGGACACGGCAACATTGCGCACATTGTTTTCGGCTGCAGTTCCTGCATTGCCGGGCGCGACCAGCACTTCCTTTACATCGTCTGACTGGGCGCATTTCCAGGCCAGGGCATGTTCGCGTCCGCCGCTACCGATAATCAGAACCTTCATCAAACCGTACTTCTCCCTTGTGGGGCGACATCGCGGCCAAGGCACCCGATGAGTATCAAGCCGCTACGCAGCTAGTGTCGGAAGTGGCGCATGCCCGTCAACACCATGGCAAGGCCATGTTCGTTGGCGGCCTGGATCACTTCATCGTCGCGCATCGAGCCACCGGGTTGGATAATAGCCGAAATGCCAGTTTCGGCGGCCGCATCGATGCCGTCACGAAACGGGAAGAATGCGTCCGACGCCATGACCGAGCCCTTGACTTCGAGACCTTCATCGGCGGCTTTGATCGCGGCAATTTTCGTACTGTAGACGCGGCTCATCTGGCCTGCGCCGACACCAATGGTCATGTTGTCCTTGCAGAAAATAATGGCATTGGATTTGACGTATTTGACGACCGTCCAGGCGAATAACATATCCTGAATCTGCTCCGGTGTCGGCGCCAGTTCAGTAACGACCTGCAAATCGTTCTCGCCAATGGTGCCCAGGTCCGTACCTTGCACCAGCAGTCCGCCGGATACTTTTTTGAAGTCGAAGCCCGCTGCGCTCGTTGCCGGCCAGGCACCGGTTTCCAGCAAGCGCACGTTTTTCTTCGTGGCGACAATTTCGGCTGCATCGCTGTCAATTGACGGCGCGACGATGACTTCAACAAATTGCCGCTCGATAATCTGTTTCGCTGTTGCAGCGTCGAGTGGCCGGTTGAATGCAATTATGCCGCCGAACGCGGACGTTGGGTCAGTCTTGAAGGCTTTGTCGTAGGCGTCCTGAATCGAAACACTCACTGCAACACCGCAAGGATTCGCGTGCTTGACGATGACACAGGCCGGCTCGGCAAACTGCTTGACGCATTCGAGGGCCGCGTCACTGTCCGCAATGTTGTTATACGACAGCGCTTTGCCCTGGAGTTGCCGCGCCGCTGCGAGAGAACCGGCAGGTGCCTGCTGATCCACATAAAACGCGGCATCCTGGTGCGGATTTTCACCGTAGCGAAGCTTTTCGGACAGAGTTCCGGCGTACAAAAAGCGCTGCCCGAGGGCGTCGTCGCCCAGAGATGCGGACAAATAACGGGTTATGGCCGTGTCGTAACTCGCCGTGTGTGCGTAGGCTTTCGCCGCCAGTCGTCGCCGACTGTCCAGTGTGAGCTTATCGCTGCGCAGATCATTGAGAACCGCGTCGTAGTCGTCAGGTTCGACGACAACCGCAACACCGTCATGATTTTTTGACGCAGCACGAATCATTGCCGGGCCGCCAATGTCGATATTTTCTATGGCGTCTTCGAGTGTCGCATCAGTACGCGCAATGGTCTGTTCGAACGGATACAGGTTTACGACAAGCAAATCGATAGCTTCGATGCCGTGCTCATCCATGACGGCTTCATCCGTTCCGCGCCGTCCTAACAATCCGCCGTGAATGACAGGGTGAAGCGTTTTTACACGGCCGTCCATGATTTCGGGAAAGCCGGTTTTCTCTGACACCTCGATGACATCGAGACCCGCTTCACGCAGTTGCCGGCAGGTGCCGCCGGTGGAAAGAATTTCAACGCCAAGATCGGCGAGGCCTTTAACAAATGGAACCAAGCCACGCTTGTCAGAAACACTGACCAGTGCGCGTCGTACTTTAAACATCAAGTCACCCGGGAGAATTGTGAGAAATAAACGAAGCGGAATTAGCGAATGAGCGAATAGGCCTTAAGTTTCTTGCGCAATGTGCCGCGATTAATGCCCAGAATGCCCGCTGCCTGGCTCTGGTTACCTTGCGTGTAATCCAGCACCGCCTTAAACAGGGGTCGTTCTACTTCACCGATAACGAGATCGTACAGTTCGCCAGGGCGATCCCCGTTCAGTGTCGTGAAATATTGATCAAGTGCATCTTCTGTGTGCTGGCAGAGCGGCTTTTTGCCTTTCTTCGATACCAGTGCGTCGTTATTTTTATTGTTTACCACGTTGGCCCAATCCCGAATCGCCGGCCCATATCCGGGCCTATCTCCCCAAGCTCCAGGAAATCACGCCGCCAACAATACGCCTCCGTCCTCTCTTTCGAAGTAGCATTCGGTCAATCTGATTTGTTCTGAAGCACTTTCTACACGCACTACCTGGTGACGAAAGTCTTCGGCATTCGCCAGGCTGTTGCAGTACCAGGTCAGGTGCTTGCGAGCCACTCGAACTCCGGTTATGTCCCCATAGAACCGGTGCAGTTCATTCAAGTGGTCGAGCATAATATCACGCAATTCGCATTTATCCAGCAGCGCAATTTCAGCGCTCGGATTTAGAAGCTGTCCAAGTTGGCGGAATACCCACGGTCGTCCTTGTGCGCCCCGACCGATCATCAAGCCGTCGCAATTTGTTAGGCGCAAAACTTCAAGCGACTTCTCCAAAGTAGTGATATCTCCGTTGGCAATGACGGGAATCGCGACCGCCTGTTTCACCCTGGCAATCGTGTCGAATTCCGCGTTGCCCCGGTAGCGGCATGCGCGCGTCCGGCCGTGCACAGCGAGTGACTGGATACCGGCATCTTCGGCAATTTTTGCAACTTGCACCGCATTGCGGTGTTGCGGATCCCAACCCGTACGAATCTTTAAAGTGACTGGCACGGAAACGGCGGCCACGACGGCGTGTAGAATCGACGCAACCAGTTGTTCGTCCTGTAACAACGCCGAACCAGCCAGCTTCTTGCAGACTTTCTTCGCCGGGCACCCCATGTTGATGTCTATGATTTGCGCGCCACGTTCGACGCAAGCTTGTGCCGCGGTGGCCAGTTGCTGTGGCTCTGACCCGGCGATTTGCACAGCGATCGGCTCGGCGTCGAGGTCAAGGTCCAGGCGGTGACGGGATTTTGCGGTTTGCCACAGGCGGGTATCGGCCGTGGTCATCTCCGACGTGGTCATGCCGGCACCGAAACGCCGGCAAATGCGCCGGAATGGTGCGTCAGTTACGCCCGCCATCGGTGCGAGGACGAACGGGCTGGAAAGGCTATAGGGTCCGATCTTTAGTGGTGCGAGGATCACTTGAAATCGTCAATGGCACAGCTCAGTCGACCGTCACCGAGCCGGTAACACACGTCCAGTTTGTAGCCGGTTGCATCAATTGACGGCGCTTCGATCGACATGACGGCATTGAACGTATTGCCGGGCTCGACATGCTTGCGGGGGTCGAGATCTGACGGCAGGTAGTCGCCCGGGTCCAGGATCTGGCTGCCGACCGGTTCCAGGTAACGGTCAGTCAGTGAAATGCTGATGAGCGGGTAGGGCATCGCACGATCCGAGGTATTGCCTATACGCGAATAGATCGTCAGGTTTTCGCTGCCTTCCTCTGCTGCAATCGTGTCGTCGCTTGCCTCGATGCGCCACGCGGTGATGTCCCACGCCGGCTGAATCGGCTGACCGATGGCGCGATAAATTTGCCCGACACTGCTGCTGAATGCCGGAATCGTTGCCAGGGCTTCGCGTGATTGATGGATCATTTGCACGCCGAGCAACAGCACCAGCACGACGATGCCGCCGACCATCCCCCAGCGCTTGCCTCCCGACTCTTGTGCCGCCTGCTTATCGTCTACGGCCGTGAGTTCGGCCAGTGCCGCTGCGGCCGCGATATCCGCTTCGCGTTTCTCACTGTCAAGGGCGCTGCGTACGAAGTCACCCTCCATAATGATGGTTTCAAATCCCGGTGCGTCCTCGTCCGGGGCTTCCTCTGTCTTGTTCCGCGCCTCGTCATCGGCCTCGTCGTCCGCATTCTTGTCCGCAATAACAATGGTCGATGCAAAGCCGTCTTCGTCTTCGATGGCAAGTGCCATCAGGTCCTGATCAATTTGCATGTTGACGGTATGTTCTTCCTCCGTCATCGGCGGTACATAATGATCGTCTCCGTCTGCTGCGTCATCGTCGCCAGCGTCATCGTCGAGCATTTCGAGCTCCGCCTCGATCGAGTGGCTTTCAATGACTGGTTCGACTTGTTCTTCAAGTGCATCGAGGTCGTCGTCGCCTGTGTCATTCTGTTCGGCTTCGAGTTGTGCGGCGAGTTCATCCTCGAAGCTCATCGGAAAGCTCAGTAACTCTGCTTCACTGAGTTCGTCATCGGCTACAGCAGCTTCCTCCGCCGCGTCGGGTTCGGCCACTGCTTGCGCTTCAGCCACATCTTCCTGTTCGGCAACGTCATCCGGTGCAGCCGCCTCATCCAGTTCGTCCAGTTCGTCCTCGAGGCTCAATGCCGGATCGTCTTCCGGATCCGCGGGTGTTTGCTCATCGGCGTCCTGTTCAAGCTCGGCAGCGATGTCGTCTCCTGCATGCACGCCGCTCAGATCAATGCCCATGGCTTCGGCCTGCAAAGCAAACTGCGTATCAACGTCGAGCGGGTCACTGCCGCTGGTTTCGGCAACGTCAGGCGAATCATCGTCAAGCGGTTCGCCGTCACTTGCTTCTGCGACGTCCAGGGTCTCAACTTCCGAGGTCTCGGCTTCCTCGTCGACATCAGCCATTGGCGCATTCATGTCGTCCGCGAGGTCCTGGAATTCGCCGAGGATGTCTGTCCACTCATCCGGTTCGGTAAGCGGGATATCGGTTGCTGGCTCGATCGGCATGAGCTGCACTGGCTCGGCATCGTCGTCAGCTTCGTCGTCCGCGGCCGCCGCGGCATCATTGGCGGGTGAATACGATGCTTCGTCGTCGAGCTCGAAGTCGTCTGGCAGCGGTGTGTTGTCGTCAAAACGCAATTCGTCAACCGGCGTCTGCTCCGGCGCAATCGGCTCAATCGCGCCGGCAAAATCGTCGTCGGCAGCGGGCTCGGCGGCCTGGTCTTCGTCAAGGACGCGCCATTCGACGCCGGTGTCTTCTATGCGTATGTCAGAGCCGGCGAGTTCGTCGAGAGTTTTTAAGAGCGCTGCACTTTGTTCAGCGGAAATCGTTCGCGGCAGCGTGCTGCCGGTTTCGATGGTTTCGGGCTTGAGTTCCGGGACGGATTCCAGCGTCGGCGACGCAGTCGCCTGCTCGGGCATTGTTTCGGACAGGAAGGCGAGGGCGTTGAACGCGTCGCCACAGCCGCCACAGCGCACCATGCCGGCGGCTTGTTTCAGCACGTCGGCCGTGACTTTAAACGCGATTCCGCATTCTGGGCACTGTGTGTACATCTTAGTTTGTGTTCGCTTTCCTGCTTCCGCTCAGTCTCGACCACACCTGGCCGTCCTGCTCCTGGAATTGTGGCGGCTCGAACGCGATCCACGGCTCGTAAGCTGCCATAACCTCGTCGGCTTGTTCACATAATACGCCCGACAATGTAAGCATACCGCCCCGTCTGAGCGTTAATGTGATGGATTCGGCAAACTGGACAAGTGGTCCGGCAAGGATGTTCGCAATCACGAGGTCGAATTCGCCCTGGACGGCCTCCGGGCCAGCAAAAACAGCCAATTTATCGGCTACGCCGTTCGCTGCGGCATTTTGCCGCGTCGCAAGGACCGCCTGCGGGTCGATATCCATGGCGGTGGCCGCCGCGCAGCCCAGTTTCAATGCGGCGATGGCCAGTACCCCGGAACCGCAGCCGTAGTCCAGCAGGGTTTTACCGTCGACATCGAGGCCGTCAAGCCAGCCGAGGCACAGCGCCGTCGTTGCGTGGGTTCCAGTGCCGAACGCAAGCCCCGGGTCGAGATCCACGACGACGGCATCCGCGTCGCTGACCTGACTGCCTGTCGGGCAGATCCAGAGTCGCTCGCCGAATCGCATCGGGCCAAAGTCCTTTAGCCACTCGCGTTCCCAGGCACGGTCCTGCAACACTTCGCTGTGGTGTACGGGTAGCTCTGCCAGGTTCAGTTCGGCGAGCAGACGCCGCTTCAGGGCGTCCAGATCGGCGTCCGGTGCAAACAGTCCGGTAATCGTCGTGTCGGTCCAGAGCGGTGTCTCGCCGGGGCCGGGTTCCAGCACCGGGTTGTCGCCAGCGTCGCTAAGGGTGACGGAACTGGCGCCACAGCCTACAAAAATGGCTTCGACAGCGGCAGCGTCGAGCGCGCCGAGGTTCATCACAAACTGACGCCATGACACGTTCCGGACTCCGGTTCAGGTGAGCCCGAGACGTTTTTCGAGGTAGTGAATGTCCGTTCCGCCCGCCTGGAACGCGGCGTGCTGGAAGATTTCCTGGTGCAACGGCACGTTGGTTTTGATGCCCTCGATAACGATTTCGCTCAGGGCGTTGCGCATGCGGGCAAACGCTGCTTCGCGGGATTCACCATGCGCGATCAGCTTGCCGATCATTGAGTCATAGTACGGCGGCACGCGATAGCCGCTGTAGACATGGCTCTCAACGCGAATCCCCGGGCCGCCGGGCGGATGCCACAGCGTCACCAGCCCCGGTGACGGCATGAAGTTTTTCGGATCTTCGGCATTGATACGACATTCGATCGCGTGGCCACGCACCACGATGTCATCCTGCGTGTAACTGAGCTTTTCGCCGCTGGCGATGCGCAGCTGCTCGCGCACGATGTCGACGCCGGTAATCATTTCCGTCACCGGGTGTTCAACCTGCAGTCGAGTGTTCATCTCGATGAAATAAAACTCGTTATTCTCGTAAAGAAATTCGAATGTGCCGGCGCTGCGATAGCCCATGTCGAGGCAGGCTTGCACGCAGCGTTCGCCGATCTTCTGGCGCTGCGCTTCGGTGATACCCGGCGCGGGTGCTTCTTCGATAACTTTCTGGTGGCGCCGCTGCATTGAGCAGTCGCGCTCCGCGAGGTGGATGGCATTGCCGTGCGTATCGGCCAGCACCTGGATTTCAATATGGCGCGGATGCTCCAGGAATTTTTCCATGTAGACGACGTCATTGTTGAATGCGGCACGTGCTTCCGCCTTGGTGACGGTGATCGCCGCCACCAGCGACGCTTCGGTATGTACCACGCGCATGCCGCGGCCACCGCCACCGCCGGATGCCTTGATAATGATCGGGTAGCCAATCTCACGCGCAATGCGCACATTCTCGTCCGGGTCGTCGCCCAGTGGCCCGTCAGAGCCGGGCACGCAGGGAACCCCGGCCTTTTTCATCGCCGCAATCGCCGAGACCTTGTCGCCCATCAGGCGGATTGCATCCGCCTTGGGGCCGATAAACTTAAAGCCGCTGGACTCGACGCGTTCCGCGAAATCGGCGTTTTCCGAGAGGAAGCCATAGCCGGGATGTATGCCGGTGGCATCCGTCACCTCCGCGGCGCTGATAATCGCCGGCATATTGAGGTAACTCTCCATCGATTGTGGCGGCCCGATACAGACCGTTTCGTCGGCCAGCAGGACGTGTTTCAGGTTGTTATCGGCGGTGGAGTGCACCGCTACGGTCTTGATGCCCATTTCGCGGCATGCCCTGAGGATACGCAAGGCAATCTCACCGCGATTGGCAATTACGATTTTTTCGAGCATATCGGCAGCCCGCTCAGTCTGCTTGTCGTTGATCGATTACGATCAGCGTTTGACCAAATTCGACCGGCTCACCATTTTGCAAGCGGATCGATTTTATAACGCCGGAAACATCCGCTTCGATCTGATTCATCATTTTCATTGCTTCGATAATGCACAGTGTGTCGCCTTCCTGGACACGATCACCGACCTGTACGTAGGGTGCTGCGCCTGGCGATGATGCCGCGTAAAAAGTCCCGACCATGGGTGCAGTGACTTCAAAGCCATCTTCTTCCGGCTCGGCGGGCGCAGCGGTCGCGGGGACTGATGCTGCAGATGGGGCCGCGGCGGCTGCCGGTGCGGCCGGTGCAATTGCGACGGGTGCCGGTGCTGCAACAGGCGCATGTTGCGAATAGCGACTGATGCGCACCGATTCTTCACCTTCGGTAATTTCGATTTCAGCGATGCCGGATTCATCCAGCAACTCAATCAGTTTCTTAACTTTTCTTATATCCATTATTTTCCCTCGACAGGTCTGACGTGACGATCCGCCGCCTGCAACGCCAATTCATATCCAAATGCGCCAAAACCGAACAGGCAACTACTGGCAATATCACTGAAGTAACTAATCTTGCGAAACTCTTCCCGTGCGAATGTATTGCTCAGGTGAATTTCAATAAACGGAATCCGAACCGCGAGCAATGCATCGCGCAATGCAACACTGGTGTGCGTGAAGGCGCCGGGATTCAGGATGATAAAGTCCACGCCATCTGCTGCAGCCTGCTGCACGCGGTCTATCAATTCGTGTTCGGCATTGCTCTGGAACGACGTCAATGAATGACCGAGGTCGTGTGCGACTTCTTTGCAACGTGCCTCGATATCTTCAAGGCGCGTCGCGCCGTAAACATCCGGTTCGCGCGAACCGAGCAGGTTCAGATTCGGGCCATTAATAAGCAAAAACGATGACATTGGACGGTGTTCGCTGCCAGATTGCCGAAGATGGCGGCAATTCTAACGCTATTCGCCGGAATTATGGCAACTTTTCGCCGCAATAATAAATCTGACCCCTTTTGGGTCAGAGGGCGTTAAGTGCGGCCCGGGCGTCATCCTTGCCCAATTCACCTCGGTCAAGGCGCGTCATGATGTCGACGACCGTGTCGAGTTGCTCGCGGTGCAGCTCACCAATATAGGCGCCGACATACTCACCATCGGTAGCGATGAACATGGTAAAGGGCAGGGCGGCGAACTGTATTCCCGACGATTCTGCGACTGCCATCGCGTCCTGCTCGCCAACAAGCACCGGGTAATTGAATTCCGCGGCCTCGGCGTAGCGTACGACCTCATCCATGTAGTCCACAGCAATGCCGATGACCTGGAATCCATTGCCGGCTTGTTCGTCCTGGAATTCCTTGAGCAACGGAATTTCCCGCCGGCAAGGTCCGCACCAGGTCGCCCAGAAATTCAGGATTCGATTTTTGCCATCCCATTCCGAGAAATTGCGGGCAGTGCCCGTAATGTCGGGCATGGAAAAGCTCGGGCGCGGGTCGGCGTCCGGTACGGCCGGTGACTGTGCGGTCTGCACTTCGGCAGGCGGTGACATCGCCGCATCTTGTACGGGTATACGCGCGGCATAGAACAACGCGCCCGCCATTAGCGCGACCAGCGCGGCTACGAATAATAGGAAAACCTTTGGCACTTGCTTACCTGCTTGTCTGATTCCGGGCCGCTATGCTATCCGATACTGAGAATGCTTGCCGCACATGTGCGGCGAACGCTTCCGCTTTCATGTAGCCAACGACCTCATAGCCATGTCGTTGCTGACCATCTTCACCAAAGAAAATTATCGTGGGTGGCCCAAAAACGCCGAATCGATTCAGCAATTCCTGGTCGACCGGGTCGTTGTCAGTGACGTCGGCCTGCAGCCAGACGGTATTGGATAGCGCCGCCTGCACGTCGGCGTCGGAAAACGTATACGCCTCCATTTCGAGGCAGGACACGCACCAGTCCGCGTAGAAGTCGAGCAATGCGGTCTTGCCGCTCGCCGACGCTTTCGCGATTTCGCGGTCAAGATCATCGACCGACTTGATGCGCTGGAACGGCAGTTCGTGTTCCTCGTTCGCGCCGCTAGCGCTGCCAAGATTGACACTGGCAAGGGGTTGCAGCGGATTGCTGCCGCCCGTCAGCGACCCGAGCAGCAGAATGACGCCGTAGATTATGGCGAGGAAGCCAAAGCCTTTGCCAAGCTTTTGCGCGATGCCGGAGTCGCTGCTGAGTGTTGTCAGGCCACCCATAAACACGCCTGCCATGAAGATCAGGATCGCCCACAGCAACATGGTCACGGTGCCGGGCAGAATTCTGGACAGCATCCAGATTGCCAGCCCGAGCATCATGAAGCCGAATCCATTCTTCACGGCTTCCATCCAGCCGCCAGCTTTCGGCAACAGCTTGCCTTGCGCTGCACCGACGAGTAGTAGCGGTGCGCCCATTCCGAGGCTCATGGCGAACAGCGCGCTGCCGCCGCGTACCATATCGCCGGTCTGCGCAATAACCGTCAGTGCCGCGATCAGCGCGGGCGCGACACAGGCGGTGACGATCAATGCGGACAAGGCACCCATAACGAATGCGCCGATCATTGTGCCGCTTTTCTGTTTGCCGCTGACGTCTGATACTTTGCTTTGCAGCGCACTCGGCATTTGCAGGTCGTAGGCGCCAAACATGCCGAGCGCAAGTATGACGAACAGGCCGGCAAACAAAATCAGGATCCATGGCTGATTGAAGGTCGCCTGCAGTTGCAAGCCGGCCGCAGCTGCGGCTACACCGGCCGCCGTATAGACGATCGCCATGCCCATGACATAGCTCAACGCCAGCGTGAATCCGCGCATGGCACCAACGTCTTCACCTTCGCCAGCAATGATCCCGGAAAGTATCGGCACCATCGGCAAAACGCAGGGTGTGAAAGCGAGCGCAAGACCGGCCAGGAAAAACAAGCCGGCCGCTACCCATATGCTTGAGCCGGTGATGATTTGCGCGAGCCTCGCCTGCTCGGACACCGGTGCCGTTGGGCCGGCGACCGACGACAGGTCCGTTACGCTGGTCGCCTCAGGAAGACTGACGGTCAAGGTTTTCGTCACTGGCAAATAACAAATGCCGTCGACCTTGCAACCCTGGTAGCTGAGTTCAATATCCAGATCCATCGCCGCTGGCGATGCGCGGGCAATGGCAACCGTGCCGAAGACTTCGTCGAAATACACTTCCTGTTCGCCGAGCCACTCGTCCGTCTTGAGTTTCCCTTGCGGCAGATCAAGTTGTCCGGCCTTTGCCTTGTCGCTCAAAGAGCGTAACGAGATCTTGCTCTTGTACAGGTAGTAGTCCGGGAGCACTCTTATGCCGAACTCGATGGTGTTGCCGTCGACCGCGAACGCATCGGGCTTGAATACCTGGTCGGCAGGCAACGCATCGTCCATCGAGTTGCCGCCGACGTTGCTGAAGCTCAGTTGTTTTTTCGTGTCGTTCGCGTTGCGAAGATCGACGGTCTCAGTCCACGTCGACGGGATATAGCAAAACCCGGAATCGAGGCAGCCACGGCTGGTAATCGCAAGGTCGACGCTGGTCGGCGCGTCGCCAGTGACCGTATACGGTATGCGAACGAAAAAATTGCCACGATAAGTGACTTGCTCGCCGAGAAATTCATCGGTGTGAAGCTCGCCTTCCGGTAACTCGGGGGCGCCGAGGACGATCGAAGCATTGTCGACTGCAAACGCAAATGCGTCGCGATACATGTAGGCGCCGTCGTCGACGGCCCAGTCAATCTCGAAGGCATCGCCGGTGTCAGCGACGACATAACGAAACACCTCCTGAGGTGGTGCGGGTCGTTCGTTTGCAGCCTGGCTTGCGGCCATCGGCAGAATGGCAAAGCAAGCGATTAAAACTTTTTGCATCAAGGTCATAGCACCCTTCCAGGGGGTTGGTTCAAGAGGTCGTCATAGGGGACCGGCCAAGCTCGGCGAATGTTACGCGTTTATTCGCGCTTGTGGCGGGCACGCGTCTAAATTTTTAACGCTTGAATTTTGTGGCTCGATGCCTATTATTAGCACTCCAAGCGACCGAGTGCTAACAAACACAGGTCGCAACGGCTACCTAAAAGTAGTTATAAATTAATAGTTTACAGGAGAAAAGCACCATGAAGATGCGTCCGCTTCATGACCGGGTAATAGTAAAGCGCATGGAAGAAGAGCGCACATCGCCCGGCGGAATCGTCATTCCTGACGCTGCGACCGAAAAACCGATCAAGGGTGAAGTCGTCGCTGCAGGCAACGGCAAGATTCTCGAGAACGGCGACGTCCGCAAGCTCGACGTCAAGGTTGGCGACACAGTGCTGTTCGGCAAATACGCCGGAACAGAGGTCAAAGTCGAAGGTGAAGAACTGCTCGTGATGAAGGAAGACGACATCATGGCAGTAATCGAAGGATAAAGAGGAACTAAAGATGGCTGCTAAAGAAGTAAAATTTGGCGATGACGCACGGCAAAAGATGTTTGCCGGCGTAAACGTTCTCGCCAACGCGGTAAAAGTGACCCTGGGTCCTAAAGGCCGCAACGTCGTGCTCGATAAGAGCTTTGGCGCGCCGACTGTCACCAAAGACGGTGTTTCGGTTGCCAAGGAAGTCGAGCTGGACGACAAATTTGAAAACATGGGTGCGCAGATGGTGAAGGAAGTTGCTTCCCAGACATCTGATATTGCAGGTGACGGAACCACGACGGCGACAGTTCTCGCACAGGCAATTCTGCGCGAAGGCCTGAAGTCAGTTGCTGCCGGCATGAACCCGATGGACCTGAAGCGCGGCATCGACAAAGCGTCGGCTGCGATGGTTGATGAGTTGAAGAAACTGTCCAAGCCTTGCGAAGACGAAAAAGCGATCGCACAGGTTGGCAGTATCTCTGCAAACTCGGATCCGGAAATTGGTGAGATTATCTCCAATGCCATGGACAAGGTTGGCAAAGAAGGCGTCATCACGGTTGAAGAAGGCTCCGGTCTCGCAAATGAACTCGATGTCGTTGAAGGCATGCAGTTCGATCGCGGTTACCTGTCTCCCTACTTCATTAATGACAACAACAGCCAGCAGGTTGAGCACGATAACCCGTTGATCCTGCTGTTCGACAAGAAGATCTCAAACATTCGCGATCTTCTGCCGATCCTGGAAGGCGTTGCGAAAGCAGGCCGTCCGTTGCTGATCATCTCTGAAGACGTTGAAGGCGAAGCGCTTGCAACCCTGGTTGTGAACAACATCCGCGGTATTGTCAAAGTAGCTGCTGTCAAGGCACCGGGCTTTGGCGATCGTCGCAAGGCTATGCTGCAGGATATCGCTATCCTGACCGGTGGCCAGGTAATTTCGGAAGAGGTTGGCCTGTCGCTGGAGAAAGCAACGATCGACGACCTGGGTGAAGCGAAGAAGATTCAGATCACCAAGGAAGCGACGACGATTATTGATGGCGCTGGTAAAGCGGCTGACATCAAGGGTCGCGTTGAGCAGATCAATGCCGAGATTGCAGAGTCTTCGTCTGACTACGACAAAGAAAAACTGCAGGAGCGTGTAGCCAAGCTGTCTGGCGGTGTTGCCGTCATCAAGGTTGGTGCTGCCACTGAAGTTGAGATGAAAGAAAAGAAAGCACGCGTCGAAGATGCATTGCACGCAACCCGTGCCGCTGTCGAAGAAGGCGTGGTACCGGGTGGTGGTGTAGCGTTGATCCGCGCCGTTGGAAAAATCACCAAGCTGACCGGCGACAACGACGATCAGAATGTTGGCATCAATATTCTGAAACGTGCCGTTGAAGAACCGCTGCGACAGATCGTGCGCAATGCCGGCGGTGATGCGAGCGTTGTTCTGAACGCCGTTGCCGAAGGCAAGGGCAACTACGGCTATAACGCAGCAACGGGTGAATACGGCGACATGATTGATGCCGGTATCCTGGATCCGACCAAGGTAACGCGATTTGCACTGCAAAACGCTGCATCGGTTTCGGGCCTGCTGCTGACAACCGAAGCGATGATTGCTGATGCACCGCAGGACGAAGGTGCCGCGGCTCCGGCTATGCCGGACATGGGCGGCATGGGTGGCATGGGCGGCATGATGTAACGACCAGGACGGTCTAACATCGCGCAGCACACGGATGTGCGAGAGCGATGAACGACCAGGACGGTCTAACATCGCGCAGCACATGAATGTGCGAGAGCGATGAGCCGCTTGCACCAAGCAAGACAAGAGGCCCGGCGAGTGATCGCCGGGCTTTTTTTTACTTGGTGCTGTTGCTCTCCGGTTCGCTGCGGCTGCTATCCTGTCTAGCGAGGGACTAAACCTAAAGTTGCGACAAAAGTCCGGAGGAATTTGATGAGTGTTTTTGTAGCCGCAGTAACTTTCGCCCTGGTGGTCTCGTTTATGTGCTCGATTTTCGAATCGGTGTTGCTGTCGATGA
>CAXBJV010000014.1:0-75952 GCA_963976215.1 uncultured Woeseiaceae bacterium | reverse complement strand
ACATTCCCGACCAGAGACCGTCGGAGCACGCCAGCAGCACATCGCCATGCTGCAGTTTGATCCGGCTGGTGATGCTCATGTCGGGAACCGGTGCGTCGCCGCCAATGCAACACTCAACGAAATTCCGCATGGGATGATCCTGTGCCTCTTCCTCGCTGATCGCACCTTCCTGGATCAACACCTCGACATGGCTGTGATCACGCGAACGCAGCAACACCTTGCCGTCGCGCACCTGGTAGATGCGGCTATCACCAATATGCGCCCAGTAGGCACCGCCCTCCTGCACCAGGCAGATCGCACAGGTTGCGCGTGGCCGAAAGTCGACCGGAACATCGCTACCGGCCTGTACCACCGCATCGTGTGCCGCCGACAATGCCATGTAGAGAAAACCCTGGGGATCGAGGATGGGCTGAGTCGTCGCCATGAAGCGGTCCTGAACCGTCTTCAATCCGACCTCTGCCGCCCGCGCGCCGTCGGAATGTCCGCCCATGCCATCGAACACGAGTATCAGCGCCGCATTCTCGGAAACCACGATCGCGGCACGATCCTGATTATCCTGACGGTCGCCCAGCGCGGAGACTTTGGTGTATTCGATTTGCATACGATTCGCGTGACAGGTGGCCTTACAAGGCGGCCACAGCTTAGAATGTTGTCCCCTCGAAAAGCGTGAACTACTTAGCACACGCCGCATATTCAGGAGTTCTATACCGATGTTACACAGTATGACAGGCTTCGCGCGAGAGTCAGTGGAAACTGAGCTTGGCACGCTGACCTGGGAAATCCGTGCGGTGAATCACCGCTACCTGGATGTGCAGTTTAAACTGCCCGAGGAATTGCGGCCGAAAGAGCAGGCATTTCGCCAGCAGGCAAGCGCTGTACTCGGGCGCGGCAAAGTGGAGTGCGGCCTTTACTTAAGACGAGCTGTCGACCGGCAATCCGAACTGCAGATCGATGCGGACCTGGTCGAGGTATTGCGCGACCGCCTGTCGGCCGTGACGGCGATTCTGCCGCAATCCACCCCGGTGAGCCCGCTTGAGATTCTGCGTTGGCCGGGTGTCATCAAAGCAGCCGAGATTGATGCCGAACCATTGTTTGGAACGGCCAGCGAGCTGCTTAATACTGCGCTCAATGCCGTGAACGGCATGCGCCAGAGTGAAGGTCAGCGCATCCTGGAAATGCTCGAATCGCGCTGTGTCGATATAGAAAATATCGCGGCAGACGTCCGGAAACGCATGCCGGAGGTCCTGGCTGCGACGCGCGCAAAGCAAAAGGAACGCATTGCAAACCTGGACGTCGAAGCCGATCCGGCCCGGCTGGAAGTCGAGCTTGCGATGATCGCGCAAAAAATCGACGTCGATGAGGAACTCGACCGGCTGCAAAGTCACCTCGTCGAGATTCGTGACGCGCTCAGCGAGAGGAAACCGGTGGGGCGGCGTCTCGACTTCCTGATGCAGGAACTGAACCGCGAAGCCAATACGCTCGGCTCGAAATCTGCGGACAGCGAAACCACCAAGGCCGCCGTGGATCTGAAAGTGCTGATCGAACAAATGCGTGAACAGATCCAGAATGTTGAATAGAGCTGCTACATGAGTGAGAAAGGAAAACTGTTCGTTTTTGCAGCACCGTCCGGTGCCGGCAAGACAACGCTCGTTAACGCCGTCGTCAAGAAGCACCCCGAGCTACGCTTCTCGATTTCCTACACGACGCGTGAACCGCGCATCAACGAAGCGAATGAGGTCGATTACCTGTTCGTCAGCAAAGATGAGTTCATGCGTTTACGCGACGCGGGTGAAATGCTGGAGCATGCGGAAGTATTCGATAATTATTATGCAACCAGCCGCAGCCAGGTCGAACGACACCTGGCCGACCAGCGCAGTGTGATCCTGGAGATCGATTGGCAGGGCGCGCGACAGGTCCGCGAATCGATGCCGGATTGCGTCTCGGTTTTTATCCTGCCGCCATCACTCGAAGAACTCGAGCGCCGACTGCGTGACCGCCGCACCGACAAGGCGGAAGTCATCGCACGCCGCCTGCGCGACGCGCGTAGCGACATGTCGCACTGGGATGAGTTCGATCACGTCATTATTAACGACGACCTGGAGGATGCGGTTGCCGATCTCGAGGCCGTACTCCGGGGCGAGGGACAGGCATCCTCAACGAAAAACCGCCACTTGCGCCGCTCTGTCGAGCGCATCCTGGAGCCGGACTGATATAACGTTTGCTTATATAGTCTCGCGTGCCGGCGCACTGCCAGCATAAACTCCTTGCCCTCTGACAAGCAGTGGCCAGCGTGCCGCTGCGGAAAATAAATCTGACCCCTTATTTTGCAAGGACGAATGCAATGGCTCGTATTACTGTTGAAGACTGCCTCGACAATATCGACAACATTTTTGAAATGGTGCTGGTCGCAGCAAAGCGCGCGCGACGTGTCGCGCATGGCGCGGACCCGATGGTCGAGCTGGAAAATGACAAACCGACGGTGATCGCACTGCGCGAGATTGCAGACGGACTGATTACGCCCTCTATCCTCGAGGAAATCGAAGAGCCGGTCACCGAAGACCTGTTGCAGGCCGAAGCGGCCGAGGATGTCCTTCCGGTTCGCGGCATCTCGATTGGTGACTAGACGCGACTAGCTGCCACACCCGGTGGCTAACACCTCGATAGCGACACAATTCCCGGTCTCCGGGGTATGATCGAGGAATGGATTACGCCGCAACAATTCTGTCAAAACTCCCGGGCGCGGGTCGTCGCGACCACGGTGTGCGGCGCCTGATCGATACGCTTTCCTCTTATTTGCCCGAGGAACAACTTGCCGCGATCACCGCCGCGTACGAATTCGGCGCTGCGGCGCATTCCGGGCAAAAACGGAAGACTGGCGAAGCCTATATTACGCACCCGGTCGCGGTCGCCCAGGAACTCGCAGAGATGCACCTGGATGCCGAAGCGATCATTGCCGCGATCCTGCACGACACGGTTGAGGATACGTCGGCATCACTCGATGAGATTACCGAAAAGTTTGGCAGTGAGGTCGCACTGCTCGTGGACGGCGTCAGCAAACTCGACCAGATTGAATTCCGCAGTCACGCCGAAGCACAGGCGGAAAGCTTCCGCAAGATGATGCTCGCGATGATTGAGGATATCCGCGTAATCCTCGTGAAACTTGCCGATCGCCTGCACAACATGCAGACACTGGATGCGATGCCGGCCGTGAAGCGCAAGCGCATTGCTCGCGAAACACTCGACATCTACGCACCTATTGCGAACCGGCTCGGCATCAACAAGTTGAAAGTGCAGCTCGAGGACTTGAGTTTTCGGCACCTGCATCCATTCCGCTACCGTGTGCTGGAATCTGCGCTAAAGAAAAGCCAGGGCAGCCAGAAACAAATCGTCAAGAAAATATCCGCGGAATTTGTATCGGCTATTACCGAAGAAAACCTCAGCGCCGAGGTCATTGGCCGGCAAAAACATCTCTACAGCATCTACAAGAAGATGGCCGGCAAGCGCCGCCAGCTTTCGGATGTTGTCGATGTGTATGGCTTTCGCATTGTTGCGAACGACGTAAACGCCTGTTACCAGATACTCGGTATCGTGCACAGCTTGTACAAGCCGATGCCCGGCCGCTTCAAGGACTACATCGCGATCCCGCGGATCAATGGCTACCAGTCGTTGCACACAACATTGTTTGGCCCCAAGGGCCTGCCGCTGGAAGTACAGATCCGCACCCGCGAAATGGACCGGCTCGCCGAATCGGGTGTCGCCTCGCACTGGATCTACAAGGCCGATGAAAAGAGCGACGCGAGCCCGCAACGCCGCACGCGCGAATGGTTGTCCAATCTGCAGGAAATGCAACAAAGCGGTACGTCGGAGGAGTTTCTCGAGAGCGTCAAAGTCGACCTTTTTCCGGACAAGATTTACGTGTTCACACCGAAGGGCGACATTATGCCGCTACCGAAAGGGGCGACCACCGTCGACTTCGCCTATGCTGTGCATACCGATATCGGCGACCGCTGCGTGGCCGCGAAAGTCAATCGCGGCCTCGTTCCATTGCGCACGGAATTGCATAACAGCCAGACAGTCGAAATTATTACCGCGAAGGGCGCCAAACCCAATCCCAACTGGCTGACATTTGTCCGTACCGCGAAAGCGCGAACTGCCATTCGGCAGCATATGAAGAACCTGCGTTCGTCCGAATCGGCGGATCTCGGCAAACGCCTGCTGGATCGCTCGCTGAAGGATCTCGGCGCGTCGCTGCGTAAGGTTGGCAAAGTCCGCATGTCGGAAGCACTGGACGAGCTCGGGCTGAACAATTCCACTGAACTGTTTGAGCAAGTCGGCCTCGGCGAGCGCCTCGCGCCGTTGACAGCGCGTATCCTGGTCGGCGTTGGTGAAGACGAGCAAGACACCGAGGACTCTGCAAACCTGGTCATCGCCGGAACAGAGGGCATGGTCGTGACGTACGCGAAGTGCTGCCACCCGATTCCCGGTGACGACGTCATGGGCTACCTGACAGCAGGTCGTGGTGTTGTCATTCACCGCAACCAGTGCGGCAACCTGGTGAACTTCAGGAAACAGCCCGACAAATGGATCACGGTATCCTGGGAAAAAGACGTGCACCGCGACTTCCAGAGCCTGATTCATATCGACACTCGCAATAAACCCGGTGTCCTTGCGGAAGTAGCAGCAACCATCGCCGACTGCAGCTCCAACATTGAGCAGGTCGCCGTGCTCGGGCGCCACGAGGATTGTTCGGTGTTGTCGTTCCTGTTGCAGGTTAAGGACCGCGTACACCTGGCAAAAATTATGCGCAGTGTGCGCAATATGAAGAATGTCATTCGCGTTACGCGTGAGTGCGCTTAAGGACTGAGGACACAATGAGTAAGAAAACTTTTCACAGCGACAATGCACCCGCAGCAATCGGCACTTATTCGCAGGCTGCAAGCAGCGGCAACCTGGTTTTTTTATCGGGCCAGATTCCGCTGGTCGCGGAAACGATGGAGGTAGTGGAGGGCGACTTCGAGGCGCGTGTGGTGCAGGTGTTTGAAAACCTGCAGGCCGTCGCGAAAGCAGCCGGTGGCAACCTCAACGACGCCGTGAAGATTACCGTTTTCATGACCGACCTGAGCAATTTCGGCATCGTCAACAGCGTGATGGAGCGCTACTTCGACAAGCCGTACCCGGCGCGTGCTGCGGTAGGCGTTGCCGCGTTGCCCAAGGGAGTCGATGTAGAGGCTGACGCAGTCATTGCAATCTGAGTCACCGCTAACTGCACTCAAAGGTGTCGGGCCGGCACTGGCAAAAAAGCTTGAGAAACTTGGCCTTTACCGGGTCGACGATCTGTTGTTCCTGTTGCCACTGCGTTACGAAGACCGCACGCAGACGGTACGCATCGGTGCGTTACAGGCCGGCAAGCGACAGCTTGTCAGTGGCGAGGTGCTGCTTGCCGAGACAGCGTTTCGTGGCCGCCGCAATCTGTTGATACGAATCAGTGATGGCAGCGGCCAGTTGACGCTGCGGTTTTTCCATTTTTCACGACAGCAGCAGGCGCAATTTCGGCAAGGCGTGACCGTTTCCTGCTTCGGCGAAGCACGCCGCGGCAAAGACGGGATGGAGATGATCCATCCCGAATACCGGATCCTGCACGACAGCGCCGATGCCGAAACCAGTGACGCACTGACCCCGATCTATCCGGCTACCGAAGGCGTACAGCAGGGGCGGCTGCGCAATCTGACGGAGCAGGCACTGCAACAGATTGCACGAACGCCGCCGCAGGAATTGCTACCGGCAAGCGTGACCGAGAAACTCGGTATGCCGTCGCTCGCCGACGCCATCCGTTACCTGCACCGCCCGCCGCCGGATGCCGACGTCGATGCCTTGTTGAAGGGATTGCACCCGTGTCAGCAGCGACTTGCCTTCGAGGAATTGCTGGCGCACTACCTCAGCCTGCGCAAGGTGCGCTTACAGGCAGCCACCGAGTCGGCGCTTGCCATTAAAGAGGGTGGAGACACCGTCAAACAGTTTTTGAGCAGCCTGCCATTCACGCTGACCGCGGCGCAGCAGCGTGTCGTAGCCGAGATTCTTGCGGACCTGGAACGACCACACCCGATGATGCGCCTGATCCAGGGTGACGTGGGCTCCGGGAAGACCGTTGTCGCCGCAATCGCCTGCCTGAAAGCAATCGCCAGCGGAGTGCAGGCCGCGATTATGGCGCCGACGGAAATCCTCGCTGAACAACATTATCGAAGCTTTTCCGACTGGCTGCGGCCGCTGGGCATCGAGCCCGCCTGGCTGAGCGGCAGTCAACGTGCGGCGGCGCGGCGCGAATCGCTGGCGGCGATTGCAGGCGGCGACGCACAGCTGATCGTCGGTACGCATGCCTTGTTCCAGGAGGGTGTCGAGTTTCATCGCCTGGGACTTGTGGTCATCGATGAGCAGCACCGTTTCGGTGTGCACCAGAGAATGGCTTTGCGGGAAAAGGGCGTTTCAGCGGACGGGCAACCCCATCAACTGGTCATGACCGCGACGCCGATACCTCGCACACTGGCGATGGCAGCGTACGCGGATCTCGATACGTCGATTATCGACGAGCTGCCGCCGGGTCGACAACCCGTCGGCACGATCGCAATTCCGGAAACCCGACGGGCTGAAGTTGTCGAGCGAGTGCGCGGTGCCTGTGAAAGTGGGCAGCAGGCGTACTGGGTCTGCCCACTGATAGAGGAATCTGAGGTACTTGACTACCAGGCCGCCGAAAAAAGCTATGCAATGTTGAGCGAGGCGCTCCCGGACCTGCGTATCGGACTCGTCCACGGCCGCATGCGTGCGGCGGAAAAAGAGCGCGGCATGAAGGCCTTTAAAGAAGGCCTGATCCAGTTGCTGGTGGCCACCACGGTTATTGAGGTGGGTGTCGATGTGCCAAACGCCAGCCTGATGATTATCGAGAACGCCGAGCGCATGGGCTTGTCGCAATTGCACCAGCTGCGCGGCCGCGTCGGGCGCGGTGCCGAGCAAAGTCATTGTGTGCTGCTGTACAAGGCACCGCTCGGCCGCATCGCAAAACAGCGCCTGGCGGTATTGCGTGATACCAATGACGGCTTCGTCGTCGCGCAACGCGATCTTGAGCTGCGCGGTCCCGGCGAATTACTCGGCACCCGGCAAACCGGCCTGCCGGAATACCGTATCGCCAACCTCATTCGCGACGCGAAATTGATGCCGCAGGTGCAGATCACCGCCGAGGCCCTGATGCAGGAATCAGGAGCGCAAAGTGCCGCGATTGTCCGTCGCTGGCTGGGTGACGCGGGCCGCTACGGGAAAGTGTAGACTCTGCGACGATGAAATCACTGCTCGCTTCAGGTTTTGCACCCGAGCTGGTCAGCCAGCTGCGCAATTACGGCAAATTGATGCGCGTCGACAAGCCGATTGGTATCTGGCTGCTGTTGTGGCCAACGCTGTGGGCGCTGTGGCTTGCCGGTAGCGGCAAGCCGGATGAAGGCTTGTTCCTGGTATTCGTACTTGGTGTTGTGGTTATGCGTTCTGCCGGCTGTGTCCTGAACGACTTCGTCGACCGCAAGATTGACCCGTATGTCGAGCGCACCCGGAGCCGGCCCATTGCATCGGGCGCCGTCGCGCCGATGGAGGCATTAATACTCTTTACCGCGCTGAGCCTGATCGCAATAGGGCTGGCGACGATGCTCAATACAGCGGCGCAAATGCTGGCCATCGTCGCGGCTGTGCTGACGGTTGCCTATCCGTTTGTAAAACGGTTCTTGTCGATTCCACAGTTTATTTTGGGCGCTGCGTTCGGCTGGGCGGTGCCAATGGCATTTGCAGCGCAAACCGGCGAAACACCGGAGCTGGCCTGGCTGCTGTTCGGCACGGCGATGATCTGGGCTGTCATATACGACACCTTCTACGCGATGGTCGATCGCGAAGACGACCTCAAACTGGGCGTCAAGTCGACCGCCATTCTGTTCGGTGATGTCGACATTTTCGTGATCGCAGGGCTGCAGCTTTTGATGTTGCTTGCGCTGGTCCTGGTCGGCGTTCGAGCATCCTTAAGTGCCTGGTATTTCGTGTCGGTCGCGATTGCGGCGGTGCTCATGGCCTATCACCTGTGGCTTGCCCGTGATCGTGACCCGGCAGGCTGTTTCGCGGCCTTTTTGCACAATCATTACATCGGAATGGTGGTCTTTATCGGCATCGTGCTGCATTACACCTTCACCTCGCCCGCCGGCTAGGCAAATGGCAAGCGCCGAGGAATTGATCCGGGAAGCACAGTTTGCGTTCCACAATGTCGGGCCCGGCTCCACCGATGAGAAACGCAATCGGGCTCGCGCGAAAAAATTCGCCAAACGTGTATTGCGACGTTACCCGGTCAGCCCGGAAGCACAACAGGCACGCGCAATCCTGGCGCAGCTCGACGTTGAGTATGCGATCGCCGCCGATACAAGCGCGGTCAGCCAGAAGAAACACAGGCTGGCACCCGCACTGAGCCAATCGGCAGCGGCGAGCGAGGCAAGAACCTTCGTCACCCAGGACGGCGACTCAAGCTGGGGGCATCTGTGGCAGCTCTTCAGTGAACTGCCGCAACTACAGAAGAAGGTCCTGTTGTCAGTGCTGACACTCTTCGTGCTGTTTGTCGTATTTACACCGTTTCTGTTTGTCTTCCTGATAATACTGTTCGTCAAACGCGATGCTATGCGCGACCTGTTGCACAAGGTACTGGTATCGATGCACCCGGACGCGGCAAAGCATCGCCGGCGCCGGAAACGAACACGCTAAGTATGGAAATTCACGGCGGCTGTCATTGCGGAAACCTGCGCTATCGTCTTGACTGGCCTGACGACAGCGAAGAAATTCCACGGCGTCAGTGCAGTTGTTCGTTTTGCGTCAAACACGTTGGCAGCTGGACATCACATCGCGATGCAAGGCTCACCGTCAACGCGCGCTGCCCTGACTTGCTGTCAAAATATCAATTCGGGACAAACACGGCGAACTTCCTCGTGTGCGCCCGATGTGGCGTCATTCCAATTGCTGTGAGTGAAATTGACGGCGCCCATTATGCGGTCGTCAACGTAAATTCTTTTGACGAACCTTCGCAGTACAGGTTTTCAAGCAGCGCTACTGACTTCGATGGCGAAGATACCGGCAGCCGCCTGGCGCGGCGCAAGCGAAACTGGATCCCGAACGTCAAAATGGTCGTCGCCTGACTATTGCGCCTCGGCAAGCGTTAGAGCGCTGACTTTCTCGACACCCGATCGCTGCAGGGTTTTCGCAAGTTGTAAAAGGGTTGCACCGGTTGTCGTGACATCGTCAATAATCAGTACATGCCGACAGCACAGGTTTTTGCGCACGTCGAATGCATCCTGCAGATTTCTCCGTCGTGCGTCTGCGCGCAACCCTGACTGGTACAGGGTGGCCTTGCGGCGTCGCACAGTCTTTAGCAACGGCAGATCCAGCGCTTTGGCGACTGGCTTTGCCAACTCCAGGGCCTGATTAAAGCCCCGGCGTGCTTCGCGCCGCCAGTGTAGCGGCACCGGTAGAACGGCATCGAGATCGTCGGGCAATAACTCACGGCTTTCGAGCAGCACCCGCACAAACGCGGGCGCATAGTACAGTTTGCGCCGAAACTTCAGCGCCTTGACTGCGGCATCCACCGGAAACTCGTAGCGCAGCATGGCTATGCGCAGAGTGAAGATTCCGGGATCACTTGCTACCGGGGGCGCGTTCCACGGCAGCTCCCGGTAGCACCCCGTGCAGAGACTTGAATCCGCAGGCCGTGTGGGGCAGCCGCAAAACGCGCAGTGATGCGGCACGACAAGATCGATTAGAAACACGCATCAAGCGTGCTGCATCCGGCGACTCATTGCGCGCTGTGAAAGCGGGCGTTTGCGCCGGAAAGCGTGCTACCGTTTCGCCGATGTTGAACACGAAACACATTCGCATGCGGTTTGAAAAAGCGGCTGACACCTTTGACAACGCCGACTTCGTTCACGCCGCAACCCGGGAGGGCCTGCTGGCGCGGCTCGAACCGCTGCTGGTCAAGGCGAACACGGTCGTTGACCTTGGCTCTGCCACCGGCGCATCCCACCGGCAATTGCACAAACGATTTCCGAAAGCCCGCCTGATAGCCGTCGATATCGCTCGAGACATGCTGAGACAAGCTCGCAGACGCAAGGCCTGGCTGGCAAAAACAAGCTATGTGCAAGCCGATGCCTGTGCGCTCCCATTTGCCGACGAATCTGTTGACGTTATTTTCTCGAACCAGATGTTGCCCTGGATCGCGGATCTGGATGCGCTGTTCGGCGAAGTCGCAAGAGTATTGCGAAAAGGTGGCGTTTTTGCGTTCGCATCGCTAGGCCCGGACAGCCTGCTGGAAATTCGGCGTGCCTGGCGCGAAGTCGATGACGGCGCGCATGTCAGCCTTTTCCCCGACATGCATAACCTCGGCGACGGGCTGGTTAACGCTGGGCTGCGGGACCCGGTACTTGATGTCGACCGGCTGGCGGTCAGCTACGGCAACAGCGAGTCCCTGATGAAAGACCTGTCCGCGGTTGGCGCCCGCAATGCTGTCGCGGAGCGCTTTTCAGCTTTGACGGGAAAGACACGATTCCAGGCGATGATCACGGCGCTGGACGCACTGGCCAATGACGGCAGAATCACGCTCGACCTCGAGCTGGTGTACGGTCATTGCTGGGGCGCGGGCCCGAAAATGGACCCGGCAAACTACCGGATCGACGCCAATCGCATACCGATACGCGGCAGTGGATAATTTTCGACCAAAGTACTGTATGTAAGCCCCTGTAATATAACGGTTTGCCAGAAACCATTGGGGGGAATCAGGATTGCATGGCAGCGCCGTTTTCAGTACACTTCGCGAGCTTTTTGGCAGGGTGTCCCCGCCAATCCAGCCGCAGACGCGGCTCGCAAGGTGAACAATCAATGATACGAAATTTAACCCTGGGCTTGCTTGGCCTCGTTTTGGCTGGCACGGCGAAAGCTGATTGGGCGGTGAACATGCCCAAAGGCGTCACTGACCTCAGTCTCGAGACTTATGGCCTGCACATGATGGTTTTCTGGTGGTGTGTTGCCATCGCCATCGTCGTGTTCGGCGTGATGATTTACTCGTTATTCAAACACCGTAAATCGAAAGGTGCTGAGCCGGCCAGTTTTTCTCACAGCACCACGGCGGAAGTTATCTGGACGGCGATTCCGGTTGTGATTCTCATCCTGATGGCGGTACCGACCGCCGAAACCATGGTGAAACTCGAGGACGCGCGCGACCCGGACTTGTCCATCGTCATTACCGGCTATCAATGGAAGTGGCACTACAAATACCAGGACACTGGTGTCGATTTTTATTCAAGCCTCGCACAGTCGAGCCTCGCAGCACGGCGCAAGCAAGCAGAAATCGACCCGTTCTCGGTACCGAACTACCTTCTCGATGTCGATAACCCGGTCGTCGTTCCGCGCGGCGCCAAGGTGCGCCTGCTGCTCACCGCAAACGATGTGATTCATTCCTGGTGGGTTCCGGAGCTTGCAATCAAGAAGGACGCGATTCCCGGCATGGTGAACGAAACCTGGTTCCGGGCAAATGAGACCGGAACTTACCGCGGCCAATGCGCCGAATTGTGTGGCAAGGATCACGGCTATATGCCAATCGTTGTCGAAGTTGTCGAGCCCGAGGCGTATGACGCCTGGGTCGCCAGCCGCGACACGGAGCTTTAATAAATGAATACAGCAGTTACAGACGCAGGCGTCGCTCATGACGACCATCACGACGACCACGGACCGGCCAAAGGTATCGGTCGCTGGTTGTTCTCAACCAACCACAAAGACATTGGCACGCTGTACCTGATTTTCAGCCTTACGATGTTCTTTATCGGCGGCGCCATGGCCATGGTCATACGCTCCGAGCTCGCGATTCCAGGCCTGCAGTTTGTACACCCGGAATTCTTCAACCAGATGACGACCATGCACGCTTTGATCATGGTCTTCGGTGCGGTCATGCCGGCTTTTGTCGGGCTCGCGAACTGGATGATTCCGCTGATGATCGGCGCGCCGGACATGGCGTTACCGCGCATGAACAACTGGTCGTTCTGGATATTGCCGGTGGCATTCGGCATTTTGCTGTCCACACTGCTCATGCCAGGTGGTTCGCCGGCGGGTGGCTGGACAATGTATCCACCGCTGGTGCTGCAGACAGGTGACTCATTCCCGTTCCTGATTTTCTCGGTTCACCTGATGGGACTGTCGTCGATCATGGGTGCAATCAACGTGATCGTGACCATCATCAACATGCGCGCCCCGGACATGTCGCTTCTGAAAATGCCGATGTTCGTCTGGACCTGGCTGATCACAGCCTACCTGCTGATCGCGGTCATGCCGGTACTTGCCGGTGCCGTGACCATGCTGCTGACCGACCAGTTCTTCGGCACCAGCTTTTTCCTCGCAGCAGGTGGCGGTGACCCGGTGATGTTCCAGCACATTTTCTGGTTCTTCGGTCATCCCGAGGTGTACATCATGATTCTGCCGGCATTCGGTGTCGTGTCAGAGATCATTCCGACGTTCTCACGCAAGAAACTTTTCGGTCACGACTCGATGGTCTACGCAGCCTCGTGTATCGCGTTCCTGTCGTTCATCGTCTGGGCACACCACATGTTTACCGTGGGCATGCCATTGACCGGCCAGCTGTTCTTCATGTTCGCAACCATGCTGATCGCAGTACCGACCGGCGTGAAGATCTTCAACTGGGTCGCCACAATGTGGCGTGGCTCGATGACCTTCGAAACACCGATGCTGTTTTCACTGGCGTTCGTGTTCCTGTTTTCGATCGGCGGGTTTTCCGGCCTGATGCTTGCGGTGCAGCCGGCGGACGTGCAGTACCACGACACCTATTTTGTCGTGGCGCACTTTCACTACGTGCTGGTGCCCGGCTCGGTCTTCGCCATTATGGCCGCTGCCTACTATTGGCTGCCGAAGTGGACCGGCTTCATGTACAACGAGACGCTCGGCAAAGTGCACTTCTGGGCGTCAACAATCTTCGTAAACCTGACCTTCTTCCCGATGCACTTCCTGGGCCTCGCCGGAATGCCGCGTCGTATTCCGGACTACTCCACTCAGTTCGCCGACTTTAATACTGTCGCCAGTATTGGAGCGATAGGCTTTGGCATGTCGCAGCTGCTGTTCGTCTGGGTATTGCTGACTTCGAAGAAGGGCGCGAAGGCAACCGATCGAGTCTGGGAAGGCTCGCACGGGCTCGAATGGACCGTACCGTCACCGGCACCGTTCCATACATTCGACACTCCGCCGAAAGCGCGCATCGCCAACGAGGCCTTCGAGTAGAGATGGACGAGGTTGAACGCAAGAAACGTATTCGCCGCACGACATTGATTGTCGCGGCAATTGCGCTTGCGTTCTATTTGGGCTTCATACTGATGGGTGTTTTACGTGCCTGAGAGTCGTAACAACCGCACACTGGTCGCACAGTTACTGTTGCTCGTCGCCGGCAGTTTCGCGTTCGGCTTTGCGCTGGTGCCGCTGTACGATGTGTTCTGTGAAATCACCGGGTTCGGTGGCCGTACCAACACCGAGGCCGTTGCGGCTCTTGAAGCGCCGGACCTGAGCCGGGAAATCCGCATAGAGTTTGTTACATCGACGAATGAATATGCGCAGTTCGAGTTCGCCGCCGACGCCGACAGCATGACCGTTAACCCCGGCAAGATGTACTACGCGACTTTCACGGCGAAAAACCTCACAAGCAAAGCAAAGATTGCCCAGGCAGTGCCGAGCGTCGCGCCGACTTCTGCGGCGGAGCACTTTACCAAGATTGAATGCTTCTGCTTCGAGAGCCAGGAATTTGTCGCGGACGAAGCACGTGCAATGCCACTGCAATTTATTGTCGACCCGGACCTGCCGGAGTACGTCGACACCATTACCTTGCAGTACACTTTTTTCGACACCTCGCGACTAGCCGCGAACACAGAGAATTAGAATGACGACACACACAGACGATCGCTACTACGTTCCCCACGGAAGTCATTGGCCCATCGTTGGCTCAATCGGACTGCTATTCATGATGGTCGGCGTATCGAGCTGGCTGAACGGCGCTGGTACTGGCTTCTACATTATGCTGGCCGGTTTCGCCGTGATTATTTTCATGCTTGCCGGCTGGTTCGGCACGGTTATCAGCGAAAGCGTTGGTGGACTCTACAATGATCAGGTAGACAAGTCGTTCAGACAGGGCATGTTCTGGTTCATCTTTTCCGAGGTCATGTTCTTCGCAGCGTTCTTTGGTGCACTGTTTTACGCTCGTAACATGTCGATTCCATGGCTCGGTGGCGACAGCAACAACTTTTTTACCAACATGCTGTTGTGGGAAGGTTACGAGAGCACCTGGCCGAGCAACGGTCCGGGCAATGTCGGTGGCGAGTACCAGGCCATGGGCCCATTCGGACTGCCGTTGATCAATACTGCTCTACTGCTGACCAGCTCGATAACCATTACGATTGCGCACCATGCACTGATTGCCGGCAAACGTGCGCAACTGACCGCATTCCTCGCACTGACCTTTATCCTGGGCTTCATCTTTGTCTACCTGCAGGGTGTCGAGTACATCGAGGCCTACGAGCACTACAATCTCAAGCTCACGTCAGGCATTTACGGCTCGACGTTTTTCATGCTGACAGGTTTCCATGGCATGCACGTCACGATTGGCGCGATCATGCTGACCGTAATCTGGTTCCGTGTCGTTAAAGGCCACTTTTCCGCTGATAATCACTTCGGCTTCGAGGCCGTGGCCTGGTACTGGCACTTTGTTGACGTAGTCTGGGTCGGACTGTACGTATTCGTCTACTGGATGTAACTAAATACGGTGACAGTGACCCAATTTGCAAAATCTGGTGACAGTGACCCTAATTCGCTCTGCAAATTAGGTCACTGTCACCGTATTTTCCGTATTTTCACCGTATTTGGGGGCTGGGGGCTTCGATCCAGCCCAGGAAGTACGCGGCCACCAGGACCAGCATCAACAGCACTGAAAGTGCGACGCGGATTTTCAGTGCTTTGAGCACCTTGGTGGAGTCGGCGTTATCGCGGGACAGGTACCAGAGACCTGACCCCAGGCTGATGAGTATGGCGGCCAACAGTGCGAAGATGACGAATTTCATAGAGCATGCCTTAGGGTTCGAGCGCGCAGTATACAGTGAACACGAAAAGCAAAAAGCCCCTGCCGCGCTGGCTGCCACTGGTGGTCGGTTTTTTTATCGTCGTGCAATTTACAGGCCTCGGCGTTTGGCAGTTAACCAAGGGCATCGACAAACGCGCTGAACGCAATGCTTTTCACGATGAAAGCAGCTTTAGCCTCTGGCAGGACGGCCGGGAAGTGCGCTCATTCCAGCAGCTCAAGGTGGATGGCCGATACGACGCCGAACACCAGTTCGTTCTTGAAAACATCATCGTTGACGAAAGCCGCTATGGCTACAACATCATCACACCAATGATTGTTGCCGCCGATGCGCCACTGCTGCTCGTCAATCGGGGCTGGGTGCCAAAGGAATCCGGCGATCTGGACGCGGGTCTGTTTGCACTACCGGACGAGATCGTCACAGTGCGCGGTCGCGCTGGCTGGCTGCCGCGGGCAGGCTACAAGATGGGAGCAGCGATAAACCCGTCATCCGACTGGCCAAAGTACGCTGTCTATCCGTCGGCGGAGGAAATCGAGCAGGCGCTGGGCCGCAAAGTCCAGCCCTTTGTGTTACTGCTGGACCCCGACGATGCCAACGGCTTTTTCCGGCACTGGGTGCCGCCCGGATTATCGCCGGCGAAGCATTTTGGCTA
The DNA here is from genome assembly GCA_963976215.1 of uncultured Woeseiaceae bacterium. Lineage (GTDB taxonomy): Bacteria > Pseudomonadota > Gammaproteobacteria > Steroidobacterales > Woeseiaceae > UBA1847. The sequence continues at coordinate 60,121 of CAXBJV010000014.1, read as the reverse complement.
CGCATTGCAATGGTTTGCGATGGCCGCTGTCCTGTCATTTCTGTTGGCTCTGAACTACCGCAAAAAGCGATTCGATTCATGACTGAGAAGAAAACCACCTGGGCTCGCCTGCAGATGCTGGTCATCGCCAGCGTATTCTTGGGCCCGCTGCTGGTCGCCGCATTTATGTACTACGGCGGGGCATTGCAGCCCGAGGGGCGTACTAATCACGGCGCACTACTCGAGCCGATCATCAATATCCCCGAAAGCCTGCCCGAATCCCGCATTCGTGAACTCGGCGATGGCTACTGGCTGCTGATCTACAACGACGAGGCGGCGTGTGGGACAGCCTGCACCCAGGCCCTGTACACGACTCGCCAGCTGCGCAAGATGCTCGGCAAGGAGATGGACCGCCTGAAGCGTGTCTGGTTGCATGGCGCAACGTCGCCCGATACAGTGTTTCTGACAAATGAGCATGCGGGGCTCATGACCCTTGAGGATAGCGGTTTATCCTCATTGCTGAATAACAAGAAACCTGCAGAATTAACGGCAGGGGGTTACTTCCTGGTAGATCCACTGGGCAACCTCGTGATGTATTTCGAGCCCGACACTTACCCGAGCTTGATTGTCGAAGACATGAAGCGGCTATTAAAGCTGTCTCGAATAGGCTGAGCGTGAATACCAACGTCGAAACACAAGCCAGAAGCTGGCGCGACTACTACGAGCTGACCAAGCCTCGTGTCGTCATGCTGATCGTGTTTACGGCAATCGTCGGTATGTTCCTGTCCGTGCCGGGACTTCCGGATCTCGGCGCATTGTTCTTCGGCACCCTCGGTATCGGCATGGCCTCCTCGTCGGCGGCTGTTTTCAATCATGTCCTTGATGCGCGCACCGATATTCAGATGTCACGCACCCGTGCCCGGCCGCTGCCACAGCAAAAACTGACCGCGACCGAAGCGTTGACCTTCGGTTTCACAATCGGGGCGATCTCGATGGTCATCCTCTGGTACCTGGTCAACCCATTGACCGCGGTACTGACGTTCCTCTCACTGATTGGCTACGCCGTTGTGTACACGGTCTGGCTGAAACACGCGACGCCACAGAATATTGTTATTGGTGGTGCAGCGGGGGCGGCGCCTCCGGTACTTGGCTGGGCCGCGATCACCAATGAAGTAACCAGCGGTGCCTTGTTGCTGTTCCTGATCATCTTTATCTGGACGCCGCCGCATTTCTGGGCGCTTGCCATCGCGCGTAAGGAAGAGTACGCCAAAGTGGATATCCCGATGCTGCCGGTAACACATGGCGAGGCGTACACACGACTCAATATCCTGCTGTACACGATTCTGTTGCTGGTGATCACCGTACTGCCGTACCTGATCGGCATGAGCGGCCTGATCTACCTGGCCAGTGCTGTAATTCTCGGCGGCTACTTTCTGTACTACGCGGTACGCATGTACCTCGACCATGATGACGCCGATCTGCCGATGGACATGTTCAAGTATTCCATCAGCTACCTGGGCTTCCTGTTCGCGGCATTGTTGATCGACCACTATTTACTGGTGCAACTCAGCCTCTAGCGCTGTTAACGCGTCGAGCAACGCGCCTAAACCTGCAGGTGCTCACTGATCGGCAGTGAGCGAATTCGCAAGCCCGTCGCATTGAAGATTGCATTGGTTAACGCCGGCGCTGCTGTAGGCAGGCCCATTTCGCCGACGCCCGTCGGCGTATCGTTGTACGGCAGTATGTGTGCCTCAAAACGTTCCGGGAACCGGGCAATGCGCGCGAGCGGGTAGTCGTGAAAATTTGATTGCTGGACCTGTCCGTCCTTGACCGTAATTTGCAGCCCCAATGCGGTACTGATTCCATCGATAGTGCCGCCCTGCAACTGAGCTTCGACGGCATTCGGGTGCACGGCAAGACCACAGTCTATGGCCGCGACGATACGTTCGATACTCAGACGACCATCGGTCACACTAACCTCTATCGCGTGCGCACAGTAACCGCCAAATGTGAAGTGGCTCGCGATGCCAATGCCGTGGCCGTCGGGCAACTCTTTTCCGTAGCCGATGCGTTCCGCCACAAACTTTGCGAGCCTCGCCAGCCGGCCCGGGTTAAACGTGGGTGCGCCGTGATTCGTGTATTCAAGTTCACGTTCTTCGCCATACAATTCAAGCCGCAATGCCAACGGGTCCTGCCCGGATTCATGTGCGATTTCGTCAATGAAGCTTTGTATGACCCAGGCGTTTGCCGTATGTGCCGGCGCGCGCCAGGATCCTCGTGGCAGGCCGATCTTGTGATTGAAGTACTCCAGCCGCAGGTTTTCGACAATGCGGCGTGGAAAATCATCGATGTACAACTCGGCGCCAAACAGGTTTTCGTCCGGCATGTTGGGTCGCCGATAGTACTTGCTGGCACTCGCCAGCCGCTGCGTCCATGCCGTGACCTTACCTGCCGAGTCCAGGCCAGCCTGCATTTCATGTACGCCAGCCGGCCGATAGAAGTCGTTTTTGACATCGTCTTCGCGTGACCACATGAGCTTGATCGGCCAGCCCGTGTGCTTCGAAATCATTGCCGCTTCGGCAACGTAGTCTGTGGTCAGCCTGCGGCCGAACCCGCCGCCGACACGCGTCATGTCGACGTGAATATTTTCACGAGCAATGCCGGTGACTGCGTGAGCGGAACGGGACGCGCCGCTGGGCGACTGCGTCGGCGCTATGATGTGGCACTTATCTTCCTGCACGTACGCGTAGCAGTTCTGCGGCTCGAGCGGCGCATGATTGACAAACGGCACACGATAACGCCGTGTGACGGTCTTGTCGGCCGCCGCCATGGCCGCAGGAAAATCTCCATCGTCAAGAACGACCTGACCCTCGCCGTCCAGCATCGCCTCGTTTTCTTCCCAGAACGCGTCGGTACTGTCGGAAGCACTGGGACTGTCATGCCATTCGATGGACAAGGCATCGCGACCCTGCATCGCCGCCCAGGTCGATGTTGCGACAACCGCGACACCGCTGGCCAGAATCAGATAAGGCTCTCCCATAGCGGGACCCTTTATCTCGAAGACATCGAGCACACCGGAGACCTTGCGTGCCTTGGTATCGTCGAAGCCCTTCACCGTTGCATTCAGCACCGGTGCACGCGCGATTACCGCATATCGCATGTCGGGTTGCACGGTATCGACACCGTACTTCGTTTTCCCGGTCACGATGTCGCGTGCATCGATGGTTTTGAGACGCGTGCCGACGATGCGGTAGTCATCAATGGACTTCAGCGGCGGACTTTCTTCGGGTAGTGGCAATGCCGCAGCATCGCTGGCGAGGTCACCGTAGGGGATTTCGATATTGAGTGACTCGCAAACCACAACGCCGGGTCGTGTGCTGCAATCGGACTCGTCGACATTGAGTCGCTGCGCTGCCGCTTTGATCAACTGGCCGCGTGCAGTTGCACCGACCTCGCGCATGTAGTCCCAGTTACTGGTCAGGCCGGTGCTGCCGCCGACGCCCTGGCCGCCGTACTTCCAGGTATAGCCTTCGTCAACCTTGACAATGCCGAGCGGCATCTGGCGAATGCTGACCTGCGACCAGTCGACATCGAGTTCCTCGGCGACGAGCATCGGCAGGGCGGTGCGAACACCCTGTCCGATTTCCGGCTGGTTCGAGCCAATGATAATTTTGCCATCCGGTTCTATCTGCACGAAGAAGCCGATCTTGCCGCCGTCTGCATCTTTCGCTGATCCAATGTGCGGCAGGCCAAGAAGAAAACCGCCGGCGGCCGTCGCGCCAGCGATCAGGAATTCACGTCGGTTAAGGGCGAGCGTTTCGTTGGCGACATTCATTGGCTGTCTCCTGTCTCGCTGGCTTGTCTGCTCAGTTCGGCAGCGCGGTGAATGGCCTTGCGAATTCGCGCGTAGGTGCCGCAACGACAAATGTTAGTCATGTTGCTATCAATATCGTCATCACTGGGGTTCGGGAATCGCTTCAGGAAGTCGACCGTAGCCATGATCTGGCCGGCCTGGCAGTAGCCACATTGCGGCACATCAAACTCCAGCCAGGCTCGTTGCACCGGGTGCAGATCGTCATCCGATTTCGCAAGGCCCTCGATTGTTGTGATGGTTTGATCGGCGACAGCGGCAACCGGTGTGATACAGGAGCGCTGCGCCTTGCCATTGATGTGCACGGTACAGGCACCGCACTGACCGATACCGCAACCATACTTGGTGCCGGTCATGTTCAGTTCATCGCGAATGACCCATAACAATGGTGTGCTGTCGTCGCCGTCGAATGAAAACGGTTTATCGTTGATTCTGAAGGCTGTCATGCCGATTCCTGTTTTTTGTGTTAGCTCAGAGTATCACCGTGTAGCTGGCATAGCGGCGAGTGTATGCGACAATCGGTGCCGAAAACACGATGAAACGAGATCAAAATGGCGCTAAGCGTTTGGGACAAGCTGCACATGATACACCGCTGCTGGCGGCTGCGATTCAAGTCGGAAGTGACCTGCATCGAGTACGTTCGGCAAGCGGATCTGGCAGGCACGACCGTGCTGGATATCGGTGCCAATAAAGGCGTGTATTCAATATACATGGCCCGGGCAGCAGGAAAGAATGGGCGACTGATCGCATTTGAAGCGCAACCGGAACTGGGGCCGCACCTCTTGAATGTTAAGGAGAGTTTTGGTCTCGACAACATGACGTTGGTGAACAAGGGGCTGTCTTCGGAACCGGGTGTATTGAAAATGCTTCGCGACAAGGCGGGCTCGGGCATGGCAAGCTTTCACAACGAACTTGGAAAAGGGTTGGACGAAATTGATATACCGGTGATTCGACTCGATGACTACATAAGAGACAACAAGGTTGGCCCGATCAGTTTTATCAAGTGCGATGTCGAGGGACATGAGCTGCCGGTTTTTCAGGGCGGCGCTGACATGCTCAAACGCGATCATCCGACGCTGCTGTTCGAGTGCCATGACGTCGAAGCAAAGAGTGGCGAGTTATTCGAGTTCCTGGTGTCACTGGGCTACGAAGGCTATTTCTTTCATGTGACCCAGGAAGATCATCGCAGTTGGTTTAACAAAGGGCGCTGCGAATTGGTCAAATACTCTGAGTTCGCTGACTACGAACATGCCCGGCCGGGTATTCATCACCGGAATTACATCTTTGTCCGCCCCGGAACCATTCAGCGTGCTTGAGGGAGTTAGTCAAGATCTCAATGGCTGATGAGAAAGCTAGGCGTCGTTAACAACGACACTACCAAATGCATGCGGCCTGCAGCCGAATCCAAACTGCGTCGACAAGCATCCTGTCTCCAGCACGTCAACTCTGGAGACAACCGTGATAAAACACTTTCTGCCGGTCGCTATGCTGGGCCTTGTCGCTCTAGGCATTGCTCGAGCACAGGAAATACCCATCGAAGGACTGGAAATGGGCCAATCGGAAGGTGTCGCCACCGCGGCCATCGATGCTGCCTGCGGTGGCGTTGCACGAATAGAAGTAGCGCCCACCCAATTCCCCGCAGCCAGCGAGTCAGAGGTTCACCTTCGCTGTGCCGCTTTGACGCTCGCGGACGGCCGTGCCGGCGGCGGTGCCATATTCACATTCGCCGATGACAAGCTGGTTTTGATCCACACTCGCGGTCAGGCCGACAACCTCCGCCCAGAAGCAGAACCGGTTGCACAATTCGAAGACTTTGATGTCTACATGCCGCATCGGATTATCGTGAACCCGGAAACCGGGCAGTCTGCTGTGTTTGGCGAGTTCCCGATCGTCCCGCTTGCCTTCCATTGGGATAATCCGGCCTGGACATCGGATACCATCAGCCCGACCAATACTGAGTTCTTCCTGCCACCTGAAATCGTCTTCGGAAACTCACTTGCCGAGATGACGGAAATTCTGAATGAAGCCTGCGCCCTTGCCGTGGGACGCTCGGTCGACAAGATATGGCTGGCGACGGCACCGGCGGCGCAATTCCAGATCGACTGCTACGGCTATGAGATTGCCGGATACCCCCGCAAGCTTGAGTTCGTCTTTGGCGACGAAACCCTGCAGCAGGTTTGGTTGATGTTTGACACCGGCGACATACCGCGTCTTCGTGAATTCCTCACCGTCAACTACGGCGATCCAATTAGCGTCGATGATCAGTACGAGATTTTTGACGAGGGGCATCTTGCTTTGCGAAAAGACATTCCGGAGATTCGCATGGTTTCGGACGAGATCGCTGAAATCTTCGCAACTGCGAGCGAGTGATCGTCCAGCCACAAATCAATGCGTTGCAGTTGCAGACACTCCCGTCTCCATTCTTACATTCGCAATAGTGGGGGATCACTGGTCGCTATAACCTGCTAGAACCGGAGCACGTTTATTGCAGTCCTTGCCTGGACTCTGATTCTCTATGGTGCATTTGGTACCTATGGGTCAGTCAGTCAGCTGGTCACAACAGTGTGGCTGTACCCAGCGAATACAGTGCAGATTTTTCTGGTGACGCTAATAGCGTCCAGACTGTGTTCAGGCGGCAATAACGTCAGCTCGCTTACTCTCGCTTGCTTTACATTGAGGCGCGCCAGATACTTGGCTCTGATTTCCTCGACGTTAGGCAGCACATTGGACGGTGTCACCAGAAATCTGGATTTGTCCGCGCTGATTGGGTTATGCGTCCAGCAAGTTGCACTTGGCAAACATCAGCTCCAGATAAAGCTTTCCGACAGCGGTTCCATTCATGTCGATAGCTCTGTCGAGCTTTATGACGCCTCGGGCAATTTGCTTGAATCATGGCGCTCAGATGTGCACCTCGAATCGACGGCATTGGTTTCGTTGCTAGGTCGGGAAATCGTTGCAACAGCTGTTCATCCACCTCGCCGGCTTGATATTGTGTTTGATGGCGGACTTACTATGCGTTTAATAGAGTCTCAGAATTCATTTGAATCCTTTCAAATTGAACCCGGCGGAATTATCGTCTAGTGCGCATACGGGCTGATGCAATTCTTGGGCTCACCGCCATTGCTAACTAAATGGGTGGCATTTATCTGATCTGGCCCGGCAATTAATGGAGGAAAAATCGATGCGTTTATTCTGGTTTGCGATTCTACAGCTCAGCGTGTGTTGCCACACCGCGATCGCGCAAGCACCTGAGGCCCCGGAACAGCCGGCGGACGACGTGCTCGACCTGGTTAGTGGCGCGATCGTGCTGAACGTAACGAGTGAATACAATGCATCGTCCTGGGGAGGCCTGGCGCTGATCGATGGCACCACGAAGACCGGCTGGGCGACAAAGTCCGGCGCAATCGCCGACAATGAAATCACCATAGAGCTCGCCGACCCAACCCGGCTTTCAAGCTTTGTCATTGACACCAACGGAATAGATGGCAAGCGTCGCGGGGCCAGGAATTTCACGCTGTATGGGTCGGCGACGTCTGCCGGGGACGGCTACCGCGAGCTTGTTTCCGGTCAAGCCGGTGACGAAACCCGGACGGAATTCGCTGTCGAGCATGATGAGCCGGTGCGGTGGCTACGGCTGCATGTAGCGGACAACTGGGGCGCACCCAAGTACACCGAGATTATGGAGCTTGAGGCATACGGCGAACGTCTCGCATCCGGGGAGAAAAAGAATCTTTCCGGCGTGTTCGCAACAAACTACAACCTGATGCGAATCGTGCAGACCGGGCGGTCCGTTGAAGGCTGCTATGACCATGACAACGGTACGTTAAGCGGTGACACCGATGGCCGTGTGATTCGGTTCGAATGGCGTGAAGATGGTCCGCAGGTAGGCTCAGCGGTAATGGTGCTAACCGAAGACGCGACTTTCCTGAATGGTCTTTGGTATGAAGGTGGCCGCTTGATGGGCGTTTGGCGCGGCCCACTGGTTACGGACGGTCGTGAGCCGGTGTGCCAGACCGGTCAAACCAACCTGGTGACCTCCGCCATCAAGCAAGGCGGCACAGCAACGCTTTACGGCATTCGCTTTGATCTCGACTCAGCAAAATTGCGGGCCGACTCCAGGCAAACACTGGATGCTCTGCTCGATGCGTTGACGACAGAGCCGACATGGCGAATCCTGATCGAAGGCCATACCGATGCCCAGGGTGCGGACGAATACAACATGGAGCTGTCAGCGGGACGAGCAGAGTCCGTTAAGTCCTGGTTGATCGACAAAGGCATCGAAGCTGACCGAATCGAAACCATTGGCAAAGGCGAAAGCCAGCCCGAAGCCGACAACGACTCTCCCCAGGGTCGCGCCCTCAATCGACGCGTGGTCATTCGCAAGGTCGAATAATTGGTCAAGATACCCAACTACGCGGACTATTCTCTCGTTGAGCTATATCACGTCCTCAACTCGATACGAGGTGACCTGTATCCACACGTATTCGACGCCCTGCAGAGTGAGCTCCTGAAAAGGGAGCCGAGGTCAGTCGTCGAACTTGAGGATTGTTACTTCGTACTCGACAAGCAGAAACACCCCGAGTATGCCGAGCGCTTGCTTGGAGAAATAGAAAAGCTCGGTGGATTCACGCTATTGAGGCCGTTCGAAGTAACGGAAGAGAATAAATATCGAACGTTCTGGCGGCGGTTCTGGGCACATTTTATTGACGGGTTTGTCGTCGGCTTGCCTCTGGTCGTGATTCTGTCCGTGTTGCATGGCGCGGATATTCTCCGACCCGCTGCCAAAGCTTATGTCGATCAGGTCAGCCAGTTCGTCGTACTAATTTACTATATCGCCATGCACGCCAATTACGGTCAAACCGTTGGCAAAATGGCAACGCACGTCAAGGTTTGGGACAAGTCTGAGTCCCGGGAAATTACGCTAAAACAGTCTGTCCTCCGAGATATAGTGCCCGTGTTGTTTGCCTGCATTTCTTTATTCTACTTTCTCGGCTTTGGTGTAACCGAAGACAGCGGTGAACTGACCAGGACTGCAGAAATTATTCTGATGGGCACGGGAATCGTTGCGATGACGTGGTGGCTTGTTGAGATCGTCACGATGTTGTTTAGCAAGAAGCGCCGTGCTCTTCACGATTTAATTGCGGGTACTGTCGTCACAAGAATCCCCTGAGAGCGCTTTGCCCACATCACGTCAACGCCTGTTACCGGGTAAGTTCACGAACACGTGCAGTGTCGACATGTTGCAAAAAGGCAGTCGCCTTACCGTCCGCCAACGTCCACACGTGTGCCATTCTTACTTCGCAGGGATCACCGGACTCCTTGTGGTTCCAGGTGTATTTGCCGTCGGCGATGACGGTGTCGCCATCTGCAACGATTCGGTCGACAACAACGCCCCAGTCATCACCGATCTCGCTAAGGCGCATGAAAACGTTTTCGACAATCGCTTGCGGGCCTGTATAAGTACCTGCGAGAGGGAAACCGTCGGCTTCGGTCCATGAAATATTGTCATCGAACTTCGCGACCACAGCTGGAACATCGCCGTTTGCAAAGTCTTGATAAAGGGCCTGGACAATTTCTTTGTTCGTCATTCAAAATTCCTTTTTTTGTTTTCTTCTTATCTGAGAATATGCGATTGTATCAGTACGCGATGCCGCATTTTGTCGCAGGCAAGACAAGCCCGAATCAAGCACAAGCGAAACCAGAAAAGAAGGCGAGACAATTATGAGCCTACTGATCATTGGAGTTGTACTTTGGTGCAGCGTGCACCTGATTCCGTCGCTTGCCACTGGATTGAAACAAGGCCTGGTCGGAACGTTAGGGAAAAAGGGCTATCGCGGCGTTTTTTCTTTGGCCATCCTCGCATCTCTGGTCCTCATCGTTATGGGCTGGCGCTCGTCGCCGGAAGTCTATATCTATGCATTACCAGCCTGGTCTCGGCCCGCCGGGCTCGTTTTAATGATGATTTCTTTTGCGCTGCTCGGTGCGGCGCATTACAAAACGGGCATCCGCCGTTTTATCAGCCATCCGATGCTGGCAGGCGTCGTTGCCTGGTCGGTGAGTCACCTGCTGACCAACGGCACCATGCGAGCGTGGGTTCTTTTTGGCGGTCTCGGTTTGTGGGCCGCACTCGAAATAGTGTTAATCAATCGGCGTGACGGTGCCCCCGAACCGGTTGTGAGCCCCGGGCCGGGTGCCGAGCTCGGGGGGCTCGCAATCAGTGCCGTGATATTCGCGATTGCGTTCTTTTTGCATCCGTATTTTGCGGGCGTGCCGATACTCCTGCGCTAGGCAAATACCCCGGCTGAATGCCGCCACCGATCTCCGGATTACCAACCCGTTCCTTGCTCCAGCCGTCATTCGTTCTACACTGCGTCTGCAATGACCCGTTCCAGCCAACAGACGTTTGAAACTCTCGTGCGACCGCATTTTGAGCGGCTGTATCGCCTGGCCTGGCGTCTGGCGGGACAGAAGGCGGAGGCCGAGGACCTGTTTCAGGAGCTTTTGATCAAGGCCTACGGCAAGCTCGACGACCTTGTCCGCATTGACGAGCCGGGTTCCTGGCTGGCGCGCATGATGTACAACCTGTTTATCGATGAGCGGCGGCGCTTCGCCCGGCATCGAATGCGCACGGTGGACGAAGGCGCATTATCGGACGACGGCATCGCCGGCTTTCCGGCCAGCGACGATCCGGTTCATGACCAGCAACGCCTTGAGCGCATCAAGATGCTCGACAAGGCCCTCGCCCAACTCAGTGACGAGCATCGCGTTATTGTGCTTCTGCACGATACCGAGGGCTATAAACTCACGGAAATTCAGAAACTTATGGGTATCCCGGTCGGCACTGTCAAGTCCCGGCTGCACCGCGCCCGCGCCCGCCTGCGGGAAATTCTTCAGGCCGACGGAACCTTTTCATCCCTGTGATCGTGTAAGGGAACAAGCAGGATACGAAAAATGCGAAACGACGACATCGACAAACAGGATCAGGCGATCCAGGCATTACTAAAGGACTACCCGATGCCCGAGGCAGACGCAGGCTTTTTTGACCAGGCACTGGTGCGTGCAACCCACGAGGGCACGCGTCGTCAGCGGAACCGCTGGTTGATGACCGGTTTTGGCACGGCAGTTGCGGCCGGTCTGGCCCTCTGGATGATCAGTATCGTCTTTCTTGCTACACCGGAGCTGCCGACAGCGGAGCCCGCAATACCCGGTATCACGATGACGCTTGCCGAACCGCAAACTGTGAAGCTCGTGTTCGCATCGGCGCAAGCACTCGATTCGGCAACGCTCACCGTCAGCCTGCCCGATGGCATCGAGTTATCCGGATTTCCTGGACAACGCGAAGTCACGTGGCAAACCAGCCTGAGCGAAGGCAAGAATCTGTTGCCACTCAAATTGATAGCCACATCGCCGGTTGGCGGTGAGGTTTTTGCAACTTTGGTTCACAACGATCGCGGCCGGACCTTTCGCCTGCGCATCGACGTCAGTTAACGGAGCAGTACGATGAAACAACTTACTATTTTTGCAGCAACACTGGTGCTTACCTGTTTCGCACTTTTCCCGGGCCTTGCGCACGCGGATGACGCCATGGACGACCTCGACGTCACAATGATCATTGTTGACGATGCCGATGATCTGGACGAGGCAATTGCCGAGATGCGCGGCCCTGACGACGATGACATCGACGAAGACGAGCAACGCGACGAGGAACAAGAGGAAGAACGCGAGAATGACCGCGGCGAAGACGAAATCGATGACGATGAAGATCGCCGTAACGAAGAAGAGGAAGAGGACGAGGACGACTTCGTTGACGAGGACGATGAAGAGGACGATTTCGATCGTGACGAAGAGGAAGAAGAGCACGAAGATGAGCTCGAGAATGACGACGACTTCGAAGACGGTGACGAAATTGAAGACGACATCCCGGTCGAAGATGACGACGACGACATGGATGACGATATGGAGGATGAGGATGACGACGACGATGATGACGACAGCGCCGTGGTCGACTAAACACCCGCAAACCGCCTGAAACCTCAAATCCTCCCGATTGCCAGCCTTTCGGGGGGATTTTTTTCGACTACGTCATAGTTTTATGACCCCTTTAGTCTGTACTCTTTCAAATCTGACATAACGCGAGCCGATTCCACCCAAATGCTCAAGAAGATTCATCGCACGGTTTGCCCGGCATTGCTGGCAGCAATCATCGGTTTGCTGCCGCTCGTACCGGCACATGCCATGACGGCCAGCCAGTATTTTGACGACGGTAACCGCTTGTTTCGTGACGACCTGTACTGGGCGGCCTTGCTGCGCTATCGACAGGCGCAGGAAGAGGGCATGGATACGCCGACGCTGCATTACAACATGGGCGTTGCGCATTACCGTGCCGGTCAACACATTCGCGCGCGGGACGAACTGCTGCAGGCGCTTGACGATCCGGCACTGCAGATCACCGCGCAATACAACCTCGGCCTCAATGCTTACGCGCTTGGTGACATCGAAGAAGCACTGCGCTGGTTTCGCCTGGCGCGCGACCAGAACCGCAGCGAGAAGATTCAATCGTATGCCGTTGTTGCGATCGACCGAATTCGCGCTGAACAGGCGCAGTTGGACGACTTCGAGATTCGCGTTGCCGAGCGCGAAGAAAAACGCAAGTTCGCCGACTTACAGTTTCGCATTCGTGTCGGGTTTGGCACCGACGACAACGTGTTTCGTTCGCCTGAAGACCCGTATACCGACCAGTCCGATCCGGCCGCGCCAACAGTGGTTCCTGTCGTACAGTCGGGTGCCTTTATTCCGGTCAGCCTGAATGCCAAATACCTGATCAACAGCCTCAAGTTCGAGGGGTTTTATGTTCGCTACCGACTTGCTGGTCGTTATTACCAGGACAAGGAACTGGAGAACGCCAACGAGTATCAGCATGAGGCGAGTTTCGGTAGCGAGTATCAGCGCAAGGAAGGTAGCCGAGAGCGCCAGGTGCGCAGTGCCTTCACGATATCGCAACACGTGGAAACCTATTTCGATCCGGACGACGGTACCACGCGCGACTTCAATGGCATGCTGCTCGACGACCGGCTGAACTACCTGCGCTATGGACCGGAACTGCGACTGCGACAATCGCACGAACGTCTCGCCATCGGCGCAACGATCAAGGGGCAGCTGTGGAATTACGAATCACAGGACCTCGTGCCTGAATACGATCACGAGTATTTCCTGTTGCGGCTGTATGGACAGTACAAATTTACATCGTCGTCGCTGTTTCGCATTACCGCGGAAGGGTACAGCCGCCGCTTTGGCGATCGCGTGGCCTATGACCTCGACGGCACGCCGCGCCAGGGCAATCCCAATATTCGCTATGACTATTATGCGCTGGAGTTAACGGCACGGCAGCGTATTTTCGGCAGCCTCTGGTTTGGCTTCGACGCACAACGCACCGAGCGCATCGATCAGTATGTCGGCTACTACGACTACACGCGCGACAGCGCCGGCGTGGAAATTCACTGGGACCCGGGCGAGCGCTTCGAATTCGAGGCCCGTGGCATCTACCACCTTTACGACTACCCGAATGCATTCGCCTTCAATAACCCGAACTCCCCGCGCAAGACACACGAATCGGCGGAGATCAGCCTGACAGCAGAATTCCAGATGACGCGCCATTTGAGCCTGGTCGCTGAAGGCCGCTACCGGGAAACGGTATCCAACGATCCGCGTATCCAGTTTGAACGCTACCAGTACAACCTGGGTGTGCGCTGGGAGCAATAGCGTTTCCGTTTCGCTCGCGCCAATTCGCGAGTTTTAGAGCGCTCGATTCCTGCTACACTGGCGCGCTTTCGACTCCCTGGCAGTACCTCCCCGATGGATGTCACACCGATCCTCGACAACCTTAATGACGCCCAGCGTCAAGCCGTTACCGCGCCATCCGAACCCGCGCTGGTCATCGCCGGGGCTGGGAGCGGCAAGACACGGGTCCTGGTGCATCGCGCCGCCTGGCTGATCGAAGTGGAGGGCGTGTCTCCCCAGGGCTTGCTCGCCGTTACCTTCACCAACAAAGCTGCCGCGGAAATGCGCGGTCGCATCGAGTCGCTCCTGAACGTCCCGGTCCAGCACTTGTGGATCGGGACTTTCCATGGCCTCGCCCACCGCATGCTCCGGCGCCACTGGCGCGAAGCAAAACTGCCGCAGAACTTTCAGATCATCGACTCTGACGACCAGTTGCGACTGATCAAGCGACTGCTGAAGAACCTCGAGGTCGATGACAGCCGCTGGGTGCCAAAAGAAATTCAGTGGTTTATCAATGGCCAGAAAGATGAGGGCCTGCGACCCGAACACATCGATGATGAAGGTGACCCAAACCGGCGGCAACAGATATCCCTGTACCAGTCCTACGAAGAAATCTGTCAGCGTGGCGGACTGGTGGACTTTGCCGAGCTGTTGTTGCGGGCACATGAGTTGCTCCGCGACAACGCCGAGCTGCTCGAGCATTATCGGCGCCGCTTCCAGCACTTGCTCGTCGACGAGTTTCAGGACACCAATGCGATTCAGTATGCATGGTTGCGACTGCTGGCCGGGAGTAAAGGCGTGCCGTTTGTTGTTGGCGACGACGACCAGTCGATCTACCGCTGGCGCGGTGCACGCGTTGAGCATATTCACCGCTTTCAAAAAGACTTCCCAGGCACGCAAGTCGTCAAGCTTGAACAAAACTATCGCTCCACCGCGACAATTCTTAACGCAGCGAATGCAGTCATCGCTAACAACAGTTCGCGCATGGGCAAAAACCTGTGGACCGACGGCTCCGAAGGCGAAGCGATAAAGCTCTATTCCGCGTACAACGAGCGCGATGAGGCCGATTTCGTGATTGGCCGGCTGCGTGACTGGATCGCACAGGGCAATGCCCGTGCGGACGCTGCAATCCTGTATCGCTCCAACGCCCAGTCGCGCGTGCTGGAAGAAGGTTTGATCAATGCGCGTATCCCGTACCGGGTTTACGGTGGCCTGCGCTTTTTCGAGCGTGCGGAAATCAAGGATGCGCTTGCGTACCTGCGCCTGACTTCAAATCGCGATGATGACAGTTCGTTTGAACGCATTGTCAACAAGCCAACACGCGGCATCGGCGCGCGCACGGTTGAAATGATGCGCGCTTATGCCCGGGCAAACGCCTGTTCATTGTGGCGTGCCGCCGGCGCAATCGCGAGCGATGACCTGAACGGTCGGGCCGCCAATGCGGTCAATGCGTTCATGTCGTTGATCGAGCGCATGGCGCGTGAGACCAATGGGCTCGACCTGCACGACAAAGTCGACCACGTCATCCATCTCAGCACATTGATTGAGCACTTCAAGAAGGACAAGGGCGAGAAGGGCGAAACCCGCATCGAAAACCTGGCGGAGCTGGTCAGCGCAGCCAAGAGCTTCGAACCCGATCCCGCCGAAGAGATGTCGCCACTGGATGAGTTCCTGTCGCACGCGGCACTCGAGGCCGGGGAAGGTCAGGCCGATGCCTGGGAGGACTGCGTGCAGCTGATGACGATGCACTCGGCAAAAGGCCTCGAGTTTCCGCTGGTATTCATGTGTGGCATGGAAGACGGCTTGTTTCCGCACCAACGATCTGTTGCGGACCCGCACGGGCTCGAGGAAGAGCGACGCCTTTGCTATGTCGGCATTACACGCGCGATGCAGACTTTGTATATCACCTACGCCGAGCAACGACGCCTGCACGGCATGGACAATTTCTCGCAACAGTCACGATTTATCGCCGAAATTCCCGAGGAACATATCGAGGAGATTCGGCCGCGTGTACAAGTCGCCCGGCCACTGCATTCGTCGCGACCCTCGCGGCAAAGCAGCGCCGCACGGCCGTCGGACAACGAGCTTGGCATTCGCCTCGGGCAGCGGGTTTGTCATAAGAAGTTCGGTGACGGCGTTATTCTCAACTACGAAGGCCAGGGCGCGCATGCGCGTGTCGAGGTCAATTTCGAAGGCGCAGGCACAAAATGGCTCGTTCTGAGTTATGCCAATCTCGAACTGATGTAGACTACCCGCGATGAAGATTCTCATACTCGGCGCCGGCCAGGTTGGATCATCCGCGGCATACCACCTGTCGCGAGAAGAGGCCAATGAGGTCACCGTCGTAGACATGCGTGCGGACGTGCTGCGGGAGCTGCAGGACCGCCTCGACATTCGCACCGTCATCGGCCATGCCGCCTATCCCGATGTGCTGGAACGCTCAGGCGCCAACGATGCCGACATCGTCGTAGCGCTGACCAATTCCGACGAAACCAACATGATCGCGTGCCAGATTGCGTACACCGCGTTCCGCACGCCAACCAAGATTGCGCGTATTCGATCCGCCGAGTACATGAACGCGAACAAGCTGTTCACACAGGACGCAATTCCCATCGACGTGCGCATCAGTCCGGAACAACTGGTCTGCTCGCATATCGAACAGCTCATTCTGTACCCCGGTTCATCACAGGTGCTGGACTTCGCCGGCGGCAAGGTGCGCCTCGTCGGCGCCAAAGCGGATCGCGAAGGCCTGTTGGTCGGGCAGCGCATTGCCACGCTGAAAGATCATATTCCGAACACCGAGGGGCGCATTGCGGCGATCTATCGACAGGGCGAGGCGATGCTGCCGGATGGCGACACGGTCATCCAGGAAAATGACGAGGTTTTCTTTATTGCCGATCGCAAGGACATCCGCGTTTTCATGAGCGAGATGCGGCGGCTCGAAGACCCGGTGCGGCGCGTTGTCATTGCCGGTGGCGGTAATATCGGCGTACGCCTGGCGCTGGCACTCGAGCAAACCAACCAGGTAAAAATCATCGAGCGGGACCCGCAACGGGCGCGGGTAATTTCTGAGCAGCTCAACAAGGCCATCGTGCTGGTGGGCGATGCCGCCGATGAAGAACTGCTGCTGGAAGAAAACATCGACAGCGTCGATGTGTTCTGTGCACTGACTAACTCGGAAGAAGCCAATATCCTGAGCTCAATGCTGGCGAAACGACTTGGCGCAAACAAGGTCATGGCGCTGATAAACCGGCCATCGTATGTCGACCTGGTCGAATCCGGCAGTATCGATATCGCCATTTCGCCACAGCAGATTACGATCGGCTCATTGCTGGCGCATGTGCGCCGTGGCGATGTCGTCAAGGTGCATTCGCTACGTCGCGGCGCTGCGGAGGCCATGGAAGCCATTGCACACGGCGACAAGGAAAGCTCCAAGGTCGTCGGCCGTACGATCGAGGAGATCGAGCTGCCGAAGGGCACGGCGATTGTCGCCGTTGTGCGCGGCGAAGAGGTCATCATTGCACACCACGACACACTCATCGAAACCGATGACCATGTCATCCTGTTCATGACCGACCGTCGCAAGATTGAAAAACTGGAAAGCCTGTTCCAGGTGGGTGTTTCTTTTGTCTAGGCGCAGCGAGCCCTGAATGAACTGGACTGTCGTACAGCGGATACTCGGGCTTCTTCTGATGATGTTCAGCCTGACAATGCTGCCGCCGGTTATCTTCAGCCTGTATTACGACGACGGTTCATGGCTGCCGTTTGTCGAGGGCTTCGGACTGACGCTGGCCGCCGGGGCCCTGATCTGGTTTCCGGTACACCGATCACGTAAGGACTTGCGACTGCGCGATGGCTTCCTGGTGGTTGCCGCATTCTGGACAGTACTGGGCACCTTTGGTGCCGCGCCACTGTATTTCGCGGATGCGGTAACGATGTCGATTACCGATGCGGTCTTCGAATCAATGTCAGGACTGACAACGACCGGTGCCACCGTGCTGACCGGACTGGACGACCTGCCACTGTCGATTCTCTATTACCGCCAGCAACTGCAATGGCTTGGCGGTATGGGAATCATCGTTTTGGCTGTTGCCGTCCTGCCGATGCTGGGCGTCGGTGGCATGCAGCTGTATCGAGCAGAAACACCGGGGCCGGTTAAAGACACCAAGCTCACGCCCCGCATTACCGAGACGGCCAAAGCGCTCTGGTATGTTTACCTCGCCTTCACCATCGCTTGCATGCTGAGCTATCGCGTTGCCGGCATGGGCTGGTTCGACGCCTTGTGTCACGCCTTCTCAACGGTCGCGATCGGCGGCTTCTCAACGCATGATGCAAGCGTTGCCTATTTTGCCAGCCCGATGGTCGACGCAGTCGCTATCGTTTTCATGTTTGTCGCCGGCATTAACTTTTCGCTGCATTTTTTCGCCTGGCGCTTCGTTTCGATCAAACACTATTTCCAGGATCCCGAGTTCCGCGCGTACACGGCCATCCTGTTTTCCCTGTCTGTCATCGTGCTGGTCGTGCTTTACCAGGATCGCGGGATCGATGACCTGGGCGATACGTTTATCAACGGTGTATTCCAGGCGGTGTCGATTGCCACGACAACCGGGTTTACCACCGAGAACTTTGCAGCGTGGCCCACCGTATTGCCGGTGCTGCTGATCTTTTCGAGTTTCATTGGCGGCTCCGCCGGTTCAACGGCTGGTGGCATCAAGGTCATTCGCTGTCTCCTGATCTACAAGCAGGGCGCGCGTGAAGTTGCCCGGCTGGTACACCCGAACGCGGAAATTCCGGTCAAACTGGGTAACTCTGCCGTGCAACCCCGCGTTGTCGATGCCGTGTGGGGATTCTTTTCGGTCTATATCGTTGTTTTCGGCGTCATGATGCTGGCAATGATGGCGACCGGACTCGACCAGGTCACTGCTTTTTCCGGAGTTGCTGCCACACTGAATAATCTCGGTCCCGGCCTCGGCGACGTCAGTGCAGGCTTTATGTCGGTCAGTGACACAGCCAAGTGGATTTCAATTGTCGGCATGCTGTTGGGGCGTCTCGAAATCTTCACGCTACTGGTCCTGATTACGCCGACATTCTGGCGCCACTAGTGTCAGCACGGCCGGGCATCCTGGATCGCATCAGCGTGCAGCTCGGCAAAGCGAGCGCATGGCTGACACTATTCATGGTCCTGATGACATTTGTTGTCGTCGTGATGCGCTACGTATTCGATGCAGGTTTGATCTGGATGCAGGAGTCCGTGGTCTGGATGCATGCGTTCGTGTTCATGGTAGGTGCCGCCTATACCCTGCAACAGGAAGAACACGTTCGCGTCGATATTTTCTACCGCAAGATGAGCGACAGGCAGCGTGCATGGGTCGACCTCACTGGAGTATTGCTGTTCCTGCTGCCGTTATGCGTGTTTCTCGGCATGAAAAGCTATGACTTCATTGCCGTGTCCTGGAAGCTCAAGGAAGCATCGCGTGAATCCGGCGGACTGCCATATCCACTGATTCCGATGCTCAAGACCATCATCCTGGTCATGCCAGTGACACTCGGATTGCAGGGCGTTGCCATGCTGCTGCGTGCGCTGCAAACCCTGCGGGACCGCTGACATGGAGTGGGTCGCCGGACTACTGTTTTTCTCCGTTATCCTGTTTCTGCTGGCGGGCTTTCCTGTTGCCTTCACGCTCGGTGGCGTGGCGTTACTGTTTGCGGGCGCTGGCGTGCTAAGCGGCGTCTTTCACGAAGCCCTGCTATCGGGTTTGCCGAACCGGATTTTCGGCATCATGAGCAATGAAACCCTGGTCGCCGTGCCACTGTTTGTTTTCATGGGGGTGACGCTCGAACGGGCGCGAATCGCCGAAGAATTGCTCGAAACCCTGAGTGCCCTGTTTGGCTCACTACGTGGTGGTCTTGGAATTTCAGTGACGCTGGTCGGCATGTTGCTGGCCGCCAGCACCGGCATTGTCGGTGCGACGGTCGTAACGATGGGCCTGCTGTCACTGCCGACCATGTTGAAACGCGGCTATTCGCCAGATGTGTCGGCCGGGACCATTTGCGCGTCAGGCACGCTCGGCCAGATTATTCCGCCCTCGATCATTCTCGTCATGCTCGGCGATGTCATGACCACTGCATACCAGCAGGCGCAACTCGAGATGGGCATTTTTTCGCCGAAAACGGTGTCTGTTGGCGACTTGTTCGCCGGGGCCCTGATTCCCGGCTTGCTGCTGGTGGCGCTGTACGTGCTCTATATCCTCGGCGTCGCCTTCCTGAAGCCGGACTCGATGCCGGCCCATCGGCGTGCAGCGGGTGAAACAACATCGCTAGTGCAGGTTCTGCACGCGCTGTTTCCGCCGTTGTTGCTGATCTTCGCGGTACTTGGTTCGATACTGGGCGGCTTTGCAACGCCGACAGAAGCAGCTGGTGTTGGCAGCATGGGTGCGTTGCTACTGGCTATTTCGCGGCGGCAACTTGACCGCTCCCGCTTGCAGGAAATCATGCAAAGCACGCTGCGCATTAGCAGCATGGTGTTCATGATCCTGATCGGTGCATCGATCTTCTCACTGGTGTTTCGCGGCTACGGTGGCGACGACGGTGTGCGTGCGATTCTTGAGGCACTGCCTGGTGGTGTCGTCGGCGCCGTGATTGTTGTGATGTTGGTTATGTTCCTGCTTGGCTTTGTGCTGGACTTTATCGAGATCACATTTGTAGTCGTACCCATTGTCGGTCCGGTGCTGCTGGCCATGGGCCTCGATCCGGTCTGGCTGGGTATCATGATCGCGATCAACCTGCAGACGTCCTTCCTGACGCCGCCGTTTGGCTTCGCATTGTTTTATCTTCGTGGTGTTGCGCCACCATCGATTACGACGGCGCAGATCTACCGGGGCGCAATACCATTTGTCGTCATCCAGCTGCTCGCGCTGGTGTTGCTCGCCGTATTTCCCGAGCTGGTTACCTGGTTGCCCGGAAAAATTTACGGCAGTTAGACAGTAAAGCGCCGCTGGAATGTCGCTGTCGCTTCCGGCAGTGCACCGTCTGCATTCTGCAAGTTTGCCTGCACGTAGCTGAGTGATGACGTGATCAGCTTGCGGTAAATCCGTCGCGTTAGCGCCTGCGCATTCTGGCCTGCCCAGTCGGCGGGCAATACGGCCTCCGGGAAGTCCGGGTCGCGCAACAGGATGCGGCGATACTCGTGAATCAGCAGCGTACGCAACACAAAAGCCGACTGCGGATCGATGTTGTCTGCATCCAGGCTGGCATCGATAGCGCGGTAGAAACTAAAAAACTCCTGGTACATGCCCTGCAGTTCATCAAGGTTCCATTTATGCTGCGCCACCTCCCTGAGCAGGGCCGCGGACAACGCGTCATTGGTCACTGCTGAAAATACCAACACCTTGTCTGCGAGGTTCTGCTCCTCAAGCGTTTCATTCAGGGAGGTACGATCCGATGACGGGTGCGCGAACAGGCCGGTTAGCAAGGTGTTGTAGCCCTGCCAAAGCAGGCTCTTGCGCAATAAATCGCGTTTTTCGTCCGGCACCATGACCGGTGATACCAGCGTCCAGGTGCCGTCCCAGTGTGGCTGTGTCGGTGCATAAATCCGTCGTGCGGCTTTTTCATACTGGGCATCGGCCATGCCGGTAAACCGGTAGTAGCTGCGACGTCCGATTTTTTTAGCCTGCAGCCAGTCCTGCTGCACCAGGCGGTAGACCGCTGTGCGCACCAGCCGCTCGCTGTAGCCCATCAGGTCGAGCGCTTTGATCAAACTGCCCAACCATATCCAGCCGTTGTGTTGCGAAACAGTGTCGCCGAAGACGGTCACGACCATCGAGGTACAACTGTAATTTTTATCCGCGACGCGTGCTTCCAGGTCGGGCAGCGCGGTTGGTGTATTGGCTACAGCAACACTCATGCTAGATCTGATCGAAGTCTACAACGACTTTCTTGCTGATCGGGTGTGCCTGACAGGTGAGGATCATGCCGCTTTCGATTTCCTCCGCGCTCAATGAATGATTCAGGTCCATCTCGACATCACCTTCGATGAGACGCGCCTTGCAGGTTGCACACACACCGCCCTTACATGAGAACGGCAGATCGGCGCCGCTGCGCATGGCGCCATCGAGAATGTTTTCACCGTCGGCGGTCAGCTCGATATAGGTTGTGCGTCCGTCCGCTTTCACCTGCACTTCGCTCACCTGGCCGGCATATTGCTTCGCTCGAGCGTGATGTTTTTCGACGACAGCCCTGGCATCTTCGGCGGACGCGTAGAACAGCTCGTAGTGAATATTGCTTTCATCAACACCCGAGCCGCGCAGCCCACGCGAGACTTCCGAAATCATGGACTCGGGACCGCAAAGGAAAAATTCGTCGGTCGCCGCAATATCAATCAGGTGGGAAGCCTGTAATTCGGCGCCCTTGCGATTATCGAGGCGGCCGAATAATACGTCGGCGTCCTGTTCTTCGCGGCTTAAGATATTGACCCAGTTAAACCGGGTCATGTAGCGATTCTTTAAGAAACCGAGTTCGTCCTTGAACAGCACGGTCGCGGAATTGCGATTGCCGTACAGCAGTGTCACGTGGCTATCGGGCTCGCGGCTCAGGATGGACTTGACGATCGACAGCACCGGCGTAATGCCGCTGCCAGCGCAAATGCACATATAGTTCTTGGCGTGCGTTGCAGACAGCGGTGTATGAAATTCGCCCTGTGGCGGCATCACGTCGATCACATCACCGGCATGTAGATGTTCGTTGGCGTAGTTTGAAAACACGCCGCCATCGATACGCTTGATTGCGACGCGCAGCTGTTCGTCATCGAGGCCGGAACATATCGAGTACGAACGTCGGACTTCCCCATCGTCGATACTCGTTCGCAGCGTCAGGTACTGGCCCTGCGTAAACGTGAACCTGTCCTGCAACTCAGCTGGAACATCAAAGGTCAGGCACACTGCTGCGTCTGTTTCCGGGCGGACGTCTGCCAGGCGCAGTGGATAGAATTGGGAGTCGTTCATAGCTTACGCGTTAAATACATTTGAAGTAGTCGAAGGGTTCTTTGCATTGCTGGCACTGGTACAGCGCTTTGCAGGGCGTGGAACCGAATTCACTGATCTTGCGTGTTTCATCAGCGCCGCACTGCGGGCACTGCACCGGCAGACGCGAGCCGGCATCCCGCGGCGGCGCAATCCCGTATTCTTTAAGTCGCTGCCGGCCCTCGACAGTCATCATGTCTGTTGTCCAGGCGGGTGAAAGCTCTGATGCAACGTTTACGTCCGGGTAGCCGGCTTCAGCCAGCACCTTGTAGATGTCCTGTTCGATTTCGCGCATGGCCGGACAGCCCGAGTAGGTCGGCGTGATCGTCACCTGCACGGTGCCATCGGCAGCTTGTTCGATGTCCTGCAATATGCCGAGGTCCCACAGTGATAACACCGGGATTTCGGGGTCCCTGATCTGCTCGAGGAGCTCCCACAATTCCGGACAGTGGCTTTGCCGACGACGCAGCATTCGCTCGTGCAAAAGCGGGTTTTCGGCCGGGAGGCTGGCAGCGCTCATGCTTACCACTCAAGCCCCGGATACGCGCGCTGCAGAAACTGCATTTCGGCAAGCAGGTGACCATGATGTTCGGTATGCACACCGCTTCGACCGCCGGTCGACTGCCATTCGTCTTCGGGCACAGTCAGCGTCGCCTGCTGCAAAGTTGCCTGCATTTTTCGCAGCCATTCATCGCGCAGCTGTTCTCGGTCGACGACAATGCCATCAGCCAGCAAGGCCTCTTCCGCAGGCGTCATCGCGAATAATTCACCGGTGTAACCCCACAGTTCATTGAAACCCTTCTGGATGCGCTGGTGGCTCTCCTCGGTGCCATCGCCGAGGCGTCGCACCCAGTCCTGGCTGCGGCGCAGGTGATAACGACTCTCTTTAATGGACTTTGCTGCGATGGCAGCCAATCGTGCATCGGTTGAAGCCGTCATAAGTTCGAGGTATTCGATATTGAACGCATCGATGATGAACTGTCGCGCGATTGTGAAACCAAAGTCACCAATGGGCAGCTCAAGTATCAACAGGTTGCGAAATTCGCGCGTGTCGCGCAGGAAAGCGATGTCGTCCGGCGTGCGCTTGTTGCCTTCGAGTTCAACCGCGTAGTCGTAGAACATCTGCGCGCGGCCGATGAAATCCAGTGCTACGTTTGCAATCGCAAGATCTTCCTCAAGGAACGGCGCGTGGTAACACCACTCCGATAATCGCTGCCCGAATATCAAAGCATCGTCACCCTGGGCAATGGTGTAGTCGATCAAATGTTGTTGGGTGTCAGTCAAGTTTTGCTCCCAAAGCGATGCAGCGTCGCTGCATCACATATTTTTGACGGCTTCCGGCAACTCGTAGTGAGTGGCGTGGCGATAGGGCTTGTCTTCCATCGGATCGTAAAAACTCGCAGCGTCTTCTTCCTGCGAAGAAACAATATCTTTCGAATTTACGACCCAGAGGCTGACGCCTTCACTGCGTCGGGTGTAGCAATCGCGCGCATATTCGAGCGCCTGTTCGGCATCTTCCGCGTGCAGGCTGCCAACGTGCTTGTGATCGAGCCCGCGCTTGGAGCGCACGAACACTTCAAACAGCGGCAGGAATTTCTCTTTGCTCATTACGCCACCTCCTGTCTATCGCGCTTTTTCGCCTCATAAGCGCGTCGCGCTTCGCGTACCCAGCGACCTTCGTCATGCACGCGCTTGTGATGTTCGATGCGCTGGCGATTGCACATGCCGTTGCCGTTAATCACCTCGTAGAATTCATTCCAGTCGATTTCACCAAAATCGTAGTGGCCTCGGTCGTCATTCCATTGCAGGTCCGGGTCCGGCACTTTCAGCCCCAGGTACTCGGCCTGCGGAACGGTCTGGTCGACGAATGCCTGGCGTAACTCGTCGTTACTCTTGCGTTTGATTTTCCATTTCATTGATTGCGCGCTGTGCGCCGATTCGGCGTCGTGCGGTCCGAACATCATCAGCGACGGCCACCACCATCGATTCAGCGCATCCTGCGCCATTGCTTTTTGTTCCGGGCTGCCCTTGGCGAGCACCATCAGCGATTCGTAACCCTGGCGCTGATGAAAACTTTCTTCCTTGCAGATACGGATCATCGCCCGCGAGTACGGCCCGTACGAGGTGCGCTGCAGTGATATCTGGTTGACGATGGCCGCACCGTCGACGAGCCAGCCGATGGTGCCGACATCGGCCCAGGTCAGCGATGGATAGTTGAAAATTGAAGCGTATTTGGCTTTGCCTTCGTGCAGTGCGTCGATCAATTCTTCACGCGTGATGCCGAGTGTTTCGGTGGCGCTGTACAAGTACAGTCCATGACCGCCCTCATCCTGAACCTTGGCCAGCAAGACCATCTTTCGACGCAGGTTCGGTGCACGCGATATCCAGTTGCCTTCCGGCTGCATGCCGATGACTTCGGAATGCGCATGCTGCGACATCTGTCGTATCAGGTTCTTGCGGTATTTTTCGGGCATCCAGTCCTTGGGCTCGATCTTTTGCTCAGCCTGGATACGCGCATCGAAAGCCGCTTCCAGCTCCGCCGCGCTTTTGGTGAATTCGGTCATCGGTAACGCCCTGGTCGGCCCTGTGTGTGGTAGTGATACATTATTGTCGATATTGTGAGAAATGTGTATCGTTTTTGAAGGGGCGCATGCAGTCAACCGCGGAAACACAGGCCCGGCGGCCCTTTGGCGGCTAGGTGACGCTCGACCGGCGTTGTCGACTGGCTGCTTTCTGGCAATCTGCGGCGGCGTTACGGGTCGATCTGGCCTCGGGGGCAACAGATGCAGATTGGCTAACAGCCGCCATTTTCCTCCAGGTATCGCACGAGTAGCAGCATCGCATTTTTATCTGCGTGCGAATCCCGGTGCGCCACGATATAGGCAATGATTGCCGGCACGTCGAACAGTTTGTCGGGCCTGCCGCAATACACATCGCCCAAATAGTCGGTCTGCTCATCCAGGACCGCGATGAGATCCAGCGCACCACCGACGTAGGCATTCAAGACAGGGTGTTTGCCGCACTCCATTTCGCCCGCATCGCAGATTGCGCCGAATTGCTCGGTCGTCAGCGCGGTCGCCGTATCGTGAAGCCCAAAAAGACAGGTGAGAATGGCCACTCTGGCCAGGAAGCGTATTTTCATCGTGGTAGTGCTCCTTGCAGTTCTTACTGTTTTACATTAATTTATATATCTATAACAAGTATTTCAAGAGGTCTTTTTATGACGAATCGCCTATCGCTCGTGATCGCCTGGTCCTGCACGGCGCTATTGGTCCTTGTGCCCCTTTTTGCCCTGTACTTCCTCACCGACCTGGCATCCCTCGCCGACTTCGTCCGCCACAGCATGGGGCTGCCGATACGCTGGCAAACGGTTTCCGATGGCCAGTGGTATGCCTTCTGGGGATTGACCGCGATGTATCTATCGATCGGCCTGGCCGCCCTGTACTTCCTGCGCCGCGCGTTCGTAAACTTTGCCAGAGGGGAGTTCTTCAACATGCACAATAGCCGCGATCTCCGCCGCTTCTCGATTCTGTTGCTGGTACAGGCAATCGCGACGCCGGTGCACTTCATGGCGTCAAGCGTGTTGTTGTCATTGCATCATCCGGCCGGTCAGAAAGTGCTTTCTGTTTCGTTTAATAGCAATGAGTTTCGGGCCGTGGGCGTAGCGCTGGTTCTTTGGGTGATAAGCAATCTCCTGGTCGAAGGATGCAGACTGCAAACCGAAAATCAGCAGTTCGTATAGACTACGGCGATGCCAATCCAGGTGAATTTGGACGTGATGCTCGCGAAGCGTAAAATGAAGGGGAAAACGCTCGCGTCGGAGGTCGGTATTACAGAGCAGAATTTGTCCCTGCTTCGTACCGGCAAGGTAAAAGGCGTGCGGTTCTCAACACTCGAAAAGATTTGCCGAACCCTGAATTGCCAACCGGGGGACATTCTTGAATACCAGGCGGACGACTAGACTGGCTATCGTGAAACGCGGGCTTCTGGCCCTGCTACTTGGTGTACTGCTCGCGGTCGGCGGTTTTTATCTATACGTGCACATTGCCAGCGAGACGTACCTTAAAGACGTCGTCGTTAATGAAGGGTTTACCTACGTAGACACGGCCGACACCGCTATTGTCGAGGCAGGAAAGCATGTTGCACGTACGCGCGGTTGCTTCGGCTGCCACGGACAACAACTCGAAGGGGTCGACTTCTCCGATGAGTGGGTCTGGGTTGCTACCGCCGTAGCACCAAATCTTGCCCAATACGCCCGGGAACACGATGCCTCAACCATTGAAGCCGCTGTGCGGCAGGGCATAGGTCATGAAGGCAAAGCGCTTTGGTCGATGCCTTCCTACAATTACGCTTTGTTAAGTGACGAAGACATGACGGCACTTATCGCGTTTCTGCGGTCGGCGCCTGTCGTTGAAAAAGCACTCCCGGAACCTGACCTTGGCTGGGATGCGCGAATGCGTATTGTCCGCGGCGAAGCACAACACATGGCCGAATGGGCAGACCGCATGCCGCCGCTGCTGTTGGGCGAGGGCGACGACCCGCAACTCGTTCGCGGCGAGTACCTCGCCAAGACTACTTGCAATGAGTGTCATGGATTCGACTTACGCGGTCAGATCGATATCGACTTCGGTACGCCGGACCTTGCGATCGTGACGGCCTATTCTGACGCTGACTTTCGCCACCTCATGAAAACGGGTGTGGCCATTGGTGGGCGAAAAAATCTCGAGCTGATGAGCACGATTGCGAGGGACCGATTTGCAAACTTCAGCGACGACGAACTTGACGACTTGCTCGCCTACTTGCGAACGTTACCCGGTCAGCCGGTGGATCAGGATGCCTCGTGGCGTAAGTTGCGTTAAAGAAAACCGCTAACGCAGTCCGCCACCAAGCACCTTGTACAGCGTCACGAGATTGGTCATTTGCGATAATTGCGTTGTAATCAGTGCCTGCTGCGCACCATATAGCGCACGCTGCGCATCGAGCACGCTGAGGTAGCTGTCGATGCCGCGGCGGTAACGTGCCTCGGATAGCTGGTAGGTCACTTCGGTGGCTTCCGACAATGACCGTTGCGCGTCAAGCTGAGTGCCGATAGTACTACGCACCGCCAGAGCATCAGCGACTTCACGAAATGCTGTCTGAATAGTCTGCTCGTATTGCGCCACCATGATGTCACGTTCCACCTTGGTGACCCGCAGGTTTGCCCGGTTACTGCCCGCATTGAAGATCGGCAGCGTCAGCTGCGGCAAGAAGCTCCAGGTTCGCGATCCGGATTCGAACAGCCCGGAGAGGCTTTCGCTGCCCGTTCCGGTGCTCGCCGTGAGGGTAACGCTCGGGAAAAAAGCGGCACGCGCTGCGCCGATGTTGGCATTGGCGGCACGCAATTCGTGTTCCGCCTGCAGCACATCCGGGCGGCGTAACAATACTTCGCCGGGAATCCCAACCGCCAGTTCTGCAATTGCCGAGGCAAGTTGCTCCGGCTCCGCTGGCTGCAGGTCGGCCGGAACCGGCGTACCGAGCAATACGGCAAGGGCGTTGCGATCCTGCGCTACCTGGGCGGTGAACACAGCCACATCAACACGCGCCGCATCGACGCTGGTTTGCGCCTGACGAGCATCCAGCTCCGATGCCACGCCCACCTCGAAACTACGTTGTGTAAGTTCGTAGGACGTGCTCTGGCTCGCCAGGGTTTCCTGCGCAAGCCGCAAACGTTCGGCATCCGAACTCCAGGTCAGGTAGGCGGCAGCGACCTCGGCTATCAGGCTGATTTGGGTACTGTGAGCGGCCTGCGTAGTGGCCAGGAACTGTTCGAGTGACTGGTCCTTGAGACTGCGCAACCGCCCGAACAGGTCGAGTTCCCAGGCAGAGAAACCGAGGTCCACACCGTAGGTGTGACTGGTGAACGTGCCCGTGGATCCCGGCAATGCGGATACCGTACGCTGCGCATTGCTCGCCGCGCTGGCCTCGAAGGCGGGCAGCAGGTCGGCACGCTGGATACGATACTGCGCGCGCGCCTTTTCGATATTGAGTGCCGACACCCGCAGGTCGCGATTGTTCTCGAGCGCCAGCTCGATAAGCTGTTGCAGAGTGGCGTCATTGAAGTAGTCGCGCCAGTCGAGGTCGATCGCCGCAACCGCACCCGGCACTTCGGGAGTGTCTGAGATTTCTGCGGGCCAACTCTCCGGAACCGGTGCCGCCGGTCGCTCATAGTCCGGTGCCATGCTGGCACATCCGCCAAGCAGCAAAAGGGTCAGCGTGGTTACGGCAAGATTACTGATGGTACGCATGCGTTAGCCCTCTTGCGTGACAGGATGACCGGGCAGTGCCGCGGCATCCGCTCGTGTGCGGGAGAAAGGCTTCAACACCAGCACGAAGAACAGCGGCACAAAGAAAATGCCCAGCAGAGTCGCCGCCAGCATGCCACCGAGCACACCGGTGCCGATGGCGTTCTGACTGCCCGACCCGGCACCGCTGCTGATCGCCAGCGGCAATACGCCGAAGCCGAATGCCAGTGAGGTCATGATGATCGGTCGCAGTCGCATGCGCGCCGCTTCAACAGCCGCTTCTGCGAACCCGCGGCCCTGTTCGCTGAGGGTCTTGGCAAACTCGACAATCAGGATGGCGTTTTTCGACGCGAGGCCGATAGTGGTCAATAAGCCAACCTGGAAATAGATGTCGTTTGGAAAGCCGCGCAATGTGGTCGCGAGCACCGCACCGAAAATACCCAGCGGCACCACCAGCATCACCGAGAACGGGACCGACCAGCTTTCATACAGCGCCGCCAGCGCCAGGAACACCACCAGGATAGACAATGCATACAAAGCCGGAGCCTGACCGCTGGCCAGGCGTTCTTCAAGCGACAGCCCGGTCCAACTCAAACCGACCCCTTCCGGCAGTTGGGCAATCAGGTTTTCCATCGTCGCCATAGCCTCACCCGAACTTACGCCCGGGGCGGCCGCGCCGTTAATCTGCAGTGCCGGGAGGCCGTTGTAGCGCTCGAGACGCGGCGACCCGGAGCTCCATTCAGCATCGGCAAATGCCGGGAAAGACACCATGTCGCCGGCGCTGTTTTCTACCCACCAGTCGTTGAGATGCTCGGGCAGCATGCGGAACGGCGCATCGGCCTGCATGTAAACCTTCTTCACACGGCCCTCGTGCACGAAGTCGTCAACGTAGGCGCTTCCCCATGCACTGGAAAGGCCGGCGTTTATATCAGCAACCGACAGACCCAAGGCTCCCGCCCGGGTGTGATCGACATTCACCTGTAATTGCGGTGTGTCATTGAGGCCGTTCGGACGTACACCGACGAGTCGTGCATCCTGCGCGGCCATGCCGAGCAGCTGGTTGCGTGCCTGCATGAGCTTGTCGTGGCCAACGTTAGCCTGGTCCTGCAAATACAGGTCAAAGCCATTAGCCGTGCCCAGTTCCATGACCGCGGGCGGCGCGAACGAGAAGACCTGCGCATCCCGGATCTGGCTGAATGCCTGCATCGCCCGACCGGCCACAGCAGTAACACTGAGCTCGGGGCTTTGCCTGTCATCCCAGTCTTTCAGGCGAACGAACGCAATCGCCATGTTCTGTCCGCTACCGGCAAAACTGAACCCGGCCACCGCCATCATCTGCTCCACGGCGGGATCGTTCAGGAAGTGTCTCTCGACTTTCTCGATGACTGAAACCGTTTGCTCCTGCGTCGCACCCGCCGGCAGCACGATCTGGTTGATCAGGATGCCCTGGTCCTCGTCCGGGAGGAAAGCAGTGGGTGTACGCATGAACAGTACTGCCATGACGGCCACTAACAGGCCATACACGAACAGCGAGCGGCGTCGGCGCATGAGCATGCGCCCCACTATTGCAAGATAGCCGTCCCGAGCAGCGTCGAAACCACGATTGAATCTGGCAAAAAAGCGGTTGCCCGCGGCGTGCTTTTCGCCGTCGATCGGCTTCAGCATGGTTGCACACAACGCTGGCGTGAACACCAGCGCGACGACCACCGACAGCAGCATCGCGGAGACGATGGTAATTGAGAACTGACGATAGATGACGCCGGTCGAGCCACCGAAAAATGCCATGGGCACGAATACCGCCGACAACACCAGCGCGATACCGATCAAGGCACCAGTGATCTGGCCCATCGACTTGCGGGTCGCGTCGCGCGGCGTCGAGCCATCTTCTCGCATGACGCGTTCGACGTTTTCCACCACGACGATGGCGTCGTCCACCAACAGGCCGATGGCGAGCACCATGGCAAACATCGTCAGGGTGTTAATCGAATAGCCGAACGCAGCGAGCACGCCGAAAGTACCGAGAAGCACCACGGGCACGGCCAGTGTCGGGATCAGGGTAGCGCGAAGATTTTGCAGGAACAGGTACATCACCAGGAAAACAAGGACGACGGCCTCGATCAGGGTTTTGACGACCTCGCCAATTGAAATACGCACGAACGGCGTGGTGTCATAGGGGTAAATGACCTCCATGTCTGCCGGGAAGAACTGCGACATCTCATCGAGTTTTGCGCGTACCGCATCGGCTGTTTCGAGTGCATTAGCGCCGGTAGCGAGACGAACCGCCATAGCGGCAGCCGGGCGGCCATTGTGGCGTGCCAGCCTGCCATAGGTTTCGTTGCCCAGCGTTACCCGTGCGACGTCGCGCAAGTAGACGCGCGCACCGTCGGCACTGGTACGCAACAGGATATTTTCGAACTGCTCCGATGTATTGAGGCGGCTTTGTACCCGTATGGTCGCATTGAGCTGCTGTCCCGGAACCGCCGGCGTTGCACCGAGTTGCCCGGCCGACACCTGGGCATTTTGTGCCTGGATAGCGGCTGTCACGTCGCTCGGCACGAGGCCGTATTGGTGCAGCCCGGCCGGATCCAGCCAGATGCGCATGGCGTACTGCGAACTGAAGGAGGTTACTTCGCCGACACCTTGTAGCCGGCTGATCGGATCCTGGATACGGCTGGTCAGATAGTCGCCCAGCGCTCCGTCATCGTAAGTTCCGTTTGGGGATACCAGTCCAACCACCAGCATGAAGTTACGCACGGACTTCGCCACGCGCATGCCCTGCGCCTGCACTTCGCTCGGCAACTGGGGAACGGCCAGCTGCAATTTGTTTTGCACCTGAACCTGTGCAACGTCCGGGTCGGTGCTGTTGTCAAAGGTCAGGGTAACGGTACCGGTGCCGGTCGACTCACTGGTCGACGACATGTAGCGCAGGCCGTCGAGTCCGGACATCTGCTGTTCGATGACCTGCACAACCGTGTCCTGCACCGCCTGCGCCGAAGCGCCCGGGTAACTCGCCGT
This sequence comes from uncultured Woeseiaceae bacterium, assembly GCA_963976215.1. Classification (GTDB taxonomy): domain Bacteria; phylum Pseudomonadota; class Gammaproteobacteria; order Steroidobacterales; family Woeseiaceae; genus UBA1847. Next base: position 28,181 of record CAXBJV010000014.1, on the reverse strand, counting down.
GATACTGATCTGCGGTGAAGCGATCGGCGGGTACTGTGCCACCGGCAGCGCAATGATGGACAATGCGCCCGCCAGCATGATGGCAATAGCGATAACCCAGGCGAAGACCGGGCGATCAATGAAGAATCGAGCCATGCTCAGCGTCCTTTCGGGTACAGTTTATTGTGCGATGAGGGTGTCGTCGTCGTTGCTGGCTGTAAGCAGCACGGCACTGGCCTGAACGCCAGGCCTGACCTTTTGCAGCCCATCCACGATTACACGGTCACCTGTGTCCAGGCCATTGCGCACCAACCATTGATTGCCAACCGCGCGCGCGATATCGACCGGACGCTGTTCGACCTGGTCGCCGTCGTTCAGGACCATCACGCTGGCATTACCCGTGTTATCACGCGTCACGGCCATCTGCGGCACCAGCATGGCGTTTTCAGTAACGCCCTCCTGTACTTGCGCGCGTACGAACATGCCGGGCAGCAGTTCCTGTTCCGGATTCGGGAATAGCGCGCGCAGCGTGACGGAACCAGTGCTCTCGTCGACGGTTACTTCCGAGAACTCCAGTGTGCCTTTGTGGGCATACAGGCTGCCGTCTTCGAGAATCAGTTGTACTTCCGCCGACAGCTCATCCGGTCGCTGCACGTCGCCGTTGCCAAGCGCTCGCTTCAGGCGCAGCAGTTCAGCGCTGGACTGGGTAACGTCGACATACATTGGATCGAGTTGGCGAATCGTTGCCAGCGCTGTCGCCTGATTGGCAGTGACGAGTGCGCCTTGCGTGACCGAGGAGCGCCCGATGCGGCCGCTGATGGGTGCAGTGACACGCGTGTAGGCGAGATTGATGCGCGCGGTTTGCAGCGCCGCCTTATCCATTGCCACCACGGCCTCCGCCTGCTTCAGGGCGGCCGTTGCGTCATCATTGCCCTCCTGGCTGACGGCATTGATCTTTACCAGCTCCGCGTAGCGCTCAGCCTTGAGGCGCGCCGCAGCCAGTAGTGCTTCGTCGCGGGCAAGGGTGGCCGCGGCACTGTCGTAAGCGGCCTGGTATGTTGATGAGTCGATCTGGTACAGCACATCACCCGCTTCAACATCGCCGCCTTCGCGGAACGGACGCTCAATGATGATGCCGCTTACCTGCGGGCGTACCTCAGCGATGAGATACGTCGACGTACGGCCCGCCAGCTCCGAGCTAACGGTCAGTGTTTGCGGTCTGACTTCGTGGATCCCCACTTGCGGGGCCGGTGCCGCCTGCTGGGCGCTCGCGGGCGCCGCGGATGAGTTCGAAGACCCGCACGCGGATAGCAACAACGCCATCAGCGGGACAAAAATTGCACCTGCAACAGGGACGATTCCGGTTTTCTGGGGGGTTCTGGTGGTTTTCATGGTGGGGCCGCGCATCAATAATCTATCTGGAAAGATAATCTTAGGGGGATTTTATCTATCTTGCAAGATAAATATTTCGAAGCTATACTTTAGCGCAACTTCCTGGCGGGATTTACAGCAATGGCGGACAACATCACTTCGGAACAAATCATTGAGATGATGAAGGAGAACTGGCCGAACATGTACAGCCCCACCGTCGACCTTGTCGTCTATATGAATCGGGTCAATGAGTTTGGCATCGCCAGATCGCGCGATGTGCTCGCCGACCTGAACCTGACCCTCGGCGAATTCGATATCCTTGCCGCCTTATGCCGCTCCGGTAAGCCCCATGTCTTGTTGCCCACCCAGTTACAGCGTTCTGTGCTTTGTACGTCCGGCGGACTAACGAAAATCCTGCACCAGCTGGAATCCAGCGGCCTTGTGAGCCGTTCGGTTCGAGAAAGGGATAAGCGCTGCAAGCGTGTGCACCTGACACCGAAAGGCAAAAAGGTCGCGGAAAAAGCCATGGCCGCTGTTCAGGAGGTGCGCGACGAGTGGCTGCACCGGGCCTATAACAAGCGCGAAATGGTGCAGTTGAAAAATCTGCTACAAAAGGGCGCCCGGACCCTGGAGCAGCCAGAAGCTAGTCAGTCGTTCTGAGCAAATCCTCCCAGCGCCTGGTCAGCTGGTTCTTTTTGTGCTCGGCGATCCGGTAGTGCCAGCCAGCCAGTCGTTCGTTGATCGTTGCCACTTCGTGCTCGGCTTCTTCACCCGTCGATGCTGCTGTAAACGCCAGCCAGCTTGCTTCACCCTCGCCGACCAACTCAACGGATAGTGTCATACCGTCCCAGGTGTCAAATTGCGCGGAAGCCAACGCTGGCGCGTCAACCCGCTGGCGCACATCGTCGAGCTGCAGTTGCGCGAGCGCTCCAGCGATGCTGTTACCGATAGTTGCGTAGCTAAGCTCGCGACCCTGCGGAATATCCAGTACCACGAAGTCGGTTTGCGACTCATCGGTCTTCTCAACCACAATGGTCTCGCCGTCGTCGTGCGCAATAGTCACTCGCTGAATGCGGCTAGCCGGAATATCGACGATTTCCGGCGCCAGCCAATCACCGGTTGTTTCCGGAACCGGGGGATTTCGATCAATAAGGAAGCTTCTTGCCTCGCCGGGAACCCGGGCATAGCGAAATTCACCCTGAGCCGATTGGCCGAGAATGACCGAGTAGAGGAAACCCGCTCCGTCAATAGCAACAAGATCGCCGCTGCCGCCGTCTTCAGGATCATTGACACCCAGTCGGGCGTAATTCGCAGGATTCGATGTTTTCTCTTCCACAATACCGGCATCCGCCAGGTCGCTGACCAGCAGTCCGAGCTTGTCAACGTCGGCCGGATAGCCATCGCGCTCACGCACCAGCCAGCGTTCGCCCTCCCGGTCGATGGTTATGTTTTCGCCATCGCTGGAGCGCGTTATGCGAATTTGTTGCGCGTTGCCTATGTGCTCGCGAAGGTCCGGAAGCAAGACCTCCCGGTCCGCCGCAATGTCGTTGCCGCGGCGATCAACGACGAACAATAGCAACACCAGTGCGATGACGAGCGCGACCAGCGCCTGTACCGTTTTCCGGGTCATACACGCGATCTCCTGCGCTGTCGCCACAGGACGATCAGCGTGCCGAGTGTCAACAACAGCGGCACAAGACCGATATTGATGATCTTGAGCCATGTGCCCAGGTTTTCGATGTCCCTGTCCAGGCCGCGCTGTACAGCACGAAGCTCTTTCCGTATCGATGCGCGTTGGTCAACAAAGCGATCGATTTCCGCCTGTTGCTCGTCTGTCAGCAACAGGCTTCCGGAGTCTTCCCGCGACGACTGCAGTTCCCGCAGCCGCTGCTCCGTTTCGGAGAGCTCCTGCTGCAACCGCTGTTCCGTTTCCAGGAAGCGTGCTTCGGCATCGATCCGCAGTTCGTCGACCTTGGTGAATGGCCGCGAAAAGCTGCCGCGGCTGCGAACGGCAATCAGGTCGGAGCTGCCCGCGAGGTTCTCCAGCGAATTGACGACGAATGCGCCATTGCTCGCGAACGCGTTGGCGATCTGCTGGCCAAAGAAACTCTGCAATTGAACCCACATTGAATCGCTCAGCAAATCGACGTCGGCGACGACGATGAGGTTCACCGGCCCGGTCGATTCTTCCAGGTGACTATCGTCGTCGTTCCCGTCACCGGACGTATCAACCTGGTCAGGTATCAAAGAGGGCCTGCCCTCCGGAAAGGCGCTGCGCAAAGCACCACTGAACCGTGCGGCGATCACGTGCTGTTCGCCGGAGGCAGTAAAATCACGTTGCAGTGCGGCCGGGTCGGGCAGGAACGAGAACCGTGATGCGGGCAGGATCGCGGACGCGAAACTTGAGCTTAGCAGCGGTTCCAGCGAGACCGCACTGCCTTCAGCGATGCCGAGCTGGCCGGGCATCGCCATGTTAAGCGTGCCGAGTTCCGTCGTGACAATGTCGGTAGCATTGATTTGATCGGGCGTGAGTCCGAGGTAGCCATAGTGGCGAGTCAGGCGATTGCTCATTCCCGAATTAACCTGCAAGGCGAGCTGTGCGTCGGCGACCACTTCCTGCGTATCGAACCTGATGCCCCAACCCTCGAACAGCAACGGCAAATCGGAACTCTGGCCCATCGGCGGCATACCCTGCGGCATGCCGTCCGCCGCGGTGGCGTCGACAGCGGCAACCGGATCCACGAATATCAGCGCTTTGCCTCCACGCATGACAAATTGGTCAATCGCATACTGGCTTGCCGCAGAAAGGTTCTTGGGCTGCACAATCCATAACAGGCCGATGTCATCGGGTACGGCCTCGAAGGACGCGCCCAGGTCGCGAATCTCAAAAAGTTGGCGGGCCTGTTGATAGACCATCCAGGGCTGTTGCATGCGTTGCGTTTGCGGATCGAACTGACCGGTCATGGAGACACCCGACACCAATCCTACGACGCTTCGCTCCGGGTTCGCCAGGGTGCTGATAAGCTTCGCCAGGTCGTATTCGAGCGAGGTCTCCCTGTCGGGCTGAAAGAATGCGATGACCTCTTCGTCGCCAATACTGTTGGTACCGGCGAGGCCGAAGAACACCGGGTCGGGCGTCGCGCTTAACACTACGTCCTGCAAGCCGAATTGGGCTGCCTGGTCCTCTTCTTCGGAAAATGGCAACGGGTCGACAACGCTAAGGCGAATCTTGCCGCGACTGGCATCCGCAATCTCTTCGAGCATTTCCCTGACGCGATTGGCGTAGCTACGCAAACTCGGCACATCCCGTGTCGCCTCATCCGAGAAAAAGAAATACAGATTCAACGGTTCCTCAATATCGCGAACGATGCGCCTGGTTCCCTCGCTCAGCGTATACAGCCGATTTTCGGTCAGGTCGATTCGCACGCCCTTGAAAAGCTGATTTGAAACTGTGACCGCGATGACAAAAGCCACCATCAAAAGAACAAGGCTTGAGGCACCTAGGCGGTTGCGAGTTCGTGTACTCATGCTCAGTCTGCCTTCTTCCAGCCGAGCACAATCGTGTTCGCGTAAAGAAAAGTAACGATAACCAGGGCGAAGTAGAGGAGGTCGCGAATGTCGATTACGCCGCGTGAAATGTCCTCAAAGTGTGTCAGGAAACTTAGTGATGCGATCCCGTCAACGATGACTTGCGGCGCCCAACTGGAGAACATATCCAGAACCAGCGCAAACCCGGAAAGCAGAAACCCGAAGCAGGCAACCACGGTCAGCACAAAAGCTACCACCTGGTTGCGCGTAAATGCCGACAGGCACGCACCAATGGCCAGGAATCCGCCGGCCATTAAAAAACTGCCGATGTACGCGGCCAGGATGACGCCATTGTCCGGGTCGCCCAGGTAATTGACTGTCAACCAGATCGGAAACGTTAACGCGAGCGCGATCCCGGCGAATGCCCAAGCCGCCAAAAACTTGCCGAGGACTGCCTGCAACGGGGTAACGGGCAGCGTCATGAGCAATTCGATCGTGCCAGACTTGCGCTCTTCGGCCCACAGGCGCATCGACAACGCCGGCACCAGAAACAGGTAAAGCCAGGGATGGAAGTTGAAGAATGCACGCAGGTCGGCCTGACCGCGTTCGTAAAAACCACCCAGGTAGAATGTGAACGCACCCATCAACATCAGGAAAATGACGATAAAGACATAGGCAACAGGCGTCGCAAAATAGCTTTGCAGCTCACGGCGAACCAGCGCTCGGATCATGTTCATGCCGCCCTCTCTTCGTCGATCGGCGATCCGTCTTGCGTAATACGACGGAACACAGCCTCAAGATCACCATCGCCCCGGGCCGCCAGTGCTGCGGGTGTGTCATCAACCAACAAGCGCCCGTCCGCGATGATGATGGCGCGCGTGCAAACCGCCTCGACTTCCTCGAGGATGTGTGTCGAAATCACGATCAACTTATCCTTGGACATCGAGCGAATCAGCTCACGAACTTCGTGCTTCTGATTTGGGTCCAGTCCATCGGTGGGTTCGTCGAGAATTAACACGTCGGGATCGTGCAAGATTGCCTGTGCAAGGCCGACGCGCCGCTTGAAGCCTTTCGACAAGGTATCGATGCCCTGGTTGAGCACCGGTCCGAGGTGCAACAAGTCGATGACTTCGGCGAGTCGATCGCGTCGCTTTGTGCCGCTCAAGCCACGGACGTCGGCAATGAACTCAAGAAACTGTCCCGGTTTCATCTCCGCATACAGCGGAGCGCCCTCCGGCAGGTAGCCGATGCGCCGCCGCGCAGCCAGGGGTTCGGACTGGATATCGTGGCCGCAAACGCTGGCCGCACCCGCACTGGGCGCCACGAATCCGGTGACCATTTTCATGGTCGTGGATTTGCCGGCACCGTTTGGTCCAAGAAAGCCCAGTATTTCTCCGGGGCCACAGCGAAAGGACAGGTTGTCTACAACCTTGTGCCGGCCATAACGTTTTGTCAGGCCTTCTATCTCTAGCATCGGAATTGTCGTAAACGCCGCTTGACTGTCGGCGAGCGCGGCATTTTTTATCAAAAGTCGATTTGCCTTTCAAGACCCTGCCGCGAGCTTTGCCCGGCAACCGGCCTAGGGCGGGCTTTCTTCTTTTTGCAAGATGCTTTTCAGCCCCTGCATGATATCCACAGGTAGCGGAAACACGATCGTCGAGCTTTTCTCGCCCGCGATTTCAACCAGAGTTTGCAGGTAGCGCAACTGCATGGCCCCGGCCTGCGTGTTCAGTTGTGACGCAGCTTCGACCAGCTTCTCAGCCGCCTGGTTTTCACCATCGGCATGGATGACCTTCGCCCGCCTTTCGCGCTCGGCTTCGGCCTGTTTAGCTATTGCGCGAATCATGCTCTCGTCGATATCAACGTGTTTGATTTCCACATTACTCACCTTGATACCCCAGATATCGGTCTGCTCATCGAGGATTTTCTGAATGTCATGGTTCAGGCGCTCACGTTCGGCCAGCAACTCATCGAGCTCATGCTGTCCGAGCACCGAGCGCAGGGTGGTTTGTGCCAGCTGACCGGTCGCTTCGATGTAGTTTTCGACATTGATAATGGCCCGCTCGGGGTCTACCACGCGAAAGTAGAGCACCGCATTCACTTTGACCGACACATTGTCACGAGTGATCAAATCCTGAGTGGGAATATCGAGGACCAGCGTGCGCAGGTCGACGCGGACCATCTGTTGCACGATCGGGATGATGATAATCAGGCCGGGACCCTTTACCTTGTAGAAGCGTCCGAGCATGAATACGACACCGCGTTGATACTCCCGCAAGATACGGATCGCGCTGGCCAGTAACGCAACGACGACTGCCAGGACAATGCTGGTAAACAGTTCCATGATTATTCCTCCTCCTGAATCGGCTCGACATTGAGCGCCAGACCTTCGACTGCCGTTACGCGGACACGATCGTTCCGGCGCAATGGCCGGTCACAATGTGCCTCCCAGTTTTCACCGAACGCCTGCACACGACCGGTACCGTCAAAGTCCTCCAGCACTTTTCCCTCACCGCCAAGCATCCCTTCAACTCCACTGACAATGGGGCGGCGACGCGCGCGCACGGCAGCGCCAACGGTGATGAAGGTAAGAAAGGCGGCCGAGAACGCGACCCCTGCAATAATCGACAACGGCAGCTGAAAACCCGGCAGATCGGTATCAATGAGCATGACGGACCCTATTACGAATGCCGCAATGCCACCGATGCCGAATACGCCGAAGCTGGGCGACAGGACCTCTGCGATCATCAGCGCTATGCCTAGCAGCAGTAGCGCGAAACCGACGTAATTGATGGGCAGCATTTGCAAGCCGTACGCAGCCAGCAGCAGACTGATGCCGCCGACCACCGCGGGCACGAGCATGCCGGGGTTGTAAAACTCGAGAATCAGGCCGTAAAAACCGACCATCAATAGAATATAAGCAATGGACGGATCGGTGATGATGCTGAGAACTTCGTGGCGCCAGTCCGTCTCCACCTGGACGACAGTCGGATCGCCAGTCGCGAGCACAATCGTTTTGCCATCGATCTCGACTGCTTTACCGTCGAGGCTTTCAAGCAGCGTAGGCAAGTCTGGCGCAACAATGTCGATAACGCCGAGTTCGAGGGCCTCGCTCGCGCGGAGATTGGCCCCCTCTCGCACCGTCTTTTCGGCCCACTCAACATTGCGCCCGCGCAACTCGGCCAGGCTTTGCAGGTAGGCCACCGCATCGTTGACGACTTTTCGCGTCATCGCATCGGCCGACTGCGGCGTTTCGGCGCCCGGCTCGTCGCCTTGCCCATCCGGCGAAAACGGCGCCGCTGAGCCAAGGCTTACGGGCGTCGAAGATCCGATATTGGTGGCTGGCGCCATGGCGGCAAAATGACTGGCGGTCACGATGTAGGTCCCCGCGCTCGCCGCCCGGGCACCATCCGGCGAGACGTAGGTGACGACCGGAATGCGGGATGCAAGAATCGCTTTGACGATGTCGCGCATGGCGCGATCAAGGCCGCCCGGCGTGTCGATCCGAATAACGATGGCCGCGGCGCCGGCGTCTGCCGCATTGTCGATGCTGCGGATTACGAGGTCCGCCGTGGCCGGACCGACGGCACCGTCCAGGTCGACCAGCCAGATACTGCGCTCAGAGGCACCCGACCCACCGGTCAGGATCACGGCCATCAACAGCAGAAGAAGCTTCAGCATGCGCATCGTTAACCTCTACGATCCACTGTACTCCTTTTTAGGTGGCAAAGGGGGTCACTCGCTGGACCCGCGCCGGACGGGCCTAGACGCGTTCGATAATCAGCGCAATACCCTGACCGACACCAATACACATCGTGCACAACGCGTAGCGACCGCCCGTTCGATGTAACTGGTACATCGCCGTTGTGACAAGCCGTGCGCCACTCATGCCCAGCGGATGACCCAGCGCAATCGCGCCGCCGTTCGGATTAACGTGATCGGCATCGTCAGCAAGGCCAAGGTCGCGCATCACGGCCAGGCCCTGTGCCGCGAACGCTTCATTCAGCTCGATCACATCCATCTGCTCAAGTTTGAGGCCCACCTGCTTCAAGACCTTGCGTGTCGCAGGTGCCGGACCGAAGCCCATGATGCGTGGCTCGACGCCCGCGGTCGCCATTCCGAGCACTCGCGCACGCGGCGTCAGGCCATGCTGCTTTGCCCCGTCCTCTGACGCGAGTAGCAAAGCACAGGCGCCATCGTTCACACCGGACGCGTTGCCCGCGGTTATGGTGCCGCCCTGTCGAAACGGCGTGCCCAGTTTCGCCAGCGCATGCAGCGAACTGTCTGCACGGATGTGTTCATCGTCACTTACTACAAGGTCGTCTTTCTTACGCTGGGGAATGCTGACCGCGACGATTTCCTCGGCGAGCGTGCCATTGTCTCGCGCTGTTGCGGCGCGTTGCTGACTCAACAAGGCAAATGCGTCCTGGTCCTCGCGGCTGATAGCAAACTGCTCGGCGACGTTTTCAGCCGTTTCCGGCATCGAGTCGATACCGTACTGCGCTTTCATCAAGCGATTGACGAAGCGCCAGCCGATCGTCGTGTCGTACATCTCGGCGTTGCGGCTGAACGCCGAGTCGGCCTTGGCCATGACAAACGGTGCGCGCGACATCGACTCGACGCCGCCCGCAATCGCAAGCTGCATTTCGCCGCACTTGATTGCCCGGCTCGCAGTGCCCACAGCATCCATCCCGGAACCGCAAAGGCGATTGATCGTACTGCCGGGCACCCCCGCCGGCAGTCCCGCTAACAGTCCACTCATCCGCGCAACGTTTCGATTGTCCTCACCCGCTTGATTGGCACAACCGTAGAACACATCTTCGACACCGCTCCAGTCAGCGTTCGGGTTGCGCTCGATTAACGCCTTGATCGGCAACGCACCGAGATCGTCGGCCCGTACTGACGAAAGCGCACCGCCATAACGGCCTATCGGGGTGCGAATCGCGTCACAAATAAATGCATCTTTCATTCAATATCCTCGTGCAGAAGCGGGTGGCCCAGTCGCGCCGAGCGACCGCGAAATTCTGCGATGAGCTGATTTTCCTGGTTGCTGATAGTGACGTCGTAGAGACCGCTGCGCTTACCCTGGTTAACCACCGCGGCTTTAGCAACCAGTGTATCGCCGCGACGCGCTGGCCGGACATAGTCGATGCTGCAACTCGCCGCGACCGCGCTCTGGTTCTCAGAATTGCAGGCAAACGCGAATGCCGAGTCAGCCAGCGAAAAAATCATACCGCCGTGGCACAGGTCGTGCCCGTTAACCATGTCGTCACGCACGGTCATGCTCACCTGCGCACGCCCCTTTGCGATGCTGTCGACCTGCATGCCCAGCGCTTTCGAAGCGCTGTCCGATTTCCACATTGCGTCGACACAGCGGCGCGCCAGCGTATCGTCGTTCATCGGCGTCACTCTTTGCGAACAACCAGCGTAAGAATGTCGTAAATCGCTACGACTTCCTCTTCCTGGTTGAATACTTCGACGGCCCAGACCACCACACCGGTCGCCTGATCATCCTCCGGGCGCCGGTCTTTTCTGATCTTTCTTTTCACCGTGATCCTCGCCTGGATGGTATCGCCAATGCCAACCGGTTCGATAAAACGCAAGTTTTCCAGGCCGTAGTTCGCCAGCACCGGCCCGGGTGATGGTTCGACAAACATTCCGGCAGCGGCGGAGATTACAAAATAACCGTGGGCTACACGCTTGCCAAAGAACGAGTCCTTCGCCGCGAGCTCGTCAAAGTGTGCATAGAAATGATCGCCGGACAGGCAGCCAAAGTTGACGATGTCCGCTTCCGTTACAGTGCGCCGATGTGTTGTCAGGCTTTCGCCGATGTCGAGGTCATCGAAATAACGCCGGAATGGATGCACATCCTTGTTGATCGTCTGCGCACCCGACATGTACTCCCGAGTAATCGCCATCAACATTGTCGGTGAACCCTGGATCGAGGTGCGTTGCATGTAGTGTTTCACGGCACGCGCCCCGCCGAGCTCTTCGCCACCGCCGGCTCGTCCCGGGCCGCCATGCACCAGCATCGGCAACGGTGAACCGTGTCCGGTGGATTCGCCTGCACAGTCACGATCGATCACCAGCATGCGACCGTGATAGGCCGCGCAACCCAGAATCAGGTCACCGGCCTCTTCATTGTTGTAGGTAAAAACGGAGCCTGCCAGGCTGCCGCGACCAAGGCTTGCGATGTGTACTGCTTCGTCGAGCCCTGTGTACGGCATTAATGTACTGACCGGGCCAAAGGCCTCGATTGAATGGGGTGCCTCGGTATTCAGAGGATCCTTGCAGAGCAGTAACGTGGGCGGATAGAACGCGTCCCGCGAAACGTCATCACCCACGATATCGAACTTATCGTTGCCGCCGCGCAGCAGCTCGCATTGTTCGGCCAGCTTCAGTACGTTTTCGTGCACATCTGCTCTCTGCCCTGCCCCGAGCAGCGGGCCCATGCGCACGCCCTCGACGGCCGGATCGCCGATCACCACCTTGTCGAGGCGTTTGTTCAGCGCATTGCTTACGGCTTCGACTTTGCTGGCCGGAACCAGTACGCGGCGGATAGCCGTGCACTTCTGCCCGGCCTTGGCCGTCATCTCGCGAACCACTTCTTTGATGAAGAGCTCGAACTCGGGATCATCTTCCTGCACGGTCTCGCCCAGGATGCAGCAGTTGAGCGAATCGGCCTCCATGTTGAACGGTATGCTTCTCGCAATGATGTTCGGGTGCGTACGCAGCATCTGCCCGGTACTTGCCGAGCCTGTGAAGGTCACTGCGTCCTGCTCAATCAGGTGTTCCAGCAAGTCGCCGGTTGAGCCACATATCAGTTGCACAGCACCGTCGGGCAGGAGACCGGACGCCACGATCTCGCGCACCATGGCTTCAGTCAGGTAAGAGGAATCGGTCGCCGGTTTGACGACAACCGGTACGCCCGCAACCAGGCTTGGAGCGATTTTTTCCAGCATGCCCCAGCAGGGAAAATTGAAGGCGTTGATGTGTACCGAGACGCCGAGCTTGGGTACGAGGATGTGGCGTGCTGCAAACGTATTTTCTTTTGACAGCCGTTCGGGCTCGCCTTCGACAATGAATTTTTCGTTAGCGAATTCGCGACGCGCAATTCCGGAAAATGAAAACAGCGTCGCGATGCCACCGTCAATGTCGACCCAGCTATCACCCCTGGTGGCACCGGTACATGCCGAAATCCTGTAGAGCTCGTCTTTGCATGTCAGCAGATGCTTGGCGAGTTCCTTGAGTGCAACAGCACGCTCATGGATGGTTAGTGCTCTGAGAGCGGGCCCACCAACGCTACGCCCATAAGTCAGCACTTTGTTGAAATCGACGCCCGCACTACTGACGGTTGCGACCGGCTTGCCGGAAACGGCGTGACGGATTTGCTTGCCGTCGCTGTCTCCCTCGACCCATTGGCCGTATACATAGCTGTTCGTTTTGATCATTGTATTCTCACCTGTAGTGGCGCCATATTAACCCGTCTTGCAGGATCGCTGCGTTTAACTGGGTGCATTCCAAGGGGAGAGACAACATGATCATTCGATTTTCGGCACTCGCTGTGCTGTCCTGTCTGCTTGCATTACCGGTTTTTGCTGCCGAACAGGATCACTCTGAGGCGCAGCAGTTACCGCGTATAGAGCTGATGACTGTGCTCGATGCGGTCAGCAAGAAGACCGGCAAGGTGTTTGTCGTTGAACGCAATATTGATCCCAACATTGTTGTCGGACAAGTCGAGACACGAAGAATGGACTACGACACGCTGCTAATCGTATTGCGTAACAACCAGCTTGCAGCTGTGAACTACGATGGCCTCACCAGCATTGTCAGCGTCGATCGCATTCGGCAATACCCGCTGCCGTTGATTGACAAATTAGACGGCTCCATTGCTGACGAAGAATGGGTGACGATGCTCATCGAGATTGAGGACGCGGATGCGCGACTCTTTGTGCCCATCCTGCGTCCGATGCTGCCAAAGCAAGGGCACCTGGTAGGCCACCCGGACTCAAACATGCTCACCATTGTCGACCGTTATGCCAACCTGAAGCGCGTGCTGCAGCTGATCAAAAAGATGGACGCCGCGACGCCGTCGCAGTAACACGCGGATAATCAGTCTGTATCAGGACGGCTCTTTGCGCGTATCAAGATAAGCCTGTTCCGATATGCGCGTGTTCGCCCGCATCTTGTCGAGGTAGGCGTAATAGGCTGTGCCAATTTTTGCCATGGCCGGATCCGCTGCGGCCATTTCCTCGACGATCTCTCGCGTTATGCGTTTCAGGTGCTGCAGGACATCGTCCGGAAACGGGCGCACGTCAATTTTCTTGTCCTCAAGAATTTGCTGCAGCGAATTGGCGTTGCCGTGACTGTATTCAGCCGCCATGTCCGTCGTTATCGATTGGCAGGTGATGTCGACCAGGGCCTGCAAGTCTGGCGGCAGCGCGTCCCAGTGTTCCTTGTTGATGATGCACTCAAGGCCCGGGCCCGGCTCCTGCCAGCCCGGGTAGTAATAGTATTTGGCGGCCTTGTGCAGGCCGAATGAGACGTCGTTGTACGGACCGACCCACTCGGTCGCATCGATCACCCCGGTTTGCAGGGAGGTAAAAATCTCTGCGCCGGGAAGCGTTACCGGTGTCCCGCCCGCGCGCCGCAGTACCTCGCCACCGAGGCCGGGGATGCGCATGCGCAATCCTTTCAGGTCGGCAACGCTGTTGATCTCCTTGTTGAACCAGCCGCCCATCTGTACGCCGGTGTTACCGCACAGAAACGGCACCAGGTTGAAAGGCTCATACAGCTCCCGCCAGAGCTCGAGACCGCCGCCGTAGTAAATCCACGCATTGAGCTCCATGTAGCTCATGCCGAACGGTATTGCCGTGAAGAACTGCGCCGCGTCTACCTTGCCCTTGTGGTAGTAGGACGCATCGTGACCCATTTCGACTGCGCCGCGGCTGACGGCGTCGAATACTTCGAAGGCCGGCACCAGCTCGCCGCCCCCGTAGACCTTTATCTTGAGGCGACCGCCGGAGGCACGCCCGAGCCGTTCGGCCAGGTTTTCTACGGCCATTCCCAGCCCTGGAAACTTCGGCGGCCAGGACGTGACACAGGACCATTCGAATTGCCCGGCCTGCGTGCCGGCATCGCTACAGGCTCCCTGGCCCGTGTCACTGGTTTTTGAACAGCCAGCCAACCCTGCGGCGGCGGCAATACCACCCACAAATTCTCTTCTTTTCATTATAAATCCGGTACTTGACGGGTGCGCACTAGTCTATGCGGTCGATCAAGGCGACTCAACCAGTCATTTTAGATGTATGTCGCGATAAAAGTGGGAAAATAGAGTCGTATGAAGTTCCCACTTATGGAGGAAATTGGGTTAAATATGATAATAATCGCCCACTTTTATTGAAAAATGGGCCCCGACCGCGTGCCGGGGCCCTGCTTCCTTGGTCCGGCCGACGGGCTTACCCTGTCCACGCCCTCCATGGCCCGGGAAAGAGGGGCGCGAAACGACACGCCTGCCCACCGGCCGGCAATCCAGTGTTGCAGAGCCGGCACCGGGGTGTAGCTATTCGTAATTGCTTGATGCATTAATAAAGGCCCAAGTATCGTGGCAACGAAATAACAAGGAACAAGAAATGATCGCTTTGATACAAAGGGTCAGCGAGGCATCGGTCAGTGTCGACAAGCAGGTGATCGGCAAGATTGGCCGTGGTTTGCTGGCGTTCGTGGCCATTCACCGGGACGACGAGGACTACGACATCACGCGCCTCGCCGAGCGCGTAATGACCTACCGGGTGTTCCCGGACGCTGCAGGTCGCATGAATCGTAGCGTTGAGGACATCGGTGGCGGATTGCTGCTGGTGCCACAATTCACGCTCGCGGCGGATACCCGAAAGGGCACGCGCGCCAGTTTCACCAAGGGTGCCGATCCGGAAAAGGCCAGCGCATACTTCGATCAGCTGGTGGCATGCTGCCGCGAACGACTGACCTGCGTCGAAGTCGGCCAGTTCAGTGCCGACATGCAGATTCAGCTCGTTAATGACGGACCAGTAACCTTCTGGCTCGAATCCTGAGGGCCCGCCGGGCACCCTGTGACGCCGGTACGGTTTTGTTGCGTTCGCTGGCGTATCATGAACATAATTCGCGCCCGGCATTTCCGTGCGGCATTGTCGGCGCAAGTCATTCGATCAGGGGCAAGACCCCGGGAGTTACAATAATGTTCGCCAACATCGGACCGTGGCAATTACTGATCATCCTGGTCATAGTATTGGCTATCTTCGGTACCAAAAAACTCAGTTCGCTGGGCAGCGACCTCGGCAAGTCCGTAAAAGGTTTTCGCAACGCAATGAACGAAGCCGATGAGGCCAAGGACCAGCTCAGCGACTCGAGCAGCAACTCCGGCGACGCAGACTTCGACAACACGCCCGCCGAAGAGAGCGCTGAGAAAAAAGACGCGTAACGCGCTGCGACCATGTCAGGAATCGGCGGTTCCGAATTCATTCTTCTCGTACTGATCGGGCTCCTGATCCTGGGGCCCGAGCGCTTGCCGCGCGTGGCACGCCAGGTCGGCCAGTGGGTTGGCAAGGCGCGCCAGATGACACGCTCCCTGCAACGCCAACTTGAAGAAGAAGTCAGCGTCGAGAAAAACTTTGGCTTCGATCCAAAAGAACTCGACCCGACCGAAATGATGAAGCCACGTGACGACGACACGTATTCTCCGTTGCACGACGAAGAGGATGAGGTCGATGCCGACGTCGACACCCGGAATGATACCCAGGCCGATACCGACAAAGAGCCCGCGGCCGGAGAGGACACCCGTCCTTGAGCGACACGCAGGAAAAAGAGGAGCTTGGCGAAGGTACGCTGATGTCGCATCTGGTCGAGTTGCGAGGTCGCCTGTTCTGGATTTTTGGCAGTGTTTTTTTGGTGTTTCTCGCTTTAATCCCCTTTGCTCGAACGATATTTAATTTTGTTGCCGAGCCCCTGACACGATTTGTGCCGAGTGGTGAGATGCAGGCTATCGGCGCCGTCAATTCTTTGACGTCTACGATCTCCCTGACCTTCTACCTGGCGCTTTTTATTTCCATGCCAATCGTTCTCTACCAGGTGTGGGCCTTTGTTGCGCCGGGTCTTTACAGGAAGGAAAAGAAGTTCGCGTTGCCACTACTCGCGACCAGCGTGATCCTGTTTTTTGCCGGGCTTGCATTCGCTTATTACGTGGTCTTTCCGCTGATATTCGGCTTTGTCGCAGCATTCACGCCGGACGTCGTTGAATGGAAACCGGACATGGCTGAGTACGTCAGCTTTGTCATGTTGATTGCGCTGGTGTTCGGCATCGCTTTTGAAACGCCGGTGGCAACAGTTCTGACAGTCGCTACCGGCTTGACGACGCCGGAAAAACTCGCGAAAGCGCGGCCTTATGTATTTCTGGGTGCCTTCGTCGTCGGCATGTTGCTGACCCCGCCGGACGTTATTTCGCAGACCATACTGGCCGTCCCCGTTTACCTGCTTTATGAACTCGGCATTATTATGTCGAAACTATTCAGGCAAAAGGCTGTCGAGTAGCCTAACAGGGTAGAAATAGTGTTAAATGCAACTACCTGACCCACCCTAGAATTCAAAACGGCGCTTGACGCCTCCCGGGGGACACACAGTATGAACGACGCCGTCGCCGCGCCAGCGGACGCTTTAGCCAACCAGGAAGAGTTCCTGGGTCATCCAAAGGGCTTGTACGTTTGCTTTACGACGGAACTGTGGGAGCGGTTTTCATTTTACGGAATGAAATACCTGTTACTGCTTTACCTGACAAAGTATCACCTGTTTTCTGATGGCGAAGGACTCGATGTCCTTGGTTCCTATGCCGGTCTCGTGTACGCACTGCCACTTATCGGCGGCATGATCGCCGATCGTTACCTGGGCATGAGAAAGTCCGTTTTGTTTGGCGGCATCCTTTTATCTCTTGGTCATATCCTGATGGCGGTCGAAGGACATGCCGCGAAATTTTACGCCGCGGGAACCACGCTTGCCGAAAACCTGACACTGGCAAGCGGCCAGGTGCTGGCCGCCGGCACCGTGCTCGCCGAAGACGTCACTCTTCAGGATACGGCAGCACTCAAGGTCTTCTACCTGGCGTTGGCGCTGATCGTCATGGGCGTTGGTTACCTGAAGCCGAACATCTCGACCATCGTTGGCAGACTGTACGCACAGGACGACCCGCGCCGCGACGGCGGTTTCACGATTTTCTACATGGGCATCAATATCGGCTCGTTTACCGCAACGCTGTTGTGCGGCTGGCTCGGTGAAACCTTTGGCTGGAAGTACGGCTTCGGCGCTGCGGGTATCGGCATGATCATCGGGCTAATCACTTTTACGATCGGCCAGAAGCACTTGCTGGGCCTGGCAGAACCGAGCGAACCAGAGAAACTGAAGAAGAGTTTGCTCGGGCCGATTAACGTTGAGTGGGGCATTTACCTCTTAAGCCTGCCGTTCCTGTATATCTTCTGGCTGCTGGTGCAGAACGAGCCGGTGGTCCTGATCACGCAAAACGTTTTCCTGATCGTCGCTGTCGTCAGCCTGATCCTGTACTCGATGGTTCACACCAAAAAAGATGCCAACAATAACCTCGCCTATACGATTGCAGCGATTGCGATAATTTCCGGTATTCTCGCGGTCATCGCGAACCTGCATCCGATTGGCGGGCTCGAGGCAGTTGCCGACGAGGTCCTGTACCTGTCGATCTTCCTGATCATCGGCTTTGTCATCTACGGTTTCCTGACGCACTACTCGCCGGAATTCGGGCGCACCGTGGTTCTGATGATTTTGATCCTGTCGACGATTGTCTTTTGGGCACTGTTCGAACAGTCGGCTGGCTCAATGACGCTGTACGCCGACCGGGTTGTCGATCGAACCGTCGGTTCGACGACATTCACCGCGTCCCAGTTCGGTTCGCTGAACGCCGGCTTTATCATGTTGCTCGCGATCCCGTTTGCGGCATTGTGGACCTGGCTTGCGAAAAAAGACCTGGAACCGAATACGCCGGTCAAGTTCGGCCTCGGCATCGTTCAGGTTGGGCTCGGCTTCGGCGCGCTGGTGTACGGCGCCGAACACCCGAACGCGGTGGGCCAGGTAGCGATGATCTGGTTGATCCTCGCTTACCTGCTGCACACCACCGGTGAACTTTGCCTGTCGCCTGTCGGTCTGTCGGCGGTCACCAAGCTGTCGATCGGCAGCGTTGTCGGCGTCAGCATGGGTACCTGGTTCCTGGCAACCGCGCTGTCGGAAACCGTTGCGACCCGAATCGGCAAGATGGCCGCGATCGACACAACCGCGGGTGAATCGGCGGATGTTGCGGTTGCACTGGCTTCTTACACGGAACTGTTCTCATTCCTGATGTGGTTCGGCCTGGTCGCCGGCGCCATCATGATCCTGATTTCACCAATCCTGCGTCGCTGGATGCATGGTATTCACTAGGGTTAATCAATAAGACTGGATTACGCTTATGAAAAATCTCGCTGCACTATTCGCGGGCGTACTGCTCGTGTCTGTCATTTCAGCTTGCTCACAACCGCCATCCGAAGAGGCAAGTGTCACCGCGCCAACAGAGACAGCCGAGGAATTCGTAGCGCGCGCAAATACCGAACTTGCAGAGCTTAGCCGCGAGATTGGAGCTGCTCAGTGGGTGCGCGCAACCTATATCACCGGCGACACGGCTATCCTTGCGTCGGCCGCGAGCGAGAAATACGCGCAATGGCACAGCGGCATGGTGAAGCAGGCGCTCGCCTATGATGACCAGGAGCTCGATGCCAGTACGCGTCGTGCCATCGACCTGCTGAAACTCGGCACATCGCTGCCGGCACCCGAGTCTCCGGAGAAGCTCAAGGAGCTGACGCAGATAGCCACTGAGTTGACGGGCATGTACGGCGCCGGAAAGTACTGCCGCAACGACAACGATTGCATCTCGGGATCCGAGCTGGAAGGCCTGATGCAAACCAGCCGCGACTACGATGAACTTGCAGAATACTGGGCCGGCTGGCGCACCATCGCACCACCGATGCGAGAGAAATACGAGCGCTATGTCGAACTCGCGAACGAAGGGGCGGGCGTCCTGGGTTACGCGGATCTCGGCGAGATGTGGCGCGCCGGGTACGACATGAGCCCGGCAGAGTTCGAGGGCGAGGCGTCGCGACTCTGGGAACAGGTCAAACCCTTATACGACGAGCTGCATTGCGCGGTTCGTGCGAAGCTTGGCGAACACTACGGCGAAGACAAGGTCCCGCAGGACGGTCCGATTCCGGCCCACCTGCTGGGCAACATGTGGGCGCAGGAATGGGGCTTTATTTATGACCTGATGGAACCGTACCCGGGTGTTTCGGATCTTGATGTCGACAGCACGCTGAAGAAAAAAGACTACTCACCACAGGAAATGGTGCGTTCGGCGGAAAACTTCTATGTGTCGCTGGGCATGGACCGCCTGCCGGATACGTTCTGGGAACGTTCGCAGTTTACGAAGCCGCAGGATCGCGACGTTGTTTGTCATGCCAGCGCCTGGGGCCTCGACGGTGGCAACGACCTGCGCATCAAGATGTGCATCAAGCAAACCTATGACGAACTGCGCGTGATCTATCACGAGCTCGGACACAACTATTACCAGGCGGCGTACAAGGATCAGCCGCCGCTGTTCCAGGGCAGTGCGCATTCGGGCTTCCACGAGGCGATCGGCGATACCGTGACCTTGTCGATGACGCCTGAGTACCTCAAAGAAGTCGGCCTTGTCAGCTCGGCGGAAGAAAGCGAGCAGGCGGTCATCAACCGGCAAATGCAGATGGCACTCGACAAAATCGCGTTCCTGCCGTTTGGCAAGCTGATCGACGAATGGCGCTGGGGGGTGTTTTCCGGCGAAATCAAACCGGAGGATTACAACAAGGCGTGGTGGGAAATGCGCACGCGTTACCAGGGTATCGCACCGCCGGTTGAGCGCAGCGAGGCCGATTTCGACCCTGGCTCGAAATACCATATCCCGGCGAACGTTTCTTACACGCGTTATTTCCTCGCGCGCATCCTGCAATTTCAGTTCCAGCGTTCACTTTGCGAAGTCGCTGGCCATGAAGGCGACCTTGCGGCCTGTTCGATCTATGGCAGCGAAGAGGCGGGTGAGAAATTTCATGCCATGATGGCGGCTGGTGCGAGCCAACCGTGGCAGGACACATTGGAGCTGCTGACCGGCACCCGCGAAATGGACGCAACAGCGATCATCGACTACTTCGCGCCGCTGATGGGCTACCTGAAAGAACAGAACGCCGGTCGTAGCTGCGGCTGGTAGGCCGCAGGGACATATTGCCGCAGCTGATGAGGTGGAATCGGGTAAGATCCATACAACAATAAGAATCAGGGGATTGGTATGTCGAACCAGAGTACCGCGTCAGGCGGGTTTCTTGGAACGGTAGAGCGGGTAGGCAACAAGCTCCCGGATCCGGCGATGTTGTTCGTCGGGTTGTTGGTCGTGGTCTGGGTTCTTTCCTGGCTGCTGTCTTACGTGACGTTCGATGTTGTCGATCCGCGCTCGGGTGAGACTCTCGTCATCAACAACCTGCTGGCGGGGGCGGCGCTGACCGAGTTCCTCTCGGTAATGGTCACCAATTTCTCGCACTTTCACCCGGTCGGCGTCGTGCTGGTCGCGATGCTGGGCATCGGTGTTGCCGAAGCAACCGGCTTTATTAACACGGGCCTGCGCGCACTCCTTAATGTGACGAGCGACCGCTTCCTGACGCCGATGGTGATCATGGTTGGCATTGCGAGTCACACAGCAGCGGATGCCGGTTACGTTCTAGTTATCCCGCTGGGCGGCGTTATCTTTTACGCCGCAGGACGGCACCCGCTCGCAGGTATCGCCGCTGCATTTGCTGGTGTCTCCGGCGGCTTTTCAGCGAGCTTCATCCCATCCTCGATTGATCCACTGTTGCAGGGCCTGTCGCAGGCGGGCGCGCGGATTCTCGATCCGGCCATTGAGCTGAATCCGCTCAACAATTATTTCTTCACAACAGCATCCTCGCTGCTCATTATCGGTATCGGCTGGTACGTGACCTCGAAGATCATTGAGCCACGACTGGCGGGTGTTGAAGTCGACGGCGATGCCGAGGACCTGCCGGAGATGCACGATCTTGAGGACCACGAGCGTAAAGGTCTGCGCTGGTCGCTTATCGCCATGTTGCTCGGCGTAATTCTGTTATTTGTGACAGCATTGCCAGTCGGCTCCCCGTGGCGCGACACAAGCGGAAACATTTCGAGCTTCCAGGCGCCGCTCATGCGCTCGATTGTGTCGTTGATATTCCTGTTGTTCCTGATCCCCGGCGTCGTCTATGGCTACGTTGCCGGAACGGTCAAAGGCACCAAGGACATCATCGTCGGCATGACGAAATCGATGCACAGCATGGCCTACTACCTGGTTATTATGTTTTTCATTGCGCAGTTCGTCTACGCGTTTGGTCAATCCAACCTCGGCGTGTTGCTTGCATTACAGGGGGCCGCATTCCTGCAGGCAATGGCGATGCCCGCAGCGGTAACCATCATCGGCATCATTGTGCTGACCGCAGTTGTGAATATTTTCGTCGGTTCGGCGAGCGGCAAGTGGGGCTTGCTGGCACCCATCTTCGTGCCGATGCTGATGTCACTCGGTATTTCGCCGGACCTGACGCAGGCGGCTTATCGCGTTGGTGATTCCAGCACCAATATCATCACGCCGCTGATGCCATACTTCCCGCTGGTTGTGGTGTATTGCCAACGCTACGTGAAGAGCACCGGCATCGGAACATTGACAGCTCTGATGCTGCCGTTTTCGATGTCATTCCTGGTGTTGTGGACAATCTTCCTGCTTATTTATTTCGCATTGGGTTTCCCGCTGGGTATTCAGGCGAGCTACACATACCCGTAAGGACAGCAGCACATGCATGACTTCGAGAAACTCGGCGCGTTTTATCTTGGCAAGCGCGTTGATGACGAGACTGACAAACTGACCGACGAGCTGGTCCTATACGACTCCAAGGACCTGACGACGCATGCGGTGATTATCGGCATGACGGGTTCTGGCAAGACCGGGCTCGGCGTGGGTATTCTCGAAGAGGCGGCGCTCGATCACATCCCGGTGATTGCGATCGATCCGAAAGGTGACATGGGCAACCTGTTGCTCACGTTCCCGAAGCTCCGGCCGGAGGACTTTCGTCCCTGGATCAACACGCGCACCGCCAGCGACAAGGGACAGACCGAGGACGAGTTTGCGGCCGGGCAGGCCGCGTTATGGAAGAAAGGGCTCGGTGAGTGGGGACAGACCGGCAAGCGCATCGCGCAGATGCGCAGTAATGTCGATCTCGCGATTTATACGCCCGGCAGCAACTCCGGTTTGCCAATTTCCGTGTTGCAGTCGTTCAGCGCACCGGACGCAGCCCTGATCGATGATGTCGACTTGTACCGCGAACGCATCCAGTCCACCGCAACGGGAATATTGACGCTGCTCGACATCGATGCCGATCCGGTTGCGAGCCGCGAGCACATCCTGGTGTCGCGCCTGCTCGACAATGCCTGGAAGAGCGGCCGCAGCCTTGATGTCCCGAGCCTGATCGGCGAGATCCAGAATCCGCCGATTACCAAGGTCGGCGTCATGAACGTCGATTCGTTTTTCCCGGCCAAGGATCGATTCGCGCTGGCGATGCGGCTCAACAACCTGCTCGCGGCACCGGGCTTTGAAGCGTGGATGCAGGGCGAGCCGCTGAATGCGAAATCCTTGCTGTACACCGAAGACGGCAAGCCTCGTATCTCGGTGATGTCGATCGCACACCTCGACGATTCGCAGCGCATGTTCTTCGTCTCGATGCTGCTGAACGAGATCATTGCCTGGATGCGTGCACAACCGGGCACTTCAAGCCTGCGTGCGATTTTGTACATGGATGAGATCTTCGGTTACCTGCCGCCGGTCGCGAACCCGCCGTCGAAAAAACTGTTCCTGACGCTGTTAAAGCAAGCGCGCGCGTACGGGCTCGGTCTTGTGCTATCGACGCAAAACCCGGTCGACCTCGATTACAAGGGCCTGTCGAACACCGGCACGTGGTTCATCGGCCGCATGCAAACCGAGCGCGACAAGGCGCGCGTCATGGAAGGACTTGAAGGCGCCAGCGGCGGCAAGTTCGACAAGGGCGCGATGGAACGCACCATTGCGGGACTCGGCAAACGGCGTTTCCTGCTGCACAACGTGCACGAAAACGAAGCCGTCGTGTTTGGCACGCGCTGGGTGATGTCCTATCTTGCCGGCCCGCTGACGCGCGATCATATTCGTACATTGATGTCGAAGGTGCGCAAGAAGGTCGCCGCGGCGGCGAAGGCCGTGTCGAAACCGAAGCGCAAGAGCAAGAGCATTGCACCGACCATCAGCCCGACGATCGAACAGTTTTTTGTGCGCGGCTACGGCGAAGACATTGTTTACCATCCGCGACTGGTCGGCGGTGGTGATATTGCGTTCACGAGTGCGCGCTACAACATCGAGGATGAGCGCAGTGTCCTGCACACCGTTGAGTTCGACTCAGGCCCAGTCGCGATCGACTGGAACAATGCGGAAGCAATGGATCTCGCCCCCGGCGACCTTGAGAAGTCCGGCGAGGAGGGTGCCAGTTTCGCGGAATGCCCGGCGGCGGCCGACAATGCGCGTGCCTACGCCGGCTGGGGCAAGGACTACAAGCGCTGGTTGCGGCAGAACGAAAACATCACGCTGTATCGCAGCAGGCGCTTCAAGCTGACGTCGACGGCAGGTGAGACCGAAGGAGATTTTCGCGCGAGGCTGCAGGATGCGGCCAGTGAAAAGCGCGACCTGGCCGTTGCCAAGCTGCGCAAGCGTTACGGCAAGAAAGTCGCGACGCTCGAGAATCGACTGATGCGCGCCGAACAGACGGTGGCGGTGCAAAAAGAACAGTCGACGAAAAAGAAACTGGATACGGCCATCTCATTCGGCACCGCGATCCTCGGCGCTGTACTCGGGCGCAAGCGCATTTCAGCGACATCGGCCTCGAAGGTCGGTACGGCGATCAAAACGGCGGGCAGTGCACGCAAGGAAGCGGCAGACGTCGAGCGAGCCAAGCAGACGGCCGCGAAAGTCCGGGCCGATATTGCGGCACTGAACGCAGAGCTCGAAGACGAAGTCGCAGAACTGGATACCGCGTTCGATGCGCAGACGGAAGAACTCGACGAGGTCGTGGTGCGCGCCAAGAGCACTGACATTCATGTCGCGGTGACGGGTCTGGTCTGGCTGCCATATACCAGTGACGAAGATGGGCGGTTGAAGCCCGCCTGGTAGAAAAGGGGTCAGGCAATTATGGTGACAGTGACCTTATATTGGCGGGAAAATAGGGTCACTGTCACCGTATTACTGCAGGTGCTGCGCCAGGAAGCTGTCGACAGCCTTGAAAACGGCCTCGATGTCTTCCTGGTAATAAAAGGGATTGTGCCCGGTGTCTTTCAGCGTTATGAATTCATGTTCGACGTTCGCTTTCTTCAGCGCTTTGACCATCAGCCTGGCCTGAGAGTAGGGCACAACATCATCGTCGGTACCCGCCACGATCATCACCGGTATGCGTATCCTGTCAGCATGGAGCGCCGGTGAGTTCAGTTCGAGCATCGCCTTGTCCTGCTTTGGATGCCCGATGCGGTCAAAAATCAGTTCCTGCCGATCGTCTTTGTCGTCGACTTCCTTCATATCATGCTTGACCTGCCTGGGCAGGTGGGTGACACCGTTCAGGCTGACCGCGCACTTGAATAGGTGCGGCGTTTTGACCGCGCCCATCAATGCCGCGTAGCCACCGTATGAACCGCCCACAATGCAAATACGCTCCGGGTCCGCGTAGCCTTTTTCGATCATGAAATTTGCGGCATCCGTCAGGTCGTCCTGCATCAGGCCGCCCCACTGCCGGTAACCGGCCGCCTCGAAATCGCGGCCGAACCCGGTCGAGCCTCGGAAGTTGGGCTTCACGACGATGTAGCCTCGCGTGGACATGAATTGTGCGAACTCATCGTAGACCGCACGGCTGCGGGATTGCGGTCCACCGTGAGGCAGGATAATGGTTGGATAGGTTTTCTCTGCTTGCAGCGGTTCCGGCAGCAGCAGATGCGCCTGAATATGCGTTCCGTCCCGTGCCGGGTAATGCACCAGTGCGGGCTTGGCAAGTTTTTCCGGCGCAAGGTGGGAATCTGCATGGGCGAGAAACTTAAGCTTCTGTGATTCATAGTCCCACAGGTAATAGCTGTAAGGTGTATCAGACCCAAAAGCGGTAACCAGGGTGCGTCGGTAGTCCGGGCCCAATCCCCATACCCGGAAGTTGGCGTTCTCGAAGTGTGTTGCAATGGCGTCGTATCGCGCCTGGTATGCTTCGTCAAAATACAGATCACGCACGTAGTCGTCTTCCACCTGGTAACCCACGAGCTGGTCGGAGCGAGTGATGAAGAGCGCGCTGTAAACATCCTGTCCTTCCGGCGCTGCGAAGACCGTTCGTTCCCCGCTGTTCCTGTCGATAAGAATCAGTTCATAGTAGCCCGTCGACCTGTTTTGTTTTCGATAAACCAGGTTGTCCGCGTGCAATGCGACCAGGCCCTGGGTGCCAAGGTTGTCCTCGTCATCCTTGTTCAATCGAAACTTGTCGATGCGCTCCCAGATATCGTGGCCCTGGTATTCAAATATCTCGACGGTTTTGGAACGTTCGCGGTAATCGAATCGATACAGCGGATTGCCGTCGTCATCGCTAAGGAAACGATATGTCCGTGATGATCCCTTGGTAATGTAGTCGGCTTCGCCGGAATAGACGTTAACCCTGTATAGGGTGCGCTTGCCGGACCGGTAGGCCGCCATGAGCACGAAGTTCGGGTCATTCTTGATATAGTTGGTCACCCTGGAAAGTGAGTAGTTGCGACGCAGATTGGCCTCGTTTTCCATCAGGACCGACATCTCTGACATGTCGGCATTGACTGACACCATGCGACTGAAGCTGACATCGTCGCGACCCTGGAGGTAGGCACTTTTTCTTGAGCGCGTGATGAACGTATCGTAGGAAATAGACATTGACACCAGCAGCCGGTCATTATTGGCCCAGGACAGCCAGGTCGGCTTGACAGAGGCTTCTGCAAACGCCCCGACAATCGGCATGCCGGACTCGTCAACGTTCCTGACAACAACCAGCCGTCGATCCGGTTCGTTGATGATCAGCGCGAGGAGCCTGCCATCCGGCGACAGATCCGCATCAATGACTTCGGGTTCACGCAGGAAATCATCGAGCGTGGGGGCGGCTTGAGCGATCGAGAGTGAAGCCGTGAATAGTAGGAGGACAATCGTCCATTTCGGCACACAGAATATGAATCGCATAAGTATTCCTTCTGAATGGCTGGCGTAGTCGCTCTTGGAGGCGAAGCCGGCGGCGGAACCGTAACTATAACTGATGCTGCGGCCTCCTGATCGATGGCTACTGGTCAGTAGTTGCTGGTTGTCTTGCGTGAAGGTTTCGGTGGCGCCTGCACCGATACTTTCGAGAACGTAGAAACAGGCGCAAATCTGTTGTCCGTCGAAGACGAGATTACAACGTCCACAATGCTGTACCTGCGCAACAACGAAGTGTAGACTCCTGCGCCCGCCCTCCTAACCTCTACGTCCGAGTCGTCAATCTCGCCGCGACTTGCGCTCATTCTATTGCCTGATGATTTTTAACCTGTTCACCAAAACCAACGGTACCTGGAAGGCCGACACGCTATCCGGACTGACCGTTGCACTTGCGCTTGTACCTGAAGCGATCGCCTTTTCATTCGTCGCCAAGGTCGACCCAATCGTCGGGCTCTGGTCGGCCGTGATGCTCGGCCTGATCACTTCGGCCTTCGGCGGCCGCCCTGGGATGATATCCGGCGCGACCGGCGCGATCGCCGTGGTCGTTGCCAAGTCAGTCGAAATGGGCAACACGGCCGGTGCCGAACTGGGCATCGACAACCTCGGCATGCAATACATGTTTGCGACGCTGATGCTCGCCGGCCTGATCCAGGGCCTCGTTGCCGTGCTCAAGCTGGGTCGCTTCATCCGACTGGTGCCACACCC
Source organism: uncultured Woeseiaceae bacterium (assembly GCA_963976215.1). Classification (GTDB taxonomy): domain Bacteria; phylum Pseudomonadota; class Gammaproteobacteria; order Steroidobacterales; family Woeseiaceae; genus UBA1847. The sequence goes on along the minus strand of CAXBJV010000014.1, from coordinate 1,201 downwards.
GGTCATGATGGGCTTTGTGAACGGCCTCGCGATCGTCATCCTGATTTCCCAATTCAAGTCTTTTCAAACCGTTGACGGTCAATGGCTCGCGACCAGCCAGTTGCTAGTCATGGGTGCACTCGCGTTGCTGACGATGCTCATCATCCAGTTTTTTCCCCGAATCACGTCGGCTATCCCGTCGATCCTGGTCGCGATTGTCGCGGTCGGCTGCCTGAGTTTTTTTGATGTGGTCGACACGAAGACGGTTTCGGATGTCCTGTTTGAGGGCACTGGCAGTGGGGAATTACGCGGATCCTTACCCGTCTTGAGTTGGCCCGGCGATGTCGTCTGGGATCGCGAAACGATATTGCTGATCGGCGGCGTCGCCGTGGCGGTGGCGATGGTGGGCTTGATCGAGTCCCTGATGACGCTGCAGCTTATCGACGATTTAACGGAAACGCGCGGCCAGGGTAACCGCGAGTGCCTCGCGCAAGGTGGCGCCAACTTCCTATCCGGCTTGTTCGGCGGCATGGGCGGCTGCGCCATGATCGGGCAGAGCCTCATCAACATTAAATCCGGTGGACGCGGTCGTACATCGGGCCTGGTGGCGGCCCTGACTCTCACCGCATTCATCCTCGTTGGCGGCCCGATCATCGTGAAAATCCCCATCGCGGCACTGGTCGGCGTCATGTTCATGGTTGTCATCGGCACCTTTGAGTGGGCCACGTTCCGCACCTTCGGCAAGGTACCCGGGACCGACATCTTTGTGATCTTCGTGGTCACGTTGACGACCGTGTTGCTGCACAACCTGGCGCTGGCCGTTTTTGTTGGCGTTGTGCTTTCTGCGCTGGTATTTGCATGGAAAAGCGCGCACCACGTGCGGCTGATGCCAACCGACATCGATCCCGGCACACGCATCTACAATCTTCAGGGCGTACTGTACTTCGGCTCGGTGCGGGAGTTTTCAGAACGCTTGTGGCCTGCCAACGACCCGGATGTGGTCATCATCGATTTCAAAGATGCGCGCGTGGCGGACTACTCGAGCCTGGAAGCGCTGAACGCAATCACAGAACGCTATAGAAGTGCAGGCAAGGTTCTACGCTTGCGTCACCTGAGCACCGAGTGTCAGAAAATGATCACCGCAGCGGGCAGCCTCGTTGAAGTCGAAGTTGCCGAAGATGATCCACATTACAGTGTCGCGCGCTTCTAGCGAGAATCGTGA